>NZ_JBVFVD010000001.1:0-1025481 GCF_055523525.1 Mycoplasma sp. 10961
ATGATAGGAGTTAATGAAACAAACTGAGATGTTGATAAAAATATTAGGACGAAACAATTAAGAGAATTTTTGTCAAACGAAGTAAAAGACAATATGATTTATAAAACTTTTTTTAATGATGTAGAAATTTTAGATATACAATCGCAAGAAGTTTTACTAAGTTTTAAAAATTACAATAAAAATTCAGAGCAAATTTATTTGAATCTTTATAAAGAAAGTCTTGATAAGTCAGTAGAGCAAGTATTTGGCAAATTTATAAAATATAAAATTGTTATAGAAAAAGACCATAAAAAAACTGAACAATCATTAGACCAAATAATTGAGCAACCAAAGCAAACTAAAAACTATTTTCAAAATGATTATTCAGATAAATCAACGTTCGAGAATTATTTAAAGGGCGGATTTAATAAAGAAGCTGTTGATATTGGAACAAGCATATCAAAACTTAGTGTAGATTTTAATATCTTTTTTTTATCTGGACCTTCAGGTGGTGGAAAAACCCATTTATTACAAGCTATCGGCAAAAAAATAGAAGAAAGTGGTAAAAAATCAATATATATAACTCCTTTAATTTTTAATAAAAAAATACTTACGGCTATCCAGGATAATAAAACGAATAATATAACTAAATTAATTAACTATATAACTAATGCTGACATTGTTCTTTTTGATGATTTTCATATCTTTGGCGAAGGTCAAAAAAAACAAACCAAGAATTTTATTTACCAAATAATCGAAGCCCGTATGCAAAAAGATGTTCCTACAATTATTTCATCAGAAAAAGAATTAAAAGAATTGAAGCTTCAGTTTGAAGATCGCTTGTATACTAGACTTGAATCAGGTTTTATAAGTAAAATCAGCAAGCCCGCCGAAAATGAAATTGATAATATATTAAATTTTTTATTAGAAAAAAACAACATTGATCCAAAAATAATTGACAAAGAGTCTAAATTATTTGTTGTTAAAGAATTCGGGGGTTCAATAAGATCTTTGTTGGGCGCTATAACAAAGATAAAATATTACAATGATGATCTTATAAAAACTGATTATGTATTTAGCGTTATTAAAAAAATCTTTAAAGAAAGGTTTAAGGAAATAGCGGAACTAACACCCGATGTGATTATCAAGAAAGTTTCAGCATACTATAAGATCAGTGTTAAAGAAATTATGGGGAAAACTAGAAAGAAAGAGATCGTTATTGCCAGGCATATTGCTATTATTTTAATGGATGATATATTGAATATGTCTTCAACTGAAATTGGACGCTACTTAAATAAAGATCATACTACAATTTTGAATGCTTTGAAAAAAAAGAAAAATGAAGAAATATATTCTTCCATTAAACTTGTGTTAAACCAAATAAAAAGCGAGATATACACAACTAAATAAAAGTTATTCACAATTTTAATTTTGCAAAAAAGTGTTTTTTTTACAAAATAAATATGTATTTTTGATATTTTTTTGTATTTACCCCAAAAAGCACAAAATATAATAATATTAATATTGGAGGTTAAAATGAAATTCACAATTTCAAAAAAATTAATAGAAGATACAATAGATTTTTTATCAGGGTACGTAGAACCGTTAGATACATTTTTGCCATTTAGAGGTATTTTAATTGAACTTTATTTTGACAAATTAATTTTTACAGCTGGGAACACAAATATAGCTGCTCAAAAAATGATTAAAATAGACGAAAAAAATTTAAAAGTAGAAACAACCGGAAAACTATTGATAAATGCAAGTATTTTAAAAAACTTAATAAAAAAATTCGAAAAAAATATTACATTCTTTAAATCAGAAAATAATTTAGAGGTTTTTGAAAATAATACGCACTATACTTTGGTATTCTTGAATGAAAAACTATACCCTGACTTTGATTTTTCATTAGTTGAATCTACTTATAAAATAAACTCAACTGATTTATTAACAACAATAAACAATGTTTATATATCATCTAATTTAAACCAAGAAAAAGGAAACAACATAACATCAAACCCTATCACAAAAGTTATAAACATTCAATCGGAAAATACAAAACTAAGAATTACTGCTTCAGATAGTTTCAGGTTGTCGACCCATTTATTAGAAATTAACAAAGAATCAAATTTAAACATAAATGTTGATTCCAAAAACTTCAAAAAGTTATACCACAAAGAAATGCCTACAAATATAACTTTATTTATAAATAAAAATAAAATTGGAATCATTTATAATAATACTAAAATTTTCACACACCTTGTGAATTTAAAATACCACGATATTGAAAAATTAATAAAATTTTCCAATACCAAAAATATAAAAATCAAAAAAGAAGAATTATTAAAAATAATAAACAAAACTGTATTTTATAATGCTGAAAAAACAAAAAGACTTGAATTTTCTGTTTCCACTGAAAAAATAAAAACTACCTTTGAAGTTGCTGAAGTGGGAATTTCACAACACTCAACAACTAATTTTGAATATAATGGAAGATCATTTGATATAGATATTGACTGACATTATATAAAGGATGCTCTTGGAGCATTTAACGAAGAAAATATATATTTATGTGTGACAAACGACGAAAAAAGAGTATATATAGTCGGTGATAAAAACAGCGGAAACATACAATTAATCACCCCTATTAGGAGGTATTAATGAAAATCACTATTACAAAAGAATTTATAAAAATCGGGCAATTACTAAAATATACAAAAATAATAGACACAGGGGGCCAAGCTAAATTCTTTTTAGAAGATAATGAAGTAACAATAAACGGAGAAAAAGTTATTTCAAAAAACACAAAAGCAAGGGCTGGTGACATAATATGAATAAATAATACAAAAATACTCGAAATAGAGTAAAAAAGGCAAATATTTTTTTGCTTTTTTTTATTAAAATTTTAAATAAATTTTAGCATTTATGTGTATAATATGTAAACAAACTGTAAAGCAGTTTTACTTGACAAGGAGGATTATCACTAATGGTAAAAATTAGATTAAAAAGAATGGGAAGTAAATTCAGACCAGTTTACAAAATCGTAGCAGCTGATGCAAGAGCTCCCAGAGACGGTAAAATTATCGAAGCACTTGGGCATTACAATCCAAAAACAAAAGAACTTGTTCTAAACAATGAATTAGTTACAAAATGACTTTCTTTAGGTGCAAAACCAACTGATACAGTTGCTAGTTTACTAAAAAAACAAAAATAATATTTTGCTATGAAAATTAATTTCTTAACAATATTCCCAAATTACATAAAACCACTTAGCGAAGAAAGTGTTATAAATAAGGCTATACAAAAAAACTTAATCCAAATCGAAACTATAGATTTTAGAAACTTTTCTAAAAATAAACATAGAAAAGTGGATGATGAAATTTATGGCGGGGGACACGGCCTTTTACTGCAAATAGAACCAATTGATTTAGCGCTAGATAGTTTAAAAAACCGCGGTGGTTACAAAGTTTTAGTAACTCCACAAGGAAAGGTTTTTAATCAACAAATTGCAAATGACTTATCTTTAAAAGAAGAAATAACGTTTATTTGCGGACGTTACGAGGGTTTTGACGAAAGAATTACAGATTTAGTTGATATAGAATTATCTATTGGTGATTATGTATTAACTGGTGGTGAATTACCTGCTATGGTAATGGCTGATTCGATCTTAAGGCTTTTGCCAGGTGTTATTAAAGAAGAATCTCATATAAATGATTCATTTCAAAACGAAGGATTATTAGATTATCCCCAATACACAAGGCCAAGAGACTATAAAGGAATGAAAGTTCCAGAAGTATTATTCAGCGGTAATCACAAAGAAATTAATTTATGAAAAAAGGAAGCACAAATATTAAAAACAAAGAAGAATCGACCAGATATTATCGAAAGGATTAATAATGAGAAATAATTTCTTAGAACTAGTAGAAAAGTCACAATTACGTACTGATTTACCTGTATTTAAAACAGGAGATAACGTTAAAGTTCATGTTCGTATTCGCGAAGGAGAAAAAGAACGTATTCAAATTTTTGAAGGTTTAGTAATTTCTAAAAAAGAATCAGGAACTAGAGAAAGTTTTACCGTAAGAAAAATTTCTTATGGTGTTGGTATTGAAAGAACATTTCCTACTAATTCACCTTTAATAGCTCATATTGAAGTTGTTCGTTCAAACAAAGTTCGCAGAAAAAGATTGTACTATATGAGAGACCGTAAAGGTAAGAGTGCTCGTTTAAAAGAAATAAAAAGATAATTTTCCACGAAATAAACAGTTTAAACAAAAATATTTGCTAATTTAAGCAAATATTTTTATTTTATTAAATCTAAGAACTCATTTTCATTAATTATTTTTATATTTAATTCTTTTGTTTTTTTAAATTTAGAACTATTTACATCTAAATCATTTGTTATAAGATACGAAAGGTCTTTAAAAATTGAATTGGAATATCTTCCTCCATTATCTATAATTAATTTTTCATAATAACTTCTGGGGTTTGATAATTTTCCTGTTATAGCAAAAGATAAGTTTGATAATTTGTTTGTTTGTTTATCGTCTGCTTTATTATAAGCAAAAATTTTATCAAGGCTTAGTAGCAATTCTTTATGATCTGTGCGATATTTTTCTATTTCTTCTAAAATTGATGGCCCAATTGTGTCAATTGATTTAAATTCATTTAAATTTATATCTATTAATTCTTGAAAATTATTTATTTTAGAACTTAAAAGTTGGGCCACTCGTAAACCAACATGTTTAATTCCTAAACCATATAAAACTTTATAAAATGGTGTTTTTTGTTTGCTTTCATTAATAGCATTTATTATTTTGTCTATTTTAGTTTCTTTAAACCCTTCATAGGTTAAAATTACACTTCTGTAAGTATATAAATTAAATAAATCAATAAAACTATTTAAAATACCTTTTTCAAAGAAAATATCAATTATTTTATCACCGAGAGTTTGAATATCTAAAGCATGTTTGCCCACAAAATGAATTAATTGTTTTTTTTGCTTTTCTTTGCACAAATAGTTTAAACAAAACTGATCAACCAAATTATTTAAATTAATTAATTGTGAATTACAAGAAGGACAATTATTTACACCTTTATAGTAATCTTTGACATTTTTTGCTTTTACACCAATAATTTTAGGTATTATTTCGCCTGATTTTATTATGCTTACTTCATCACCTATATTTATATTCATATTTTTAATAAAATCTAAATTATGTAATGTAGCTCTTTTTACTATTGTTTTTAATAAATTAATTGGTTTTATATCCGCAACATAGCTTATTTTGCCAGTGCGTCCAACTGCTGGAATTATATTTTTTATAATTGAATGCTTCACTTCTGTTTCAAATTTGTATGCTATTGCATGTTTTGGGAATTTAGAGGTTTGCCCATAACTATCTCAAAGATCAATTTGATTAACTTTTAAAACAAAACCATCGCATTCAAATTCTAAATTATCTTTTATGTTTTTGAATTCTAATATAGAATCCCAAGCTTCGTCAAAATTATCTGCTTCTTTAATATATGGATTAGTTTTAAAACCTAGATTTTTTAACTTTTTTATTACTTGTGTTTGTAACTTTAAATTTAATTTATCACAATCAACCACATCATAAATAATTGAAGCAAGATTCCTTTCTTTGATGTTACTATTGTTAATTTGTTGAATTGAACCAGAAGCAGCATTACGGGGGTTAGCAAATAATTTTTCATTATTTTTTAATCTTAGGCTGTTCAATCTTTCAAATTCACTTTTTGGTAGGTAAATCTCACCCCTTACTTCTAAATCACCAGTAAAATTAATTTTTTTAGGAATGTCACTAATTTCTTTAACGTTATTTGTGACATCACTACCTACTAAACCAGTTCCTCGAGTAACTGCTTTAACTAGGTTACCATCTTTATAATGTAAAGCAATTGAAATACCATCAACTTTTGGTTCTAAACTATATGTAATACTTTGATTTTTGTTTTTAGTTGTATTTTCTATAAATTTTAAAATATCTTCTTTTGAGTGAGCTTTATTTAAAGATAACATTGGTTTATTATGTACAAACTCATTAAATTTATTTAATGAGTTTCCGCCCACTTTTTGTGTTGGGGAGTCATGTTGGATATATTGGGGATATTGCTTTTCAAGAGTTTGTAATTTGATTAACTCTAAATCATATTTAGCATCAGAAATTCTTGGATCTGATAAGTTATAATATTCGTTATTTCATTTGTTAATATTTTTAGTTAATTCTATAATTTTTTTTAAAATATCATTTTTTGAATTCATAAAACTATTTTACCATACATATAAGTTTCATAAAAAATAGACACATTTATTTATTGAAAATGTGTCTATTTTTTATTTTTAAGTATTTTTAAATAAGCAGTTTGTGCTATCATTGCACCATTATCTGTTGCATATTTTAAATTTGGCATAATTGTATTAGGATGTAATTTACTAAATTGTGACCTTAAATATTTGTTAGCACTAACTCCCCCGCCTAACATTAAAGTTTTTATTGGGTACTTATGTAGTGCTTTAACTGTTTTTTGTATTAAATACTCAATTGCTGTTTGTTGAAAACTTGCTGCTATTTTTTCTTTATTTATAATTTCGTTTCGCATTTGACATTGATTAATAAAATTAAGCACTTGTGTTTTTAATCCACTAAATGAAAAATCAAATTCATCTTGTGTTTTTGGTTTTGAAAAACTAATATATTCACCATTATAAGATTGGTGTATTTTGTCAATGATTGGCCCGCCAGGAAATCCTAAATTTAATTTATTCGCAACTTTATCAAAAGCTTCCCCAACAGCATCATCTAAGGTTTCCCCAATGATATTAATATCATCAATATCATTGGCATATAATATTTGAGTATGGCCACCAGAAACTAATAAACAAAGAGCAGGAAACGTAACTTTATGGTCAATTGTTGCTGAAAGAAAATGGCCATCTAAATGGTTTATTGGTATGATTGGTTTGTTTAAGCTTATTGATAATGCACTTGCAAATAAATATCCAACTTGTAAAGAACCAATTAAGCCGGGTTCTTTGGTATATGCAATATAGTCTACAGTATTTAAATCATATTTATTTTGAATAAGTTTTTGGATAATTGAAATATTTTTAATATGTTCTCGAGAAGCTAATTCAGGAATAGTTCCTCCAAATTCTTTAAATATATCAATTTGTGAGATAGTCCACATATCTAATATTTTTCCGTCTTCTAATATTGCTAAAGATGTATCATCGTGAGATGTTTCAATACCTAATATTCTCATTATTTTTTATTACCTATTTGTGGTTTTTTTATGTAATACGGATTTATATTTAATAAATCCGACTCTTCTTGAAAAATTGTTATAGAATTAAAAAACTCATTAATGAATTTATTATAATCAACTTTATTAATGAGTTGATTATCTTTTGGTATAATTTCAATATTATCTATATAATTTTCTTTACTAAAATTTGCTTTATTTAAATAAAATACTTTGTCACCTTGCGCATCTAAAAACATTTCATTTAAATTTGGATTAATAAAATTTAGAATTTTAAAGGTAGATGTAGTAAAGATTTTTTGGCCATGAATTAATGCGACTGTTCTTAAAAAAATCAAGGAAATACGAATTCCAGTAAAAAAACCAGGACCTAAATTTAAATAAAAACTCTTTATATCATAAGTATTTAGTGAGTTTCTCTTTAAAATAAGTTCAAAATTTTCAACTAATAAATTAACTTTTTTAGGGACATCTTTAATATAAAGGTGATCAATTATTTTTATATTATTGTTAAATAAAATTATTAAAAAATCACTTGTTGCAGTATCTAAATATAAATTCATTATTTAGCCTCAATTTGATATGTGTGAGATCCGCCATGGTTCAATATTGCATTAACCATAACATATTCTTTAAATTTTAAATTATGTAAATTTGATCATTCTATTGCAACGATATTATTTTCAAAATAATCCTCTAATTCTTCAATATCACCTTTAAAGTTGTATAAATCAATATGAATTAAGCCATTGTACATTTTCATATAATTAAACGAAGGTGAATTAATTTTTTCTTTTATACCTAGATGTTTTGCTAAATATTTTACGAATGTAGTTTTACCCGACCCTAAGTCACCATTTAACAATAAGTATTTTTTTTGTTGAATTATAGGTAGTCAAAAAGAAACAACTTTATCAAGTTGTGTCTCATCAGTTAAATTATAAATTTTCATTATTAAAGTATTTTTCTAGTGTTGTTTTGATTTTGGTGCCTTTAATAACCACAATTGCTTCAGGACCTGTATGAATTGAGATAACGTTTGGAATCGGAATTATATTAGTTTTTATATTATATTTTTCATCCAAATAATTTAGTAAATAATTTGCTTCTTCTGTTTTTTCTCCTAATAAAATCACTTCGTCATCATTGTTGAATGTTTCCATTTTTTCATCTATGGCATTTTGTAATGATCTTAAAAAGAGGCGGCCTTTGCCTTGTTTTTTTAATATACCATCACTAAATCTAATTAGTGGCACAATTTTAAGTAATTTTGCCAAAGTTGCCACTGGTTTTGATAGCCTACCACCTTTTACTAAATAATCATTATACTTAGGGACAAGTGTAATATCTAATTCATAATCATTTCATATGCTAGCATTTTTTATAGAATTATCAAGGCCTAATTTATTAAGATAACTTAAAAACTTATTAACTCTAAATAAAATTGTTTGTGCAACGTCTACTGATTTAACTATGTGCACGTTTGGATATTTTTCTGAAACAATTTTAAGAAAACTATATTGACTTGATAAATGCTCTGAGATTGGAAAAACAACCACATGTTTATATTCATTTACTAAAGACTTAATTAAGTTTTCAGAATATCCTATTGGCGTAGCAGATGTTTTTACTCCCTTAGTTTTTAAGTTGAATTTATCAAAAAATGTTTTAGTATTTAAATCAATACCATCATTATAAACAACATCATTCATTTCGATCTGAAGTGGCAAAAAATAGAATCCAAGTTTTTCTGCTTGATGTTTATCTAGGCCACAAGCTGAATCGACAACTATTGCTATATCTTTCATAAAATCTATTATATAAAATTTGTTATAATTTTAAACATGATTATTATTAATAATATAAACAAACATTTTGAAAATAACTCAATAATTTTTATTGATTCTAGATTGGTTTATACAAAAAGAATTATTGTTGATGATTTAGTTTTCAATATAGATAAAAACAACAATGTTAAAAGCATAAATGTGTTAAATAATTTAAAATATAACATTAAAAATGATAAATTTTATACTACTAAATTAAGCGAGTTAGTGGCGATTAACAAGATAGCATTAGAAAATAATTTAATTATTAATGACAAACCTCAATTTGTTTATGTTAAAGTTATTAAACGTGTAGTTCACCCTAAATCGGAAAAACTTTTTGTGTTGACTGTAAGTGATTCTAAAAACGAGTTTCAAATTGTTACAAATACCCTTGACTCCCTTGAAGGCTGTGTTTTGGTTTGTGCTTTGCCAGGCTCTACCACATATTCAGGGTCAAACGTTTTACCTGGAAAGGTAATGGATGTTGAAAGTAATGGTATGCTAGCAGGGTATCAAACTTTATCAATTAATAAGCAAGGATTGATTTTTGGAGATATTGAAGATATTGGGAAGGAATTTATTATAAAACATGATAATTAATGAATTAAAAAATAGAGGAATTCTAAAAGATGTAACTAATTTAGATAAATTTAAAAATATCGAAAAAGATGCTTATGTGTATGCGGGGTTTGATCCAACTGCACAAAGTCTTCATTTAGGAAATTATATTCAAATCGCAACAATGTTACGTTTAAAACAAGCTGGTATTAATGTTTTAGCTGTTGTAGGTGGAGCAACTGGGATGATTGGTGATCCCACCTTTCGTTCGAAAGAAAGGGTTTTATTAGACCAAGATAGTATTAATCAAAATAAATCATTTATTGTAAAACAATTGCAAAAATTCAGATTAGAAGTTTTTGATAATTTAGAATTATATAAAAACATGAATGTTTTTGATTTTTTAAGAGATGTAGGTTCATCAATTAATATCACTTATATGCTAGCTAAAGATTCGATTGCAACAAGGTTAGAAAATGGATTAAGTTTTACTGAATTTAGCTATACCTTAATACAAGGGTGGGATTTTTATAAACTTTATGTGGATAAAAATGTTCATGGTCAATTTGGTGGATCTGATCAATGGGGAAATATCACTACAGGGCTTGAGATTATATCTCGTAAGGAAGGTATTGACCATAAAGCTTTTGCTTTTACATGTAATTTGCTTACAGATGCAAATGGTAATAAATTTGGTAAATCCACAGGTGGTGGTAGCTTATGGCTAGATCCTGAAATGACCAAACCATATGATATGTACCAATTTTTATTAAACCAGCCAGACTCAGAAATTGAAAAGTTATTAAAATGGTTAACCTTCATACCACTAAATAAAATTGAAGATATTTTACAACAACATACAGAAAATCCAAAGTTACGAATAGCTCAAAAAACTCTAGCATTTGAAGTTATTAAAGATGTTCACAATATTGAAGACGCAACAAAATGTAAAACACTTTCTGAAATTTTATTTAATAAAGACTTAGATTTAAATAGCATAACAACACAGCAAATATCTTTATTAAAAAAAGATTTAAATTGTTTATCTATTAAAGAAAATACTAATTTAGTAGAAGAATTAATAAAATTTAATGTTCTTAAATCAAAAAGAGAAGCAAGGGAGTTTATTACTAATAACTCTCTTAAAGTAAATTTAATTCCTATTTCTGAAGAGTTTTTAATGTATAGCAATTTTTGAGATAATAAGTATTCATTACTACACGTTGGAAAAAAGAAAATTTATTTATTAGAAATTTTAAATAAAAATAAATATATAAAAAGTTAACATAAAACTATGTTAACTTAGACAGGGAAAAAATATTCGGACAAAATCCGAATATTTTTAATATAAAGAAAGAGAGGTAGTTATGAGGCATTTAAAGACTAAAGAATGAATCAAAATTTTTGACTTATACGATAAATATTTGAACCTGGGAATAACGAAGGCAGAATTTGATAATTTCTGTTTTGATATCAGAAAAGTATACTGAAATAAAGAATCAATGAGAAATATGTTAAAGAAAAGAAAACTGTATAATTTAAATATGAACATAGAATCACAAAGCGGTAAATCACCTAAGAAAGATAAAGGTGTTGGGAGAAAGAAAAAGAAAGTTCTCGATTATACATGAATTGATACTCTTAAAGATGATGAAAAAGATGCAGTTATAAAATACTACTATCGAATTTTTAATGAAAATAATATTGATGCAGATATCTCAAAGATAAAGAAAATCAAGAATCTTTCACATACTAAAAAATCTAAAATGATATGTGTTTCAAGATCTACATATTACGAGAAATTGAAAGATAACAACAAGACTAAAGAACTAAAGGTTAAACACAAAGAAATAATTTTTCAAAGTTTTGTCGAAAATAAAGAAAGGTATGGACGAAGGAGACTTGCTAAATATATTTTCCAAGAATATAATATTCAAATAAATCCTAGAACCCTAGGAAATTATATGAAAAAGCTTAATTTGAAAACATTTGTTAGACAAAAACGTAAAACCAAGGAATCTAAAAATACTAGTATTAAAATACCTGATTTAGTAAAAAGAGATTATAATTCACGTAACAATAATATATATGCAACAGACGTGACCTACATACCAGCACCAAAAGATATTGAACAAAATCATATTTATTTATCTGCAATTATTGATCATAAAACTAAGTTTGTGACCTATGAATTATCACTTAGAAATGATACTGAACTAATTTTGAATAATATCAGTAATACAAAATTCAAAAATAATTTTATTTTACATTCTGACCATGGAACTGCTTATTCGTCGGTCGAATATACTAAAAAAATAAAATCACTAAAAGGTAAAATATCAATGTCAAGAATTGGTAATAGTCTTGACAATCGTGAAATTGAGTATTTCTTTTCAATTCTTAAAAGTGAAATTTTCCCAAATTTTGATCAAACCTGTAAAAAACTTACTTTTATTGAATTATCACAAAAAATCAAAGAATTTATAAACTGATATAATTATAAAAGAATAAGATAAAAAAACCTTCCCAAAGCATTCCGTTTGGCTTAGCCAAATGGTATGGTTGGGGAAGGTTAAACCGTCCGAAAAAAATTTCCCAGTTTAACTTTTTTGTTCATATGTTTTTTATAAAACAATTTCTGATGCATTTGGCTTACCCGCATAAATTTTATATGTTTCTAAAGCAACTTCGTATCCAAATAATTTAATTAGTGAAATGAATGCTAATCGAGCTGATGCATATGGTGAATTTCCAGTGATAAAATTATTTTCATTATAATTTGTCAAGGAATCAATTCAATTTTGTTTTCTTAATTCTTTGCTTCAATCTGAAGGATATGAAGCAAAGGGATTATTTTTAATTATATTTGCTTCTTTTAAGACGTTTGGAGCATCACAAATGGCTATAATAGGTTTTCCTAATTCGTGGTGTTTACGAATTAAATTTAGCGATACAACATTTTTTCTTAAAGTTTGTGCACCAGGCCCTCCAGGAACAAATATAACATCATAATCTTCTATATTGATATTGTTACAAATGTTATTTATATGTGCAAGATTATCTTTTCCATGTGCTTCCTTAAGATTTGGATTATAAAAGTCAATTTGAGTGAATTTTTGTGATGTTTTAAAGATAGTTAAAGGCGTAACTAATTCCGCATCTTTAAATTTATCTTCGATGATTACTAATAATTTCATTATTTTTTTCTCCTTACTATACCACGATAAACTAAATAAATTACTAAAACAAATGGTAATAAAATAGTTAAAACAAAAATTATAACGTATGATTTAATTCAAATTTTATTTTCTTGGGTTTTTTGTTCATATACTACATTTTGTAATTGCACTGCTGCTTCATTTGAATTAAAGTTATTTATTATATCATCAGCTCTTTTTTTGTCAAAAAACAAGCTAAAAATATAAAAAGCAAGGGCACTAATCATAATTGATAAATTTATTATTAACAGTAAATTTGTATTTTTAAATCATTGATTAAATACTTGTTTAAAATCAAGGATAAAGTGTATATTAAAGCTAGTATTTTCTTGTGGCGAAAATGGGCTACCGATTTCAATAATTTGATCTTTTAATGAAAAAATTAAGATATTAAACAACCCAAAATATGTGAAAAAGAAGATTATTAACCAAGTTATACGAAGCCTTTTTAAAATTAGTGAACGGTATAATTCTGCAAAAACAGGACTTGAAGAAATATCATTGCTTGAAAAATTGTCTTTGTACTTCTTGTTGATTTTTTTTCATTGCAAGATTTTAATTGTATTTTTGGTTATATAGAATAACGAAATAAATCCAGGAATCGAAATAAGGATGTAAAGACCAATTCCGAGCGATTCTGTGTTTAAATGTGTTAGGGCATTATAACCAATTCCAATTAAACAAACCGTTAAAACAGATAATCAAAATAATAGTGATACAATCCTTGTTTTTGTCTCGTTTTTTATTATTTTAAAGGTTGTTGGATTGAAGTCATTCTTTATATGAGAATTTTTAATTGTTTGTTCATTGTTTATGGGTAAATCTTGTTGTTTTGGTTTAAACATATGTATTTAAATATTAATCTTGATCTTCATCTTTATTACTTGATGAATTTTGTGGTCTTTCGCTTTTAGCTTTATCTTTTAAAAACTTAATAAAGATATTTAATGATTTACCAACATCTGCTTTTTTTCTTAAACTTTCGCTTTCTACTATTTCATCTAGTTTTTCAACTAAATTCTTTTGAGTTTTATCTTCTAAATTAGCAGCAACATTTTTAATAATGTAAATTTTATCATCAAGTTTAGAATCTAGTGTTTTAGCTTCGTTGTATAATTTATCTATATTTTGAGTTAAATAATCAGTTAAGATTTCCCTTTTTTTCTCGTCTGAATTAGCTGTAAGATAATCAGGTCTTTCTGCAGACATTCTAGAAATTGCTTTATCAACAATGTCTTCTAAATTCTTTTCAATTTTTAATTCTTTTGATTTTTCCCGCAAGACAGGAATCACAATATCGAAGATACGATCATTATTAATAACTTTTGAAATTTCACTAAGTGCTTTATCAACCCTTTCCTTTTCTTCTTTGCTTAGTGTTGAATAGTTTTTACTTCAAAGTGTTGAGTCCGATAAGCCTTCAACTACTTTTTGAAAATCATCTACTTTTGAGAATAATGAAGCAAATGATTCTCCTTTTCCCCCAGTCATTATTTTTACTCCAATATTTGATACTGTGTTTGTTGAACTGTCTTCATTTTTTGAAGAAATAAGCATAACATTAGCCATTAATAAACCAGCTGGAATTGTTGAAATAGCATTAGTTATACCAAAAGAAACTCTCTTTAATCATTTATGTTTTGCTGTTTTTCTTTTGCGTTTAAATTTAGGGATGAAGTGTAAAATATTGTTAACTACAAAAAATAAACTTCTTGCAGAGAGATAGATAATGATTGATAGTAAAGAAACTAGCAATGGAATCACTCCTTTTAATGATCTTATATCACTATCCTGCGAATTATTAATATAACTTGATAAAGCTCCGTATATAATAATTGATGATACAATTGTTATTACAATTGCGGAAATTTTAAATATAGTTCACTTAAAACCATATAAAAAGCCAAATCCAAAACTTATTAACAATGCTGCTATAAATATAAGTAAAACATATGTTGTTGAGTTTTGGTTATTAAATAACTCTGATAATTTTATTAATAAATTTTTTAATGTTTCTGACATTTTTTCCTTTCTTTATAAATATTTTGCCTTTGTTTGTTTTTTTCATGGATTTTTTTGATTTATTCTGTCGATAAATAATTTACCATTTAAATGATCTAATTCATGTTGAAATACTATTGCTAAATAATCAGTAACTTCATATCTCATATGTTTATTTTCTAAATAACTAAAAGCATCAACAATAATTCTTTTGCTGCGGTGTACATAACCTTCTTGATTTGGGTGTTCTTCAGGAACACTCAAACAACCCTCGCCATCACTTAAAGCAACCAAAGATTTGCTTTGAAATATAATTTTTGGATTAAAAAGTACATCTTTGAATATAATATTGTTTTGTGAATCAGTTAAATAAACATAAAAGACATTTTTTAAAATTCCATATTGTACGGCTGCAACACCAACACCAGGGCGAAATTCAGATTCGCCACTTTGTGACGTATCGATATGATAAATCATTTGTTTAGCAAGATCAATATCTTCATTAGATAATGGTAATGTTACATCTAATGATCGCTTACGCAGAACATTTTCAGGCAATTCTACAATTTTTATATTATATTTTTCTTTATTTTGCATCTTAAAATAAATTATATAATATTTTAGGTTAAAATTTTAAAGGAGTTTAAAAATGCAAATATTTCTAACCATGTTACTTAATTTAACATTCTTCTTATTTGGGTATTTATTGGGTTCTTTAAATACTTCAATTTTATTTGGGAAACTCACTAAAAAGCCAGATTTAAGATTGTATTATTCAAAAAATGCTGGTGCTACAAATTCTCTTAGAGTTTATGGCAAAAAATCAGCTATTATTATTTTATTAATAGATATCTTTAAAACATTCATTGTTGTCTTATTATGTCGTTTAGTTAGCCAATTAGTAAATGATGCAATAACTGAAGAATTTATACGTAAAACTAAAGACGTAAGTTTATTATATTCAAAACTATATTTAATTCCTCTTTTAGGCGGAATTGGTGTTTTACTTGGTAATGTATATCCGGTATTTTATAAATTTAAAGGTGGCAAAGGTGTTGCTGGCTCAGTTGGTTTATTAATTTCAATTAACATTGTTTTATTACCAATTGCAGCAATTTTCTTCTTTGGCCTTATGTTTTGAAAAAGATATGTTTCATTAGCTAGTGTGTTAACATCTTTAGTTATGATTGTTTTTATAGCAATTCCTTGAGTTAATTCAGGGCCATTATCATGAGTTTCTGGCGTTGAGTATAATACAAATATCATTACTATATGTTTTTATATCTTTAATGCTGGAATTGTTATTCTTGCTCATAAAGCTAATATTCAAAGACTGCTTAAACAGCAAGAAAGAAAATTTGGGCAAAATTAAAATAATTTATATTTTTTTATAAAATATTATAGATTAAATATAAAATTTAATTATCTTTAGGAAGATTATGAAACAATACAAACGGATTTTAATTAAACTTTCTGGTGAAGGTTTTGCAAATAAAGAAAAACATTTAGCTATTGATAATGAATTAGTTAAGAAAATAGCTTTACAATTAAAAGAAATAGTAAATAAAGGCATCCAGGTATCAATTGTAATTGGTGGTGGCAATTTTTGAAGAGGAGCTTCTGCGGAAAAAAACGGGATCCCGCGCAATAGAGCGGACTATATTGGAATGTTAGCAACTATTATGAATGGTTTAGCTCTTCGTAGTGGGTTTGAACTTGTGGGTTTGAAATCAAGAGTGCAAAGCTCATTAAGTTTAGATCCTAAGATAGCCGAAAACTATGTAAATGAAAAAACAATTAAATATTTAAAAGATGGGGAAGTTGTAATTTTTGTTGGGGGAACCGGTAGACCATTTTTCACAACCGATACAGCTTCAACTCTTTATGCGGCTGAAATAGGTGCCGAAGTTATTTTAATGGGGAAAAATGGAACTGATGGAGTTTATGATAGTGATCCTAAAAAAAACCCAAGTGCAAAACGTTATGACAAAATAACTTATGACCAAATTTTAGAAAATAAATTACAAGTTATGGACCTAACAGCCACTAGTATGGCACGCGATAACAATATTGACTTAATAATTTTTAACTTATTAGAAGATAACTCAATTTTAAGAGTACTTGATTCATCTATTAAACATACAGAGGTAACAAAATAATGGAACTTGATTTATATATATTAGACTTTGAAGATACTGCAGAAAAACCAATTAGTCATTTGAGATTTGAAATGTCTAAGATTTCAACAGGGCGAGCAAATCCACAAATAATTAAGGGCATAAAGATTAATTATTATGATACTTTAACACCGCTTGAAGAATTATCTCATATAAGTGTTCCTGAACCACAACAACTGCTAATTAAACCTTATGATCAAACAACTACTAAAGATATTTATAAAGCCTTAGAAAAAGCTAATTTAGGGGTTATGCCTATTGATGAAGGGCACCAAGTACGTTTAAATTTTCCAACTTTAACAACAGAACGTAGGAAAGAACTAATTAAAAGCCTCGGCAAAATTTCTGAAGCAGCTAAAGTTGGAGTTCGTAATGCTCGCCAAAATATAAATAAAAATATTAAATCAGATGGAGAGTTATCCGAAGACCAACAAAAACAATACTTAGATAAAATTCAAAAATTAGTTGATGAATATATTGAAAAAATCAATATGTTAACAAAAGAAAAAGAATCAGAATTAATGAATAAGTAACATATAAAATTATTAGATAAGTAAAGCAACATTCGGGTAATTTATCCGAACGTTGCTTTATTTTTTTAGCAAAAATTATTTTTAATTTATTCCGTTATAAATCTCTTTCTTTTTATGATAATTTATAATATTATAAACTGATAAGATGGGAACAATCAAATCAATTATATACATAATTTTTATATGTTTAGTTGATGTTTTTAATAACATGATATTTGCAATATAACGAGGTGTAAAATATCCTATATAAATAAAACACCCAAGAAATAACCAAAAACCTAGAATTGTATTGATGTCTAAACCACCAATAAAACTAACTTTTTTGATTGCTAAAGTGAGTATAGAAACAAAAGAGAGTATGGCGGAAGTATGCCAAATAAACTTAATAATTGTTTCTTTATTTAATGTATTATATAGATATCCTATATCTTGTTTTTCTTTAAGATCTTGGTTTTTTATATCTTTTTCTAAACCCAAAACGTTAGACCAAGCCTTCAAATAAATAAAAACAACAAAAAATATAAAGCCACCCTTCTTCCATTGTTTGCCTTCCTTTTGTAGTATTTCATTATATATTTCAGCAGAATATAAAGAAATAAAAGATGTAGGATATGCTATTATACTAAACCCAATTAGTGGACTTAAAATAACTACCAACACAATGTACACAATATAATTTGTAAAGTCTTTAAATGCATTATTAATTATTTGTGAAATACTAGGAAATAAATAATAAAGTGTAACTATCATTCCTATTAAAACACCAATGCTAAATAAATCCCTAAACAAATTAACAATCTTCCACTTGATAATTAATTGTCTAGTTGTGAAGTTGTTTTGTTTATGATAAGACTTTGCAATTATTTTAATTAAAAAACTTGAAGGCCAAAAGAATAACAATATTCTGTATATTTTTAGATTAAGACCTGACATTATGAATTTATGATCATTTTTTAGAACTAAAATTAAATGAATTCTGGTTATAAATGAAAAACAAAACGAAATAAAAAATATCAAAGCAATTAAATCTTTATTCAGAGTAAATGAAGAATTATTAACATTATCATTTGACAAAAATGAAATATAACCCTCAGGATTTTCCAAGATTATATCCCTTGGGTTGTTGTAGATTAAAGATTGGCTCAATTTATTGTCAAGTGTAAATAATAGTATAAAAGCCATTATTTTTAAAAAAATAAGAAAAGATAAAAACCAAAGCACTATATAGTTTTTATCATTTAATATAAGTTTTTTAAATTTTAATTTTCCATACATTAGTTACATACCTCATTAATTACGTTATTTATATTATTAACTTCTGTTTTTATAAAAATGTAAATATTTATCAGATTTAATTCCGCTATTTTGTGTATTTTTATATAAATTTAAAATACCAATTATTTTGTTAATATCTCGCAAGTGACTTTTCCAAAAAACATTTTCCAAAAAACTATTAATTGGAAATGTCACATGCAAGTTTTTTGCATGTGACATTGTTTTTTGTCTGCCTTGTAATAAAATAATTGCATTAATAAAATTTTAAAAATTATAAGGAGACCTTAAAATTATATGAAAAATTTAGAAAAATATATTTGTGTTTTTGACAAATATCGAAAAGAAAATAAATATCAACATTTTAAAATTGAAGAGAATTACAATACTATCTTGAAAATGCAAGGAGCTCTTGGGACGCAACGAAAATTACGATCAGATCAAATTGATCTAGAACAACTTTATAATATTTTACAAGAACTTTCTGAAGGCTTCTCAATCCAAGAAGTAGCCAAAATTTTTGATAGAGACATTCGAAGTATAAAAAGCAAAATCCAAATTATTACAAATCGCAGACCACTTAGTTTAGATAAACAAAATCGCTATGCTTGTCCTAAGTGTTCAAAAAGAGTCATGCGTGTTAAAACCCTTAACTTTACTAAACTATACGAACATTTATTAGACTATTCATTTTCACGACTCTTTTTTGTAAGTGATGCAATTAAAGAGAAATGAAAGGCCTACAGAAAATATTGGCATAGTGAGCTTAATACATACAATAAAAATAGAAATAAAAAGAACTTAGTGCAAAAAGAAGTTAAGAAATCAGTTACCTATCTTGTGAATTCTTTTAAAGAATTATCACCTGATGAATTTGCTCCTTCACCTAGTACAATTTATAAAATAATTAAAAAATACCCTTATTTCCTTGATTTTAGCCACATTGTTAAAAAATCTGAAGGCAAATATGGCATAAGGAAGAAGAAACAAACCAAACCTAAAACATTAAAATATGCAACAGAAATTTCGAAACGTCCAGCTTATATCAATAATCGCTCAGAACATGGTCATTTTGAATTAGACACCGTTATTGGTAAAATCAATGATACATATTGTATTGTGACCATAATTGAACGGCAAACCAGAATGTCTTATGCTATGCTCTCAAAACGCAATTCCAAAGCTATCAAACAAACTCTTCTAAAACTAATCAAGAAACATAACTTAGACATTAAAACTTTAACAGTTGATAATGGTAGTGAGAATGTCTTATTGCACCAGGTCATTCCAACTGAAAGATTATTTAAATGCCAACCATATAGTTCATGACAAAAAGGCTCAATAGAAAATATGCACCGCTTAATTAGGTATTACATTCCCAAAGGAAAAAGCTTAGATAAATATTCTCAGCAAGAAATTGATTATATGATGGAAAAAATAAATAACTATCGGCAAGTTGTCCGGCAATATAAGATAACCTAAAAACTTTTTTAATCCCCCGCCTTTGATTGCAATCAAAGGGGCCTTACTTTTGGCAAAAGTAAGCAAAACCGACGAGAAAACACTGCCGTGTTTTCTGTTTTCGCATACATTTTTTTATATAAAAATTATGTTAAAATTAAAAGACAATTATTTTGTTAATATCTCGCGTGTGACTTTTCCAAAAAACATTTTCCAAAAAACAAATTTTTTTCTTTATATTTAGATAATTTTATGTTATAATATAGTTCCTTAAATTATTTTATAACGTAAATTTTAATATAAGTGAGGCTTAAAAAAGCCTCATCTTTTTTATATAAAAATTTAAATGTTTATTACATAAAAATAAGTAGAAAGTACGGACGGGATTTTTAGGTAGTTACTACTTGCCTTATTTTTTGAATATCGTCAAGATTAAAAATGTAAAAAGTTACTTTATAATAATCCTTAGAATTAATTAAATAATTTTGGTATTTGTTTAAAATACCAACAATTTTAGAATTATGAAACAAAGGGCTACCGAAGAATTGATTATTAATATGTGCTGGATGATTATATGTTACGGTTTGATCTGTTTTTTTTATTTCCGAAGATAAAGCAGTTATAGAAGAATGAATAGATTTAAACATGCCAAAGTAAATTTGTTTATATAGTATTGATGTTGGCTGTATAGGGGTGTATGATATAACTTCATCTATGTTAAGGTCTAAACTCCTAGCTGAATTAATTTGTTCAATTACATTATGATTATTTGAAAATTCATTTCTTATAGGTTCACCACCATGATTTGGAGCCTGAATAAGTCTATCTCCTCAACTTGAAGATAATTTAGATTTTTCTATTGCATAGACTATATAATTTTCGTGATTAAGAACTATGTCAAAGATAACCTCGCCACTAAAAAAATATAAAGGATAGTTATTTTCCAAATTTGTATTTGTTAGGCTGATATTAATTGTTTTTTGATTTAAATTTTTTAAATCTCCACGGCTTGTTAAAAAATAATATTTATCATTATTTGTTGCTAAGTAAGTAGAAGTAAAAGTTTGATATGTGTCTTGTTTGTTTTGAGCATCCTGAAACTTAACGATAGTTTCTAATATAAAATTTTGTTTTTCTTTATTTTCATTTGCCAACTCTTTTTTAAGTCTTATTTCTGGAACATCACCACAAGAAACAGCAATAGGGAATATTGTTGATATTGACAATCCTGTTAAAAACATTTTAAATAAATACTTGCGCCATAACATAATTATTCACCATCAGTTAATTTCTTATAATACAAATATTTACCCCATGCCTCTGTTTTTTTATCTTCAAGATAGGAACTGGCTTTTTGTGTTAGTTCTTTTACTTTTGGAACTAAGTAGGCAAAGGGACCATTAATAACAAGACTTTTTAAAAAAGAAGTTAAAAGTGCGGTCCTGCTAAGTGTATTTGACCACTTTTCTAAAATATCCAACACTACACTAGTTGATAGCCCAACGATCACACTATCATCATTAGTAGTCATTGCCATTAATATTTTAGCTATAATTCAACCTTTTTTGGCCTGGGCAGCCGGAATGTTAAGACTCAAATAATTAAGATAAAGTTCAAGAAAATCTAAACCAAGTGGCAACAGTTGAAATAATTCTCCAAAACCTTTGACAATAAAATCAGCCGCCTCTAGAGCTATATAAACTGATCATCAAAAAGCCCTTGGAAATCAATGATATCAAGCCTCTTCTAAAAGTTCTTTATTTTGAAAATTATCTTTTGTAGATTTAATCAAATTAAGTGCAATTGACTGTATTTCTTTTTCTGTTAACTTATTTTTTAATTGCTGTTGAACAATATGCTTAACTTGAGTTTCTATGTTATTTATATAATTTTTATTATTTTCGTTGCCTTCAAACACAATTTTAATTAAAGAATCTCTTAAATATTGTTGAGGGTGATTTTTGTAGTCGATTGTAATTTCTCCTTGAAATTGTTGTTGCTGAGTAGGCACACTAGCAAGTAATGTTAAAGGTGCAGCAATTACTAGACCGGGAATATAATTAAAAACTGTTGTTTTTCATTTCTTAATTGGAAAATGCATTTACTAATAACTCCTTAATATTTTTGTATTATTTGTAAATAAATATTTAATTCTTTAGTATGTTATCTTGAAAATAACTTGCTTGGTTATTCAAATGTCAAAAGACATATAAATATTATAATAGATTTTTATGTATTTTGCGCTTTAGTGTATAATATATTTCTTAAACAGTTATGTTTAGATCTCATAAAATACGGTGCCAAAAAAGGTGCCGTATTTTTACTGTAATATAAGATATTCAGAGGAAAATGCAATATTTCTAAAGATAAATGCAGAAATAAAGAGTTTATGGAGAATTTTCGCTATTTTAAATTATTAACCTAAGATATGAAAAACCTTATTAATGAAAAAAATAAACAAAACCAATAACTAATTTAGTTATTGGTTTTTAAACTCTTCTTTTAAATATTTATCAGGTATTGCACTTAGGTTAATATGGCAATAACCCATTGGATTTTTCATCAAATATTGTTGATGGTATTCTTCAGCTAAGGTTTGGTCACTTACTGGCAAGAATTCTAAGTAATTTTTCTTACCTTCTTTTTTAACAAAATGATTATTTAATTCTTTAAATTTATTGAGTAATTTTTCATTATTTGTATAAATACCAACTCGGTATTGTGTTCCTTGATCTCCACCTTGTTTATTTAAAGAATAAGGATCAATTATCTTTAAATAAAAATCTCAAATTGTTTCTTCGCTTATGATTGAATCATCATATTCTATGCAAACTGCTTCAACGTGCTTTGATGTAGTACACACCTCTTTGTATGATACACCTTCAAAACCTCCGTTAATATAATATGATTGTGCACATAAAATACCTTTGATTCTTGAAAAGAAAGCCTCTACACCTCAAAAGCAACCACCTGCTATAAATAATTCTTTTTTCATGTGTTTATTATATTAAAAAATAGTTATAAAAAATAACTATTTTTGGTGTTTTATAGTCAATGTAAATTGAGCGCTAAAAAGTGAAATTGAAATTATTTGTCAAATAAGTCCTCCAACAAAAGATCCTATTGGAGCATTTGCAGCTGAGGCTTCGATAATTTGTAAAATTCATCAAATAATTCAAACAAAATTGTTTGTTATATAAATAACAAACATTCCATATGATAATCCTCCTCATTTGTGTGTTTTTAATGATTGTATGAATTGTGGTAAAAATGCTAAGGTTGTAAAAGCAGGGAAAACAAATCCCATAATTGCTTCAACTGTTGAAGGAATTAATAATGATTTTCATACTCCACCTGCATAAATAATTATATGTAAAACAACAAAAATTAAGCCAATAATAAGATATGCACCAAGAGCACTTCAGGCCTTAACTTTTAATTTTTTGTTAAATTCTGTTTTATATAAATACATTAGTCCCAGCGTTATTGTTTCAATAATTAACGTTATTGTATTTGGAATTATGATATTATGTAACGAATTTGGACTTAAGGCTGATCATACAATCCATAAAAGAATACCAGTGTGAAAAATCCAAAAAGAATAAAAATTTACATCACCAGTTTTTTTGTCTTTGATTATTTTGAATAACTGAGGAATACTAAGCGAAGCCACTAAAATAGCTCCAATGTACCCTAATATAGTAATTGCTAATTGCATTGTATAATTATACCACATTTCAAACATGATGGTTAATTAGACCTATCCATATGATTAAATATGAAAATTTTTTAAATAAATATATATAATTTATTTTATGAATGATACAATCGCAGCAATTAGTTCAGGATCTAGAATCAATCAACCAATATCAATAATACGTTTAGCAGGCCCTGATACTTTAAATATTATTAAAAAAATATTTAAAGGGAAAATAGGGACAGATCATGATATTACTTATGGTAATATTTATGATGAACAAATATTAATTGACGAAGTTTTGGTTATGTGATTTTTGGGCAAAGAAAAAAATGGAAAGATTATTTATAATAATTATGTTGGCGAACCAATTGTAGAAATAAATTGTCATGGCGGAATTGTTGTTACTAATAAAGTTTTAGAGCTTTTATTATCAAATGGGGCAAGAATGGCTGAACCAGGAGAATTTACTCGCCGTGCTTTTTTAAATGGCAAATTAGACTTAATAAAAGCTGAAGCAATACACGATTTAATTATGGCTAAAACATTAACACAAGCTAAAGCTAGTGTTCACCGTTTTACTGGTCAAACTTCTAACTTAATAGATAGTTTATCGAACGATATCGCTCTTTTAATTGGGATGTCTGAAGTTAATATTGATTACCCTGAATATGATGATATAGAACAACTAGATAGCCAGATTATGCTCGAAAAACTTAAAGTTTTAAAAACTAAATTTGAAGAAATTATAAAAGTGTCTAATGATAGCCGTTATATGTTTGAAGGGGTTAAAGTTTCGATCTTAGGCAAACCAAATGTAGGTAAGAGTAGTATACTTAATGCATTGCTTTCGGAAGAAAAAGCCATTGTGACAGATATTGCAGGAACAACAAGGGATTTAGTAGAAGCTTCATATCAAATTAATGGTATTTTATTTAAATTGGTAGATACTGCTGGATTACGAAAAACTGATAATATAATTGAACAAATAGGAATTGAACGATCATTAAAGCAAATTGAAGAATCTGATTTAATAATTCATGTTGTTGATCCAATTCAAGCTGAGAATGTTTTCGATAAAGTAATTCAGGAAGAAAGCAAAAAACAAGGTAAGTTTTATTTAAAAATTCAAAATAAGTCAGATTTAGTTAATAATCAAAAACATGACTTAATTTCTGTTAGTGCTTTAAATAATGATATAAAAGAACTTGAAAATGCATTAGTAAAAAACTTCGAAAATTTAGATATTATGGATAAACGTATTTTATCTAATACCAGGCAACTATCTTTAATTCAAAAAGCACATAATTCATTAATTCAAGCTGAAAAATCCATTTTAGATAATGCTACTTTTGATGTAATTATTGTTGATTTATATGATGCCTGGGATTCACTGCAAAATATTAAAGGTCAAGTAAATCGTGAAGATTTACTTGATGTTATGTTCAAGAATTTTTGTTTAGGTAAGTAATATGAGTAAAAAAAGAAATAAATTTATTGATGCACATTGCCACGTTTCAACTAGGTCATACCAAGAATTTCACATTCAAGAAATTATGGAAGCAGCCAAATACAATAACATTGAATTTTTTATTAATAATGGTGGACATCCACAAGAAAATATTGAGGTCATTGAATTAGCCAAAAAACACCCTTTATTTAAAGCATGTATTGGAATTCACCCAGAAGCTGGCAAGGATGGAGATGACTATCTCCAAGTTAAAGAGTTATTGGAGTTAAATAAAGAGCATATTATTGCAATTGGTGAAATAGGCTTAGACTATTATTATGAAGACTCACCAACTAGAGAAAATCAAATAGCAAGTTTTGAAAATCAGGTTAAATTGGCATATGATAATAATTTACCATGTGTAATTCATATTAGAGACAAAGATAATGAGTATTTAGCATACCAAGATGTATATAACATTTTAGTAAAATATCCTAAAATTAAATGTATGTTACACACATTCGCCGGAAACTTAGAATGAGCCAAAAAATTTTTGGAATTTCCAAATTTATATTTTTCTTTTAGCGGGGTGGTTACTTTTGGATCTTCAACAACTACTAGGGAAGTTATCGAATTTTTACCTTTAGAAAGAATTTTAAATGAAACAGATGCACCGTTTTTAAGAGTGCATCCGTATACTGGGCAAAAGAATGAACCTAATACCGTTTTATATATTTATTATTATATTGCAGGCCTAAAACAAGTAGGTTTAGATAAATATGTAGATCGTATTAATAAAAATGTTAGAAAGTTATTTAATTTATAATGAAAGATAAGAAACACGTTTTTGCCAAAAAAAAGTTTGGGCAAAACTTCTTACATGATTCAAATATTATTAATAGAATAGTTTCATTAATTGATATTAGTGATCAAGTTATAGTTGAAATAGGACCTGGTAGAGGGGCTTTAACTAAAGAATTAGTCAAAAAAGCAAAACAAGTTATTGCATTTGAAATTGATAAAGATATGGTTGATGTCTTAAATAAAAATATTAATCTTAATAACCTTGATTTGAGATATCAAGACTTTTTAAAATCAGATTTATCAAATTTACCGAATTCAATAGTTATTGCCAACATACCATACTATATTACAACAGATATTTTATTTAAAATCTTTGAACACCGAGATAAATTTTCAAAGGCTATTTTAATGGTTCAAAAAGAAGTAGCACAAAGATTAATAGCTAAATATAAAACTTATGATTATTCTAAATTAACTGTTAGTGCTCAATATTTAGCTAAGGTTAATTTAGAATTTATAGTACCTGCTGGTTGTTTTATACCTGCCCCGAAAGTAGATTCTGCTATTGTTTTATTTGAATTTTATCCAAATATCACAAAAGAATCTTGGTTAGAACTAAAAGAATTTTTTAAACTATGTTTTGGTAATAGAAGAAAAAAACTTAGTTTTAGTTTAAAATCTAAATATTCATTTGAGAAGATCAATAATGCATATTTAAAACTTAATTTAAATGATAATACAAGAATTCAAGAATTAGAAATGGAAAAAATATTAAATTTATATCAAGAATTAGAAAAATAAAACGTTTATGCATAGTTTACAAGCATAAACGTTTTTTATATTTGTTTTAATTAACTTTATCAAAGTTTAATAACCTATCCCTATAATATTCATATTGTTTTTGTCTTAAAGCTATTTCAGCTGGTAAGCCTTTAGTCAAATCATTTGTTAAGTCCGAGAAATTATCTAATATTTCAACTATTTTGTTTTGGAGTTGAAGGGGTGGGATAGGAATAATAAGATTATTGACAACTTCCATCGATAAGGATGGAATAGTTGTACCATATTTTGCTTCCATTAACTTATCTTGATTATTCTTAATTACATAATATAAATATTTATAATTAAGAATATCACTACATTCTTGGATTACGTATAAATGTGCACCTGCTCAAAACTTTGAGTTTTGTCATTGAACAAACCCTGCTGATCCACCTTGAGCTATAGTGATTTTATTTTTATTAAAATTATATTCATGTCAATAACCAGTAGGATTTACACCACCATTTATAACTGGATATCCGCTTGTACTTAATAAAGTTTTATTAAGCTGCTTTCCTTTTGATACTTTTGCAACATCACTAAGTTTTTGGTATTTAACCCCATACCCAAAACTAACGAGTTCAAAACCAAAGACATATTCAAATAATTTGGTTAATCCTGAATTATCTTCTCTCTCTCTCTCTCTCTCAATATTATTAATATTAAATGTTAATAAGAGATCTCTATAATGTTCATATTGTTTTTGTCTTAAAGATATTTCAGAAGGCAATCCAATTTTGAGGTCATGACAAATTTTCTCAAAGTTGTCTAAGACTTCTGCAATGCGGTTTTGGACTGGAAGAGGCGGAAGGGGAATTTGAATACCGGCCATGACATTACTCATTAGTTTGGGATTACCCATTCCGATATTTACATGTTCTTTTGTACGGATGGATAATGCATAATATAGGTATTTTATATTATCATTTGTTTTAAGATCTAATAATCCACAAATATTAGTAATATTAAATTTCCCATTACGATAAAATACAGTTCCAGCATGTGCTCCGTCTGTGGTCCAGGTAATATACTCTCCATCGTATTGGTACGTATTAATTTTGCCTAGTTCACCGTTATTTTCAGTTTGTGATGAATATACTGGATATTCTCCTGGGTTATCTCTAATATAATCTTTAGAGATAACGATTCCCCTACTTAATTTAAATAATTGATCAATTCTTTTATACTCAACCTTAACTTTTGAATCATCAAAAGTTAATAATTTATCTCTGTAATACTCATATTGTTGCTTACGGTATTTAAGTTCTGTGGTAAGTTCTGTGGTAAGTTCTGTGAAATTGTCAAGAATTTTCACAATTTCATCTTGGATCGCGCGGGGTGGGAGGGGAATATCTAAATTATAAATATCATTAGTTCTTAAGTTAGGTATAGCACCAATAGCTTGTTTTTGTAGTTTTAATTCACTATTTTTTAAAAGATAGTAAAGATATTTATGATTAACATTATTGTTAATATCAGTTATAACAAATAAACAATCACCAGCCCAGAAGTTTTGACTTTGTCAAGAGACAAACCCAGCGGATCCTACTCTTGCAATAGTTATTTTATTTTCATTATAGTTGTATGAATCTCAAAAACCAACCGGAGAAGTTCCTCCATTTATTACCGGATAACCATTATTTTTTAATTTGCTTTTTAATAGTTGCTTTCCTTGTGTACATTTTGCAACTTCGCTAAGTTTTACTATTTTTACTCCATTAGGGCATAATTCTTTAATCAGTTTCTCAATTTTGTTCACTATTAAACCTCCCTTTAAATAACATTAAATATTATTTAATTATAGCACATAAAAAGGTTATAGAAAAAGCAAGGAATAAGACTTGCTTTAACATTATTTTTTATGTTTTAATGTGGGGAATAAAAGAACATCACGTATAGATTCTTTTTCAGTTAAAAGCATAGTTAAACGATCAATGCCAATACCGCAGCCACCAGCAGGAGGCATACCATAATTTAATGAATCTACAAAGTCTCAATCAATATCACTAGCTTCATCATTTCCATTGTTTTTTTCTTCTAATTGTGCTTCAAAACGTTCCAATTGATCAATAGGATCTGAAAGTTCGGTATACATATTAGCATATTCTTTAGTATTAATAAATAATTCAGCACGTTCTGTAAATCTTGGATCATTTGCTTTAGCAGTTAATGGTGATATTTCGATAGGATGTCCATAGACAAAGGTTGGTTGAATTAATGTTTTTTCAATTAATAATTCAAAAAGTTCGTTAATAATATGACCTAATTGGAAGTATTTTTGCAGTTTAACACCATGGTTTTTTGCGACTTCTAAAGCCTTTTCTAAACTAATGTTTCTAAAGTCTGCGTTAGTAGCTTTAGAAACAGCATCAACCATATCAATTCTCTTAAATGGTGCATCTAAATCAATTTCAACACCTTTATTAAAAATCTTTGTTTTACCTAATTTTTTAGCGATTTGTTTGATTAAGATTTCAGTACGATTCATCATACCTTCAAGGTTTGAATAAGCCTCGTAAAATTCAATTGATGTAAATTCTGGATTATGAGTAGTATCAATTCCCTCATTACGGAAAATACGTCCTATTTCATAAACTCGATCAATTCCACCAACTAAAAGTTTTTTAAGTGGAATTTCAGTTGCAATCCTTAAAACAAAATCTTGATTTAAGGCATTATGATGAGTGGTAAATGGTTTTGCTGAAGCTCCTGAAAGGTAGTTATGTAAAAAAGGAGTTTCCACTTCCATATATTCTAAATCATCAAAATATCGTCTAATTTCTGAAATAATTTTCGTTCTTGCTCAAAACACATTCTTTGATTCTTCGTTCATAATTAAATCGACATATCTATGTCTGTAGATTTCTTCAACATCTACTAGTCCATGGAATTTATCTGGAAGAGGTTTAAGGGCTTTAGTTAAAAGTTTGATATTGGTTGTTTTTATACATACTGCACCGGTATTTGTTTTCATAACTTTACCTTCAACATAGATAATATCACCTATATCAAAAGTATTAACTAATGATGCTAAAGATTCATGTTCTTTTTTGTTAAAGTAAACTTGGATCTTAGAATGATAGTCTTGAATTAAGATAAAAGGGCCCCGCATAGTCATAATTCTACCCGCTACTGCAACTTCATGATTAGAGTCATGTAACTCTTCTTTAGTATATGATTCATAAGTTTTAAGAATGTGATCTGAATATTGTAGTTCTTTTAAACCATTTGCTTTGGCAAATGGTTCAATATTAAGATCTTTATATGTTTTTAATTTATTACGTCTGACAAGTTCTTGTTCTGTATATTTTTGCATTGTTACCTACTTTTCATTGTTTAATTTTTTTAAAAGTTCTTCTAATCTTAATGAACTTTCATTAATTTTTGCTTCACTTCTTATAAAGTCTTCTTGTTCATCTTTTAGTGTTTGTTTTGAAAATAAATCCTTTGTTTGAAAGTCTGATTCATTTTCTAGTTTAAGGAATTTTATTTTTATTAATGATTGTATTTTTAAATCTGTTTCAAAACCATGTTTAATAGTAGTTGGAATAAATAATTCTTCAATAAAACTTTGATTGCTTGAATTTTGACCAATAATTTTAAAATTATAACCTGTTTGCAAATCTGCAACCTTAAAATTATCAATATTAATTATTTTTTTACCTTTGATTAGTTTTGTTACATATTGTAACTTACTAACATGTAGATGCTTAATTTGGCCATTACTCGTAAGGATGTTTAAGATATCTTGGTTTTTAACCATGATAAATTGGGCTACCTTATCATTAAGCGAAAGATAAATTCCTTTATTTCCTTTTGCTTTAGGTGAGTAAATTGCTAAGTCAGTTTCACTATATAAAGAGCACAAACCATTATTTGTTAAAATGAGTATATCATGTAAGCTATTACTGATTGTAACGTTTACAACTTCATCACCACTAGAAATGTTAATTGCAGTATAACTTTTATTAAGTTTTTGTACTTTAAAATCTGATAATTTTACTTTTTTAAATAAACCGTTTTTTGTACCAATAACTAAAAAAATCTTTTCGCTTCAATTATTAACTTTAATAACTGAAACAACCTCTTCGTTTAGTTTTCAATCAACTAGTTCACTAAGTTTTTGCCCAGCTTCGCGCCATTTATATTCATTAATTTTATAGACTGGCAATTGAATATAATTACCATGAGTTGTAAAAATTAATAAAGTATCCATTGAATTAAACTTAGTGAAATATTTTAAGAAGTCATTTTCTTTTAAGGGGTAAGATGATAATGAATTAGAACTCACAGTTTTATCACTTAATTTTTTTAAATATCCTTGTTTAGTAATTGCTACATAACTATCCACATCTTTGATTAAATCCGTTTCTTGGTATGTAAAGATATAATCTTCTTCAATTATTTGTGTTCTTCTAGGATAACCAAAGAGTTTTTTAATTTCTTTTAGTTCGTTAATTATATACTCATTAAATTTATCTTCATTACTTAACAACAGTTCAAAGAGACCAATATTTTTTTGCAATTCCTCTTTTTCTTGGTTTAAAGCTTCTTTGTCTGTTTTACTTAATTTATATAATCTAAGTTCAGCAATGGCGGTTGCTTGATTTTGAGTAAATTTAAAATTATCAATTAAGGCTTGTATAACCCCTGCTTTTGACCCTTGTGTATTTCTAATTACAGATATGATAGCATCAGTTATTTCATTTACTCTTAAAAGCCCTAAAATTATTTCTAATCTCAAATTACTTTTTTCTAAATCGAAAGTTATGGTTTTTGTTTTAACATCTTTGACATGTAAAATGTAATTATCTAAAAGATCTAATAAAGAAGCTAATTTGGGTCGACCATTAACAATAACTACTTGGTTATAGTTATATGTATTTTGTAATTTAGTTTTGCTAAATAAATAACTCATAATGCTTTTATCGTTAGAATCTTTTTCTAAGGTTAATAAGATGTTAATTCCTGATCGGTCTGATTGGTCTTTAACTTCTAATAATCCAGCAATTGATTTATTTTGAATTATTTCGTCAATTGAATAAACCAAAGCTGATTTTACAACCCCATATGGGATTTCAGTTATTTCAACAAATTTATATTCTCCTTTAGTATAAATATCATATTTACTAAAGAGTCTTATTTTATTTTTGGTTGAATTATTACCGTATTCAAAAGCTTCAATGATTCCATTAGTTCCATGAATAATCCCCCCAGTTGGAAAATCTGGACCTTTAATATATTTTAAAATTGATTTTAAAGATGCTGTAGGATTTTTGATTTTATGAATTGTTGCATCAATGATTTCATTTAAATTATGCGGCAACATGTTAGTAGCCATACCAACTGCAATACCCATAGCCCCATTAACTAATAAATTTGGGAATAATGTTGGGAGTACTAAGGGTTCTTTTTCTGAATCATCAAAATTTGGGACAAATAATGTGGTTTTTTTCTTTATATCTCCAATCATATATTTAGCTATTTTTGATAATCTTACCTCAGTATATCTCATTTGAGCAGCTGGATCGTTATCAATTGAACCAATATTACCATGCATATCTAACAAAGGAATATTATTTTTTCACCATTGAGACATATTAACCATGGCTTCATAAACTGAGGAATCTCCATGAGGGTGATATTTACCAATTACATCACCAACAACCCTAGCGGATTTTTTATAAGGCTTGTCAAAGTCTAAACCAAGTGAAAACATTGAATAAATAATTCGTCGCTGCACTGGTTTAAGTCCATCACGTGCATCAGGCAAGGCTCGCTGCTGGATAACATATTTAGCATATCTTTCAAAACGTTCTGATAATGTTTTTTCTAATGTTTCATCAATAATTTTTTCAAGTGTTTGGTTGATTTTAGTTTTCATTTAATTCCTCGATTTATTTAATCTTTGTATTAATTATAGCACGGAAAATGTGTTTTTATTATGCTAATGCTTTTATTAATTAATAAAAAAGAGATTAGTACCATTTTATTAGTTTAGTATACAAAAAACTAATATTTTAATTATTTAAAAGAAGATTAATTATATTAATCTTCTTTCTTTATTGATTTTTTGTATTCATTATTATATCATGACTCTATTTTATTAAGGTATGTCTTTTTATCATCTCCAGGACTAATAAAACCTACTCGCTTAAATACTAATTCTTTACTTTTAGGAACCTTAAAGACTCCTCAATAATTATATATTCTTAGTATAGTCGTACTAGGGTAGGAAAAACCTACATTTCCAAGGTCGTGAATTTCAAATTTATTACTATCTTCATGTGGTATTAAAATACTATGTTCGAGTTGACGAGGTATTATTGTATCATAGATAAATACATCATATTTATTTAAGGTCTCATAAACATCCTTTGCATCTAAAAAAACGTCTTCAAAGTATTTTTTAATTTCAGATTCAATACCTTCAACATTACTAACGTCATGTCATTCTATATATTTCTTAATAATAAAATTATTAAAGTCATCTGCTGTAGATATTTTAATATATCCATTATGTTTATTGGTCTCAGGAACGTCATTAAAAATACCTGCATTAAGTTGGTGACGTCCATTAGTTGTATTATTAGGGCTCCAGGGTGTATTATTTGTTACAAATGTTGCTACTTTTACAAATTTATAAAAGTCTTGTTCAATTGACACATAAATACTTTGAATTTTTTGGTATATTGTGTTTTCGTCTTCTATTGGCGGCTTGTCTTCGCCAGAGGATTGTTTGTGTTCGCAAGAGATAAGCGATAAAGGTAAAACAAAAGAAAGTGCAGCTAAAAATATTTTTTTAATTTTCATCGTTTTTAACCATGTGTGTTACTGCAATTAAGTCATCAATAGAATTTTGAAAGAAATTTGTAGAAAATTTATAACCATGGTTTATAAAAGTTTGACTAGATTTTAATTGAAATTTATTTTTATGAGTTTCATTTCATTTTTTTGTGTACATTTAAAAATTATACATTATTCTATTTTTATTAAAAATATTTTGGTATAACAATACTTTAATTTTATAAAATAATCCTATTCAAAATTGAATAGGATTATTTTGTCCCAAATAAACGATCCCCAGCATCACCGAGTCCGGGAATTATATATCCTTTGTTATTTAATTCTTTGTCAAGTGCAGCAACAAATATCTTAACATCTTTATGATTCTTGAGAATAACATCTGTTCCAAATTTAGATGCTATTAAATTAACAACAGTAATATCTTTAAATCCATCATCTTTTAATTTTTGAATTGCAATATCTAAAGATGCCCCTGTAGCAAGCATAGGATCAAGCAAAATAACTTTTGCATTTTTGTTTATTTCTGGTAATTTATATAAATATTCTTTAATACTTCCGTCAGTATCGCGGTATAAACCTATATGACCGATTTTAGCATGAGGTAATAGTTCACTAAAGCCCTGAACCATACCAAGGCCTGCCCGTAATATTGGAATTAATAAGATAGGTTGATCATATGAATTAGCTTCAAATGCAGTATTTGTTCCACTAATTTTTTTAGTTTTAGTTGTTATATAATCTTGCATAACTGGATATACAAGCAAACGTGACAAATCATGCATAATCAATCTAAATTGTGCATGATTTGTTTCGATGTTTCTTAGCTGATCTATTTTAATATTAATAATAGGATGGTTTATAACTTTTAACATAAATTTGTATCCTTTTATATTATTATACCAGTAATGATATATAATAATATATATAATAGTATGAATTTGAATTTATATTAATAAGGAGAATAAATGAAAAAAATAAATAAAAAATTTCTATTAATCAATAGCACTGTTTTGAGTGCATTTGGTTTTCTTGTTTTAACAAGTTGTGCAAGCGAGCCAAGTAAACCAGTAGTACCACCAAATAATGATACACCTAATCCTCCCGATAATGGTGGTGGCTCTAATCTTCGCGAAGTAGATCCAAATATTTTTAAAACACAACTCCCTACATTACAATCTGTAAAAGAGTATGTAAATGGGAAAAGTTTTGAAGAATTATTTAAAGTTAATGGTTCTTTCATTGATTCAAGTAATTTTAAACAACAATTAACAAGCAAACAATTTAGTGATCAGCTTGCTTCTAATGAACTTGAAGTTTCGCTTAAAGAAGCTCATTCAGACAAGTTTTTCTTTGTAAATGCAGTGTCGCTTGAACAAAATACAGTTAGATTAATCTTTGGTTATAGAGATACTGAAGAATATTTTAATTTTGAAGTATCCGGTTTTAAAGCTGAAAATAATTTTATAATTCAACAGCGAAGCGCCTCACAATCTGAGTGAGGTAAATATGTTAGTTCTACACAAAAACAAAGATATGAAAAGGACATGGAACAATACGACCAAGGTCTTGCGAGAAATTCCCAATTAAGAGAAACAAATATAAAAACTAGTGATAAGCAAAAGTTTGATCTTAAAGCTAATGAAGTAGGAGTGCCAACTTATGATAGATCTAATCGTTTAGGAATGACAATTCCTGAATATGATGAGGCTGGAAATTTTATAGGTTTAAATATGCAAAAAGCTGAGGCACCAAAAACTTATTCATGGGTAGATGGATACAACAAGGAAACATTTAAAAATATTGGTTTAGCCAGAACTATTACTAATGAACAATATGCAACGATGGCAACTCAAACATATCAATTTAAATTAACCAATTGATCTGTTTCTATTAATGAACAAGAAAGAAACTTAGCAAAAGAAATCTTAAAAAACGATGATAAATTAGTTCACAATTTATTTGAAAAAATAAAAGATTCTGTTAAAAAACAAGAGTTAAAAGATAAACTAGACAGAAATATTAGGACCCCTGGTGTTGTCGATGAATTAATTTCCCAAGGTTGAAATCAAATATTAGCTGAAAATTCAGATTATCAACAAGCTTCTTCCTTGTATGATGAATATATTATTGGTCGCCAAAATCTTATTTTAGATAAAATGAATAATACCGCAGGTTTAAGCGAAAAAACAAAAGCAAATATTACTAAAAGAGTTAAAGAAACAACTAACTTTAGACACTTGGAAAATTGATACCGTAGTGTTACACCTCATGCAGGTACGGCATGAATAATTGACCATGAATTAACCCCTCAAGGTCAATATCCTAAGAAATTTTATTTTGCAACTAATTTACACGTACTTGACGGAATGGATAAAGATAATTTTGAAAATTTCCAATTAACTGTTTTAAATGAAAATAACCCATCACTTTATCAAAAATTGGAAACTGTACCTCATGATGATAGATATGTATCATTAGATTTTGCTGGAAATAATAAACTTTCATTAAAACGTATTTTTGATGGTCGTGATTATTTACAAAAAGACCCATCTGACTTTTTAGCCGATAAAACATTTGATAAAAAAGAATTCATTGACTTTGCAGTATTCGAAGTTGATTTTAGCAAAACCAACTTCACCGAAGAACAAATTAGAAGTATTACTAATAATTATGCAGATAAAAATGATAAAAAAATATCTTTTGTTAATTATGATTATTTACATAACTACAAAAAAATTGACATACCTTTATCATTAAATAAAAATGAATTGCAAAAATTACGTGAATATGACAGTTTATTTGCACTTGGTTATCCGCAAACTCAAGCAAATGGATTTTTTGACTTCTTTTTAGATAAATATGAAGATGAAGTATTGATTGCAAATGCAAAAAATACTTATAGCTTGTGAACTAATGCTTCATACGATCTTTACAAAAAGCCTGGCCCAACTAATGATGAAGCATCTAAATTAAATTATGAATTAGGATACGGACTATCATATGCACTAGGATATCGTACTTTTATTGATAAACCAGGTGTTGTAGATCAATTTTTAAGTGCCCCACTATCTGGTGCTGGTGCTTATCGTTCTTCGGATGATGGTAAAGAATATGTTGCTATGAATCTAGGATATATGCCAAGACGTTTTGCTCCCGGTGGTGGTGCATCAGGTTCTTCAGTTAGAAACCAGGAAAATAAACTCGTTGGAATTTTCCATAGTGTAAATCAATCAGCATTAACAGGAATTGCCGCAGCTTTTAGATCAGAAGGATTTAATTACCAAGAACTTTATGGTTCATACAATTTGCCACAGTATGATGTTATTTACGGAGGCGGGAAGGATCAAAAAGTAGGTAAATCATACCGTGAGGCATTATTAAAAGAAAATCCAAGTCTTAAAACACACCTATTTCCTAATGGACTTAATACAATTCCTGAAGAATTTAAATTTAAAAATAACTAAAAGAAAAAAACTACAAGGAAACTTGTAGTTTTTTGATATAAATTTGCAACAAAATTATTTAATAATTTTTGTTACTGAACCAGCACCAACTGTACGACCACCTTCACGAATTGAGAATTTTGTTCCTTCTTCAACTGCGATAGGAGCGATTAATTTAACTTTTAAGTTAACGTTTTCACCTGGAATAACCATTTCACGCCCAGCTTCGAATTCAACTCCACCAGTAACGTCTGTTGTACGGAAGTAGAATTGTGGTTTATAGTTTTTGAAGAATGGAGTGTGACGCCCTCCTTCTTCTTTTTTAAGAACATAAATAGCTGCTTCGAATTCTGTGTGAGGGATAATTGAACCAGGTTTTGCTAAAACTTGACCACGTTCAATTTCATCACGGTTTACACCACGAAGCAATAATCCTGCATTATCACCAGCCAATGCTTCTTTAAGGTTTTTACGGAACATTTCAATTCCTGTAACAACTGTTTTTTTAGTAGCTTTAAGTCCAACGATTTCAACTTCATCGTTTAATTTTAAAGTTCCACGTTCTACACGTCCTGTTGCAACAGTTCCACGTCCTGTAATTGTGAAAACGTCTTCAACAGCCATTAAGAATGGTTTTTCAAATTCTTTAACTGGAGTTTCGATGTATGTATCTACAGCATCCATTAATTCCATAATTTTTTCTTCATATTTAGCATTTCCAGCTAAAGCTTCTGAAGCTGATCCACGGATAATTGGAGCATTATCCCCATCAAATCCATATTCTGAAAGAAGACTACGAATTTCTAATTCAACTAATTCGATCATTTCTTCTTCACCTTCTAACATATCAACTTTATTTAAGAAAACAACGATACGAGGAACACCAACTTGTTTAGATAAAAGAATGTGTTCACGAGTTTGAGGCATAGGTCCATCTGTTGCAGCAACAACTAAGATAGCCCCATCCATCTGAGCAGCACCGGTAATCATGTTTTTAACGTAGTCAGCGTGACCTGGACAGTCTACGTGAGCATAGTGACGTTTTTCAGTTTGATATTCGATGTGTGAGGTGTTAATTGTAATCCCACGTGCTCTTTCTTCTGGTGCATTATCAATAGAAGCATAATCACGAGCTTCTGATAATCCTTTTTTAGCTAAAACTGTAGCAATAGCAGCAGTTAATGTTGTTTTACCGTGGTCAACGTGTCCAATAGTACCAACGTTAACGTGTTCTTTACTACGGTCAAAATCTAATTTTGCCATTTTTTTATTCCTTTCTGAAATTTGTATTTATTTTGTTATATATAATTTTTATTAATGTATGTTTTAGCGCTAAAACCAACCTTAGTCTAGTCTTACATCTAGATCCTGTCCATAATTTTTAGTATATTATTTTACTAAAATATTATTCTTAGCGTTAATTTTAATACTAGTATTGCTTAATGTATTTATTAAGTTATATGTAATTATACCAGAAAAAAATTAGAATTAAAACAGCTAAAAATTACTAAAAATTTAAGGGTTTAAATATCTAGTTTTTAGTATTAAAAAAATGAATTTATTATTTGTACCTTAGCAAATTTTTAGTCTTTAATTGCTTTTTTATTTATTAATATTTTAAAATTCGGTAAAATATTTATACATATAGATTTAGTTGAAGTTATCTATATGTTGTTTTATATCACAAAATTCAAGGAGAAAATATGAATAAATCAAATTTTGACGACAAAAAATATTTAGACAAATTGCACGCTTGATGGAGAGCAGCTAACTATTTATCTGTTGGTCAAATGTACTTAAGAAAAAACCCATTATTATTAGAAGAACTAAAACCAGAAGATATCAAAATGTACCCAATTGGGCACTGAGGAACAATTCCTGGACAAAACTTAATTTATGCACACTTAAACCGTGTTATTAATAAATATGACTTAGAAATGTTTTACATCGAAGGTCCTGGACACGGTGGACAAGTTATGATTTCTAACTCATACTTAGATGGAAGTTATACAGAATTATTCCCAGAAATCACAAAGGACTTAGATGGTCTTACTAAAATGTTCAAAAGATTCTCATTCCCTGGTGGAACAGCATCACATGCGGCACCAGAAACTCCAGGTTCAATTCACGAAGGTGGTGAATTAGGATATGCGCTTTCACATGCTACAGGAGCTATTTTGGACAACCCAGATATTATTGCGGCTACTGTTATTGGAGATGGAGAAGCTGAAACTGGCCCATTAGCAGCAGGATGATTTGCAACATCGTTTATCAACCCAGTTAACGATGGTGCTGTATTACCAATTTTACACATAAATGGTGGTAAAATTTCAAACCCAACTATTTTTGCAAGAAAATCTAACAAAGAAATTGAAAGCATGTTAGCCGGGTATGGTTGGGAAGCTATTTTTGTAGAAGCTGATGTTAATGATCAAGTCGGCATTCACGAGCAAATGGCTAAGAAATTTGACTTAGCTATTGAAAAAATTAAAAAAATTCAAGCAGAAGCTAGATTAAAACCAGCTGAAGAAGCTAAAAAACCAATTTGACCTGCTCTTATTGTAAGAACACCTAAAGGTTGAACACAACCAAACAAGATTAATGGCTTAACTTATGAAGGAAGTTTTAGAGCTCACCAAGTTCCATTGCCTGTTACATCAGAAAACCCAAAAATGATGGATGAATTAAAGACATGATTAATGTCATATCATCCACATGAATTATTTAATAAAGATGGTTCATTTAAACAAGAATTTGCCGAAATTGCTCCTAAAGGCTTGAAGAGAATGGGAATGCACCCAGTTGCAAATGGTGGTGTAAATCCTACACTTCTTAACTTTGGAAATTGAGAAGATTTTGCTCTTAAATTTTCAAAACCTGGAGAAATTAAAGGACAAGACATGGTTACAGCCGGAACATGATTTGCAGATATGATCAAACGTAACCCAACTAACTTCCGTGCTTTTGGACCTGATGAAACTAAATCAAACAGACTATTTGATATTTTCAAAGTAACAAATAGACAATGAATGGAAAAAATTGATCCAGAATTAGATGAATTTTTAAGTCCTGCTGGTAGATTAATTGATTCACAATTATCTGAACACCAAGCAGAGGGATTCTTAGAAGGTTATGTATTAACTGGACGTCACGGATTCTTTGCTTCATATGAATCATTTTTAAGAGTAGTTGACTCAATGCTTACTCAACACATGAAATGAGTTGTTAAAGCTCGTAAAATTGATTGAAGAAAAGATTACCCTTCATTAAATATTATTGCTACTTCAACAGCATTCCAACAAGATCATAATGGTTATACACACCAAGATCCTGGTATCTTAGGACACTTAGCTGATAAACGTCCAGAATTAATTCGTGAATACTTACCAGCTGACTCTAATACTTTATTAGCTGTCCTAGATAAAGCATTTAGAGAAAGAGATGTTATTAACTTAATTGTTGCTTCTAAACAACCTCGCGAACAATTTTACTCAGTTGCAGAAGCTAAAGAATTGGTTGAAAGAGGTTATAAAATTATTGATTGGGCTTCAACTACAAAACCTGGTGAAGAACCAGATTTAGTTGTTGTGGCATCAGGTACTGAACCAAACTTAGAAGCTTTAGCATCTATTTCAATTCTTAACAAACATTTCCCAGATCTTAAAATTAGATTTGTTAATGTAGTTGATTTATTAAAATTAAGACACCAAAGCATTGATCCTCGTGGATTATCTGACACTGAATTTAATAGTGTATTTACAACAAATAAACCTATTGTATTTGCATTCCACGGATTTGAAGGACTAATTAGAGATATCTTCTTCTCACGTCAAAACCACAACTTATTTATTCATGGTTACAGAGAACATGGCGACATTACAACATCATTTGATATTCGTTTAATGTCAGAAATGGACAGATTCCACATTTCTCAAACTGCTGCTCAAGCTGTGTATGGTGAAGCTGCAAAAGACTTTGTTAACTTAATGGAACAAAAAGTTGCTTACCACAATAAATATATTAAAGAAGTTGGTATTGATATTGATGAAGTTAGATACTGAAAATGGGAAGGTCTTAACAGAAAATAAATATAATAAAAAACTATCCATATAATTTGGATAGTTTTTATATAATTATTATTAGATTAGGAGAATAATGAAACATACAATTAAAAATATTACCGTTGAAGGTAATGAATGAATTAAGATTCAAAATGAATCATTAAAGTTTTTAGAAAATCAAAAGCAAAAAGTTAACCAACAAGCAATTTTAGACTTTGCATCAAATGGATATATCCAAGTCGCTATTAATAATGAATTTCATGCTTTATCTCAAAAAGTTAATGATTATGTATTTTATTTTAGACCAATGGTTATTAACAAAACTGTTGATATTAACAAACTTAGCTTTGACTTTAAATCATATTATATAGGTAAAGATGACATAAAAGACTTTACAAATGATGCATACAAAATGCTTCCGTTTAATTTAAGACCAAATTATCAACTAGAAATTGCATCATTTACTGAGCAATATATTACCAACTTTAAATTTAGAAAACCAAAAGATGATGGGTCAGAAATTGAACATAGCGATGTGGTTGTGTTGGAGGTGAAAGACGTTAAAAATAATTCAACTCAACATTTTGAAATTATTGCTTCAAAAGATGTTCCGCAAGAAAACCTTGAATATGTTATTTTAACAAAGAAAAATGGTGAAACATTTACTTTTGCGCCTAACCCCGAATTCAACTTAGAAATTAATGTTAAACAAGTATTTAAAATGGTTCAGGAGCCAATTACAGACTTAAATGCATCAAAAATAGGGATTGAGAATATCAATACCTTAAAAGATGTTAAAGAATTTATCCATGATTCATTAATGGAACAAATTGTTAGTGAAGCTTTATTTGAATATGGTTGAAGAGTAATTGATAGCATTCGTCAAGCTAACAAAGAAATTGAATTACCTGAAGAATTAATTCAAAGTGATATTGAAGCATTTAATTTTGCTCCAGATTTTACGGGTAACAAATACGAAATTGTTAAAAATTCAATTTTAAATTACTTTTGGTTTAATTATGTTGCAAAAGTGTTTGCAATGAACATCACGAATGAAGAATTAGATTATGAGATTAAGAGAGTCCAATCATTTTTAAATAATCCAAATAATAATCAAGTTGATGTGAGGCGTGCAGCTGATGCTGTGTTAATGAAAAAATTAGCGCATAAATTATTAAAAGAACAAAATAACGCTTTTATTCCTGCTTTTGAAAAATATATTATCTTCCAAGACAAAAAACAAGAAAAGTAAAATATTTGTTATTAAATAGTATTTAAATTTTACAAATAATAAAACCTAGCAGAAAATCCTTTTCTGCTAGGTTTTAAGTTATCTAAATATTTTTCTTAGTTTAATTAATTTTTGTGCTTTGAAAAGTGTTGATACTTATTTATTTTTTTATGTTTATCTTTGGGTAACATTATGCACATAGTAAATTCACCTTTAATTGTCTCTAGACTAGATAAATATTTAATTAAATTAGAGGGGTTATCAATAAATCAATTTTCGTGAATTTTTGTTAGTTCTTTAGCTAAAGATACTTTAATTGAATCGTTAAAGACAGCATAAAGATCTTGTAATACGTTTAATAATTTATGAGGCGAAACAAAGTAAATATAGGTATGATTAAACTCTTTAATTGAAGTTTGAAAATCCTTAATTCTTTGGGTAGTTTTATCTTTGACAAAACCTAAAAAAGTAAAAGTATTACTAAAACCTGAACCGACAAAAGCTAAGATTGGAGCACTTACACCTGGAATAAATTCTACAGGAATATTTTCATCTCTTGCAAATGTAATAATACTAAAACCTGGGTCAGAAACTGCTGGCATTCCTGCATCAGAAACAATTGCTACATTTTTGCCATCTTGAACTAATTTAACTATTTTTGTCACAGATTTGGATTCTGTAAAAGCATTATTAATAATTAATTTTTTATTAGTTATTTGAAACTTATCGAGTAATTTTTGTGTGACTCTTGTATCTTCGCAAGCAATTACATCAACAAATTTTAATGTCTCAAGGGCTCTTAATGTTATGTCATTTAAATTACCAATGGGAGTGCCCACAATATAAATCTTAGACATTTACTTCTCCTAATTTTAATAATAAAACTTGTTTCTGAATTTTAAAATTAGCATTTAGTTTTAAAGATTGAAAGAAGTTATTTATATCTTTAATTCAATTACCAACCCTTGGATATGAATTTCACAAATCTTTTTTTAAATTGTTTAGTTGCATAATATATTTGTTTTTATTAAAGTTAGAGTTGTCTTGAATTCCTAAAATTACATACTTTAAAATATTTAAAATAAATTTATTTTTATTATGGTTTTCTTTGGATAAATCTTCATTTAAATCTAAATATAGCAAACTAAATTTAGATTTATTTTTAATAATATTTTTAAGTGTTTTAATGTATTTTAAAAATAAATCTTTATAGTCTTGTGAACTATATTCATGGATTAATTTTTGATCATAATTTGAAAAAGATTTTGCAATTACACTAAAACCATCATTAGTATATATTTCATCATTATCAGTTTCTAATTGAAGCAATTGTGCCCTTGATAAAATTGTTGGTAATAGTTCTTTTGGTTTTTTGGAAAAAAGAAAAAAAACAATATTGTCAGAAGGCTCTTCAATTTCTTTTAAAATCTTATTTAATGACTCTTTTTGAGTATTTTCTAAGTTTTCAATAATAGCTATTTTATATTTATATTTTGAATCAATGTTATTAAGTATCAAATTATTAAAAAAAGATTCTATTGTATCTTTTTTTAGTTTTTCAATACTTCCATCTAAATAGTAAATATTCGGGAATAAAGACTGTAGATCCAAGTTTTCTAGATTTGTATCAGGTAATTCCTGGTCATTTAATATAAAAATAAGCTTTGCAATTTGCACTTTTGTATTAAAGATTTTCTTAGTATCAAATATGTATAAGTGTGCTAGTTTATTTTGTGTTATAAGTTTATTAATTTTTTGATAAATATTTTGCATAATTAATTGTTGATAAAATCAAGGAACTTTTGATTCTTGTTAAGTTTTTCAAAAATTTCATCACAAACTTCTTCAGGAGAGTTCAACCCATTTACCACTACAAAACGCTTTGGATCTTCATTAATTAAGTGTTTAAATCCTTGATCAACTTTATGATGAAATTCCAGTTTTTCATTTTCTAAGCGATCTTCAAAAAGTCTTGAGCTATCTCTACGTTTTTTAGCGTCCTCAGGAGTTATATCTAAAAAAATTGTAATATCAGGAATTGACTTATTGATTATAAGATTTGTTAAATCCTTGGTAAATTGATACCCTAAATCGCGTGCAAAACCTTGATATGCATAAAAACTATCAATGTAACGGTCACAAACAACTATTTTACCTTGTTCTAAAGAAGGCCAAACAACTTTTTCTAAGTGAATTCTGCGACTTGTTGAATAAAGCATAGCCTCAACCACAGGAGATAGATCACTGCTTGGATCTAATATAATTTCACGGAGTTTTTCTGCAACTACAAGATCTTTGCCACCTGGTTCCCTTGTTTCTATTATTTCTTTAGTTGGAAAGAATTCTCTAAGTTTTTTAGAGAATTCTTTAAGCACTGTAGTTTTACCACTACCATCTAAACCTTCAAATGTAATAAACATATCTTATTCCTTTATTCAATTGTTTTTTTACGATTTGCTAAAGATAATTTCAAGGTTAATTCATCAATATAATCAACTGAAGAACCAACTGGTAAACCCACAGCTAGTTCAGTTATTTTTTGATTCACAGGTTCAATAAAGTTCTTTAGCACATGTTTGGTGATTTCACCATCCATATTGGGAGAAAGTCCAAGGATGATTTCATCAAAGTTTTGTGAATATTCGACTAATTCATTAATTAAATTTTGTTCTTTTTTAATAATGTATTCTGAAAGCAACTTTTTACGAAATACAAAATATTTGCCTTTATAAAACTTTGCTTTTTCAATTTTTTGCATAATTTGCAATGATTCAACAATAAGTAATTTATTTTCCCTATCATTACTATTACAAATTTCGCAAGATTGTTTATCAAATAATGGTGCAGTGCACATTTTGCAATAAACAACATCATATTTTAATGATTTTAATGAGTTTGCTAATAAATTAACATCTTGTTCAGAAGATTCTAAAATTCAGTAAATAATTCTTTCGGCAGTTTTTTTACTAATTCCAGGAAGTTTTGTTAATTTAAGAAGTGTATCAGTAATTTTTTCTGAATGAAACATTATTAAAATGGAAAGCCGCCAGGCATTGCTGGAGTCATATCATCTTGTTGTTTTTTAATTTCATCCATTAATTCATTAAGTGCAACAACAAGAAGATCTTGAAGTAATTCCTTATCATCTGGATCAATTAACATATCATCTAATTCAATATTTTTAATTTCGTTATTTCCAAATGCAGTTATTTTAATTCCTTGTTTTTCAATAACAAACTCTTTTGTTGCTAACTGTGCTTGTTTGTCTTCTAATTCTTTTTGTAAGTTTTTAAATTTCTTTAATAATTCTGGGTTCATATTTATTCCTTTTTATTTCCTTGGGTTAATATAAATTTCTGGTTGAGGCTCTTTTAAACTAGTTGGTAATTTAATTTTGCCATCAGCCCCTTTTAGTGCATTAATTTTTTTAATTATAATACTTTTATCTGAAGAATTTAAGAAATATAGTTTTTTAAATGTGTCTTGTAATATTTCAGAAATGTAATATTGCATATTATGATCTTTACTTTGTAAACGTAGTTTCTCAAGGTAAGATGATTCATCTTGAACAAAAAAGACAATTGCATTTTTACTAGCAACCCAAATAGTCGCATTTTTAAGTAAGTTTTTTTGTTCGTAAAACTCTTGATTTACTACTGTAGAGATCATTTCTGCATCTTGTTTTAATTTAGTATATTTTTGTGTGTAATCCTGTTTTTGTTGATGTTTTTCAAATTGAGCATACAGAAAAACATTAACAATATCATTATAAGTTGTCTCATCATAGATTATTGGATTTGAAGGTTTAAAATTTGTTGAATTATTTTTTTGATTATTTAGCTCTTCTAAAACATCATTAATTATAGATTGCGATTCAGGAGTGATTGTTTTTGTTTCTTGTCCTAAGTCTAGTTTTCTAAAAATAAATTTATCGTTAAAGTAATTATCTCCACTTACCTGTGCAAAAAAGTCTTGGTGGTCAGATTTTGTATTATGTTCTATAGCAGGTTCTAATTTTGGTTTTATTACTTCTTTAGGCGGTAGATCAGCTTTAGAGGCGACTTCTGGAATTATAGTTGTGTTTGGATTTAAATTATCCATTAATGAAATAAATTCAATTTGTAATAATTCATATGGATTTTCGTGATTTTGTAAATTTACTAGTAATTTATAAAAATGATCATATAAAATAACTGCATTTTTTGAATCTAATGTAATGTTAAGTATTTGAGTTTTAGAGGCTCAAGCTAAAAAACCTTCATCTTTTGTTTTGTAGTATAACAATCATTCTTTAGAAATATTCATTAATGCACGAACGAGATAAGAAGCATCTGAACCATTATTGTTAAATTCATTAAGTAAACTAATAAGATTATTTAAATCATGTTTTAAAATAGCATTAAGCAAGGTTATGTAATTATCAATGGATGAAAGTCCAAAATTAGATTCAAGCGCAACTTGACTAATGTGGTTATCATTAAAAGAACTTGCTTGATCTGCGATTGATAAAGCATCCCGCATGCCACCAGTAGCTAAAAGAGCAATCATTTTTAACGAATCTTCTTCATAACTTATTTTTTCATTGTCTAAAACATCTTTTAAGTGAGATATAATGTTTGAATCACTCATGCGTTTAAAATTGTATCTTTGGACCCTTGAAAGAATTGTTAAAGGTATTTTTTGAGGATCGGTTGTAGCTAAGATAAAAATGCTATGGTGCGGAGGTTCTTCAAGTGTTTTTAATAAAGCATTAAATGCAAATTTAGTAAGCATATGTACTTCATCAATAATATAAATTTTATATTTTGAATTAATTGGTGATTGTTCAATTTTATCTTTTAATAGTCTTATTTCATCAACACCATTATTTGAAGCAGCATCCATTTCAATAATGTCAAAACTGCGATCACTATCAATTAGGCATAAATCGCAAGCCTTGGTTGGGTTACCGCTATGTAAACAATTTAAAACAGAAGCAAAGATTTTTGCCAATGAAGTTTTTCCAGTTCCTTTTGGACCACAAAATAAATAAGCATGGGCTATTTTACCTGTCGTAAGAGCATTTTTTAAACTTTGTACAACGTGTTCTTGACCTACAACTTGGTCAAAAGTTTTAGGACGATATTTGCGATATAATGTTTTATAACTATCCATTAATTAACCTCCATTTCTTAAAAATCTAATATTAATTATAATTTAAAAAGTTTTTATTTTTTTTGGTTTTTTTATTTTTTCTAAAGGGATTATTATGAAATCTATAAATGCCGCAGAAACAGGCAATTTTATTGAAAGTTATATTATTCATATAAGTATTTTGTTGTTTATAGAATTATAAAAACTCATGTCGCTTTTGTAGTGCAAATGAGTTTTTCAAATTAATTTTAATAATATTATTTCAATTCTTGGGTATATTAGAGGTTTATATTATTATAGTAACAATACCATAAAAGACTACCAGCAACAGATGTAAATAAAACTTACATAATTTAGGCAATTGATTCAGGTGCATTAGTATGATGATAATCTAATAAAGATATTTACTATTAGATTATGTATTGTATTATCTAATAAACTTTGTTTGTTGAGATAAAGAATTTTTTTATTTTGTTTTATTTTTAATAAATTCTTTATCATATCATTTGGTCATTGTTTTAATGTATTCAAATGGGTCGTATGAATCTTTATTATATTTGATTGGAGTATTAAACGTAACATTTTTCTTTTTAGCAATTTTAAAAACAGCCCATGAAGTAATTCCAGTCATAGAATCAGGAAATTCTGAAGAACGGCTATCTTGAATCACATTGATTAATATATTATCATTAGTATAAAATGGAACAATTTTTGAGGCTCACCATTCCTCATTAATGTCATGTTTATTTTCAATAATATATAAATCATTATTATTTAATAGATTTGTTATATAAACATGGACAGCAAAATTTAACATTTTAGTTATTTATAATTCCATAGCAAATTGCTGTGGAGTTTTTCAGTTTAAGTTTGATTGAATTCGGTCATTGTTGTACCAAATTACATATTCTTGTATCATATCATTAAGTTCATTAAATGTTATTTTTGAGTAATCTAAATCATTTAATAATTCAGTTTTAATGATTCCAAACCAATATTCAATTTCTCGATTATCAAGAGAATTTCCCACTCTTGATAACGAAATAATCCCACCAAGATTTTTAACTTCTTTAATATATTGATGATGTGTATATTGAAAGCCATGATCTGAGTGAATGATAAAATTTTTGGATTTGTATTGCTTTAATGAATTTAAATTGTCTAAAACTAGTTCTAGATTATTACTTTTTGATAATTTAAAACCAATAATTTGTTTAGTTTTATGAGACAAAATTGCAGACAAATAAACGTGTGATTCTAACACATCTTTTGGCGCTTTTATATATGAAACATCAGTTGCATAAATATTTCGATTGTTTTGATCATTATAATCACGATTTACGAAGTTATCAATCTGAGTAGATAGGTTTTTAATTTCTTTTCGTTTTGATTTTTGTCTAAGCTTACATTTTAGGCCTAAAAGGTTCATATATCTCCCTAATGAACGTTCGTTTATATCTATTTTGTATTTTTTAGATATGTAAACACTTAGTTTTAACCTTCCATATCTTGACTTTGTTTCTGCGAACGATTTTTCGATTACATCACTATATTTAGGGAGTTTTTGTGCAATTTTAATATTTTGAGTTTTTGAAATTGTTTGTCTAGAAATGCCAAAAACTTCTGCAAGCTTAACATAACTTATACTAAAACTTTTAGATTCAATAACTTTCTTACTTTTAGGTAATTCGTTGGTAATTTCATAATATCTTTTAGCTATTTGCAACAAATCATCACGATCAAAAATATCTCAATTTGGTTCTCTTTTCGTCTTAGGTTTGCCGCATCCTTTTTTACGGCTTTCACCTTTCTTTGTCTGCAATAAGTCTTCCATACCTAAATTATAATGCTTAATTATTTTATTAATTCTAACTTTTACACTATTTCTTTGTAAGTTTTTTGTTTCTGGTGATATTTGGTAAATAGCTTGGAAAGCACCTGGGAAACCTGATTTTTGATATTCTTCATATATTTTTGCAAATTCTTCTTTCTTTAAATGTCTTGACATAATTTATCCTTTCAAAAAATTCTTCGTTGGTACCAACGAATGGTAACAGAAAAGCTAACATTTACATGTTAACTTTTCTGTCCGGCTTTAATATCTTCATTTTTTAAATATATTTGTTCAAACATTTCTTTTATTTCTGTATCAGTCATATTTACATCAGTTTTGTTGTAAAGTTCTTTTCATCTATCAATGATAATATTCTTAAATTCATAAATATTGGTTATTTTGACAAATTGGTTATAGACTAAGTTAATACCCTTAAAATAATTCTCGTTAAACCTAGATATATTATAACTTTCATTAATTTGGTCTATATCTTTAGTTAACAATTAGGATTCAGGGATAAAAGGTGCTATTTTACTTCTTTAAAATTCAATAATCTATCCCTATAATATTCATATTGTTTTTGTCTAAGATTTATTTCAGCTGGTAAGCCCTTAGTTAAATCGTTTGTTAAGTCAGAGAAATTATCTAGAATCTCAACAATTTTGTTTTGGAGTTGAAGGGGAGGGATAGGAATAATAAGATTATTGACAACTTCCATCGATAAGGATGGAATAGTTGTACCATATTTTGCTTCCATTAACTTATCTTGATTATTCTTAATTACATAATATAAATATTTATAATTAAGAATATCACTACATTCTTGGATTACGTATAAATGTGCACCTGCTCAAAACTTTGAGTTTTGTCATTGAACAAACCCTGCTGATCCACCTTGAGCTATAGTGATTTTATTTTTATTAAAATTATATTCATGTCAATAACCAGTAGGATTTACACCACCATTTATAACTGGATATCCGCTTGTACTTAATAAAGTTTTATTAAGCTGCTTTCCTTTTGATACTTTTGCAACATCACTAAGTTTTTGGTATTTAACCCCATACCCAAAACTAACGAGTTCAAAACCAAAGACATATTCAAATAATTTGGTTAATCCTGAATTATCTTCTCTCTCTCTCTCTCTCTCAATATCATTAATATTAAATGATAATAAGAGATCTCTATAATATTTATATTGTTTTTGTCTTAAAGATATTTCAGAAGGCAATCCAATTTTGAGATCATGACAAATTTGCTCAAAGTTGTCTAAGACTTCTGCAATGCGGTTTTGGACTGGAAGGGGTGGAAGGGGAATTTTAATACCAGCCATAACATTACTCATAAGTTTGGCATTACCCATTCCGATATTTACGTGTTCTTTTGTACGAATGGATAATGCATAATATAGGTATTTTATATTATCATTTGTTTTAAGATCTAATAATCCACAAATATTAGTAATATTAAATTTACCATTACGATAAAATACAGTTCCAGCATGTGCTCCGTCTGTGGTCCAAGTAATATATTCTCCATCGTATTGATATTTATTAATTTTACCAAGTTCCCCATTATTTTCAGTTTGTGATGAATATACTGGATATTCTCCTGGGTTATCTCTAATATAATCTTTAGAGATAACGATTCCTTTACTTAGTTTAAATAATTGATCAATTCTTTTATACTCAATATTAACTTTTGAATCATCAAAAGTTAATAATTTATCCCGGTAATAGTCATATTGTTGCTTACGGTATTTAAGTTCTGTTGTAAGTTCTGTTGTAAGTTCTGTGAAATTATCAAGAATTTTAACAATTTCATCTTGGACCGCGCGGGGCGGGAGGGGAATATTTATATTTGCCATTAGTTTTTTAGAAACATTATATCTTGTTACTCCAGAAGCTGTTTTTGACAATTGTCTTCTTAAATTGTCTGATCTAAACAAATGTTTTAAAAAATGAGGGTTAAAGATTGTTTTGTTTTCAATTCTTCAAATAAAACAAAAACTATTTAAATAATAATTTGTATTTGGCTCTTCAGTAACTACTGACGACATAGCACACTCATCAGGATTTTCTGAAGAACCAGTAAATATAACATCCATATATTCTAATTTTCTTTGTTTTTCATTTGGGAATATTTTTACTTTATCGGGTAAATCTAGCCGTACAGAAGGATTTTTAAAAACATTCATATATGTTATAAAATTACAATTCCCATCAGTAAAATCATTTTTAGATTTACCTGTTAATCCACCAAAGAATTGGCCCAAATTAGAAAGTTTTTTATATTCTACACCACCTGGACACAATTCTTTAATTAACTTCTCAATTTTATTCATATTGTTTCCTTTAACATATAATAATTAATTTTAACAGAAAATATTCCACCGCCTATTATCAATATTATTTAATTAGATTTATATAAAATAACTAGTTTTATTGTATAATTGAGCAAATCAAACAATAATATATAAATACACTAAATATAAGCAAGGAGAAAAATGTCAGCAATTAAAAAAATTCATGCACGTGAAGTGTTAGATTCACGTGGAAATCCTACTGTGCAAGTAGAGGTTTATACACAATTAGGTGGATACGGATCTGCTATGGTTCCTTCAGGAGCATCAACAGGATCTAGGGAAGCTCTTGAATTAAGAGATAAAGGATCAAAATACGAAAACAACTGATTTGGTGGTAAAGGTGTTATGCTAGCAGTTGACAATGTTAATAACATTATTGCACCAGCAGTTGTTGGATATGAAGTTACTCAACAACGTAAAATTGACCAATTAATGATCTCATTAGATGGGACACCTACAAAATCTAAATTAGGTGCTAATGCTATTTTAGGAGTTTCATTAGCCGTAGCTCGTGCAGCAGCTCATGAATTAGATTTACCATTATACAAATACTTAGGTGGGTTTAATGCACACCAATTACCAGTTCCAATGTTAAATGTTATCAATGGTGGAGAACATGCTTCAAACACAATTGATTTTCAAGAATTCATGATTATGCCAGTTGGAGCTAACTCACTTAGAGAATCATTACAAATGGCTAACTTTGTATTCCACAATTTAGCTAAATTACTTAAAAAAAATGGACACGGTGTTCAAGTTGGTGATGAAGGTGGGTTTGCTCCAAACTTCAAATCACATGAAGAAGCTTTAGATTTCTTAGTTGAAGCTATTAAAGTATCTGGTTATTTACCAGCTACTTCAGGTGAAAAAGCTGTTGCAATTGCAATGGACTGTGCATCAAGTGAATTATATGAAAATGGTGTTTATACTTTTGGTAAATTAAAGAAAGCTATCGAAACCAAACAACCAGGATTTGAATCACTTAAAGATGTTAAACTATCTTACACTACTGACGAAATGATTACATACCTTAAAGGATTAATCAATAAATACCCAATTATTTCAATCGAAGATGGTTTTGCAGAAAGTGATTGAGAAGGCTTTAAAAAATTCACAAAAGAAGTTGGTCACAAGGTTCAAATCGTTGGTGATGACTTAACAGTTACAAATACAGCAATCTTAAAACGTGCTATTGAAGAAAAATCAATGAACTCAATTTTAATTAAAGTAAACCAAATTGGTTCATTAACTGAAACCTTTGATGCAATTCAAATGGCTCAAAAAGCAAACATGACAGCGGTTGTTTCACACCGTTCAGGAGAAACAGAAGACACTACTATTGCAGATATTGCAGTAGCTATGAATGCTGGTCAAATTAAAACAGGTTCAATGTCAAGAACAGACCGTATTGCTAAGTACAACCGCTTATTAGCAATTGAACAAGAATTATGCTCATCAGCAGAATTCCAAGGTGCTAAATCATTTTATAACTTAGAAAAATAGTTAATATTTAAAACATCTTGCTTTAAGCAAGATGTTTTTTTAATGGATTGTGTTGAATAGTCCAAATATTTATTCATAATTATAACTATTCACAAAGTTATTTTATTTTTTTATTATAATATTAGTATGAATTGAACAAGTGAAAGTAAAAAAAAATTAATTAACACTCGCATTATTCCAGCGATTATAATGCTTATTTTCTTAATCTTTTTATTAGGTTTTAACCATTATGTATTTTATTTGGCTGGGAACAGTTTACAGGATAATATATATATTCCTCTATATATACTTGCAATTTTACTGATAACAAGTGTGGGCTATTGAGTTTGTTATGAACTTGCCAATGGTTTTATACAAGATAAAAAAGCAGCATTATTTCAAGCTTTATTTATGGCAATTGCATTGCCTATTTGAGGCGTTCATTATTATGCCGCAAAAGGAGAAGGCAAGATTATTGGAGAATATATTGCAATAGATTTTTTACCTTATTTGTTTTTCCTTGATTTTAGATTTTTTCCATTACTTGTTTTGATTTTATTATTACCATTATTCTCATATCCACTAATAAAAATATTAGTATTAAAAAGAACACCTAACCAAATATTATATAAAAACTATTTTAAGAATATTTTATTATTTATAGCAAGTTATTTAGTTATATGGATATTATTTAGAACTTACCTATTATTACATCTTATACCAGATGGACTTTATTATATTTTACTTTGTATTATAGTGCCAGCTGCTCATGATATAGGAGGTTTTTTTGGCGGCATGTTCTTTGGAAGAAAATTCTTTGTTAAAAAACTTGCTCCAGCAATTAGCCCAAATAAAACAATTGAAGGGGCAATTGCTGGAATCCTATCAGGGATATTTACCATTTTTGCATTTTCAATTTTTTACTATTTTATCTTCAAAAATAATGAAAATACTTCTTCAAATGATTTAATTAGTAGACTAATATTTATTTATAAAACAACTGGCTTTCATCTTAAAATTCTTGGAATTGCAAACTTTATTATCTTTGCACCAGCTTTTGGATTAACTGGTGATTTATATTTTTCATACTTAAAACGTCGCTTAGATCTTAAAGATTTTTCTAAGATTTTAAAAGGACATGGTGGAATGTTAGATCGAATTGATAGTATCGCATTTGTATTTGTACTGTTATTTATTTTAGCAGCGATTTTATAGGAGGTTTTATGAATTATAGTGATAGAGCATTTGATAAATTGGCCAAAGGTATTAAATTACCTTTTTTAATAACTTTAGAAGATGTCTCAATTATTGATGCTAGAAATGATAATGGATTAATAGCTGGTAAGATTTTACTGAAAAGAGTTCCTGATATACGAGAGTTCTTGCAATTTGTTTATCATATTGAACAAAACAGACATTTATTTTCGTCTCTAACATATGAAGTCCAAAACTACTATCAAGAGCAAGAGATTTTTCGTGATTATATTTATCATTTTCTTGGTGCTTTTGCCAATTTTAAAAATATTCACCCATTAATTAATAAACAAAATGATATTTATTATAGTCATGATAAAAGTAAATGAGTTTTAAAATATACGAATCGTGAATATGAATTGGAATATAAAAATGCTGTTAGTTTTTTAAATAATAATTTTCCACGTTTTGGCCTGGGCAACGTGCAAGTAGAAATTTTATTTGACAAATTTGATTTAAAACTAAATATTCAAACTAATCAAGATTATATTAATTCACAATTTGATTTATTTGTGAAACAAGGTACAAATATACAAGAATTTCAAAAAAATGCCCGAAATAAATTTAGTAACAATTTTAATCGCTCTTACAGATTAATTGAGTTAGATCAACTTAAAGACTATAATGATTTTGATAATTTACCAGTTACATTTACTGGAACAATTTATAAAAATGAGTTATACGAAAGAAATGGAACTAGAATCCACAAATATAAAATTACTAATGAAAAGGATGCTACTTCATTAGTTCACTTTGTAACTAATGAAGAAAATCCTGAATTAATAAGTGTGGGAAATAATGTAAAAGTACAGGGAATTTATAATTTAAAAAACAATAATTCAAATTCATTTCAAAAATCAAAAAATGTTAGAGTTGATAAAATTGAAGTAATTGAAAAGAATCAAGAAAATTTCAAAGAAGATTTAGATATTGAAAAGCGAATTGAATTCAATATTAAAAGCAAAATGAATGCAATGGATGGACTTTTAGATGCTGAACAAATTGTACAAATTGCTAAAAAATATGGACATAAATCAGTTGCAATTTTAGATTCAACAAGCTGTCAAGCTTATCCAAAGTTTGCATTAGCCGCAAAAAAAGCAGGGATTAAGCCAATTTATGGTGTTTCTTTTGATGTCATTTCTAAAAACAATATGATATTTTTAACTGAATTTGATAATAAAAATATTATGGATGAAACATATGTTGTTTTTGATATCGAAACAACAAACCTTTCCCCAAAATTAGGAGAAATAATTGAATTTGGTGCAACTATTATAGAAAAAGGTAGCATTGTTGAAGAGATTCAATTCTTTATTAAAGCAAAACAAAAACTTAGTGAATTTACTATTGAATTAACTAAGATCACTGATGAGATTTTAAAGAAACAAGGTTTAGAACTTGATGAAGCTCTTGCAAAAATTTATAAAATTTTGAATAATAAAACAGCAATTGCACATAATGCAAAATTTGATATGAATTTTATTGTTCAAAAATTCATTGAGTCTAATATTGAGCCGCCTCAAACTGTGTATCTTGATTCATTAATGATTTCAAGATGTGTGTCACCTGATAATAAAAAGCACCGCCTTGGAGATTTTGCAAGTGCCATGGGTATTGATTATGACTCTGATGTGGCCCACCGCGCCGATTATGATGCATATGTATTAGCTAATTCTTTAATAAAAGCTTTTGAAAAACTAAAAAATCAAGGTATTTATGATTTTGTATCCTTAAATAATTATTTACCAAATGGCTTTGAATATTTTAAAAAAATAAATACGAGTAATAGCCAGATAAGTGTAATAGCGAAAAATCAAGCGGGTTTAAAAGAATTATTTAAACTTGTTTCACTTGCTTCAACTGAAAGGCACTTTAATGGTCCTAAATTATTTTGAGACGACTTGCCTAGAACAAATAATTTACTATATGGGTCTGGGGGTCTAAAAAGCCCTTTAATTGATTCCTTATTATATTCATCAGATTCAGAAATAAATAAATTAATTGAAAAATTTGATTATATTGAATTGCCACATCCTGATGCTTTTTTACATAAAACTTCAATTGGCGGATATTCAAAAGATGATATTAATTTCTTACTGAAAGATTTGGTTAATAAAACAAAAGCAAAAAATAAAACATTAATTGCAATAGGTGACGTTAGATTTGAAAATACAGAAGATAAAACTTTTTACAAATCATTAGTTTATTCTAAAGGCATTGGAGGAACCCCACACTTTTTATTTAGTTATAAAGATGCATATAAACTGGAAATACCAGATCTAAGCTATTTAACTACTGAAGAAATGAAAGATAAATTTGCTTTTTTAGAAAATGTAAACTTAATTGATGAAATAGTAGTTAAAAATACTAATTACTTGGATTCATTAATTGAAGATAATATTCAAGTAATTAAAGATAAGTTATATACTCCTACATTTGACAATTCAAAAGAAAAATTACCAGAGTTAGTATTTCAAACTGCTAAAGAAAAATACGGCGAAGATTTACCAGAGGTAATTTTACAAAGAATTAATAAGGAACTAGATCCAATTATTAAATATGGATTTCATGTTATTTATTGAATATCACATATTTTAGTAAAGAAATCAAATGATGATGGGTATTTAGTTGGAAGTCGAGGTTCAGTTGGGTCTTCGCTAGTTGCTACTTTATCAGGTATAACTGAGATTAATCCCCTTGAACCTCACTATATTTGTGCTAATTGCAAATATTTTGAAATGGTAGATAATCCGCCTACATCATCTGGATTTGATTTAGATGATAAGAATTGCCCTAATTGTAATACTTTATTAGGTAAAGATGGCCATTCAATACCTTTTGAAACATTTTTAGGCTTTAATGCTGATAAAGTGCCTGATATTGATTTAAACTTTTCAGGAGATTATCAACCTATTATCCATGCTGAAGTAAGAAATTTATTTGGCAAAAATAGTACTTTTAGAGCTGGAACTATTTCAAGTATTCAAGAAAAAACTGCCTATGGATATGTTAAGGCAGCAGTGGAGGATTATAATTGGAATTATACACCTGATTACATCGATTATGTTTCTTCAAAAATAATTGATGTAAAACGAACAACAGGTCAACACCCTGGTGGGATTATTATTATTCCTAAAGAGTTAGATGTTGAAGATTTTACCCCTATTAACTTTCCGGCTAATGATGAAGATAGCGATTGGAAAACAACGCATTTTGATTTCCATGCAATTCATGATAATGTTTTAAAATTGGATTTACTTGGACACGTTGATCCTACTGCAATTCGAATGCTTGAAAGATTAACCGGTTTAGATGTTAAAAAAGATATTCCATCAAAAGATCCAAAAGTTATGTCATTATTTACATCACCAAAGGAATTAAATATTGGACCTGAAGATATTGGAGGTGAGAAAACTGGAGCACATGGAATTCCAGAATTTGGCACTGATTTTGTGCGTAGAATGTTAATACAAGCTAAGCCACAAAGTTTTGCTGATTTAATTGCTATTTCTGGCCTGTCACACGGTACAGATGTTTGAAGTGGTAATGCGGAAGAATTAATTACAAAAGAGAAAATGAAACTTTCAGATGTTATTTCATGTCGTGACGATATTATGTATTTTTTAATCAAACACGGTGTTTCAAACTTAGATTCATTTAATATTATGGAAAATGTACGTAAAGGTAAGGGGTTAAGTAGCGCGGACGAAGAATTATTGCGAAGTAAAAATATTCCTGAATGATCTATTAAAAGTATGAATTTAATTAAATATATGTTCCCAAGAGCACATGCAACTGCCTATGTTTTGATGGCTTGGAGAATAGCATGGTTTAAACTTTATAAACCATTAGAATATTATGCAACATTCTTTACAACGAGACTTAGTGAATTTGATATTGAAATTTTAGGCGAACAATATAAAGTGCTTCACAAAATTGATGAATTAAGAGGCAAAAAAGAAAAAACAGTTAATGAGCGCAACCTATACGTTACTCTTGAAATAGCAAGGGAAATGTATGCAAGAGGATACGGATTTTTAAATATTGATTTAAATAAATCTTTAGAATCCGAATGAGTAATTGATTATGAAAAAAATTCCTTAATTGCACCTTTTAGTGCAATTAAGGGATTAGGAGAATCAGTAGCTAAAAAAATAGTACAAGCTAGAGATCAAATGCAATTCCAAACCAAGGAAGATTTTAAAAAGCGTAGTGGAGTTAATGCAACGTTATTTGCGGAGATTGATCGCCTAGGGGTTTTAGAGGGACTAAGCGAAAGAGATCAAATGTCGCTTTTTTAAGTTTAACTAAATGTTTTTTATATATTATGCTATAATATAGCAAACACCTTATTGCTTAATTGTAATGGGTGGTTATTTATCTTTGGAGAAAATTATGCAAAAAGAAAAATATTTATTTGCCATAGATTTAGATGGCACAACACTTTTTTCAAGTGCTACTGGGGAAATACATGACTTAACAATGGCTGCTATTAAAAGAGCTAAAAATGAAGGTCATATTGTATGTATTTTAACCGGAAGACCATGAAGAAGTACACAACGTATCTATGAAACTTTAGGGCTGGACACTGTTGTTTCTAACTTTAATGGAGCTCACATCCATAATCCTTGTGATAAATCTTTTATTCCACATATTAAATATTTAAACCTAAATGAAGCTTTATATATTTTAGGTGATGAAAAAGTCCAAAAAGAAATTACTAACATTGCAATTGAAGGACCTGACTGAGTGCAGCTAGAAAAACGTGATGAAGATTTAGAGAAAGTTTTTGGTTTTTCATCAGCACCAAAATTAAAGTTTGGTTTAGATTTTTATAAAATTCCTTTAATGCCTACAGGTATTTTATTTGATGTACGAAAAGACACAGATGTTGAAGCTTTAAGATGTTATCTTAAAGCAAGATATGGTGATTTAGCTGAATTTTCATATTGATCAAAAGGAGAAGGTTTAAGCCCGGTCTTTGATATTACTAATATTGTGGCTAATAAAGGAAAGGCATTAAGTGTTTTAACTAGGTATTATGATATAAAAACAGAAAACATTGTTGCTCTTGGAGATGGATTTAATGATGTTCCGATGTTTAAAATAGCCAATGTCTCAGTTGCTATGGGAAATGCATCAAAAGATGTTAAAAGATATGCGAATGTTAGAATTAATAAAACAAATAAAGATGGTGGGGTTGGGTGATACATCAACAAGTTTTTAGATAACCCAGAAGCAGAAATTCAAAAAGCAACAGAAAAAAGAAAAAGAATTAGACAATTTGAGGAAGAGTAGTGAAATTTCTTCAATTAAATGAAGAAATTTTATCTTCTAATATTTTAGGTATTGATGAAACTGGAGTAGGGGATTACTTTACTCCTTTAGTTGCTTGCTGTGCTTTTTTGCCGCAGGAAATGCATCAATGAGCAAAAGAACTTGGAGTTAAAGATTCCAAGTTACTAACAAATAGAAAAATAAAAGAAATAGGCAAGGAATTAAAATTAAAAGTGCCACACTCTTTCTATGTTTTATCACAACAAGGTTATAACACAATGGTTACTAAAAAATTTAATGCTAATGAACTTAAATTTTTTATTCATACCAATGCAATTTTAAATTTTGAAAAAAAATATCAAATTGTAAATAAAGAAATTGTGGTTGATCAATACTCGACAACTAAATCAATTCATCGTTATGCTCAGCGGTTTAGTTTTATTGATGATTTTAAAAACTTATATAATAAATATAATCAAATATATTTAACTCAAAAAGCTGAACAAAAATATTTGTCAGTGGCCTGTGCATCTATTTTGGCTCGTTATTACCTTTTAGAATATATGGAAAAGCAAAATAAGGGTTGAAATTTTGCTTTTCCCTTTGGAGCGAGCAAAGCGGTGAAAGAAAAAGTATTAGAGTTTAAAAAAAATCATGGGGATCTTGCCTTATGGAAAGTTGCTAAAACAAATTTTAAAATTTAATTTGTTCTTTTTTGGTTTTACGTAATACATAAATTTAACGATACTTCGGAGGAAAAATGGCCGAAGAAACAACAAACTTAAACAAATCAATTATAAAAACAGCAATTACACAAATTGAAAAGAAATTTGGAAAAGAATCAATTATGCTTCTTGGTGATGTCAACGATATTACTGTTGATACATTCCATAGTGGTAGTTACATCCTTGATAAAATTTTAGGAATTGGTGGCTATCCTAAAGGGCGAATTATTGAAATTTATGGACCAGAAGGTTCGGGAAAAACTACTTTATCATTACATGCAATTGCAGAGGTGCAAAAGCGTGGTGGAATTGCTGCCTTCATTGATGCAGAACATTCAATTGATGCAGTGTTTGCGAGTAAACTTGGTGTAAATACTGATAATTTAATTTTATCCCAACCCGATTCCGGTGAACAAGCCTTAGAAATTGTTGATATTTTAGCAAGGCTTGGAAATATAGATCTTATAGTCGTTGATAGTGTTGCGGCTTTAGTCCCACTTGCTGAATTAAACGGGGAAATGAATGATCAACAAATTGGTGCACAAGCCCGTTTAATGTCTAAAGCATTGCGAAAAATTACTGGTAATTTAAACAAAAATAAAACAACAATTATTTTTATTAATCAACTTAGAGAAAAAGTAGGGGTAATTTTTGGAAATCCAGAAACCACACCAGGCGGAAGAGCATTAAAGTTTTATGCAAGCATTCGAATTGAAGTACGTAAAGGAACACAAATTTCAGGAGACAAAGAAATCTCAGGTAATGAAGTGAAATTTAAGATTATTAAAAATAAATTAGCTCCACCATATAAAAGTGCTCAAACAGAACTTTCCTTTAATGAGGGAATTGATAAATATGGTGAATTAGTAGATATTGCTGTTGATAATAAAATTTTCGACAAAAAAGGTGCTTGGTATAGTTATGAAGGCAATAACGTGGCCCAAGGTAAGAAAAATGCTAAAGACTATATTAAAGAAAATCAAGAAATAATGGATAAAATACTTGCTTCTTTAGAACAAATCAAAGCAGATAAATAAAAAAGAGAAATTCTCTTTTTTATTTTTATTTAATTGTATTATGATTATTAACATGAAAAAAAAGAAAAGTCTTAAGGTCTTATTTATTGGGGATATTTTTGGTTTGCCAGGAATTGTTACCGTTGAAAAATATTTACACAAAATAAAAAAACAACATAATGTGGATTATGTTATAGCGCAAGGAGAGAATATCACAGGTCGCAAAGGACTTAACGAAAATGACTATAACCGCCTTTGTAAAACTGGTGTTGATTTTTTTACTATGGGTAATCATGTTTGAGCTAATTTAGATATATATAATATTATAAATAATAGCAATATAGTTAGGCCGTATAATGTGATTAGCAAATATCCAGGACTTGGCAGCCAAATAGTAAATGTTAAAGGATTTACTTTAAGAATTACTTCAATGATGGGGCAGACTTTTAACGAACTAAGACATCCATGGCTTGAAAATAGTGCCAGTAATTTTATTACTGCTGTGGATGAATTATTATATGAAGCGCAACCGTCAGATTTTCATATAATTGATTTTCACGGCGAAACCACAAGTGAAAAATATATTTTTGCGTTACATGTTGATGGGAAGGTTGATGCAGTTTTAGGAACTCATACACACGTTCAAACAAATGATGATCATTTGCTTCCACACGGAACACTTTATATAACAGATGCAGGAATGACAGGGCCAATTGATAGTGCAATTGGTGCTAGAGTTGAAGAAGTAAAAAACAAGATTATTAACCCTGATTCAAGAGATAAGTTTTATGTTAGTTCCAATAACACACAATTTAATGCTGTTTTATTAACTTTGTATAAAAAAGGATTAATAAATAAACAAAACAAAATTAAAAAAGTAAATTTATTTAATTTAAAGATTTATTAAATTATTATTCATAATTAATTATCTTAATAATAAAACAATATATATAGTTCGATTATATTAAAAATTTTTTGGTTTTTATAACAATTCAATGAATTATTATATTTTTTAAATATCACTAAAAAAAACAACCCAACAAAAAAATAAAAAAATATTTTGGTTTTTATTTTTTTGTACTATAATTATCTTGCGCTTTTTGAAAAAGCAGCATGAAGTTCTTTGAAAACTAGATATACACACAAAACATGACAGTCAATTTTTTCGAGAGTTTGATCCTGGCTCAGGATGAACGCTGGCTGTGTGCCTAATACATGCATGTCGAGCGGAGTTCTTTTAGAACTTAGCGGCGAATGGGTGAGTAACACGTACTTAACATACCTCTTAGATTGGGATAACGGTGAGAAATTATCGCTAATACCGGATACTTATATAGTTCGCATGAATTATATATAAAAGGAGCCTTAAAGCTTCACTAAGAGATTGGGGTGCGGAACATTAGCTAGTTGGTAAGGTAATGGCTTACCAAGGCGATGATGTTTAGCGGGGTTGAGAGACTGATCCGCCACACTGGGACTGAGATACGGCCCAGACTCCTACGGGAGGCAGCAGTAGGGAATTTTCCACAATGGACGAAAGTCTGATGGAGCGACACAGCGTGCAGGATGACGGCCTTCGGGTTGTAAACTGCTGTTATAAGGGAAGAAAAAGCATTAGAGGAAATGCTAGTGTCTTGACGGTACCTTGTCAGAAAGCAACGGCTAACTATGTGCCAGCAGCCGCGGTAATACATAGGTTGCAAGCGTTATCCGGAATTATTGGGCGTAAAGCGTCTGTAGGTTGTATGTTAAGTCTGGCGTGAAAACTTGGGGCTCAACCCCAAATTGCGTTGGATACTGGCATGCTAGAATTGTGTAGAGGTTAGCGGAATTCCTAGTGAAGCGGTGAAATGCGTAGATATTAGGAAGAACACCAATTTGGCGAAGGCAGCTAACTGGGCACATATTGACACTGAGAGACGAAAGCGTGGGGAGCAAACAGGATTAGATACCCTGGTAGTCCACGCTGTAAACGATGATGATTAGCTGATAGAAAATCTATTGGCGCAGCTAACGCATTAAATCATCCGCCTGAGTAGTATGCTCGCAAGAGTGAAACTTAAAGGAATTGACGGGGATCCGCACAAGCGGTGGAGCATGTGGTTTAATTTGAAGATACGCGTAGAACCTTACCCACTCTTGACATCTTCTGCAAAGCTATAGAGATATAGTGGAGGCTAACAGAATGACAGATGGTGCATGGTTGTCGTCAGCTCGTGTCGTGAGATGTTCGGTTAAGTCCTGCAACGAGCGCAACCCTTATCCTTAGTTAATTTTCTAGGGAGACTGCCCGAGTAATTGGGAGGAAGGTGGGGACGACGTCAAATCATCATGCCTCTTACGAGTGGGGCAACACACGTGCTACAATGGATAGTACAAAGAGACGCAAAATGGTGACATCAAGCAAATCTCAAAAAACTATTCTCAGTTCGGATTGTAGTCTGCAACTCGACTACATGAAGTCGGAATCGCTAGTAATCGTAGATCAGCTACGCTACGGTGAATACGTTCTCGGGTCTTGTACACACCGCCCGTCACACCATGGGAGCTGGTAATGCCCGAAGTCGGTTTTGTTAACTACGGAGACAACTGCCTAAGGCAGGGCCGGTGACTGGGGTGAAGTCGTAACAAGGTATCCCTACGAGAACGTGGGGATGGATTACCTCCTTTCTACGGAGTACATTAAGTTACAATTCATTTTAGTAACAATTACCAATTTATGATATGGTTATCATTTCTTATTTAATGTCATGGTTGAGATAACCCAACATGTATATCTAGTTTTGAGAGAACTTCTCTCATTTTGTTCTTTGAAAACTGAATAGTAAAGATAAATTAATATAACAACGACATCAAAAAATAAATTAGTCAATTTGTTTTGGATAACCGAGTAATTATTTTATAAATAATTTATTAAAATGTCTTTGAATACATCAACAACAATAGGTAAATATTGAACTTTTAAATAAGTAAGAGTGAGTGGTGGATGCCTTGGGTCTGGAAGTCGATGAAGGACGTGATTACCTGCGATAAGCCTCGTGGAGCTGGATATGAGCTACGATACGGGGATTTCCGAATGGGGAAACCTAGTTAGAGTAATGTCTAACTGCTTCAAGATGAATAAAATAGTCTTGATTGCGAGACACGTTGTGAACTGAAACATCTTAGTAGCAACAGGAAAAGAAAATAAAATATGATTCCATTAGTAGCGGCGAGCGAAAGTGGAAGAGCCCAAACCACCTTAGGGTGGGGTTGTAGGACTATCTACATAAAGTTACAAATTTTTGTTATAGCAGAAAAAGTTGGGAAACTTTAGCATAGAGGGTGATACTCCCGTATGCGAAATAGCAAAAACTTTTGATAGCATCCTGAGTAGGGCGGGGCACGTGAAACCCTGTCTGAATCTACCGGGACCATCCGGTAAGGCTAAATACTAACCAGACACCGATAGTGAACTAGTACCGTGAGGGAAAGGTGAAAAGAACCCCGGGAGGGGAGTGAAATAGATTCTGAAACCACTTACTTACAATTAGTCAGAGGCCGTTAATGGCTGATGGCGTACATCTTGCAGTATGGACCGGCGAGTTATGTTAACATGCGAGGTTAAGCGGAAAAAAGCGGAGCCGTAGAGAAATCGAGTCTTAATAGGGCGTTTAGTATGTTGACATATACCCGAAACCAGGTGATCTATTCATGAGCAGGCTGAAGCTTGGGTAATACCAAGTGGAGGGCCGAACCGTAGTACGCTGAAAAGTGCCCGGATGACTTGTGAATAGCGGAGAAATTCCAATCGAACTTGGAGATAGCTGGTTCTCCTCGAAATAGCTTTAGGGCTAGCGTGTGATGTTAAACTTTGGTGGTAGAGCACTGAATATGGAATGGCCGCGCCTAGCGGTACTGACTATAATCAAACTCCGAATACCATTGTGTATTGTCATGCAGTCGGAACCGGGGTGCTAACGTCCCGGCTCGCGAGGGCAACAACCCAGATCGTCGGCTAAGGTCCCAAAATTATGTTAAGTCAGAAAGGTTGTGAGATTTCATAAACAACTAGGAGGTTGGCTTAGAAGCAGCCACCCTTTAAAGAGTGCGTAATAGCTCACTAGTCAAGAGATCTTGCGCCAATAATGTAACGGGAGTAAAACATAATACCGAAGCCACGGGTACGAAAGTACGTTAGAGGAGCGTTCTTAATGCAACGAAGTCAGACCGTGAGGACTGGTGGAGCGTTAAGAAGTGAGAATGCCGGTATGAGTAACGATTCGTAGTGAGAATCTACGACGCCTATTGGGAAAGGTTTCCTGGGGAAGGTTCGTCCACCCAGGGTTAGTCAGGACCTAAGGAGAGGCTGAAAAGCGTATCTGATGGATAACAGGTTAATATTCCTGTACTGCCTTGTTATAGTGATGGAGTGACGGAGAAGGATAACACTACCTATTAATGGATTTAGGGGTAAGTAGTGACTGGTGAATATAGTTAAATGCGTATTCTACAACCGGGAGCTACGATGCATAAGGCTTTGGCCTGAATTGTGTGATTTCATACTTCCAAGAAAAGCTTCTAAACGTTTAAATAACAGGGTACCTGTACCGAGAACGGACACACGTTCCCAAGATGAGTATTCTAAGGCGAGCGAGAAAACCAATGTTAAGGAACTCTGCAAATTAACCCCGTAAGTTCGCGATAAGGGGTGCCAACATTAAACCGTTGGCCACAGTAAATTGTGAGGGGCAACTGTTTATCAAAAACACAGCTCTCTGCTAAACCGCAAGGTGATGTATAGGGGGTGAAGCCTGCCCAGTGCCCGAAGGTTAAGTGGATGCGTTAGCTTAATGCGAAGCGTTGAAATGAAGCCCGGGTGAACGGCGGCCGTAACTATAACGGTCCTAAGGTAGCGAAATTCCTTGTCGGCTAAATACTGACCTGCACGAAAGGCGCAATGATCTCTCAACTGTCTCAACATTGGACTCGGTGAAATTATGGTCCCAGTGAAAACGCTGGGTACCCGCATCAAGACGAAAAGACCCCATGGAGCTTTACTACAACTTCGTATTGAAACTTGGCCTAACATGTGTAGGATAGGTGGGAGACAGTGAGATCAAGGCGCTAGCCTTGAAGGAGTCAACCTTGAAATACCACCCTTGGTATGTTGAGTTTCTAACCTGCCGCCGTTATCCGGCGGGGAGACAGTGCGTGGTGGGTAGTTTGACTGGGGCGGTCGCCTCCTAAAAGGTAACGGAGGCGTTCAAAGGTACACTCAATACGGTCAGAAACCGTATGTAGAGCGCAAAGGTAGAAGTGTGCTTGACTGCGAGACCTACAAGTCGAGCAGGTGCGAAAGCAGGACTTAGTGATCCGGCTGTACGTCATGGAACGGCAGTCGCTCAACGGATAAAAGTTACCCTGGGGATAACAGGCTTATCTTGCCCAAGAGATCACATCGACGGCAAGGTTTGGCACCTCGATGTCGGCTCATCGCATCCTGGAGCTGGAGTCGGTTCCAAGGGTTTGGCTGTTCGCCAATTAAAGCGGTACGCGAGCTGGGTTCAGAACGTCGTGAGACAGTTCGGTCCCTATCTGATGTGGGCGTTGGAATATTGATGAGAGCTGCTCTTAGTACGAGAGGACCGGAGTGGACGTACCGCTGGTGTTCCAGTTGTTCCGCCAGGAGCATAGCTGGGTAGCTAAGTACGGAAGGGATAACCGCTGAAAGCATCTAAGTGGGAAGCCTCCTCAAAGATAAGTATTCCCTTGAAATTCCTTGTAGACTACGAGGTTGATAGGATGGAAGTGTAAGTGTAGTAATACATTCAGCTGACCATTACTAATAAATTGATAGGTTTAAAAGTTAAATGTATTCATGACATTTTAATAAATTACTTTACTGTTCAGTTTTCAGAGAATAAGTAAAAACTCCCCTCAGGGGAGTTTTTTGTAAAAGGGTAATTTTTGAAGTTGTATATTGGTACAAGTAATAAAAACAAATTAATTTATTAAATGTTAAACTTTTTTCCAGAGTTTAAGAAAACTATATTAAATGGAAATGTCACATGCAAGTTTTTTGCATGTGACATTGTTTTTGTCTGCCTTGTAATAAAATAGTTGTATTAATAATTTTTCAAAAAATAAAGAGACCTTAAAATTATATGAAAAATTTAGAAAAATATATTTGTGTTTTTGACAAATATCGAAAAGAAAATAAATATCAACATTTTAAAATTGAAGAGAATTACAACACTATCTTGAAAATGCAAGAGCACTTGGGACACAACGAAAATTACGATCAGATCAAATCGATCTAGAACAACTTTATAATATTTTACAAGAACTTTCTGAAGGCTTCTCAATCCAAGAAGTAGCCAAGATTTTTGATAGAGACATTCGAAGTATAAAAAGCAAAATCCAAATTATTACAAATCGCAGACCACTTAGTTTAGATAAACAAAATCGTTATGTTTGTCCTAAGTATTCAAAAAGATTAATGCGGGTTAAAACCCTTAATTTTACCAAGCTATACGAACATTTATTAGGTTATTCATTTTCGAGACTCTTTTTTGTAAGTGATGCAATTAAAGAGAAATGAAAGACCTACAGAAAATATTGGTATAGTGAGCTTAATACATACAATAAAAATAGAAATAAAAATAATTTGCAGCAAAAAGAAGTTAAGAAATCAGTTACCTATCTTGTGAATTCTTTTAAAAAATTATCCCCTGATGAATTTGCTCCTTCACCTAGTACAATTTATAAAATAATTAAAAAATACCCTTATTTCCTTGATTTTGACCACATTGTTAAAAAATCTGAAGGAAAATATGGCATAAGGAAGAAAAAACAAACCAAACCTAAAACATTAAAATATGCTACAGAAATTTCAAAACGTCCAGCTTATATTAATGATCGCTTGGAACATGGTCATTTTGAATTAGACACCGTTATTGGTAAAATCAATGATACATATTGTATTGTGACGATAATTGAACGGCAAACCAGAATGTCTTATGCTATGCTCTCAAAACGCAACTCCAAAGCTATCAAACAAACTCTTGTCAAACTAATCAAGAAACACAACTTATACATTAAAACTTTAACTGTTGATAATGGTAGTGAAAATGTCTTATTGTACCAGGTAATTCCAACTGAAAGATTATTTAAATGCCAACCATATAGTTCATGACAAAAAGGTTCAATAGAAAATATGCACCGCTTAATTAGGTATTACATTCCCAAAGGAAAAAGCTTAGATAAATACTCTCAGCAAGAAATTGATTATATGATGGAAAAAATAAATAACTATCGGCAAGTTGTCCGGAAATATAAGATAACCTAAAATTTTTTTTAATCCCCCGCCTTTGATTGCAATCAAAGGGGCCTTACTTTTGGCAAAAGTAAGCAAAACCAACGAGAAAACACTGCCGTGTTTTCTATTTTAGCATACATTTTTTTATCTAAAAATTATGTTAAAATTAAAACGCAATTATTTTGTTAATATCTCGCAAGTGACTTTTCCAAAAAACATAAACTTTTTGCTTTATAGTATAATATTGTTTAAAATATGTTTTACAGTATAATAATATAATATAAATAGGAGGCAATATTGCGTGGAATAAGCGGATTTGTTAATTTTGGTGATTTTAATAAATTTAAATTGGACACTACAGTGTGATATAGTGTATTTTTTTATAAATATTTTTATATTATTGCAATGCTTATGATTGGAATTCATATAATTATCCAGTTTTGTTATATTAGAGAAAACCATTTAAAACGAAAAAGTTATCTAATACCATTTTGTAATATTTTTGCCTTATTAAATGGATCTACTAAAGATTTTTTTATGAGAAATAAATTAAAATTAAATGAAGAATATTTTAAGATTATGATGTTGCTTATATCAAGATATGATAAATATCTAAAAGATTGTATCTACACAGATAAATCTACAAAGTGAAATAAAATTCTGAAAATTTATACTTTTTTCTCTGGGTTTAGCGGTTTTGTGTTTCTTAGGTTGATGTATGAAGAATATTATATATCTATTATTATATTTACAATCATAAACTGTATTTTTGTATTTATAAGTTTCTTTATTATTTACAAAGTTGGAAATAATAAATTAACTATCCCAAACTATAAATCAACTGAATTACTTCATGAATGGTGGTTATTTAACCGCGAGTTACCTGATGAAAATTATTTTCATACCAAATATTCAAATTTTTTTATTAATTTCAACAATAAAAATGGTAAATTTTTCCTAAAAGACAAAGAATTTAAAAATAAGAGAATGAAAATTGAATTAAATATTAATAATTATGACAAAAAAATTTTTACATCATTAGATGATTATAAAAATTTTTTACTTATACTCCCATTAGACAAACTTTATAAAAGCAAAAAAGAAAAGGATCCCCTATGAAAATAAAAAAACATTTCATTAGTTCATTAGATATTGTACAAGCAGCAAATGCACCAGGTGTTATAAATAATGTGAGTCAGCAACATTTAAAAACTACAAATATTCAACAAAATGATATTAATAAAGCAAAAGAATATTTATCACAAGTTAAGGCTTCTGATATAAAAGCAAAGCTTAAAAATCCGACTGAATTAAACAAAATTTTAGAAAAAAATACACACGATGAATTCGACAAATACCGTAATAAAGCTATTACAGATGTTTTGTCTAAGGTGGTGGTTACTAACGAAGAACAAAATTTAAAGTATATAAATGAAAGAATTTTTAGCATAGATCAAAACCCTATACTATCCTATGCACATTTATATTCTGTAATTACAACACCATTAAAAAAGACTGAACAAGAAAACCTTAAAAATAGTGCTCCTGAAATTATTAAAACTGAACTAAATTGGTACGTTAACAATGATATTAATAATAAAGATTCAGAATCTTCGAAAATATTGCATATTATGTTACAAAAAACAAAACAAGAACTAATACAAAAAGATGTTTTATTAAAAAAATTACAGCACTCGATGCAAACTATTAAAGATATAGATACTGCTATTTTAGTTTTATCATTTGCAGCAGTTGGTGCTAGCCTGATTGCTTTTTTATGACCGCCTGCAGGAGCCCTTAGTATTTCATTAAGTATCATAATAATTATTCTTAATTATATTAAATCAGTTAATATTACAAAATCTAATTCTATTAAAAAAACACTTGGTATGTTAGATTCTTTGCGAGATGATGGTTTGTTATCAATTAGTAAAGATATGGGAAAGGCAGCTTTTGATATTTTTTTACTTCAGGATGAACTAAAAGCCTTAAAGCAAGAAGCTGCCAGAGTTTTATCAAAATCGACAGCAACTATGTTATCTGTTATAAGTTTTATTTATGATGTAAATTCTGTGATAGTATCATATGATGAGTTAAAAAAAGACTTGGATGAATTAATGAATATTCATTTTAATATCTGAGAGACTAATGAATTAAAACAGAAAAATAAACAAGAATGAGAAGAATTTAAAAGCCTAAATAAAATTGTAGTTATTTCTGAATCTCCACAAGATAAATCGTATAAATATGGAGGAACTGGGGGTACAAACAGACTGTTTAAGCGCTTAATTGATGGTAAGATTTTTACTCGTAAGGAAATGCTTAGTATGAGTAAATCCGAACTCGCAAGATATAACCTTATAAAAGTTAAACGAACGGTTACTAAAAATAACAAAACATATACATATGAATATATACGCAGCAAATACAGTAACAAAAACTTAAAGGATAATTTAGGTTAAATTATATGCTGCATATAGCTATTATTGTGGGATTTGCAATACTTTCTTTGCTTTGGTTTTTATATGCTATTTTTATTTTTGTACTTAATAAAAAAACTAAAAACCTTGGTTTAATAAATGCTACATTATATTTTTTGGGCTTTGGTGCCACACAAAAATATTTTATGGAAAATAGTATAAAAATTGATGACTGGTTTTTCGAAGCACTAAAGGACCTTTATGATAAATATAGTTTATACTTTCAAAAGAGATCTAAGTTATTTAATGATGCTTCAATATTATCACATATCATAATGATTTCAACAAAGATATTTTCGATTTATATACCAATGCTTTTCTTATTAATAGATACAACCCCATACCCTGGAATTCCATTTTTTCTTCTGTCATCTATATCTGTTTTTATCTTTTTAGTATATATTGTACATCTTCATTTAAAGAATTATTTTATAGTTAAAATTGACTGGGACAAAATAGAAGAATGAAGATCGTATAATAATGGTCTATCAGATGAAAATTTTCTTACCCTTAGTGAATTAAAAAATCTATATGAGGAAAAATTTTTAAAACCAAAAAGAATTAGTATCTTATTTACTAAAAAATCAAGAGTTTTATTTATCAATAAAGTAAACTATGATTTAACTGATAAGGAAATTTTTGATACTCCGGAAAAATATTTATATTTTGCTCTTGTTTTACCTTATGAGAAAATATTGATAAATTTTAAAAAGAAAACGCATAATTTTATTAAAGATATTTAAAAAACCAAGCAATTAATATTGTTTGGTTTTTAGTTATTAAATTTAAATTGTGAATATTCTTTATTAACACCTTCCTTAAAAACATGTGTTTTCATATTAGGGTTAATTTTAGCAAGTGCCTCGCGGTATGAATTACCTTCTGCTTGGTCTTTACCTCCTCCGTATATTAAATCGTATTGAGGTAAGTTATATTTGCCATATAATCCTTGGTAATTATATCCTTCAGATCTAAAGGCAGATGACATACCAAGTAATGTATCAGGACCCACAGAGTGGAAGATGGAAACTAATTCATTTTTATCATTGCGAACTGACGATCCTGAAGCTCCACCAGGAGCTTCATAGTTTGCTAAAGCGTACCCCAAGCCCATTTGGATGAGACTTGTTGTTTTATCATTATAAACAGTTTTTAATGGGTTTGTATCAGTATCTACGAGTGGTCAAGCCAAAAATGCATCATAAACCCCTGGTTTATTTTTAAAAGTAGTTACAGCTGGATTATTAGTTAGGCGATTTCCTATTATATTAGTGTTAGGATTCATATCGAGTTGACCAGTTGTTTGATTTAAATTAATAAACTTAGGATTTTTAGAAACTTGATTTGTTCACAAGTTTCTAAAATTAAAATCAAAATTATATCTTTCTTCAACATAATTTACAATATCTTTTTCTGTAGTCAAATTTCTTGGTCATGATAAATTATTAGCACTAAATTCTTTTGGAAACCCTAGAGCTAGTAAGGTATCTTTTTGAGATCAATCACTATTGGCGAGTGGTTGATCTATTTTTTCATAGTTTGATAAATAAGATTCATTTAAGAATTTAATTTCCCGTTTATTCGCAAAATCATTCGTAAGTTTTTTTAGAAAATCAGCTGGATTTTCAAAGGAATTATTATTTTTAGGATTTTTAATTTCTAAACCAACCTTAGAATCCAGGTTGCTAAAATCTATTTCAATAACCACAAAATCAGCATACTCTTTGAATTCAGAAAAGCGGGCTTTTTGTTCTTGTGACAAATAATCCTTTGGGTCTGCTTTTAAGAAATCAACAGCACGGTAGACTATTTTAACACGATCTTTGAGGCTTGGAACTTCTAAGTTAATATTAAAAGTTGTGAAATATTCATTTAAAGGCTTATTATCATTATTATTTCGCTCACGCATTGTTAAATTAGTTTTTAAAGGAGCTTCTGGATCTAATCTTGTTAAATTAAAGTAAGTTGTATCTTTGGTAAATTCATTTGCAACATGCAAATTAGTTGCAATATACCATTTAGTCGGATATTGATTATTTTCTGAAAGTTCATAATCAATAATTCAAGCCGTTCCAAAGTATGAACTATTGATACCTTTGTAAAGGTTAAGTGAATAAGTTTGCATAGCAATTTCTTTATAACTTTGATTGTTTAAAATTCGTCCTAAACCTTTACCAGGATTATCATTTAATTTAGCATAGCTCTCTTCAGTTTTATTACTTAAAAAATCTCATTTAACCTGGATATTTAATCCGTCTATTTCCCCATTTTCTTTATAACTTGGAATTGTATTTGATTTATATCTTTGATTGTCAAAAGTATCATGGTTTAATGTTTTAGCTAAAGTATCAAATTTTTGGGCATTTTCAGGTGATGTAGCTAATTTATTTTGGTTACGATAAACAACACCATCTTGGTATTGCGAATTTTGCTTTTGTTTGTTTAATAGTTTTAATTGGTCAACCATGTTTTTATTTTCAAGGTCAAAACGGCCCGCATTATTTTGTTTTAAATAAAAATCAATATTATCTTTTTGTTCCTGAGTCAATTGTGGTGTTGGGGTTGGTGCTGGATTAACAGGTCCAGGGTTGCCAGGACCAGGTTCAGTTCTTGGTGCGGGGTCTTGTGGCTTGGTTTGGCAACTTACCAAAGCAAAAGGTAAGGTTAAAGCACCTATGTTAAAAATTCATTGTATTTTTTTCTTCATAATTCTCCAATTATTAGTTTATTTATTATGCCTAAAAATCCAACATATTATGTTGGATTAAAAGTATTAATTGTTAAATTTAAATTCAGGGTATTCTGCACTTACTCCGTTTTTAAATAAGCGAGTTTTGATATTTGGATATAACTTGGCAAGTGATTCTTTATATGAATTTTGTTGGTCTTTGCCTCCTCCGTATATTAAATCATATTGAGGTAAATTATAATCACCAAATAATCCTTGGTAATTAAATCCTTCAGATCTAAAAGCGGCGGCCATCCCAAAAAGTGTATTATTAGCAATTGAGTGGAAGATTCCTACTAATTCATTTTTTTGGTTTCGTACTGATGAACCTGAAGCTCCTCCAGGAGCTTCATAGTTAGCAAGTGCATACCCAAGTCCCATTTGAATTAGTTTAGTTGATTTATTATTGTAAGTAACAGTTAAAGGTGCTTCAATATTATTAACAAGAGGCCAAGTTAAAAACGAATCAAAAACACCAGATTTATCTTTAAAGGTAGTTACTGAAACATGGTTTGTTAAACGGTTACCTACAATTTCAGGTATTTTAGTTAATGAATCATAAGAAGTAACTTTATCAATTAATAAGTAACTAGGATCTTTAGCAACATTATTAGTTCAAAGATTCATTTGACCTAAATCAATATTATAAGTTTCTTCAATATATTTTTGGGCCGCTTGAGGGTTGTTTGCTTGGTTTTGAGGTATTGGGATACCATGACCAAAATTTGAAGGATAACCTAGGGCAAGTAAGTAATCTTTTGAATTTGCAGTGCTTGCATTATTGTTTGCTAAAGGTGTATCAATAGGTTCGTAATTTTTTAAATACGAATCTTTTAGGAAGGTAGTTTGTTTATCTTCTGTTTTAGTAGCATAATTGTTAGTTAAACGCTTTAAAAAATCTTCAGTATTTAAAAATGCATTTGAATTAGGTTTTGGACTATAAATTGCCAAAGCACTTTTATCATTTACATTAGAAAAATCAATTTCGAAAACTGCTAAATCTGCATACTCTTTATATTCAGCAAATTCTGATTGCTGTTTTTGGGATAAAAAATCTTTAGGGTCTTTTTTAAGAAAGTCCACACCTGTATAAACAAGCTTAATTTTATTTCTTAATTCAGGTTTTGTTAAATCAATTTTAAATTTAGTAAATCATTGATTAAATACGCCTTGTGAATCTTTTTCAGATTCTAGTCTATCTTTAGTGGAAATAGTTTGGTTTAATGGTGTATCTTCATCAACGCGGCCAATTCAAAAGGTTTTAGTATCTTGTCCAAGGTATGAAACTACATGCAAGTTGCTTGCTAAATATCATTTAGTTGGGTATTTACCATCTTCAGATAGTTCATAATCTAATATTCATGCTGTACCTGAATATTGTCTTCCAGCATAGGGATCATTTGGATTAGCTGAATTATTGCCTGAATTATCAATAGTAATTGCAAAAGTTTCTAGTGCAACGTCTTTGTATTTTTCATGTGTTAAAGTTCTTCCTAGTCCTTTACCATGGGCTTTATTTGCACCAACTAATAAATTTTCAATATCACTTGGAGGAATAACTACTTTCTTTTGAATATTTAAACCATTAATTAGTCCAGATTCATTATAGCTTGGTATAGTAAAGGATTTGTAACGCGAATTATCAAAATTGTCAAGTCCCAGCCTTTTAGCAAGATCATCATATTTATCTTTGTATGATTGATTTGTATCAAGATTATGTTGTAATTGTAATACATCGCGCTGTGCTTGTTGAATTTGCTGATTATTTCTGTGTACTTCATTAATTTGTCTTAATTGATCCACTACAAACTTATTGTCAAAATCAAACCTTTGTGCATTATCATAGTTAACAAAGTAATCCAAACGAGTTTGATCTACATCGTTTAACTCTTGATTAGGATTTTGAGTTGTATTATTGCCCTTGTTTGGTGGTGTATTTGTTTGAGTATTATTTTGATTTGGGTTATCTACCTTTTCGGGTGGATTAGGGTCAGCTGGGACTTGACCAGTAGAATTACCATTACCAGGATTTGGGTTAATAGGCGCTGGATTTGGCTGCACCGGCGCTGGAGCAGGACTTACTGGTGCAGGCTCTACTGGTTTGGTAGGTTCTTGGGTATTACCGCAACTTACCATTGCAAGAGGCAAAACTAAAGAGGAAGTTGTAAGTAATAAATATCATTTTTTCTTCATAATTAATATCTTTCTTATTTAAATTTAAATTCTTCAGGTATATTATTAAACCCTTGAGGGAATAACATTGTTTTAAGATTTGATCTTTCTTTTAGCATAGTTTCACGATATGAGGTATTTTGATCTTTACCTCCACCATATACTAAATCATATTGAGGTAAGTTATAATCACCATATAAACCTTGATAGTCAAAACCTTCAGATCTAAAGGCAGCAGCCATTCCAAAAAGGTTTGAACTTGCAATTGAGTGGAAGATTGCAACTAATTCATTTTTTTGGTTTCGCACTGATGAACCTGAAGCTCCTCCAGGAGCTTCATAGTTAGCTAAACCATATAACAGCCCCATTTGCATCATATTAGTTGTTTGACCATTATAAACAGTAGTTAATGGATCACCAGTTTGCCGAATTAATCCTCAAGTTAAAAAAGCATCTGAAAGACCAGGTTTATCACTAAAGGTAGTAGCACCAATATGCTGAGTTAATCTATTACCAGTAATAGATTTATTTTCTTTAAATTCAAAACCTTCTTTATCAGTATGAACATGTAAGTATTTAGGGTTTAATGACAGTTCATTAGTTCATAAATTCTTGTTACCTAAATCTAGATTATAGGTTTTTTCTACATAGTTTAAAATACCATATGGATTAGTACCATCATCAGCTTGTTGTTGTACACTTTGTGGTCAAGTAACAGAACGGTATCCAAAAGATTGTGGATATCCTAATGCATATAAGCGATCAGTTGTTAGTTCCGTAAAGTTAGCTAATTTAGTATTAATTTTTTCATAATCTTTTAAATATGATGTACTTAAAAACTTAACTTTATTTTCTTCTTTACTTGCAAAATTATTAGTTAATTTTTGCAAGTAATCCTGTGCATCTCTAAAGTTCTCATTTGCTTCCTTACCTGCAGGAGCATTAATGCTCAATCCTTCATTACTAGTTACATCAGACAAATCAATTTCAATAACAGCAAAATCTGCATATTCTTTATAATTAGCATATTCTTGTTTTTGAGATTCGACTAAATAATCTTTAGGGTCAGCTTTTAAAAAGTCAATTGCTTTATATATGACTTTTGCTTTGTTTTTTAAATTTTCTTTAGTTAAATCTAGATTAAACTGAGTAAAGTATTCATTATAATGAATTTCATCAGAAGCTTCTGGCCATCCATTAGCCTTGTTCTTAGCTGATAATGTTTTATTAAGCGGAGCATCAGCATCTAACCTAAGTAATTCTAATTTAGTAGTTTTTTCACTTAAATGAGTTGCTACGTGTAAGTTTGTGGCTAAATATCATTTGGTAGGGTATTTACCATTTTCTGCTAATTCATAATCCATAATTCAAGCGGTTCCATGGTGTTCTTGATTTGAACTCTTAGTTGAATTATCAATGTTAATTGAAAAGGTTTGTAAGCCTATATTTTTATAAATATCATTAGTTAAGGTTCGACCAAAACCAATTCCACGAGAATTATTTAATTGCGCATTTTCGGATTCTAATTTACTTGGTGGTAGGATAAGTTTCTTTTGTACATTTAAACCTAAAAATTTACCATTAGCATCATAACTAGGAACAGTAAAAGATTTAAGTTTTTGATTTTCTCATGTGTCTAAGCCCAATTGGGTTGCTTTTTGATCAAACTCAGTAATTTTTGTTTGGGGATTAGTGATTGATTTTTGGTAATCAATAACTGCTTTTTCTTTTTCGTTTAAATTATTATAAGCACTTTTATGATATGCTTCAATTTGATTTAAAAAATCACCATTATCTAATTCAAATCTACGTCTATTGGTAGCATTGACATAATAATCTAAAAGTTTTTGTTGGTTTTCTGAAATAGTGGGTTTAGGTTCGTTTCCTGGGTTTCCTGGGTTTCCTGGGTTTCCTGGGTTTCCTGGGTTTCCTGGGTTTCCTGGGTTTCCTGGGTTTCCTGGGTTTCCTGGGTTTCCTGGGTTTCCTGGGTTTCCTGGGTTTCCTGGGTTTCCTGGGTTTCCTGGGTTTCCTGGGTTTCCTGGGTTTCCTGGGTTTCCTGGGTTTCCTGGGTTTCCTGGGTTTCCTGGGTTTCCTGGGTTTCCTGGGTTTTGAATAATTGGGGCGGGCGCTGGGCCAGGTTTAACCGGCTCAGGTTTGTTTTGTGCTTGACAACTTACTGCAGCAATTGGAATAATGCTTAAAGTAGTTAGTAAGCTAAATATAGTTTTCTTTTTCATTATTTATTTACTCCTTATTAATAATTATATTTTACTACTTTAACAATAATTTTATATTTATAAAATAAATATATAATTTATTAATATGATTTATAAATTAAATTCTGACTTTAAGCCTGGTGGAGACCAACCAAAGGTAATTGACTGTATCAGCAAAGGAATAGATAAAGGCCACGAACACCAAGTTATACTTGGTGTTACGGGATCTGGAAAAACATTCACTATTGCCAATATTATTCAAAATTTTGATCGTCCTGTATTAATCTTATCACACAACAAAACGTTAGCTAGTCAACTATATAGTGAATTAAAAGGTTTTTTTCCTGAAAATTGTGTTGAATATTATATTTCGTATTTTGATTATTATCGACCTGAAGCATATATCTCAAGCACAGATACTTATATAGAAAAAGATTCAAAAACTAACGAGCAAATTGAGATAATGCGGATGAAAACTGTGAATTCACTTTTAACTCGTAAGGATGTTATTGTGATTGCTTCAGTTAGTGCAATATATGGTGCATTAAACCCGGATATTTATTCGCAAAGTTTTTTAAATGTATATGTTGAACAAGAAATATCAATCCAAGACTTTGCTCGTAAATTAATAAATATTAAATATGAACGTAATGATGTAAGTGATTTAAGTCCAGGCCAATTTTCTGTTAAAGGAGATATTGTAATTATTAGGCCTGCTGATTCAGAAACTAATGCTTTGCAAATTAGTTTCTGGGGAGATAATATTGAAGAAATATCATTAGTTGAGCATTTAACTAAAGATATTATTAAATCACTAACTATTTATAATTTATCACCTGGTGATGCATATGCAGCGGAAAATTCAATTTATGATCAAATTATTCCTAAAATAGAACAAGAATTAGCAAGTCAATTAACTTACTTTACTAATGAAAATAAGTTAATTGAAAAAGAAAGAATTAATCAAAGAGTAAAAAATGATATTAATGATTTAAAAGAATTTAGAATGTGTAAAGGGATTGAAAATTATTCAATGTATTTAGATGGTAGAGATTTTGGCCAAAGGCCATATACCTTACTTGATTATTTTCCTAAAGATTCATTAATCTTTATTGATGAATCTCATATTACGGTTCCGCAAATCAATGCCATGATTAGTGGGGATCAATCCCGTAAACGTAGTTTAGTAGAGTATGGATTTCGTTTACCATCTGCTTTAGAAAATCGACCTTTATCATTAAAAGAATTTGAAGAAGAATTTGAGTTTAAAAAAATTTATGTTTCAGCTACGCCAAGCCAATATGAACTGAATAAAGCAAATGGTTTAGTTGCTAAAATGTATGTTAGGCCTACTGGATTAATAGACCCTGAGATTATTGTCAAACCCACTAAAAACCAAATTGAAGATATTTTCGAAATATTAGAAGTTCAAAAACAAAACAATGAGCGGACAATTATTTTAACAACTACCAAAGAATCAAGTGAAAAGTTATCTGAATATATGCAGCAAAGAAATGTCAAAGCTGCATATATTCACTCCGAACATACTATTTTTGAACGTAATGAAATAATTAGAAAGTTAAGACTTGGTACCTATGATGTAATTATTGGTATTAATTTATTACGTGAAGGAGTTGATATCCCAGAAGTTTCTAAAGTGCTTATTTTAGATGCTGATAAAGGCGGATTTATGCGTAGTGAAACAAATTTAATCCAAATTGTCGGTAGAGCTTCGCGTAATGTTAATGGTCAAGCCATTTTATATGCTGATACTATTTCTGAAGCAATGCATAAATGTATCGCCGATAATCAAGAAAAGCGGAAAATTCAATTAAATTTTAATGAAAAATACAATATAATTCCTAAGTCAGTTGTTAAAAAGATTCCTACTTTACTTGAAGATAAGCAACTTAGTGCTTCAGTAAATAAGATAATGCAAACTAAAACAAAAGGTAAAAAAGCAAGTAAAAAATACCTTATTGAACAATTGACTAAGGAGATGCTAAAAGAAGCATCTAACCGTAATTATGTAAAAGCTCAAGAACTAAAAGATTTAATTCTTGAGCTTGAAACTGAAGGAGAAAGAAATGTATAAATACCAAGATTTAATTGAGAATAAAGATTCAATTACTTCATGAAGCATTGATGTAGTATCAATTTATGATGCTTTTCGAAAAATCTTTTTATTAGTTGTGGATAAAGAGGATAAATTATTCCATGAATTAACATGAAATAATTTTGTCAGAAATTCAAACTTTTCATCTGTTGTAAATAAATATATCTTTTATTTATTTAAATATTTAAAAGGTGATTATATTGGCAAAGATCAGGATATTAAAGATAAATTATCCAAAATAAATCACTATTATGATTTAGATAATAGTGATTATCCAAATCATAAATATCAAGATGAAATTTTAATGATCGCTAAAGATATCTTTAAATTAGCTAAATTAGATGGGAATGTTAAAGATATTATTTTGTTAGTTGAGAATTTTAAAATATTCCAAAACCAAGATTTTAAGGACAAATTATCTAAAGCTAACTTCGAATTCGAACCATTTAATGGTTGTGATATTCCTTGATAGTAAAAACTCCAACGAAAGTTGGAGTTTTTAATAGTTTTATTTTATTTAAGGTATTGTTCTTTGTATATGTTTTGGGGAAGGATTATCAACAGAATTTTTTAGTTTATACATTATTACTTATACTTAAATCAATTATTTCAATTTTTTTATCATCAAGCGATGTAAGTTTATCAACAACAACAAAATGAGTTGTCCTTGATATACTAGTATTTGTGGTTTCAATAGAACTATTAGATCTCACTGGAATATATATATATATATATATTTAATAATCATTTTCTTATTAGTAATTTCAATGTTGTCAATTCAGTATCCTGAGCCTTTGGCATGTCCACCAGAACTATAATGATAAGTATCTAATCCGTTTATAATTAAAATGGTTTGCTTATTAAAATCAACGTTTTTAAATTTATTCTTTATCTCTTTATAGTCTTCTGGAAAATCATCAAGATTGTTTATAAGAGTAAAAATTCTATCTTTTCAGTTGTTAGGGTGATTTTCCAGTCAATTAGCAACTATTTTATCAGTTATTAAGTCACTTTCTTGCGAAAGTTTATCCAGTTCATCCGGTGTGAACCTATCTTTTTTTCTATACTCTTTGTTTATTTCATCCAAACGATTAAATAATTCATTATTTAATGTTTTAAAGTTATCATCAATTAACTTATAAACACCTATACCTATAAAGGAAAATATGACGTTTTCTCTTGATCAAAGGCGTGTTTATTTTCTAAAACATTTTCTCCGTCCCCTCCTCTTGGATAATGTTTTCTAATTCCTGAATATCCATTTTGTGTTTTGAAATCAGAATAATAGGGCTCGGTAACTTCATTTGAACAAGAACTTAAAACTAAAGGAATTGTTGCTACTACACATAAACCTAAAGAATTAATTACTTTTTTAGTATGTTTTACTCTTAACATATGTGAATGCTACATCTCTTGCAATATGATTCTTATCACTTCGATAAATTAAAAAATCATAATAGCCAGCCTTTTGGGCTGTAAACTCTACTGTTTCAGTGTTATATTGTTTGTGTGTAGAACTTGTTACTAAGTTATTATTTGAATTGAAATTTAGATAAAAAACAACGGAAATACTAACAAAACCTGTTATCATCCTAAACAAAAACTTAATTTTATTATTAAATATTGACATATTGTCCTTTTCTTAATTTGATATTAATTTTTTACCCATTTTTATTATTAAACAATATCACTGGGATATCAAAATTATAACATAAATTATTAAACTTAATTTCCCGGTGTTTTAAGAACTATTTGATTGGATTATCTCAAACAAGATAAACCATTTTCTCCTTTATAAAACTTACTTTTAGGTTACTTTAAAATTATAGATAATAAAAAAGTTGACATTTATATGTCAACTTTTTGTACTCCTTTATAAGTTGGAGACTTTTATATATTAATCATTAACGTTTTATTATTCAACTGAAACTTCAGCACCAGCTTCAGCTAAAGTAGCACGGATAGATTCTGCTTCTTCTGGTTTAATGTTTTCTTTAATAACTGCTGGTAAAGCATCTACAACTTTTTTAGCATCCATTAATGAAAGACCAAGAACTGCTTGAACCGCTTTAATAACTGGAATTTTCTTACCGTTATCTGCTTTTAAAACAACTTTAACACTTGTTTTTTCTTCAGCTCCACCTTCAGCAGGAGCAGCAGCAACTGCCATAGCAGCCATTGGGTCAATACCAAATTCTTCTTTCATTGCTTCTACTAATTCCATTACTTCTTTAATTGACATTTCTTTTAATGATTCGATAAATGTTTCTTTTGTTAATTTAGCCATAATTAAATTTCCCTTCTATATATTTAAAATAATTATTCTGATCGTGTTTCACTATACATTTTAAGTGATAAACCTAATTGTTGTAAAGGAGACATTATTGAACGCGCAAGAATTGCAAGTGCTTCTTCATAAGTAGGAAGAGTTGCGACATCTTTAACACCTTGAGCATCAATAACTTTACCTTCAAATGTTCCAGCTTTTACAACCATTAGTTTGTGCTTTTTAGCAAATGATACTAATAGTTTTGCAGCTGACATACCATCATTGTTTGAAAACAAGAAGATATTAGGACCAACTAAATGTTGTTCTAGATCTGCTAGACCATTATTAGCAGCAGCAATTTTGAATAAACGGTTTTTGTATACTTTTACATCAACGCCTACTTTAGCTGCTTCAACTCTAAATTTCTCTAATTCAGCAACTGTAAGCCCGCGGTATTCAGCAAAAGCTACAGCAACTGAATTTTTAATTTTATTTGAAATTTCAAGAACAACTTCTTTTTTAGCTTCTTTAAATTTTGATTCTGCCATTTAAGCCCCCTTTCAAAATATTTATATTTGCAATACTAGAAATGAAGACATACATTAGGCAACATATTAAGCTTTAAGATTATTAATAAAGCAGTTGCTGTCTTTATGCATTGCTGCTTTATTATATAATAATTTTTAAAAATTACTAAATAAAATTTTTTTGTTTTGTAATTTGTTTTTTGGAAAAGAATCATGTCCTGGCTTTCTTTTGAATTTTAATAATTTTCAACATTTTATATATTTTTCCCAAAGTTATTTTAAAAATTTAATAAATATCATGTCTAAAATAAGCATAAAAATTCTCATATTATTGAATTATATGGAAACGTTTCCAGATTGTATATTTTATATGTTATAACTATATACTATACATTAATATATTCTTTAATTTGCTGATAAAGTATTAAAAATTCTATATAAAATGCACAAAATCTTATGAATGTCATTAATTTTTATCTTGAACAGTCCATACCACCACCAACATATTGGTTTTCTTCTCATATATATATATATATATATTAAAATTAAATTAAGGAGATATTTAATTTTAAACAAGTATATATATTTTTTATTAAATAAATCCTTAATTTAAATTAACAAAAATATATAAATATAATATTGAGGACATATAGCTTATGAAATTACGAAAATTTTTATTAATAACAACTAATTTAATATCTATAACCACATTTACCGCTGTATCATGTACACCAGGTAAAGATGGTCAAGATATTAGTAAGTACTCAATAAAAAGTTTTAGAGTACTTAAAACAACTGAAAATTCTGCTGAATTAGCAGTTAAAATTACTGGTTTAACATCTACTGATAAATTAGATGTTAAAATCGATGATAAAGATTATACCTTTACAGTATCAAATTTAACTAAATTAGGCGAAGATGAATACAAAATAGTTATTACAGGTTTAACTAAGAATAAAGAATATGAAGTTGATGAAATTGAAGTTAACGATGATGTAGACTTCAATATTGATCAAAAATTCAGAACATCAAATGGAGAGCAAGCGCAAAACACTGCCCCCGCTCCAAAAGATCCAACTAAAGAGCCAGGCAATGGTAACCCTAAAAATGGACAAAATACTAATAATTACGCTCTAAAAAGTTTCAGAGTACTTAAAACAACTGAAAATTCTGCTGAATTAGCAGTTAAAATTACTGGTTTAACATCTACTGATAAATTAGATGTTAAAATCGATGATAAAGATTATACCTTTACAGTATCAAATTTAACAAAACTGGGAGAAGATGAATACAAAATAGTTATTACAGGGTTAACTAAGAATAAAGAATATGAAGTTGATGAAATTGAAGTTAATGATAATGTAGACTTCAATATTGATCAAAAATTTAGAACATCAAATGGCGAGCAAGCGCAAAACCCTGCCCCAGCACCAAAAGATCCAACTAATAGTAATGCTAACCAAGAACCACCTAAAGAAGGAAATGTACCTCCTAACCCAGGTCCTAATGATCCAACTCCAAAAGACCCAACCAAAGAGCCTGCCAATGATAAAGGTACCCAAGAACCTCCTAAGACCGACCCAAATCCTGCCCCCGCTCCAAAAGATCCAGCAACAGAAGAACCAGGAACTGGTGCAAACCAACAGGATGAAGAAAAAACAAACAATGGTACTGATAATGGCTCAACTGGTACAGTTAATCCGGAAAAACCTGCTCTTCCTGAACCCACACCACCTACTAATGATGGAACTAACAATCAAGATAGTAGTCCAACAAAACCGGATGAATCAGAAACAGAAAAAAATAATAGTAGTGAGAATTCTGGAACAACTAGTACTGAACAAGACAAACAACAAGAAACACAAAAACCTGATAATGTAGACTCTACTAGTGACACAAGCAATACTGATGCTTCAAATAAGAGCGGACAAGCAAACTCTGAAACTGATCAAACTTCCTCAGGTAATTCTCAAAATGGATCTACAAGTGATGGAGAATCAGGTAAAGCAACAGAACCAGGTTCTACAGGACCTAGCACTCAAGACTCAGCTTCACAATCTAACAGTACCATTTCAAACGGACAAACTGGATCACAAGGTTCAAATAGTGAAACAACTAGCCAATCTCCAACAACCCAAGATGGTGCTCAAACCAACGAGCAAGAAAACACTAAAAAAGTAACTTCAACTTGAAGTACTGATAATGATAAAACTAATGCATCATCAGAGAAAAACTATTATAAATTTGATGAACAAAAACAAGATATTTATAAAGAAACATTATTAAGATCAGATATTTATACAGACTTAAAACTAGGTGATATTTTACCATTACGTAACTTTATGGCAGCTATCTTAGGGATTAGTAATATTAATGATTTACATGGAAATAATCAAGAACATAAACACTTAATCAAGGCAGATTTATTAAAACTTAATGCAACTGGTTATAATAATGAAAAAGAAAATAATGAATTACACGTTCGAAAACTTGAAAATCATTTCTTTGGTGCAAATGGTGATACTGTAAATAAAATAACTTCTTTAATTACTAAATTAGAAACTGCACTTAAGCATGATATTAAAAATAAAAAAAATGCTTCTGAAACTCAAATTGTGTCTAGCGCTTCTAATGGGTCTACAACAACTGAAGGAATGCAAAAGATTAGGGATGATATAAATAAAAAAGTGCAAGATTTTGTTAATGTTTACCGTAAAGATGACACTTTAAGTGATGAAGATCGTAAAAAATATGTTGATTCATATTTAAATGTTTATTTAAATGTGGCTCGTGTGAGGGTAATTTTCAGTGAATTAAAAGATCATTATACAACTAATAATTCTCAAAATACACAAGAACCTAAATGAGATGATATTTTCCAGAAAATCTTCCCATATAAAAAGGATTCTTCTTCTTCTTCTTATGAAGGTAAGGAATTTGTAGATAGTTTTTGAACAAAAGGCGGGACAAATACTTCTGGTAATACTGACACAGATCCTAAAGCAGAGGCAAACTATATTAAAGTAACTGATCGCCAAGGTATTTTAGATAATCTTTATAAACATATTGAGGAACAGTTTAATAAAATAACTGAGCCAAACTTAAAAGATATTTTACCTTTAAGAAATACTGTTGCATCCCTTTTAGGTATTGCAGATGTCTCTAATTTAAAAGGAAAAGAAATTAATGGTAGTGGTGCTCAGGATGATAAAGATTGATTAGTTGCTAAAGAACTTTTAAAAGATGGAGTTAGTGATTCTACCACCGACCCATCTTATACTAGTATGAAACATACTAGTGGTGATGCTTTGCATGTTCGTAAAATTGAAAAAGAAATTTTTGGGATAAATGGCGATGGCGAAAATAATAATAAAGAACAAACTATTAGAAACTTTATTAAAGAATTAGCTAATAAATTACCTAGTGTAACTCAAAATTCTGCAACAACACATTCTGAAACTGCGGAAGCACAAACTCCATCAACTGAACCAGAAAAAACATTGCATGATATTAAAGAAAAAGCTAAGAAATTTGTTGCTGCTTATGCAAAAGAAACAAGCTCTGGTGATGATAATAATCCAAAATTTACTAAAATCATGGATACTGACATTGATAAAGTTGTTAAACTATACTTTAATACATACTTAAATAAAGCTCGTGTTGTTAAGTGAACTTTAGATTGAATTAAACAAGAAGCAAATATTAAACCAACAACAAATACTGATTCTTCAGGAAGTACAACACAATAATAATTAATATAATTAAATAATCTATTTTAAAAATAGATTATTTGTTATTTTAATTTATATATAAGAGGTAATATTGTAAATGAAAAAACAACTAAAAAAGATATTTAATTTAGCCTTAATTTCAACTCCACTAATTATTAGTGTTGCTTGTACTAAGGTTCCTGAAACAATAACAAACCCGGATCCTGATCCAGGCATAAGAGATATAACACCTCCCCCTACAAATCCCGGTGGTTCTAATAATCAACAGCCTACTCCCCCTACTATTACATTACCAGGCAACCCCAATAAATTAAACGAAACTAAAGTTAACGAACTTAAAAAGTTACAAAACTCTAAAACCTTATTAAATTGAGGTGATGAAAGTTTTGCTCAAAAAGTAAGATCACAAAATTTAACGAATCTTACTTATAGTGATGAAGCAACTAATGTTGCTTCAATTGCTCCATTTAATAAAGAAGCTAAAAGATCCAATGTTATGTACCAACTAACAGTATATTCATTTGCTGATGGAAATAATGATGGAATTGGTGACTTTATTGGTTTAAAAAATAACCTAGATTACTTTGTTAATCTAGGTATTGATACTTTATACCTTTCGCCTATTCACCCAGCTTCATCATACCACGGGTATGATGTAATTGATTATACTGACGTTGCTCCTGAACTTGGAGGGATGCAAGCTTTTGATGAATTTTTAACAGCGGCCCATGCGAAGGGAATTAGGGTGGTTATTGACGTAGTTATTAACCATACTTCGTACGAACACCCTTGATTCCAAAAGGCCTTGCAAGGTGATCCTAAATATAAAAATTATTACTATATGTATGATAAAAATTCTGATGGTCACGCTAAAGAAGGAACCGACGATATACGGCAAAACTTTATTTATGTAAATGAACCTGGTAAAAATATTCCAAATACTGACTATAAATGAGCCGCAGAATTTTGATCTGGTATGCCAGATCTAAATTTAAAGAATCCTGAATTATTACAAGAGATGTTAAATGTACATAAGTTTTGAGCTGCTAAAGGTGTAGATGGTTTTAGATATGATGCATTTTATCATTTCTTTGACTCAGAAAATATTTATAAAAATACTTCTAATAAAGGTTTAGAGGTTGATTTAATGGCTGAATTTAGAAAGGTTATTGAACAAGAATATCTTAAAGCAAATCAAAATAATATTTCAAGATCATCAGAAACTGCCTTTATGTTTGGTGAATGATGAGGAAGTTCATCTGATGATAAAGCCAAAGGTAATTGATTTAGTAAAACTGGGCAAAAAGCACTTAGTTCATTAATTGATGGAACTAAGTGAAAAGATGATGTTAATAATGTTTGAATTCATCCAGGGGATGAATTAAACTTAATTAAATCATTAACTGATTATAAAGGACAAAAACGTGAATGAATTCCATTTTTAGATAATCACGACGTTGAAAGATGGATTAACAAATTTAAATGACAATTACGTGAAACTGAAGTTAATGATGAGCCACATAAACTAACTGACAAAGAAAGATATCGTTACATTTCCGCAATTTTCTCATTATTATCTCGTGGTGGACTACCTACCTTATACAATGGAAATGAAATTTTAATGCAAGGTGGACCAAAAAGTGATGATGATACTAAAGTAAGGGAAGCATATTACTGAAATGATCCTAAGAAAACAGTTTATTTTAAAGAAGCAAAAAATGATGCTGTAGTAGTGCAAACTGGCGCTTCAGTAGGTGAAGGATCAATTGAAAGTATTACTAGTGATCAATCTTCATCTTATAACTTAATATCTAAATTAATTCAACTTCGGCAAAATTACATTTCACTGCGTGAAATGGATGAAAAATATATTTGGTGAGATTTAGACAAAGTATTAGAGTTTTCCGGTAATGATAATGATTTTAAAGGACATAATACAACCCTGAGATTAAATGAAGATGGTACTTTGATTTTAATTCTTTATTCTGATTCACTGGAAAATGAATCAAGAATATCTCTTAATTCAAATTACTATGTTAAGGAAAAATTATTAGGAGAGAATTTTAGGCATACAACTGAAAATAACAAAGATAGCATTATAGCAACAGGGAAAGGAAAATTTGGAGCTTATTTAATAGCTCCAAGATAATAAATAAATTATGAAGTTTAAGAAATTTTTATTAACTAGTTCAAGTATTATATCCCTTAGTTCTTTAATGCTTGCTTCATGTACTAATGAAAACCCTGGTGCTCCTGATAAACCAAAGCCACCAATTAATGCTAACCCCGATCCAACTAAACCTAATGATCCTGAACCTGGCAATAGTGATGGTAAAAATAAAACTAGCCAAATCAATGAAATCAACCAAAATAAAGAAATTGTTATTGCAATTGATGGTAGTTTAAGACCTTTTTATAATCACGTCATTGATGCTTACAATAAAACTGAAATAGGTAAAAATTATAAGGTTAAAACTGTTTCAAAAGATCTTTGGGGAGCTTTGCAGTTAGCCTTTGATTCAAGTGATCAAGATAAAGATTCTCTTGATATTGTCTATATGCCTTCAGATTATATAACACTCTTAACCCAAGCTAAAAAACTTACCTTTCTTGATGAATATATGCCTGAATTATTTAATGAAATAACCAGCCAAATCAAAGCAAGTCCAACTGAAAAAAATATTATGCAACAATTTGGAAGTGTTAATTTAAAATTAAATAATAATAACACTTCTAAATTACTTGGTATTGTGCATAATACCGAAGGATTAACCTTAGCTTCTAATTTACCTGAAAATGAAGCTAAAGAAATTTTAATGGATAGTTCAACTGATACTTTAGTTGAACTAATCAAAGAAGGAAAGATGCTAGTTAGATTCCAGGATTTTTGGTATTCAAATGGAGTTTTTGCAGGTGTTTTTGAGAAAATCAAACAAGATAATCCTGAGCTTAGTGATATTAATTTAATGACTAAGATCTTATATACAAATCCAGAAACTAACAAAGTTTCTTCTGGATTTATCAACACTGATAAATATAATGTTTATTTTAAAGATGCAATTAAAGTATTTACCTCGTTATTTTTCCCAATTTATGAGGCGGCTTATATAAAAACTGAACAAGAATTTCAAGAAACTCCATGAGCAGCAAAAGGGATTACTCAAACTGATTTAAAAGCAACTTTATCAAATAATGCTAGTGTTGCCAATGATCGTATTTTTAGTTTGCTAAAAAACAATAAAATTAATTTTACGGTAATTGGTTCATGGGATGCTAAATTATCGCAAAGCCAAGCCAATGCTCAAAGTTTTTTCTCGGTTGTTAAAACTGACGAAGATCATGAATTTATACAGGCTCCAGGAGCTTGAAGTTTTGGAATTAGTTCTAAAAATAAAGATGCTTCGCCTGAACGTAAGGATGCCTTAAAGCAATTTATTAAAACTATCTTTGATGTTTCGTCTTATTATGAATTATTTAAAAATGGTACTAATATTCCATTTGTTAAAGAAGTTTATCAAGATTTAAAAAGGGCAATTAAAAAGGAAAACCTAGAAGAATATAATAAATTAACTGACTTAGCTAAATCACAAGGATACCAAACTTACGAAGAATTAAAAGAATTTTACTTCCAAAAACAAGAACAAACCTCTGAACTTTCAATACTTTATGAACAAGCAACTTGGGGCGAATCTTGATCATTAGATCTTGATAAAACTAGCCCAAGTTCAGAGCAAAATATGGTTTTAGTTTCATCTTTAAAAGATGAATTGATTAAAAAAGAACCTAATTTAACCGATCAGCAATTTACCGAAATGAAATTGCAAAATATTTTACCATTACGTAACACTGTAGCTTCCTTATTAGGTATTGAAAATATTGATAATTTAAAAGGTAAAAAATTTCCTGAATGAAGTGATGAGCATACTGACAATTGATTAGTTGGTAAAGATTTACTTAAAGAAGGTGTAAAAGAGAGCCAAATGCGCTATGAGGAAAATGGTCGTTATTCTGAAGAATCATTACATATGCGTAAAATTGAAGAATATATCTTTGGAGTCTATGGCGATAATGAAGCTCAAAAACTTGACTTTATTGATAAATTAACTAAACTACTTTGGGAAGATTATAAAAATAATTCTTCTAAAGTAGAAGAATTAAAAACTTCAATTATTAACAAAGCTCAAAGTTTTGTTAATGAATTTAGCAAAAAAGAATTAACTTTAGAAGAAATTACTAAAATAGTGCAAGGCTATTTAGCTGTATATCTTAATCCAGCATTAGTGCGATTTTTCTATGTTAAAGACTTTACTTCATTTCCAAATACAATTTATAATGAAGCACAAATTGCTGAATTAAAGAATTGAACAAATTATAATACTTGAGGAGAATCTTGATCTAAGAATACTAATACTACTAAAGCAAATGCACAAGAGAATTTTGTTAGTGCACAAGAATTAAAAGATCAAGTTAAAAAACTTAATTCATTGCAAGAACGTGATTATGAAACATTAGAAATTGAGAGTATCTTACCATTACGTAATACCATAGCTTCATTATTAGGTCTTGAAAATGTTAATCTTTTAGTAGGTAAAGAAGAAAACCAAGATAAAGAATGGTTGGTATCGCAAGATTTACTTAAAGAAGATAGCATTAGTCATCCTTTTAGCTCATTACTTCGCTATAATACTGAAGCTTTGCATATGCGAAAAATTGAAGAATTTATTTTCAGTGTTAATGGTGATAATCGAGCATCGAAAAATGCTCTTTTACAAAATTTAACTGAAGCGCTAATTAAAGACATAAAGGCTCGTAATAGCAACAATATTGATGAAATTAAAACTTATGCTTATAGTAGGGCTCAATTATTTGTTGAAACTTATAGCAAAATAGCAGTTGATCAAACAATCATAAAACAAGCAATAGATGGATATTTAAATGCTTATTTAAATCCTGCGAAAATAAGGGCTTTAGTTCTAAATATTATTCGTCGTCAATCAAAAAACCAAAGTAATGTAAGTGTTTCCGACGAAGTTTTAGAAACCATCTTAGCCTTTGAAGATAAATTTAAAACCAATAAAACAATGAATGTTTTTGGTTCAACTACTAGCATTGCTGATGGGGGGTTAGGTATTACAAGATTACAACCAATTCGTCCTGATAATTCTAATCCACTCTTTGAACAAGTATGGAATATTATGAATAAAGAGGTTTTTGGTAACAGAGCAATATATGAAAATATGGCGCGTTATAATATTAAAACCCAGGGTGCTTTTAACTCTGAACTAGGTCGGGAATTACTAATTGCCTTTAATAAATATATTACAACCTTAAATGAAGAAAATAAGAATACAAATTTAGTGATTGATAATTAACTATACAAAAATTAAAACAATAATCATTAATTTTATTATGATTGTTGTTTTTTTGTTTTTTTATGCTTCGCTAATAAAGGTTTAGTTTTCAGAACCATGTATGTTAATGGCATTAAAATAGAGAAGTTGAAAAAATCGGATGAATTTCATCCTAATCTAAAATAACAAAAGTTATTGTGAATTATTTTATAGTATACAATTTAGACTTTTATAAAATATATTTTATTAATTGACATTTTTCATATATAATAGTTTTATTATTATAAAATATCATATATAGCAAAGGAGTAGATTATGGCAAGAGAAGGATATACATTAGCATGTCAAGATTGCAAAATGGAAAACTATATTTCTAAGAAAAATAAGAAAAATCATCCTGAAAAAGTAGAATTATCAAAATACTGCTCAAAATGCAATTCTCATACTAATCACAAAGAAAAAAAATAATATATAACATATATAAAAAAAAGAAACTGATTTTATTCAGTTTCTTTTTTCTTATTATGTAATCTTAATATAAATTCAACTAAGGTTGCTACTAATGGGCCTTGCGGCTGTTGATTAGCATCAGCAGTTCCAGCAATATCGCAATGAATGAAATCAATGCCTTTAGTGAATTCTTTTAAAAACATGGCTGCTTGCGAAGAATCTTGTCTTACTATTTTTGATCAACTGGCTAAATCTGCTACCTTTGAACTTTTATTACCTTTATGAAAATCTTCATGTAGTGGCATACGTCAAACCTTTTCTTGTGCCTCGCGCGCTGCTTCATTAAAGATTTCTCATTTTGAATCATTGGTTGACCAAATTCCGCTATAAACATTAGATAAACTCGTTAAGATAGTACCAGTTAAGGTAGCAACATCTATAATAGTTGTTGGCTTTAATTTTTCTGCTGCATAGTAAATTCCATCTGCTAAGACTAGTCTCCCTTCAGCATCTGTATCCACAACCTCAACCCATTTACCGCTCATTGATTGATAAACATTTTCAGGTAATGAAGCATCATTATTAATACGATTATCCGTGATGCACATAATAGCACTGACGTTGACTTTAGCTTTAAGTAAAGCTAAAGTTTTAACTGTATAAGCTGCAACTACTGATCCTGACATATCATATTTCATTCCTTCCATATGATACCCTTTTGTATTAACTCCACCTGTATCAAAAGTAATTCCTTTACCTACAATGCTCGTATGCTCAGCATCTTTTGGATTACCTTTATAAGTGATAATTACAACACGTGGTTCATGGGTACTTCCTTGATTAACTGAAAGAAGTAAATTCATGTTTAAATCTTGAATTTCTTTTTTAGTTAAAACCTCAACTTTTAAATTATCAATTCCTGAAAAGTTGCTTGAAATGCTTGAAGCAAGCATTTCAGAGTTTAAGAAGTTTTCCGGTGTAATTTGTAAGTTTCTTACTTGGTTTACAGATTTTGCAATTAAAGTTACTTTATTAATTAATTGCTTTTGCTCTAAAGTAGGTTGTTCAATTAGCAAACTTAAAGATTCTTCTTTAGTTTTTGCTTCTTTTTGATATGTTTTTTTGAATAGTTTTGCTTTTGCAAAGATTGCCCCAAAGACAAATAACCGAATTAATTTATCTGTCTCAAAATGATTACTAAAAGCTTTTAAATCTAATACATAACTTCTTTGTAAATTACTTGCAAAATTATTAAATCATTGTGAAAATTCATATCAAGATTGCTTTTCCTTACTAAAATATACATATGATTCTTTTGTACTTAATTCATCACTAATTGTAAAATTACGTTTTCCGACAAAATTTGGAAATTCAAAACCTTCAAAAGCAGGTTTTAATAATTGTGTATTTGTATCATGTTTATTGATTATTTTTATCATTATTATTCCTTTTCTAAATATTGTTCGATGGCTAATTTAGCACTTTGGCGGTATGCTTTTTGTAAACCGCCAAAACCTAATAAAGTACCTCCAAAATACCTTACTACAATTACTAGGATATTTGTCAGTTTTTTAATTCTAATTAAATCATAAATAACTTTACCAGCGGAATTAGATGGCTCGCCATCATCACTAAAACCTCCATTTTCGATATTATTATTTAAGATTAAATATCCATAGCAAATATGCCTTGCTTTCTTATGCTCTTTTTTGAGCAAATTAATTATTTCTTTTATATTACCTTTATCAGTTATGTTATAAACATATGAGATAAAGGTAGATTTTTTAAAAATAATTTCTATACCTTGCTTAGTCAAAAGTTATTCCTTTTAAATTTCTAACCATTTGTACAAAATGGTTATAAGCTTTAGTTAAATCGAGTTTTCCCTGACTTTTAAAGAAGTTGAATTTTTTAGCATAATCGCTTAAAAGCCCATAAACTTCAATTTCATCTAGTGAAGGTTTGAGCCCTAATTTTTCGAGTTTCTCAGGATAATATTTACTTAGTAAAACATAGAATTTAGTCGCTAAAAATTGTGGCGAAAAATTTTCGTATTTAATTGATCCTATTGCCAATAATTTGACCGCTGGTTCTTGGTCATCGAATTTTGGCAATAAAATACCAGGAGTATCTAAAAATAAAAATTCTTTATTTGCTACCCATTTTTTTTCCTTAGTAACACCAGGGAAATTTTCCACTTTTAAGGATGCTTTTTCAGTTACTAAATTAATTAAGGTACTTTTACCACAGTTTGGAACCCCAACAACAAACGATTTAATTTTAGTTTTAATTATTCCTTTTTCAAAATTTCTTGATATTTTTTCTTTATTTATTTCTGTTAATTTACGTAATATTTTATTTTTAGAACTTTGATTACGTAAATCTAGCCATAATAAATGTTCACCGCTAAATCTCTCATTAATTTGATTTTTTTTGTTTTTATCCATTAAATCAATTTTGGTAAAAATAAATAAGCGTGGTTTATGCGGAGCAATTTTGTCGAAATCTTCATTATATGAACTAATTGGAGCTCTTGCATCTAAGACAACTATAAAAACATCGGCAAGGGCAGCACTATTTTGAATTTCTTTAAAACCCTTGGCCATATGGCCAGGGTATCATTGAACTAGTGTTTCGTGGGTAGTTTCTTTTGGCTCAGTATACATTTTTAACTCCTTTTATTATAAATTTTATCTAGGATTATTCCAGCAGCAACTGCCACATTTAAACTTTCAAAAGTAATTGGTATATATAAACTATGATCTGCGAGGTTTTTTATTGCCTGCGATATTCCAGTTCCTTCATTACCTAAAATTACAATAATTTTATCTTCCGAAAATTTAATATCATTAAGTTTTTGGGCTTTTAAATCAAGGAGCGAAGCATATAGAGTAAATCCTTGATTTTTATAATCTTTTAATTCGTTAGCCAAATTTTTGGTTTGGATAATATTTAAATTAAAGATTGATCCTTGGCTAGCTCTAATTACTTTATCATTAAAAGGATCTAAATTTTCTATGATAATAGTATCAAATCCAAAAGCAAGGGATAAGCGCATGATAGTTCCAACATTGCCTGGATCTTGTAAATCATTTAAGGCAATAACATTATTAACTTTTGCAGTTTTCAACTTGCTTTTATCGCATAAAGCAAGGCAATGTTGGGGACTAGTAGTTTTTGCTAAATACTGAATGATGTCATAACTAACTTTTGTTGAATTAGGGTAAATTTTTGAATCTTCTGTTTCAAAAATTTCTAAAACTAAATTATGTTTTAAAGCTTCGTCAATTAAATGACGGCCAGAAACCAAAAACTTTTGTTCTAAAGTACGGTACTTTTTTTGTTCTAATTTTTTTAAATATTTAATTTTGGGATTTTGTTTACTTGTTAAAATCATGTTTCAAAAAATCTTTCCCTTTTTCTACTTCGTATAAAGATAATGATTCAAAATTTAATTGGCGCATGATTTCAAAAGCGACAATACAAACTGAATTTGCTAAATTAATCGAACGCATGGCAGAAACCATTGGTATTCTTAAACAATTATCTAAATTATTTTGCAAAATACTTTTATCAATACCTGTTGATTCGCGTCCAAACATGATTCAAATTTCTTGATTTTGATCATGAATTCTTTGATACTCAATATCACTATATGTTTTTAATCCATAGCGAGTAATATAAAAAATATTTTTATCATGATATTTATTATAAAAACTTTGATATGAATCATGGACTTCGTGGCGAATATCTGAAAGCATGCGTCCAGCTCCCGCTCTTTTTAAGTATTTAGGATGTAAGTCAAAACTTATTGGTTTAATGATATGTAATTTAGCGCCTAAAGCATAACAGGTTCGAATAATATTTCCTGTATTTGGTGAAATTTCAGGTTGGTATAAAACTATATTGATCATAATGTTCCTTTTCATTTAATAATATTATATTACCTTCATTAAATATACTTTTTAATTTTACTAAATTAACTGCTTGAGTAAAATTAAAAATTAATATTTGGTATAATACTTAAAGTAATGAAGAAAAATAATAAAAGAATGAAATTATTCCTGACTTTCATGAATTTATCAATTTTACCTGCTGTGGTAATTTCATGTACTAGTAAGGAAGATAACCCAAAACCTGATGATAAAAAACCTGGGAATGGTAAAGAATCTGCTAAACCAGTAATCCCATTGCCAGTGCAGCCAGATCCAGCCCCTATCAACCCAAATCCTGGTAATGACAAACCAGGAAATTCTACAAATCCAGTTTTAAATAACCCTAACCCGCCACAAGATCCACAACCAAAAGATCAAAACCCTGGATCAAGTATTCAAACTAAACCTACTGATCCAGTTAATTCTACAGATTTAGGAAACCAAACAACTGAGCCAAAGCAACCAAATGAAGGTTCAGATGCAAAGACACCTTCTCAAGAACCAAGGGAACCAGAAAACCCTGGGGCTTCTAATAATTCTGGAAATCCCCAATTACGTGAAGAAGTATCTAAATTAATTGACAAAGTTCAAGATCCTGATAAAAAGAACTTTTATACATTTAGGTTGCAATTTTCAAGTGATGCTGCGTTAAATAACCTTAAAACTGAAGTGCAGCAAACTCTTGCCCAAGAGGAAGAATGATCTAAAGATACTTCGCCTGCTGAAAAAAGGCAATTTAGTTTTCCTAAATTAACAGAACGTGAGGCAATTGAAAAAATTAAAAATAAGACTTTTTCAATTGGTTACGGTTGAACATTTGAGACTGCAACTACTCCTTTAGCACACCCACATAACGGAACCGGTTGGTTGCTAGATTATGCTTGGGATGCTAACAAAGAAAATTTAATGCTTTTTATTGCAACAAATTTACACGTACACAAATATGCCTTTAATAGTTTTGATAAAGATTTAAAAAATGATTTTCCAGAGTATTTCACTGAAGCAAAACGAGAAACACTTTATGGCTTTTTAGGTGTTCCAAGAGATGATATAAATCTTGAGCCAATTCCTAATAACACTAAGCCCAATACTGCTACTAATAGGCCAAGTATTTTCACAAATGAACCTAAAGAACGAGCTGAGCTTAAAGGAGCAACTTCATTAGGAGACATAATGAAAGCACCGCAAACTATATTTGCTGCAATGGATTTTTATAATGAAGAAGGTAATAAAAAGATGCTTGATAATGCGTCTTGATACAAAGATACAACTTATCCAGATCGCCGCCCAGGGTTAGATTTTGCTGTTTTCGGTGTCGAAATAAATTATAAAAAACTAACAGAAAATCAAAATCAATATGCATTATTTAAAAAGCATATTGATAGAGCAATTGCCACTTTTGATAATGATGTTAAAACAATTAAATATGAAGATGCTGCATTATACATCCCATTTGATTATGTTGCATCATATTTAAAACCAGGTGCTAATAAACTTAAATCATTGCGTCCTGAACGTTTGTATGTGGCAGGATACCCACAAGTTTCTAATACTGGATTATTTATGTCTAATACTTCGAGTGATTTAGATCATTCAGTTATAATTGATAGAACTACTTTTACAAATAATATTAGTAATGAAGGAGTCTTAGACGATGCAAGGATTGCAATTGGAATTGGTTATTCATTTGCTTTAACTAATTCCTCTTTAGCTGGTGGAACAAGTGGATCAATGGTAACTAATGAATATGGGGTTCCAGTTGGTATTTATAATACTTCATCAAATACTAATGGCACTGATTTATCACAAAGATCTGGCTTTGTTCCATTAATTCAAGGTGAAGATTTAGATTCATCATATGCTTATAACTTAATTGATGGAAGCGATAAAACTAAATACCCAATGCAAGAAAAATCTTATCGCCAAAATTTAGCTAAACTTGATAAAATATTAGTTAAATATCCAAAAACAGCATTATTCCCTAATGGGGTAAAACAAACTAACTAAGAGGAGAAAATTATGAATGATACAAGATTACTAAAAATGTTCGAACGAACAGGGGCTGAAGTTTTAATTTCTGAAGCTCCTCAAACTAGATTATGGTATGCTAATGTGCAAACTACTGATGGTTTTATTGCCATTGAAAAAGATAAAGCAACATTGTTTGTAGATGGACGCTACATTGAATATGCACAAAAGCATGCAAAAAATGTTGAGATAGTTTTAATTCAAGGAACCAATATGCAAGATTGGTTTAAAGCAAGAAACTTTAAAAAAGTTGCTTTAGAAAAAGATTACTTAATTAAAAATGTCCAAGAAAGAATTATTAATATTGTTAACCCAGAAGAATTAATTTGAGTAAATGGGCAAGAATTAAGAATTATTAAATCTCAAGAAGAACTTAAATTAATGCAAAAAGTTGTTGATATTTCTTTAGCAGCTTTAGATGAATTTAAAACTTGAGTTAAACCAGGTATTACTGAAAAAGAAGCAGCAGCAATGTTAAACTTTTTACTTAAAAAACATGGTGCTGATAAAGAAGGTTTTGATGAAATTATTGCTTCAGGTCCAAGCAGTGCCGAGCCACATCACCACCCTACAGATAAATTAATTGAAGATAATAATTTATTAAAAGTTGATTTTGGTGCTAAATATAAAGGATATACTGCTGATATTACTAGAACTTTTGTAATTGGAGATCAAAGTAAAGTTAATCCAGAAGCTTTAAAAATCCTAGAAATTGTTAAAGAAGCAGCAGCTTTAGGTCGTAAGGCAGTGCGCCCTGGTATTAAAGTTTCAGAAATTGATAAAATTTGCCGTGACTATATTATCCAAAAAGGATATGGGCAATATTTTACCCATTCAACTGGTCATGGTTTAGGTATTGATGTACATGAACTTCCAAATGTTTCAACTCGTTCAAACACTATTTTAGAACCAGGTATGATTATTACTGTTGAACCAGGTATTTATATTGAAGGCTTAGGTGGTGCTAGAATCGAAGATGATGTTTTAGTAACTGAAGATGGTTACTACGTATTTTCTAGACCATATGAAACAAAACAAAACTAAGCAAAATAACTTACTTGAAGCAAATTATCTTCAAGTAAGTGGAGGGCATTCAATTTATTATCATGTATATGGAAATCCGCAAGGATTTCCTATCTTTATAATTCATGGAGGTCCAGGCGGAGGCTCAACTCCGATCTTAAATAAATTATTTAATTTAGATGTTTTTAAGTTAATTTATATTGACCAAAGAGGATGTGGTAAATCTAAACCTCGTTTAGAACTTAAAAATAATACTACTCAAGCCTTAATTGAAGATATTGAAGCCTTAAGACTTCATTTAAATTTAACTAAAATAGCTTTATTTGGTGGAAGCTGAGGCACAACACTTGCTTTAGCATATGCAGTTAAATATCCGCTCAATGTTGAGCGGATATTACTAAGAGCAGTTTTTTTAGGACGCCAAGAGGATATAGATTTTTTATATGAAGCAAATGGAGCAAGTGACTATTATCCTGATTATTTTGAAACTTATAGCACGCTAGTTAAGGATATTCCAGGGAATAGTATTTTAGAAAAATACTATAATGTATTTACCAGCCATGATTCAGAATTTAAAAACTTAGCAGTACAAACTTTTTATAATTGAGAAGCATGCTTAGTTTCAGTTAATAAATTTAGGGCTAAGTTAAATCCAAGCAAACAAGAACTAAAGTCATATTTAGATGTTGCACTATTAGAAACTCATTATTTTGTTAACAAATGTTTCTTTAATGATGATAATTACATCCTTAAGCATGCTAAGATGCTTAAGGATATTCCAGTTGATATTGTGCATGGGCGACAAGATGTGGATTGTCGGCCAATTGGGGCTTATTTATTACACAAAGAATTAAGTAATTCAAAACTGTATTTAGTTGATGGAGCAGGGCATACTTCACTTGATAAAAACCTTTGAAATGCTTTAAAAACTGTAACAAAAAATTGAGAAAATATTTATGCTATACAAACCAAGAATTAAGTTTCTTGGTTTTTTTATATTTGACTTATCAACTGCTTTGAGTATTATTAACAAACTATTGCAATTTTTAATAAAATTTAAATATGAAGAAATATTTTAAATTACTATTGAATATAAGTGCTTTGCCAATTTTTGCAAGTACTTTGGTAGCTTGTTCAAATCAAGAATTAAAATATGATCAAGCTCGTGAATTTAAAAAGTTACAAGATGCTAAAACCTTATTAAATTGAGGTGATGAAAGTTTTGCTCAAAAAGTAAGATCAAAAAATTTAACTAATCTTACTTATAGTGATGAAGCAACTAATGTTGCCTCAATTGCTCCTTTTAATAAAGAAGCTAAAAGATCTAATGTTATGTACCAATTAACAGTATATTCATTTGCTGATGGCAATAATGATGGAATTGGTGACTTTATTGGTTTAAAAAATAACCTAGATTACTTTGTTAATCTAGGTATTGATACTTTATACCTTTCGCCTATTCACCCAGCTTCATCATACCATGGGTATGATGTAATTGATTATACTGACGTAGCTCCTGAACTTGGTGGGATGCAAGCTTTTGATGAATTTTTAACAGCGGCCCATGCGAAGGGAATTAGGGTCGTCATTGACGTGGTTATCAACCATACTTCGTACGAACATCCTTGGTTCCAAAAGGCTTTGCAAGGTGATCCTAAATATAAAAATTATTACTATATGTATGATAAAAGTCAAAATAGTAATGAGCAACAAGGAACTGATGATATTAGACATTTATTTAAAGTAGTTAATACCCTTGGTTCAAATCCGCCGCAATCTAATTATAAATGGGCAGCGGCCTTTTGATCAGGAATGCCAGACTTAAATTTATCAAATCCTGAAGTGATCGAAGAAATTAAGAATATGCATAAGTTTTGAGCAACTAAAGGAATTGACGGGTTTAGATATGATGCATTCTACCATTTCTTTGATTCTCCTAATATTTATAAAGGAAGAAGTAAAAAAGGGCATGAAGTAGAATTATTTAGTGAGTTTCGTAAAGTAATTAATGAAGCATATAAAGAAGCTGCAAATAATGGAATTGTTCGTTCTTCTAATGATGCATTTATGTTTGGAGAATGGTGAGGTGATTCAAGTGATGCAAATGCTCAAAAAAATTGGTTTAACAAACAAGGAGATGTTTCACTTAGTTCATTAATTGATGGAGTAAGGTGGAAGAATTCAACAGATGTAAGATTAAATTCATATGAGGAACTCAAGTTAATTGAAGGTTTAACTGATAAAAATGGTGTAATTAGGGAATGAATTCCATTTTTAGATAATCATGATGTTGAAAGATGAATTACCAGAATTAAACAAGGAGTGGGGGGTGCTCCTGCGACTACTGAACCATATAAATTATCATTAGATCAACGCAACCGGTATATTGCAGGGATCTTTGGACTTTTATCACGTGGTGGTTTACCAACTTTATATAATGGTAATGAGATTTTGATGCAAGGAGGGCCTAAAAAGCGGGATGTAAATGTTCGTGAAGCTTTTTGGTGAGAAGATACAACTAAGAATGTTGATTTTTACGAACTTAAAAGCCCTGATGATCGGATCTCACCAAAAGCTTCACCTGGCGAAGGAAGCGTTGAATCAATAATTAAAAATCCGAATTCATCATATAATTTAATTGCACAGTTAATTAACCTACGTAAAGAATATATTTCACTACGTGAAATGAATTCTAAATATGTAGTAAGTAATTGAAGGGATATTTTGGATTTTGAAGATGTCCAAAATGGATTTAGTGTCAATAACACAACATTAAGAAAAAATGATGATGGAACTTATTTATTAATTGTATATAACCCACTTGGTAATAATGAAGCAAAAATTACTTTAAAAAATAATTTGGTTATCAAAGAAAAATTATTAGGAAGTAATTTTACAATCAAAAATATAGACAATAATGCAACTATTATTGGGAGTGGCCAAGGTAAGTTTGGAGCCTTTCTAATTGGTCCTAAATAGTTTGATATTGCAAGGTAAATTATCAACACTATATTTTAAGTATATTATAAGTGAACAAATAATATTTAATATTTTGCTATAATATTTATAGAAAAATGAAAAAAAAATACAAATTTAAGCGAATTCCACTCAAAACTAAGTTAAGATATTTTATTTTTGGTAAATATCCACTTGAAAGACGGTATAAACCAAAGATTTTAGAGTACTTATTTATGATTTTTTCAAACATTGTTGCTTTTGTAATCACAATTTTATTTTTTTTTATTATAAAAAAGGCTATAAACGAAGGTACAGAAGGAACAATATATGGAAATGTTTCCACAAGGTTAAATGCATATGAAAGTCGTATCTTTATTTCAATTCTTTTACTAACTTATATAGTTAATTTGATACTTTCAATCCATGTGCTTTACATTTTGAAAAAAACGGAATTTAATAAAATATTCGCTGTGCTTGGAGTTATTTCTTCATTAACTTTTTTAACTCCATTTGCAATCATTTTTCTAATTATTGCTTATCAAAAAAATGAATTGGCTTTTGAATAAGCCATAGATTTAAAATAGATATTTAAGGAATTATTATGAAAATACGTAAATTTATATTATCAGCAACAAGCTTATTATCCGTAGGTGCATTCGCAGCTGTTTCATGTACCGGTGGTGGTAATGCCAAACAAGAAGAAATTGTTGTTGCAGTCGACGGGGTTCAAAGAGCCTTTTATGAAAAAGCTATTGAAGCTTACAACAAAACAGAATCAGCTAAAAAATACAAAATTCGTACAATTGAAAAAGATGTTTGAGGTGCTTTAGACTTCAGTCTTCAAGGTATTACATCTCCTGAAGTAGCTGACATTTTCTATTTACCTGGAGATAGAGTTACTGACTTAACTCAACAAAATGCACTTAGTTATATTGATGAATTTATTCCTAGTTTAATTGATGAATTATCAGCATCAACTGGTGCTACTGCCGCAGAAAAAGAGCTTCTTAGAGCATTTGGAACAATTCGTACCCGTGTAAAAAATGGGCAAAATATTACTAATGTTACAAAATTAATGGCTATTAGACATAACACGGAAGCAATTTTAATGGCTTCAAGACTTCCAGAAGCAGATGCTCGTCGTGACTTAAGTAATGCAAACACAGATACTTTAGTTGAACTAGTTAAAGAAGGAAAACTTCTTTTAAGATTCCAAGACTTCTGATATGGTAATGGTGTTTTAGCCGGAGCTTTAGAAAAAATTAAAACTCAAAATTCACTTGATCCAAAATTAAACTTAATGTCAAGAATCTTATACACCGATGAAACTCGTGGTCAAATTACTTCTGGATTTATTGACGGAAACCAATACAATGCTTACTTTAAAGAAGCATTAAAAGTATACTCTTCATTATTCTTCCCAATTTATGAAGCTGCTTTCTTAAAGAGTGAATCAGATTTTGGTCAAACTGTTTGAGGTAAAAAAGGTATTTCTCAATCAGACTTAAGACAAACTTTAGTTAAAGAAGTTGGTGAAGCTCAAGCTACAATCTTTAGTTTAATGAACCAAGGAAAAATTGACTATGCTGTTATTGGTTCATGAGATACACAAAATTCAGAAAAATCAGCTGGTGCTCAATCATTCTTTAACGTAGTTAAAACAGATGATAACACCGAATACTTACAAAGCCCAGGTTCTTGATCATTTGCTATTAATTCAAGAAACAATAGTGCTAGTGAAGAAAGAAAAACTGCTATTAAAGAATGATTTAAAGCAATTTATTCAGTAGCAGCTTACAAAGAATACTTTAAAAATGACTCAAAAGTTCCATTTGTTAATGGAATTCAAAAAACCTTAATTGATGATATTAAAGCGGAAAATTCAGCTCAATTTACTGAAGTTGAACAATTTGCTAAAGATCTTGGATTTGCTTCATATGATGCACTTAAAACTGAAAGAAATTCAAAAACTGCTAAAATCTCAGTATTAGCAAACCAAAAAGTATGAGGAAATACTTGAAGTGCTGACAAAGATCAAACTAGTCCTTCTGCTGAAGCAAACTTACTTAAAGCAGCTGATCATAAAGCATCAATTGAAAAACCTGAAGTGCTTACTGACGCTGACTTTAATGCAATTACTTTAGGTGATATTTTACCACTCAGAAACCTTGTTGCATCATTATTATCAATTAGTGATGTTAAAACTTTAGTTGGAGTTCAAAATTCAGATAACCCAGGAAACCAAGAATGGTTAGTTGGAAAAGATTTACTTAAAGATGGATCATTTAATATTCCACAAGCTGAAACCTTAAAACACGGAGATTCTTCATTCCACATGCGTAAAGTTGAAAAAGAAATCTTTGATGTAAATGGTGATAATGATGATGAAAAAGAAAAAATTATCAAAACATTAACAGAAGCTTTAACAAAAGATAAAACAAACAACAATACTGCAGAACTAGACAAATTAGTTACAAAATACCTAAATAAAGCAAAAAGTTTTGTTTCCAACTTTGCAAAATCATCACTAGATGATGCTAAGGTAAAAGAATTTGTTACTTTATACTTAAATACATACTTAAACCCTGCTCGTGTTAGACTATCAGTTGGAGATATTTTCAACAATAAAAAATTTATTGAAGGAAAAGATGCAACTTATAAACAAGTTGATGAAAAAGTTTCAGGATATGAATCTAAATTAACCTTTAATAAATTACTTAACGTTATCTCATCAACACAAGCAATTAGCGAAGGGGGACTTGGTGTTCTAAAAACCCAATTAACTCGTGCTGATAACTCTAATCCACAATTTACAACAGTTTGAGGATTTATGAATGATCGTACATTTGGTAATGCTGAATTATACAGAGAATTTGCCAACAAAAACATAGATACTCTTGATAAATTTACCAATGAAATGGCCAAAACATTATCTAAAGTTTTTGACGAACAAGCTGGTAAATTGAATGCAAGTAACTCAGATACATATGTAACTATTTCTAACTAATGGTTAAATATAAATCAAACATAAATAAAATTAGTTTCTATACACTTTTAGTACAAATAGCACTACTTACAGCAGTGCTCTTTGTTTGACTGTTAATCCCTTTTGGTATGGGGATTAGTGCTGAACAATATCAGCATTTAACCAGAGATTTAACTGATGAACAAATAAGTGATTTAGGACAACAAATTGCAATGCGCAGCTTAATGTCATATTTAGCAAACACTTTTGTAATCTTATTTTTCTTAGGATATTTAGTAATGCTTAGGCATAAGTTAAAACATGGATATATTTTTTTATATTCATGAATGATTGTCTTCTTGACGTTAGCTTTTTCTCCATTTTTTAATGGCACTGAGCTTTTGTCAACCTTGCAAATTGTTATAGGAAGCTTAATATCTATTTTAAATATCAGCTTAATTATCACTTTAATTTATCTCTTGGTGCAATACCACATTAAACGTAAATTTTATTATTATGAATGGTTTAAAATACATAGAGGAGGAAGCAAGTAGTTGTGAAAGAATTAAAACTTTATAATTGATACGGCGAAGAATTCGACAGTATCCTACCGTCTTCCGTTGGTAATTTAAAAGCATATAAAAAACAAGTCAAAAATATTTTCTTGCGTAATAATGACAAAATTAAAGCGCAAGAAAGAGTTGACCGTGACTTATATTTGCGGGCAAGAAATAAATTAAGTGATAATTTAAAACGTGAACTTGCCAGCCATAGAGTTGCATACAAAAATAAAATTGGTGTCCTAAAAGACTCAATTAAAAAATTAAAACATTTTGATTCAATGCCTTCATTATTACGTTTTGAAATCAAAAAATTAGCTAAAAGCAAAAAAACTATACAAAATTATGCACAAGACTTTGTTTATTCTTTAACAAAGTCTGCTGATGAACTTAATTATAAAATCTCCATTATTGAAGATTTAAAGAAAAAAACATATCTTGATGAAAAAGAAATATTTAAAAAATATACTATTTTCAATATTATTTTGTTATATATTGAAAATAACCAAGATTTAACTTTTGATATTGAGAAAATTAAAGATCGTTTATTACCGCTTGAAATAGCATGAATAGATAAATTAGCTAAAACTCATAACGTTGGTGAATATTTTTTAGATATTTATAATAAACTCGAAGTTCAAAGAGTAAGTTTAGTAGCTAAAAAGACTGAATTATTACGTCAATATAATGAAACGCACCAATTACAAAAAGAGTTATATTTAAAAGAAAAAAGTAATATTCAATTAGAAACTAAACAAAAGATTTTAACTTTAGAATATGAATATAATGCTAATTTAAAAGAACAACGAGAAAAAGTTAAAGTTAATAAGCAAAAAACCCTTGAAAAAATCGAAACCCAAAAAGAGCAAATTTTAGCTGTAGAACATAAAAACCAGGAACTTACTAATCAAATAATTCAAGAAGCTAAATCAAAAATTAAAGAAATTGATCTAGAATATAAAAAACAACTTGTAAGTTCCAAAATTCGTTCAAAAATCCAAGTTTATAAAGATTTATATAAATTTTTATACAAAAATGAACTTGACTTAGCACAATTTGATTTTACGTTAAACAATCTTTCAGACCAAGAATTAAACCAAAAAGTAACTGAATTACAAGGTTACTTCAACTCATTTCAAACTAACAATGTTTTAGCTAAAATCGCATTAAAAGAATATTTAACGAAACTTAATTTCTTTAAATCATGCCGCGAATTTAAATTATTAGTTAAATCACAATATAAAGAGCAAGTCGGGCAAATTCTAAAAACTTCTAGTTATGAAGGATTTTATAACCTTGAAGAAGCAAAAGCTTTAAAAGAATCATTTATCGATTATCGTTTAACTCGCCTTAAATTCTTAGGTGAAAAGATTGAAGCTAAAACTAATTTAGCACAGCTTAAAGAACAAGGTGTTTATGATCAGGAGCAAAATGATTTTAAAACTGCTAAGGCAAAAATTATTGAACAATTTAAACTCCAAAAATTAGAAGCTAAAAACCGTATTAAAAATAAAGAAATAACTAAAGCAGCGTTTAAAAACAAAAATATTGAACTTAATATTTTCAAAAAAGAATCAATTAACGAAGAAAAATTAAAGTCAAAAGTTCAATCAAATAAACAAGTTTTAAAAACTTTATTTTGACGTGAATGAGCTGAAAATAAAATTAATAAAAAACTCTATGAAAGTAAGGTAACTGAAGCTCAAAAATCCATTCCAGTTGAAACTATGAAAAACTTACGTTGAATTAGTTTATTTATGAACTTTGTTTTCCCAGGTTTTGCTGAACTAGTTTTCTTTAAGCAACGCCTTAAAGGAAGTATTATGGCAGCTGTTTCATTTATAACTATTGCTTTAATTATCCCATTTGCTTTTGGAGCATATTGAAAAGCAATGGGTGGGATACCTGGATTTAGCGACCTAGGAGCAGCTGGCCACAGTTTTACTAAGGGATTATTCCCAGATGCCAGGGTCTATTTATTTGGTGGTGTGATCTCTGTGATAGTTTTAGTCTTTGCACTGATTTACCACACCGTTTCAGCCTTAGGAGCTTATCGGGTAGCTAAATTACTGGAATATGGTTCTCGTCCAAGTAAATGAGCCCAAACTAAGCGATGATTAAATACCAGCGGATTCCCTTGAATGATTTCCTTACTTGGATGAATCTTAATGGTCTTTATCGTGGCAACTCCAGTTATTACTTCGATTTTAGTATCCTTTACAAACTATGGATTTAAACATGAAGCACCAGCTCGTACTGTGGATTGAGTTGGGCTTAAGCAATGAGGAAAATGATGAGTTTTCAGAGAACAAAGATTATTCTTATCATTAAGTAGAGTTATTTTATGAACGGCAATTTGAACGGTTTCTTCAACTCTTATTCCGATTTCGCTTGGTATTTTAATAGCTGTATTAACTAATAACCAAAGAATCCGGTTCAAAAAGATCTTTAGACTAATTTATATTTTACCTTGAGCGATTCCGGCCTTTGTTACCTTAACATTTATCCGGAGCCTCTTCAGAGGTGGTGATGATGGGGTAATGAACGTAATTCTCGTGTCAATGGGTCTTTTAAGTAGTTCGAAAAACTGGCTTACTGAAATTGGAACAGCTCGTGTTTTAGTTATCTTAGTACAAACATGGATTGGTTATGCTTGAATCTTCATGCTTGTTACTGGTAATTTACAATCAATACCAAGAGATATTTATGAAGCGGGATCAATTGATGGAGCCAAAGGTCGCCAACTATTTTGATACTTGACGTTGCCTTCATTGCTGATTTCAATTGCCCCAATGTTAATAGGACAATTTGTTGGAGCCTTTAATAACTTTACCACCATTTCTATTTTCACAGGTGGTGGACCTGCTTATGCTAATTCAACTTCATTTGGAGAAGCATCAACAGATATTATTATTTCATGAGTTTATAAACTAACCACAAGTTCAGGACAATTCGAAGGTAACCAAGCCTTTGCTGCAGCCTTAACTACATTAGCTGGTTCATTCAGTATTGCAATTAGTGCAAGAGGATTTATTAAATCAATGTCAAGGAGAGATTAAGAATGTTAAGTAGATTTAAAAGACAAATATTTTATAAACATAAGTTTGATTCGCTTACAATTTCAGAACAAAAACTATCTCCAAAGCGTCTAAAATTTAATGAATCAGACTCAAAGCCACCTACAGCACTTGAGATTATCTGACTGTTCTTTAATTACATAATTTTGCTATTTTGAGCAATAATCATTTTATTCCCAATTGTCTCACTAATAACAGCAGCCTTTAACGTTGCTAACATTCGTGTCGTTGGACTTTCGCCTTTTTCATTTGGTTGAGACAACTTTGCTTACTTATTTACTAATGAGCGTAGCTTATTCTTAACTTGATATGGAAATACATTAGTTATAGCCGGGCTTACTTCTTTAGTATCAACAGTGGCTGTTGCACTAAATGGATATGCCTATTCGCGTTTTAAGTTTACAGGGTCAAGGCATTCATTAACAATCGTTATGATGCTACAAATGATTCCGGCAACTTCGTCACTAATTTCGCTATATATCTTAGTAAAATTAGGAGAAACCTTACTTGGATTTTCAGCTATTATGATGTTAATCTTGATTTATTCAGGTGGTGCCATTGCTGGAAATACCTTTATGCTTAAAAGTTATTTAGATACTGTTTCATCAGAATTAGATGACTCAGGAAAAATTGATGGATGTAATAACTGGGGATTATTTTTCAAAATTTTACTTCCAGTTATTAAACCGGCACTGATTATGGTTGCCTTATGATCATTTTTAACTCCTTTTACCGATGTTATCTTGCCAAGGTTCGTCTTAATTGAGAATGACAAAAAAACCTTAGCCATAGGGCTTGATACCTTCATTAATGCTGAACAAAAACATATTAACTATGGTGCTTATTCTGCTGGTTCAATTTTAGCTTCGCTACCAGCATTTGCCTTATTTATGTACTTGCAAAGGTATATTGTGGGGGGACTTAGTGATGGAGCTGTTAAAGGATAATATATGATGAAATATGATAAACATACTGAACAAGAAATGCTAACAAATGATGAATTAGATTTAGAAACTTCAGGATTTGAAACAATTGATATTGATCAAATGATTTCTGAAGTTGGGGAATTTTATAATTCAAATAGCGGCGCACACATAAACTTAGTGAACATCTCTAAAAAATATGAAGGAAATGAAAACTATACACTAGAAAATATTAACCTTGAAATTAAACCTGGAACATTCTGTATTTTTCTTGGCCCTTCAGGTTGTGGAAAAACAACATTGTTAAGAATGATAGCAGGACTTAATTCCATAACTAAAGGAGACTTGTTATTTAATAACAAGAGATATAATAACTTATTACCAAATGAAAGAAATATTGCAATGGTATTTCAGTCATATGCACTTTATCCACACATGAATGTTTATAATAATATTTCATTTGGATTAAGAATTGCTAAAGAAAGAAAAGATATTATTGATAAACGTGTCAAAGATGTTGCGAAAATTCTTAAAATTGATAATTACTTATATCGAAAACCACGTGATCTTTCAGGGGGACAAAGGCAACGTGTTGCAATTGGCCGTGCTATTGCACGTAAACCGCTTGTATTCTTAATGGATGAGCCTTTATCAAACTTAGATGCAAAATTACGTGAAAACATGAGGCGTGAAATTGTTAATATTCACCGTATGCTTAATACTACAAGTATTTATGTTACTCATGACCAACTTGAAGCAATGACCATGGGGGACCAAATTGTTGTCTTTAACGATGGAAAAATTCAACAAAATGGAAAAAGCAAAGAACTTTACTTTAAACCTGCAAATATTTTCGTAGCTAAATTTATTGGTTCGCCAACTATGAATACTTTTGATGCAACTTATCAAGATGGACTTATTTGAGATAAAGCCAAAAAAGTTGCTATTGAAGTAGACCAAGAAACTAAAGATAAATTAAAAGCTAATCAAGAATTAGTGGTTGGTTTTAGAAGTGAAGATTTAAGAATTCGCCATGGTGAAAAAACTGGAAATAACTTTATTTCAGGTAAAATTTCAAATGTGGAATTAATTGGTAAAGATCAATTAGTTTTAGTTAAGGTGAGCGATGATTTAGAATTTATCGTTAATGCTTCTAATAATGAAGAATTTGAATTATTCTCATATATCACAATTGAATTCATTACTTCAAGAATTCATATCTTTGATAAAGAAACCGAAAACAGAATTAACTAATGCAAAAATTTGAAACAAATTATTTAAAGCGTAAAGTTCTTTTAATTAGTTTACTAGTTTTATTAAGCTTGATGTTTATTTTTCAACTGGTAATGATTAAAAAATTTTTTGCTTGAATCGAATATGAGTATCAATGGATTCAAGCTGGTGAGTTAAGCAAAACATGAAAAATTGATCAAGTTGAAAATAATGCTCCAGCATTCCAACTTAAAACATTATTTTTATCACTAAATAGTATTTTTCTAGTGCTTACTTTTAGTGCAATAGTACTTGTTTCGCTAGTAATTTATACCTTGTTTAAAAATACATATAATGGTGATCTTTATTTAAAAATTGTGAATTACCTTGTCCCAATTGTCTTTGTATTACTCTTTTTTATTCTTTCATTGCAACCAACGGAAGTATATCAAGAAAACATCATTCAAGCTGAAGATGATGCTGGCGAAATCAGAAACACTCCCTTTAAAAAAAGTGGAGGTCAATTAAGTTACTTACTAACTTGGCTAGCACTTGGTTTTAGTTTTATTAACATTTTCTTGATTGTAATTGCACGTAAATCATTTGGTTTTTTAACCAAAGACCAAATCTTAGCAAAACAATTAATTCCAACTGATGAATTAAAAATCAAAATACAAACTATTCTAGATAATAATTAACCTAAAACTCCTTGTAAAAAACAAGGAGTTTTTCATTAAAATATATTTAATATATCAACTTGTATAAGTAGATAAAAATAGTATAATATTACTATGAGCAAGTTATACGAGAAATGAAAGTTAGAAAGAATATTTAAAGGTTATTTAAAAAAGCAAATTAGAACTAAGGCTGCAACTTGAGATGATCCAAGCTTCCAAATGCCTAAATATCATTTAGATTACACTGATTTATGAAAAAAAGCCCCTAAAGCTCAGTTATTCAAAAAGTTACGTAATACAAATGTTATTTACCAATTATTAGTTTATAATTTTGCTGATGGTAATAATGATGCTCTAGGTGATTTTATTGGACTTAAAAATAAAATTCCTTATTTAGTAAATTTAGGAATTGATCAATTATGATTAAGTCCAATTCACCCTGCTTCTTCGTACCATGGGTATTCTGTAATTGATTATTGCAATGTTGCTCCCCAACTTGGTGGCATGGATGCTTTTATTGAGTTTTTATCATGTGCCCATGACAACGGAATTAAAGTTTACTTAGATTTAGTGTTTAACCATACATCCTATGAACATCCTTGGTTTCAAAAAGCCTTATATAAAGATCCTTTATATGAACAATTTTATCGCTTTGAACCAAGTTATAAAGATTCAGATGTAAAGACAGATACAAAACACATTAGAGCTAAATATCATCGCCTGGATCAAAAGATTCAGGCAACTAATCGTGATTATTTAGGCCGTTTTACTTATGGTATGCCTGATTTGAATTTAGATAATGAATTAGTAATTAAACAACTGATTGAAATTCAAAAATTTTGAACGTCTGTTGGAGTTGATGGCTTTCGCTATGATGCAATTGCTGAATTTTATTCTAGTGAACAAGAAACTAAAGATAACTTTAATGAAGCCAAGATTTTTAGTTTGCTGCGCGAAGCAAGTAATTCTATAACTAATTTAGAACCAGGTCGCGAGGAAGTTTTTATGATGGGTGAATGAGTCTTTAGCGATCCTTTAAAAGGGTTAGAGTATACCATGTACCAAGGTAAACAAGCTTTAGATACAGTTTATGATGGCTTTAAGTTTTTTAGACATAATCCTGATGTTAGAATTAGTTACCAAGAATTAGTAAATGTGGCAAGCAAGTATGCACTTGCTTCGCCTAAAACCAAATGAGTACCTTTTTTAGATAATCATGATGTTTTTAGATGGCTAGATTATTACCGTCAGAATGTTACTAAGTTAAAAAAAACAGAGCATCATAAACCTTTAAGTCTTGATGAATATGAAGCACAAAGAATTGCACTAATGCAGCTTTTAGCCTTACCAGCTACACCAATTATTTATTATGGTAATGAACTTGGTTATTATGGAACAAGGATTTATGGAGATCCAACTTTGCGTGAACCAATGAAATGGTTAACGCATGCTGAAAATTGTTATATTTTTGATAATAAAGTTAAAGAATCACGTAAAGATTATGTTTTATTAACTTCTGCTTTATCTAGGCCTTGTGTTGAAGAGGCAATTGAAGATCCAAATTCCCTATTTAACTTTATTAAATTTATGCTGAAGCTTAGAAGTGATTATCCATTTCTGAGCCACAGAGAACCAAGTACAATTATCGATCCATATCAAGTAATTGATAGCGAGGATTATTCATCATTTATGGTCCGTGCTCAAGACCAAAATGCTACAAAGCTGTTATTGTTTGGATTTTGTAATTACCAAAATAAATTCTTAGCAGTAGGCAAGATTTCTCGTAACTATCATTTTAAACCTTTATATTTATATAAAGCTAAAAATAATAGTTGAAATATTGAAATAGAAAAAGGAGGATTAATTATTTTTGAATTAACTCAAAAATAATTAGAAAAATTATGAGACCAAAATATAAATTTACATATAAAGATACTTTTCAATTAGATGATCCAGATGTTACTAAAACAAGTGAGATTATTTTATATTTAATTGACTTAATTAAAACCAAGAAAGTACCAGTTAATAAAATTATGCCTTCAGAACACGCTTTAATGGAACGTTTCAAATGTTCTCGTAGTGTTATTGTCACAGCTTACCAAAAACTACGTACTATCGGTGCAGTTTACTCAATTAAAAAAAGAGGACACTTTGTTTCTGAAAACTTCCATAACTTAATTAAACCAGTTAGTTATTTAATTAAAGCTGACCGTCAAATGGGGCATGAAGTGTTTGACTTTGTAGAACCTGAATGATTTGCAGATAAAAACATTATCTTTACAGATGGAACCAGATTTTTCCAAAAGAAAATTTATAAGAAAAATAAAGTGATTGGTGAAGCTGAAGTTTGATTATCTGCAAAATGACTTGGTAAAAACGAACCAATTGATTTGACTGTACCATTAATTGACACTATTAATAACAAAAAGAAAGTTGAAAACGTAGTTTACCACCTTGAATATGAAAAAGATGTTAATCGTTTAGGGCACCAAAATATGATGGTTTTAACAATGTTTGGTTATGATGATGAAGCAATTTGTATTGCTGGTAAATATTATATTGACCCAGAACACCTTAAATTTTATCACCAAGAAATATCTTTATTATAAAAGAGACAAAAACACCCTTGATAGGGTGCTTTTTTACTCCTTTTTATGATTTATTCTCTAATTTTATATACTATAGATTGACTGATCAAGTTGTATTAGTAGTTTTTAAAAAATTTAATAATAATCATTATAATTATTGCATATGAAATTACTCAAAAAAGATTCGCAATTTTTTAAAGAATTTGATCAAAAATTTGCTTATAAGGAAAATGATTTAGGAGCCACAATTTTAGAGAATAAAATTCAAATAAAATTATGGCAACCATTAGCAAAGGAAGTCTTTCTTTTGCTTTACAAAAAAAATGATTTAGAAAATCCATATTTAAAGTTGTCAATGCAAAAAGTTTATGCACAAACAAGCAATGATATTTTTGTTTGAGATATAACAATTAACAAACAAAAATATCAAACTAGTTATTATAATTTTGAAATTATTCATCAAGGTAATAAAGTAACTAGGGCATTAGATCCTTATGCTAAATCTATGGCTCCATTTAATTGACAAGGGATGGAGGATAAAGTTGGCTTAGGTGCTTTTATTGATTTTAAATCAGCAAGAGTAGGAGATAAACCAAGAGATCTAGTTACTAACTTAAATAATTCAGTAGATGCAAATATTTATGAACTGCATGTGCGTGATTTTACAAGTTTAAAACCTAATAGACCAAAATACCAAAAAGTAGGTAAATTTAATAATTTACTAAAACATGATTTATTTGGATATTTAAAAAATTTAGGTTTTACCCACTTGCAACTTTTACCAATTCATGCTGCATATACTGTAAATGATTTAGATAAAACCATTTATTTAAAAGGAACCGGGAAAGGGTGAACTACTAATTATAACTGAGGTTATGATCCACATAACTATTTTACAATTAATGGCCTTTATGCGTCTAATCCAACAGATCCATATGCCAGAATTAAGGAACTTAGAAATTTAGTTGATAAAGCACATGAGCAAAATATTGGCGTGATTGTTGATGTGGTTTATAATCACATGATGACAAACAATATTTTTGATAATATTTTACCTGGTTATTATTATCGTGATAAAGCAACTAAACGTCCAGTAAATTATCCACCATTAGCCGACGAAAGATTTATGGTGCAAAAATTAATGATTGATTCATTAAAATATTATGTTGAAGTATTTAATGTGGATGGTTTTCGCTTTGATCTTTCATGTTTTCACCACAAAGAAACTTTAGATTTAATTGCAAGAGAACTTCGAAAACTAAATCCAAAGATAATCTTACATGGAGAAGCATGGCCTTTTAGTGACCTTGAATTTAGTAGTTCATACATTAAAGGATCAAGTAATAATGCAATCAAATTTGGATATTTTAATGATACTTTACGAGATGCAATTAAAGGAACTGAGCATGAAAAGTATGGAACTGGCTTAATTCATAAATATTCGAAAACTCAGTATAAACAATATGTAACTAGTGTTGTTGGAGGTTTGAAAGATTATGATTTTAGCAATATTCCACATTCAAAAACTAAATATGACTTATATAATGATGATATTGCAATTAACCTAAGTTATAGTGCATGCCATGATGGTATGACTTTATGGGATAAAATTAATATTTTAAGTCCTAAAAAGAGTTTTAAACAGCGTCTTGAAACCTACCGCCAAGGTTTATTAATGTCATATTTAACCCAAGGGAGACATTTAACTTTAGCAGGAACTGAATTATTGCAAAGCAAACCGTGTGATTTAAGTGGTGAAGAAGGCTTTAAATGCCAAGCTAGCTTACATGATGATTTTAATGAAAAACCTGACAATAATGCTTTTATGCCTAATTCATATAAAACTACTGATTATACTAATGGGCTAAAATGAAAACATTTAGAAAATCCTGAGGTTAAAGAACATATTTTTGATTTTCAAGCCAAAATCAATCATTTTAGATTAGCTAATGATTATTTGAGGCTTGATACAAATCAAAAAGTGCTTGAAAGATTAAAATTTGAATATAGTGATCTAGAATCTGGAATTTTAATTTATAGCATTGCAAGCCAAGAAGGAACTAAAGAACTTTTAGCCTTGCATAATTTTGGTGATCGAGATTTTGATCTAAGTTTGTATCAAGGTATTTTAATCTTTGATTCAAAAATAGACCACACACCAGGAGTTTTAAAAGCTCATTCAACACAAGTAATAGAAAGGAATAAATAAAAGTGAAAACAATTAAATTAGAAGATAAAATCTTTTATCAAATTTTCCCTCGTTCATTTTATGATGCAAATAATGATGGCGATGGAGATTTAAAAGGAATTACAAAAAAATTAGGATACTTAAAAAATCTAGGTATCAATGGGATTTGGCTTTGTCCAACATATGAAACTCAGTTTGTTGATGCTGGATATGATGTTTTAGACTATAAATCAGTATGAAAACAATTTGGTACTTTAGATGATTTTAAAAAAATGGCAGCTAAGGCCAAAGAATATGGCATAGACATTATTATGGATATTGTTTTAAACCATGTGTCTAACGAGCATTCATGGTTCTTAAAAGCCTTAGAATCATCTTCAAATAAAGAACATAATTACTTTATTTGAAGGGATGAATTAACCCAAGAAGAACAAAAAGCTAAAAGTATTTTTGGTGGCTCAGCTTGAGAATATGTGCCATCATTAAATAAATACTATTTCCACTTATTTTCAAAAGAACAAGTGGATTTAAACTGAGTTCATCCTGATACTATTAAAGCTATGGTGGACGTTATTGATTTTTGATATGATTTAGGAGTACGTGGTTTTAGACTTGATGCTATTAAACATGTTGCTAAAACTTTCGATGAAGTTGATAAAAACCCATATTTTGCTTGAAATAAAGGAGCCGTTGAATTTCTTAAAGAATTTAGTAAATTAGCTTTTGCTAACAAACCTGATGCATACACATTAGGAGAAGCAAGTGGTATTAGTGCACAAGAATTATTACAATATGGAGCAGGTGAAAACAAAGTATCTGATAATTACTTTAATTTTGCGTGGTGATGAATTGGGTGAGGAAAAGAAACAGGGCGTAATGGTTTAGATGCAAATTGAGACTATAAAGAATTTGCTTACCAACAAGCTCCATTCCAAGAAAATCCTCATATTACATCAGATATGTTTACTAACTTTTTATCAAATCATGATACATCTCGTAGCATTTCGCGTTGAGGAGATGAAACTTTTTACCGCAAAGAAGCAGCTAAAACTCATGCTTTAATGCTCTTAACTTTAAAAGGAATTCCATGCATTTACTATGGAGAAGAAATTGGAATGGTTAACGTAGCTTTTAATGACCGTAGTGAATTTAGAGATGTTGATATTAAAAATGGATTTAGGGACTTAGTTGACCAAAATCCAATTTATAGTGAACAAGAATTTATTAAATATTTAAATATTAATTCACGTGATGCAGGGCGCGGTTTAATGCAATGAAATAAATCTATAAATGCTGGATTTAATAGAGGGCATAAGCCTTGAATTAAAAATGGGCGTAATAAAGATGAAATTAATGTTTATGCTGCTTTAAAAGACCCAGATAGTATTTTTTACTTTTACAAAGAATTAATTGCATTACGTAAAGATAAATATCATGATATTTTAATCTATGGATTATCAAAAATTTATGTTGACCAAAACGGTGTTTTGGTAATAGAACGTAGCTACCAAAACCAAAAATTAGCTGTTTATTTGAATCCAACTAAATATCAGCTTAATTTAGAAGCAAAACCAGGAACTTTGATCATGTCTAGCTATAGCGATCAAAAAATGCCACAAACTGTTTTAAGACCATTTGAATCAATACTTATTGAATTATAAAAGGAGGAATATGAATTACTTAAAATATGATTTAGAAAATAAAACAATTTCACAAATTAAATTTGACAAAAATGTGGTTGCCAAAACTGAGAGTATTTTTGCACTTGGAAATGGACATATTGGAATAAGAAGTGCTGATGAAGAAAATACTTCTTATAACAAAGAAAACTTCTTTGTTAATGGTATCTTTAACAAAGATACCAGAGAAGAAGTATCAGAATTAGCTAATTTAGCTGATTTAATGACCACACCAATTTATTTTAATAATGAACAATTTGAAGTAAGTTGCTGTGATCAATATAATAAAACTTTATATATTAAAGATGGATTTTTAAAAAGAACTATTATCGCAACACGTAAAAGTGGTAAATATGAATTAACCTTTGAAAGATTTGTATCACGAGATGATGCTAATTTATATGCTCAAAAAATCCAAGTTAAAGTTTTAGAATTAAATGATTTAGGAAAAGTAAATTTACTTATTAAACCAAGAATCAATGGGCAAGTAACCAACTCAGGAACACAGCACTTTAGCGAAGGTCATAAGCGCCGTTTAACAAAAGAATCATTACAAATGTCGCAAACTACGACCATTTCAAAACGTTTTATTGTTCATAACTTGATTACTAAGGCATACCTAAATGATCAATTAATCACTGGTGGAACTGATGATTACATCGTTGAAATGAAGCGCCGCTATATTGGATTTAAAATTAATGTCCCATTAAAAGTAGGCGATGTCTTTACTTTAGAAAAAATTATGTCAGTGCATACACCTGTTGATGCTAAAAAATTGCTTAAACAAGATGAAATACAAGATTTAGCAAATCAAAAACATACTTATTTATTATCTGCTAATTATGAGCAATTAAAGCAAGCTTCAATTGCTAAAATGCATTCAAATGTTTGAAATGAATTTTCAGTGCAAATTGAAGGGAATGAGCAAGCTAAATATGATGCTTTAGCACTGGATTTTGGAATTTTCCACCTTAATGGATTTGTGCCAAGACATACTACTAATATGAATGTTGGAGCTAAAGGGCTTTCTGGTGAGGGATATCAAGGACATACTTTTTGGGATACTGAATTCTTTATTAATCCAATTTATTTATTTAATCAACCCCGAATTGTAAGAAACCTTTTAACATATAGATATAAAGGCCTAGAAGGGGCCAGAGCTAAAGCATTTGAGAAAAAAGAACGTGATGCTGAAAGTAACTTGCAAGGAGCCCAATATCCTTGAGAAATGGCTTGACCTACTGAAGGTGAAGTTTGTCCATATTGAGGGCAAGCTGATGTAGTGAGTGGACAGCAAGTTCCAATTGCATCACGCCGTCAAGAAATTCACGTTTCTGCTGATGTTGCCTATGCGGTTGATCAATATTTCCAAGTTACTAAGGATTATAAATTCATGGAAACTATGGGATATGAAATGATCATTGATACTGCAATTTTCTATGCCAATCGTGCTGAATTACAAAGTAACGGTACTTATGAAATTAAAGACGTTATGGGGCCAAACGAATATAAGGGGAATATTGATAATAATGCTTATATCAATATGTTTGCTAAATATAACATTGATTTAGCTCTTAAGTATATTGATTATTTAAAAGTAAATAAAAAAAGTGTATGAAATGCACTACAAGACAGAATTCCATACCCAATTGATTATCAAAAAATGCAAGATGTATCAGCTAAATTAAAACAACAATTACCAAATGAAAATTTAATTATTGCTGAAAATGATACTTTCTTACAATTACCATTAGTAGATGTTTTACCATTCCAAATGCTTGGTGATGCTGGTAAAAAATTATTTAATACCAAAGAAGGACACCTTCGCCTTGAATCACAACTTGTCAAACAAGCTGATGTTGTATTATTATTAAATATCTTGCCACATTTATATTCTAAAGAAGTGCGTAAAGCCAACTTTGATTATTATGAACCTATTACAACCCATGATTCATCATTAAGCCCGGCTACTTATGCTATTGAAGCAGCAAGGCTTAAAAATATCGAAAAAGCATATTCAATTTTTAAATATGGAATTAACATTGATTTAGGTCCTGCTATGCATACATCAAATGCTGGAATTCATGCTGGAGCATTAGCTGCAATTTACCAAATGATTGTATTTGGATTTGGTGGTTTAGATTGACATAATGGTAAGTTACACTTAGACCCAATCTTACCTGATAATTGAACTAGTTTAAAATACAAATTTAAATACCAGGGCTCAAATTTCGAGGTTAATGTCGGTAAACAAGTTTTCAGTGTTAAATTGCAATCAGAAGACTTCAAAGGAAAATTATTTATTAATGTCCAAGGTAAATATGTACCTTTTAACAAAGATAACTTTATGCAAAAAAATAATGTTTTAGAATTTGGTATTAACCGTGATTAAAGGTTTTGTTTTTGACCTAGATGGTGTAATTACTGACACAGCTATTTTGCACTTTCAATCTTGAGCACATAAAGTTAAAGATCTGGGCATTGAGTATACTTTAACTGATAATGAACAATTAAAAGGGATTCCGCGTCTTGAAACATTAAAAGAAATAATTCGCTTAAAAAAACCTGAATTAAAGCTAAGCGAAGCAGAATTATTGCAAATTGCCAATGATAAAAATGAATATTATAAAGAATTATTAAAAACACAAATTAACGAAACTTCAATATTACCAGGAGTTTTAGATTTTCTAAAAGAAGCAAAAGCGAATAAAATTAAATTAGCAATTGCTTCAAGTAGTTTCAACGCACCACTTATTTTAACTAAACTTGGTATCTTTGAGCTATTTGATTTTATTGTTTACCCTGGTGATGTAAAAGCAGGCAAACCTGCTCCTGATATCTTCTTACAAGCTGCAAAAGGAATTAATTTAGATCCAAGTGAATGCATTGGGTTTGAAGATGCACCTGCTGGTCTTGCGGGTATTAATGAAGCCAAAATGCATTCAGTAGTAATTACTCATAATTCTCATGAAGATTTTTCTGGTGCAAATTTAGTTTTAACTAATACTAGTGAATTAAATTATCAAAAAATTATCAATTATTTTAATCAAAAAAACTAAGCTATATAAACATGGACAGCAAAATTTAACATTTTAGTTATTTATAATTCCATAGCAAATTGCTGTGGAGTTTTTCAGTTTAAGTTTGATTGAATTCGGTCATTGTTGTACCAAATTACATATTCTTGTATCATATCATTAAGTTCATTAAATGTTATTTTTGAGTAATCTAAATCATTTAATAATTCAGTTTTAATGATTCCAAACCAATATTCAATTTCTCGATTATCAAGAGAATTTCCCACTCTTGATAACGAAATAATCCCACCAAGATTTTTAACTTCTTTAATATATTGATGATGTGTATATTGAAAGCCATGATCTGAGTGAATGATAAAATTTTTGGATTTGTATTGCTTTAATGAATTTAAATTGTCTAAAACTAGTTCTAGATTATTACTTTTTGATAATTTAAAACCAATAATTTGTTTAGTTTTATGAGACAAAATTGCAGACAAATAAACGTGTGATTCTAACACATCTTTTGGCGCTTTTATATATGAAACATCAGTTGCATAAATATTTCGATTGTTTTGATCATTATAATCACGATTTACGAAGTTATCAATCTGAGTAGATAGGTTTTTAATTTCTTTTCGTTTTGATTTTTGTCTAAGCTTACATTTTAGGCCTAAAAGGTTCATATATCTCCCTAATGAACGTTCGTTTATATCTATTTTGTATTTTTTAGATATGTAAACACTTAGTTTTAACCTTCCATATCTTGACTTTGTTTCTGCGAACGATTTTTCGATTACATCACTATATTTAGGGAGTTTTTGTGCAATTTTAATATTTTGAGTTTTTGAAATTGTTTGTCTAGAAATGCCAAAAACTTCTGCAAGCTTAACATAACTTATACTAAAACTTTTAGATTCAATAACTTTCTTACTTTTAGGTAATTCGTTGGTAATTTCATAATATCTTTTAGCTATTTGCAACAAATCATCACGATCAAAAATATCTCAATTTGGTTCTCTTTTCGTCTTAGGTTTGCCGCATCCTTTTTTACGGCTTTCACCTTTCTTTGTCTGCAATAAGTCTTCCATACCTAAATTATAATGCTTAATTATTTTATTAATTCTAACTTTTACACTATTTCTTTGTAAGTTTTTTGTTTCTGGTGATATTTGGTAAATAGCTTGGAAAGCACCTGGGAAACCTGATTTTTGATATTCTTCATATATTTTTGCAAATTCTTCTTTCTTTAAATGTCTTGACATAATTTATCCTTTCAAAAAATTCTTCGTTGGTACCAACGAATGGTAACAGAAAAGCTAACATTTACATGTTAACTTTTCTGTCCGGCTTTAATAAGCTTAGTTTTTTATTTGAATAATTTTTTATATTCTGTATATCCTTCTTGCTCTAAATCCTCATAAGCTATGAATCTCAAAGAACCTGAATTAATACAATATCTTAAACCACCTTTATCTTTTGGTCCATCATTAAAAACATGTCCTAAATGTGAATTTGCACTAGCGCTTTTAACTTCAGTGCGAACCATATTATGTGATAAATCAAGGTGCTCTGAAACAACAGAATCATCAATTGGTTTACTAAATGCGGGCCAACCACAGCCCGAATTAAATTTATCACTAGAAATAAATAGCGGCTTTCCATCTACGATGTCAACATAAATTCCTTTTTCAAAATGTTGGTCATATTCATTTTCAAAAGGTCTTTCGGTGTACCCTTCTTGGGTAATTTTATATTGTAAGTCAGTTAAATGACTGAGATCTTTTCTTTTTTTCATTGTTTTATTATAACAAATTAAAATTAAAGCAACAAACTTACAATAATGTATTAAAATATATGCATGGGATTTTTTAAGAATTTAATTAACAAGGTTTTCAAGAAAGAAACCAAAGATGTTGAAACTTTAAAACTAGAATTAAAACAAGAAGAACAAAAAGCAATTATAAATAGTGAGAAATTTAAAAAATATGAGGCAGGTCTAGAAAATAGCTCGAGTCTTGGTAAAAAAATCTTAGAGATACAAAATAAATATAATCAAATTGATGAAGATTTTTTTGAAGAATTAGAAGAACTCTTAATTATGTCTGACATTAACTTAAAATTAGTTAATGTCATTATTGAAAAAATAAAGTCAGAAGTAAGAACGAATAATATTGATGATCCGAAATTAATTGGGGAATTAATTGCGGATCAATTATTTGTGATTTATACCGGGAGCACCATTACCAATACTAATTTAAATTTCCAAAATGATCGTTTAAATGTTTTTATCTTTGTGGGGGTTAATGGTTCGGGTAAAACTACTTCAATAGCTAAAATGGCTCATAAATATATTATGCAAGGCAAAAAGGTTTTAATTGCTGCTGGTGATACCTTTAGAGCTGGGGCAGTCAACCAATTAGACATTTGAGCTCAGCGAGTAGGAGCGGATATTATTAAACCACAAAAAGAAGGGGGCGATCCATCTTCTGTAGTTTTCCAAGCTTTAGAAAAAGCAACTAACGAGCAATATGATTTATTAATCATTGATACAGCAGGTAGATTACAAAATAAAGTTAATTTAATGAGCGAATTATCAAAGATGGTTGGAATTATAAAGCGCTTTATTCCTGATGCACCACATGAATCATTATTAGTTTTAGATGCAACTACTGGACAAAATGGTCTTTCACAAGCTAAAAGCTTTAAAGAAATAGCCAATTTAACAGGGGTTATTTTAACAAAATTAGACGGTACATCTAAAGGTGGAATTGTTTTATCAATTAAAGATGAATATAATTTAGATGTTAAATATATTGGCTTAGGTGAACAAATCAATGATTTTCAAGAATTTGACCTTGAACTCTTTATCTACCAACTAACAAAGGATTTAATACATGCTTCATAAAGATTTGGATAAAATACAGTTTTATACATTACTTTACGAAAAATACAAGAATTTATTAACTCAAACTCAGCGGCAAGTGTTTGAGCTTTATTTTTATCAAGATCTCTCTTATGGTGAAATTGCAAAAATAATGGCAACATCCCGTGCAGCTGCTTATGATGCTGCCAAGAAATCATTAGCTAAATTAATAAAACTTAGCGAACAAGTTTATAATAAATAATCAAAAACAGGCATTTATTTGCCTGTTTTTGTATACTATTTTTTCTATATTCTTATTTACGGCAGAGTTTAGAAAACATTTATTAAAATTGCCAATATTCTTTAATAGTAAATTACTCTTATAATTTCGATTTCAATTCTTATAAAATAAAGATTTTGTTCTCTTTTAGAGTATAATTATTCTATATTATAGGAGGTTTTAAGAAATGACTTTTTTAAGTGCTAAAATTGTAATAACCAAAAGTGAATATGATAATTTTGATTCTTTTATAGCTAAATTTCAAAGTAGTTTACTAATTAAAAAAGGTGATAAATATTTTTTAAATAGTAAATTTTCTTCTAATCTTCAAGAAATAAAGTGAAAGCGATTAGTTATAAATTTACAAGATGACAACAATAGAAAAGATATTATGACATTGATAGAATCTACATTAACTACAACCTTTAATTATGCAAAAAAATATTTTAAAAACGAAGGTGCAAATGATTATGAATATGTTAATGATAATGATACTTTTAATACATTAATTTCAAATATGTTATATTATACAAAACCGAAAGAAATAAATGATATTTTTGATTTCTTTGCTACAATTTTAAACAAAATACTTAGTGTTCATAAACTTAAAAATGGGAATAAACGTTTTTGCTTTTTATTTTTAATCAACTTATTAAGAAATTTTGGATTTTACTTTAAATGATCTTCTGATTTAACAATGAAAAATAGTTATCAAGTAGCACAAGAACGAGAAATGTTTTGCTTTGTATCAAGACTGTCAAATAGGTCATATGAAGATTTTATTGAATTATTAAATGATGGAGAACTAATAGCTAATAATGATAAAAACGCAATTTATAAATGATGCTATAATTTTATTATTAAAAATGACAAAGGAACCAGCACAAAAGAAAGACAAGAAAAAGTTAAAAAAGAGATAAAAGAGTGAATTATAAAAAATACATTAATTAATTATAAATAAGAAAATATGATAAAATAAATATAATATTAAATAGGAGGATATTGTGACATTAAAAGAATATGTAGAAAATCTTGATAAATATGTTGAACCGCTTGATGTGCAAATGAAGAGGAATGGAGACTGGGAAAAGCTTGTCAGAGTTATGAAAGCTTTAGCCGAACTATAATTACTTTTTATAATATAAAAGCAACACTTACCTATAAGTGTTGCTTTTACTTAACCTTTATATTCTATTAGTTTTGGATTATAACGATAATAACGCCCTTCTTTAGCTTGATTATGTCCATTTAACATGGTAGCATCTGCTGAAAAAGTATTAGTCATTTTAAAAATACTTTGTCCAACTCCATAATAATCAACTGGCACTTTAAGATCTTCGAATCATTTTATTTTAGAATGATTAAAGCCAGATGAAACAATTATTTTATAATTAGTAGCTCCGGCTTGATCTAATGCTTTACGCAGGCGAATCACTTGCTCAGGAACTACACCGTATTTAGGAGTTTCTTGATCAAACATATGATCTGATAAACTTTTTGAAGTATCAATTCTAACACCTCAAACTTTATCGCCTAAGGCAGTTCATAGTTTTAAACTTTCTTGAATCACGTTATTGTGGTAGTCAACTAAAGCAATTAATTTACGTTTTGGATATAATTTTATATATGCCTCAGCGGCTTTGACAATATCCCCATTAAACCCTTGAACTAAAACGTGTGGCATACTACCAAAGAGATTTTCATCATGAATATCATCTTGGTGTGATTTTTGGGCTAAAGTTGAAACTAGCTTAATTCCACCAAGAGCAACGGCTTTTCCATCAATTTCTTGGGTTATGTAATGATCAGATCGATCACCCATGAAAATAACTTGTTTATTTCTTGCGGCCCTAACGCATTTTGCTGCATTTGTCGCTATAGAAGAATAACGTGTTAAAATACCGTCAATTAACCCTTCTCACTGTCCAAAATCTTGGTAATGACCTTCCAGTTCTAAAACTATATCTAATTCATTGACTATGGTTCCTTCTGGTAGATATTTAATTGTATATTTTGCAGTATCAGTCTTGGCTTTTAAAAAAGCTAAGACTTCATTTATACCACCTAAAATACAATTATTTTTACGTTGGAAAAATTGCATAACAATAACGTTATCGGGCTTTTCACTTGCTAAAATTTCTTTAGTTGTTTCAAAATAAGCTGCTGTATATTTTTCGTAATTCATCTTCATTCCTATCTAAAGTATTAAAGATTATTATACCATAAAACAATAAAATTAAAAGAAGTGGAAACATTTCCAGGTTTTTTCATCTTATATATACGTATATCAAAGAGAATGATCTATAATTTAATTAGATAACAACGAAAGGAACTATGAAGATTAGATCATTATTTAACAACAAAGATACAATTTACTTGGATAAAAACTTTGCTTCAAAAGATGAAGTTTTAAAGTTTTTTGCTAGTGAGCTTGTATCAAAAAACTATGGATTAGATACCCAAAAAATTTACGATCTTTTTAAAGAAAGAGAAAATCAAAATTCAACAGGGATTGGTGATCATATTGCCATGCCACATTTAGGTGATGATACTATAACAATGAGCACTTTGCTCTTTGCTAGAGTAAATAACCTTGATTGGCAAGCATTAGATAATCAACCTGTAAAATATATCTTTGGAATTGCTTTATCAAAAGACCAAAGAGAATCAGGACATATTGAAGTAATGCAAAAATTATCGTCTTTATTACTTAAAGAACAATTTATTAAGGCATTAGACAAAGTTCAAAGTGCTGATGAATTTTTAGCATTATTTGATGCTTTTGAACCACAAGATGAACTTGAGGAATTACTAGATCAAGAAGGAACTTATGACATTGTCGCAGTTACTGCTTGTCCTACTGGTATTGCCCATACTTTCTTAGCTAAAGAAAAGTTAGTTGAGCAAGCTAAGAAAATGAATTTAAGAATTAAAGTTGAAACCCAAGGTGCAGAAGGGGTTAAAAATACTTTAACTGAAAAAGATATTGCCAATGCTAAAGGTGTTATTTTAGCAACTGATCGCGAGATTGAAAAATCTAAATTTAGTAATGCAACTAATGTTTTAGAAATCTCAACCCAAAAAGCAATCTATAAGACTAGAGAGCAAATTCAAGAAATTTTAGATCAAAAAGGAAAGAAAATAAAAGGTGCTAAAACTAGTGAAGAATCATTTGCTGAAATGACTTTTGATGGCTTTAGTGGAAAACTACGTCGTTCTTTAATGTCTGGAATTTCTCACATGTTACCATTTATTGTCTTTGGTGGAATTTTATTAGCAATTGGATTTTTACTAGACATTATTATTGGTGGACTTAATAAAACAGACATTAATTCAAGTGCTTTTTTAAGTAACTTTGGATTTAATGCTCCATTATCAAAAGTTATCTTTGATATTGGAAAAATTGGACTTAACCTTGCTGTCCCTGTGCTGGCTGCTTATATTACTTACTCATTAGTAGGGCGCCAAGGGTTATTACCTGGATTTGTCGTTGGGGCTATTGCTTCTGGGCAAGTTTCTGGGACATATGCTTTTTTAAGACCTTCAATTGTCAATTCTGGAGTAGCCAACCCCGATTCATTTTTAGGGACTGGTTCAGGTTTTATTGGCGGAATCCTTGGAGCATTCTTTGCCGCAGCAATGGTAATTGTTTTTTCAAAATATATTTTTGGTAAATTACCAAAAACCATGCAAGGAATCAAAAATATTTTATTTATTCCATTATTTGGAACTTTAACAATTGCTTTATTATTCTGAGTTGCTAATATTGTCTTAATTTACATTAACTTAGCATTAGTGTTATTCTTAGGATTATTTGAAAACCGTCCTCAATTAGCTTGAATCTTAGGATTAATTCTAGGTGCTATGATGGCTATTGACCTTGGGGGACCAATTAACAAAGCAGCATATATCTTTGGAACTTTAACTATTGCAAACGGAACATCGAGTGTTTCAATGGCGGCTGTTATGGCTGCAGGTATGGTACCTCCACTTGGAATTGCATTATCAATGTTTATTAGTAAAAAACTATGAACTAAAGATGAAATCAACTCAGGAAAATATTCGAATATTTTATTTGGAATGAGCTTTATTTCAGAAGGTGCAATTCCATATACTTCTAAAAACCCTAAAGTATTAGTACCATCTAACGTGATTGGTGGAGCAGTAGCTGGTATTTTATCAGCTTCATTAGGTGTTAACATCATTGCACCTCACGGTGGAATCTTTGTTGGATTTTTAGCAAGAACTAACTTATTCAGTGATTTTGGGGCTTCAGCTGGTTTAGGGATTGTGTTTTGAATTGCTTCAATTTTAGCTGGAGCTTTAGCCCAAGCTGGAGCAATTATCCTCTTTACAAAATTAAACCAAAAATACCCAAATTGAATTTTTGTTAAAAAATAACAAAGCTATGATTTATACCCTTACTTTATCACCATCTTCAGATTTATTAATTAAATCTGAAGATTTCTCTTTAGAAACTGTCAATAGATATCAAGATTCCAAGCTTTTGCCTGGAGGCAAAGGTATTAATGCTTCGCTAATATTAAAACGTCATAACTTTGATAATATTGCCTTTAGCTTATTTGACCAACATACCTTTAATTCGTTCCAAGATCTATTTAAACATGAATCCTTAGAAATTATTAATATTAATCATCCAAATTTAACTAGGATTAATATTAAATATTATGGAGCTAAAGATTCTTTTGAGTTAAATGGACCAAGAACAATTTTAACATCTGAAATCAAAGCAAAAGTTTTAGATCAAATTGCAAAGTTAACAAGCCAAGATATGTTAATGATCATGGGCTTAAGTGATGATGCATTTTTAAAAGAAATTTTAGAAATTTTAAAACAAAACAAAGTTAACTTTGTTTTGGATATTGATTCACCAAATCTTAAGGAATTTTTAAGTTTCCATCCTTATTTAATTAAACCCAACCTTGATGAATTAAAACGTAACTTTAAGTTTGAAATTAATCATGAGCAAGACTTGCTTAGTGCAATGAAGCAATTGCAAACTTACGGGGCTCAAAATATTATTGTTTCAATGGATAAAGATGGTTCATATGCTTTAACAAAAGATGGACAAATCCTTAAAGCATCCATTATTAAACCAATTAAGGTATTTTCTGCTACTGGAGCAGGCGATAGCATGATTGCATTATTTTGTGCTAAATATTTAGAAACTAGAGATGCAGCAAACTCACTTTTATTTGCTAGTGCTGGCGCAATGGGAACGGTAGCTAGTGAGCACGTTGGAACCTTGGAGCAAACCAAAAAATACCTATCACATGTTAAAGTAGAAGTGCTTAATTAACAAAATAAAATATCACTTTGTAAAAAAGTGATATTTTTAAATAGCAAAATAAATGCTGAGTGCTATTGCAATAAAGAAGATAATTAAGCCACCAATAAAATATCATTTAAGTTTATCAAAAGTTTGCTCACGTTTAATTTTTTCATAAGCTAATTTATTTAATTTTAATTCTTGGTTTGAAATTTCAAAACTTTCTAATTGTTTTTTTAACTTTATTAATAAATTTTGATATTTTTGACTTTTTTTATTTAAAACTTTCTTTTTAGAAAGTTTTGTTAATTCTTGTTTGATATCTTCTAAAAATAATAATCTTAATATTGCATAGTCTTGGGGCAAGTTAGGATTTTGCACTAAAAGGTTCCTAACATGACAACTTGAATATTTTTTGGTTTTTTAATAATTAGTTTTTTGATTTGGGTATTAAGTTCTGTGACAAGTGAATTGATTAACTTGGCTTGATCATTAAGATTATTTTTATTAATTTTTAAATCTAAAAAAACTTGCAAATCACTATGATCTGGTTCAATTTTAATATGGGATGAAGGCATAAGTTTAAAATGCTTTTGCTCTTTAAAAGCATTTTTAATCACATCTTCAATTGCTTCTTTATCAACCATATAAATTTGGTTAAAAAGATATTTTACATTAATTCAGTCTTGCATTGTTTATTTACTTTTTCCAACGTATTTACCAGTTTCAGTTGAGACAATAATCAAATCTCCATCTTTGATAAACATTGGGGTTTCAAGTTCAAAACCAGTTTCTAAAATTACTTTCTTTTGTGGGTTAGTTGTGGTGTTACCTTTTACGGCATCTGGTGCATTAGTAACTAATAAAGATATATTAGTTTGTAATTCAATATCCAAGACTTCGTCTTGGAATTTACGAATTTGTACTTCCATTCCTTCTTTCAGAAAATTAATTTCTCATTCTAAACGATTTAATGGAATTTCAATTTGCTCATAAGTTTCTTTATCCATTAAAATGACATTTTCACCATCATTATATAAATAATCCATCTTACGTTTATCAATGTGAGCTGGTTTGACTTTATCGCCCCCAGTATAAGATTTAATTGTAGTTGAACCAGTACGTAAATTTTTTACCTTTGCTTTAACGTTAGCTTGTCCCCTACCTTGTTTAGAATGTTGTGCTTCAAGCACAACATAGATTTCACCTTCGTCTTGGAATGTGATTCCTGGTTTAAATTCATTAACATTAATCATAATTTAAAACTCCTTTTTAATATATAGTTAATATTATTATTATACTATAATATGTGTTTTTTGCTTTAGTTCACTTTTAGTTCTTTAATAAAAAATATTTTAATTTATTAATGAATGGAGCAACAGAGAAATGCACAAGATTGAGATGTTCAAAATTTATAAACCAAAACGTAATTTGAAAGAAGGCATTGAAATATTTGCCAAGCGCCCTTGTGAATTATTAATTACTTTAGTAGACTTAAAAGATGAAGTGATTTTTGGGACATTATGCCAAAATCCAGGCAGGGCTTATTTGTTCAGTGCTTTTAAAGAACCTTATTATAAAATTCATTTAGATCGTTTTTATAAAATTTCTAAAATAAATTTAGCCAGGCATATTAACTTATATAAATATAATAAAAAACCATTAAGTTTACCAACTGATAAGCAAGTTAAAATCTTGCAAAGAATGCAAAAAATCTTTGAAAATCGTAATTCAAAATTTAGTTTAACGTATATTTATAAAAAGAATCAAAAGCCTCGATTATTCTTTTAATATGTTAATTAAATAAAACAAAAGTTGATAAAGTATAAATATAAACAAGGCGGGACTATTAATATGTCCGCTTTGTTGTTTTATATAAGTGTATTAATATTTTATTAAATTAATGTGTTGAAATACCTAATATATCGTCAATAATTTTATATATTTTTTTCACTTATATCAGTTCCAAGATTTTTTAATATTACATCATTAAATATTTCATAACTACATGCTTGTTTATTTTTATATATTTTAAATATATATTTAGTTATTAAATCTGCAAAGCAATATGAAGTAATTATGCAAGTGTTAGTTCCTTTTATATCCTCAACAGCACTTGGATATATCATGGTGTAACAATTGTGTATTTTGCATTATATAAGTTTCTGTGTTGTTTTAATCTTCCGTCATTTATACTTATTAGTTTTTTATTTGTTGATTTACCATCAGCACAAAATAAAAATCATCTTTAAGATAATGAGATAATGAATCTGGCTGACTTGGCCTGCCTATTGTTTGTGCTTTTACACCCCTAAATAAGTTAAATGCTTTAGCAATATATTCTTCAAATAAAGACCATTTAGTTGAGTCAATTGAACTTTCCACAAGTAATTTTGGAATTTGTAAAAACTCTTTGTACATTTGGTCTTTTTCGCCAATTTCTTCAAGCAAAAACCCTGGAACACTGTTATAAATATTTCTAATTCAATCACTTCTTAAACCTTGCGGCTGTTTAATATTTTCATAAGGTGTTTTATTTTGTAAATACATATCAACAAAATTGTTATATACTTGATTTAAACTTAGATATTTTGTTGTTATAATTGTTGGCATTTTTCTAAATTGAGATTGTAATTTAAAATTTGTTTTATCCTTAACTTGATTAGTTATAGATAGCTCAGAAAGCATATTAAATAAGTAATTACAACTAACATAATTTTTAATAAATTGAGATGCATTATGTGTCAAATTTTTGTATTTTATCCCCATTGTTTAATAACCTGAAATTTATAATTCTATGTACAATATCATTATAATCTTTTGGCGAATTCAAACTCTTCACATAATATAAAATATGTGCAACTTCTAGATTACTTAACTTATATTCAATTCTTACTTCGGTTAATAATTTGAATATAAGTCTTAATGGATAGATATTAAACCATATAATTTTTTATATGGATTAATGAATTGTATGCTAAAAAGCATCCAAATAAACACTTTATTTCTTACTTCAATATCTTCTTGGTATTTTAACAGTAATTTACCATTTGTACTAAGGTGAATTTTTTTTGTTTGATGTTTCATAAATAGCACCGTAAAATCTTGGTTCATCTATTTTATGATTTGCAGAAGAATAATCATAATAGTCGAGATATCAAAAAATCTTGTTTTTTGATACATTGTGATAATTTATGATATAATGCATCTAAATATTTTGCAATAATCACACAGTTAAATATAATAAAATTGAATTTAAGGAACAGATATGTATAAAACCAATATAACTAAACATTTAGAATGAGAATTTCAAAATGAAATTACCAAAGCAATTGAAGTAGTTAATAATTACTGAATGAAAAAAATTAATCACCCCTTTGGTTATGTTGAATGAGAAGCGTTTAGATTTAATCAAAGTGTTAAACTTAAAAAACCAATGAGTGAAGAAGTGTTTAGAGAAATGTTATTAGTTAATATGGGAATAAATGTGATCATTAAGTTAATTTATGATTTAAAACAAAGCGAATTAATTAAATTACAAAACGCTAATAAGATTTTAAATACTACTCTTTTTACAGATTTATATTTTGATATGATTAATGAAATTGAAAAATTAATAAACGGAGATAAAAACATCACATGAAAGCAACGGAATCAAATTTATTAAAATTTGAAGATTATTCAAAGCAACTTGTTGATATTATCCAAGCGCAAGTCTATTTTGAAAATTTAATTATTACCAAACTTGAAACACAAAATATTATTAACAATAAATATTTTGAAAATAATACAGATGCTTTTAAAATAGCAATTAATTTAAAAGATGCGTGAAGATTTATTTTTGAAACATATGATTTGCCTTTAAGTCCTAATTATATTTTACAATTACATAAAATCTTAATGGATGGATTAGTTGATGGTAATGGTTATTATCGTACAAGAAATATTTATGTTTCCGGCTCTAAATATGTTCCGCCTTTATTGTCGCAATATCAATATAAAGAAATGTTAGAAGAAGCAATCAAACAAGATGATTTGTTAGCATCACCAAGTTTAATTGCTAGAGAACAATTATTTAATGATGGGAATAAACGTACAGCAACAATGTTAATTCAAAAAGCATTATTACAAGAAAATAAATTATTTAACCTTACTTTATCAAACAATAATGATTATAAAATGGCATTATTAAATTATTACCAAACAAAAGACAGAAAGCTATTAGAGCAATTTGTTAAGTGAAATACAATTGATTTATCTTGTAAAAGCACTAAATCTATAAAAAGGAGATAAAAATTTAAACCCTGGAAAAATCTAAACATACCACAACTTACAAATTAATTGATATAATATTACAAAATTCAGTTGCCAAAAATTGACATAGTGCCATTAGAGATTGAAAGATTAAACTGGGAAATTTTTTTCGGACGGTTTTACCTTCCCCAACCATACCATTTGGCTAAGCCAAACGGAATGCTTTGGGAAGGTTTTTTTATCTTATTCTTTTATAATTATATCAGCTTATAAATTCTTTGATTTTTTGTGATAATTCAATAAAAGTAAGTCTTTTACAGGTTTGATCAAAATTTGGGAAAATTTCACTTTTAAGAATTGAAAAGAAATACTCAATTTCACGATTATCAAGACTATTACCAATTCTTGACATTGATATTTTACCTTTTAGTGATTTTATTTTTTTAGTATATTCAAGCGAAGAATAAGCAGATCCATGGTCAGAATGTAAAATAAAATTATTTTTGAATTTTGTATTGGTGATATTATTCAAAATTAGTTCAGTATCATTTCTAAGTGATAATTCATAGGTCACAAACTTAGTTTTATGATCAATAATTGCAGATAAATAAATATGATTCTGTTCAATATCTTTTGGTGCTGGTATATAGGTCACGTCTGTTGCATATATATTATTGTTACGTGAATTATAATCTCTTTTTACTAAATCAGGTATTTTAATACTAGTATTTTTAGATTCCTTGGTTTTACGTTTTTGTCTAACAAATGTTTTCAAATTAAGCTTTTTCATATAATTTCCTAGGGTTCTAGGATTTATTTGAATATTATATTCTTGGAAAATATATTTAGCAAGTCTCCTTCGTCCATACCTTTCTTTATTTTCGACAAAACTTTGAAAAATTATTTCTTTGTGTTTAACCTTTAGTTCTTTAGTCTTGTTGTTATCTTTCAATTTCTCGTAATATGTAGATCTTGAAACACATATCATTTTAGATTTTTTAGTATGTGAAAGATTCTTGATTTTCTTTATCTTTAACATATTTCTCATTGATTCTTTATTTCAGTATACTTTTCTGATATCAAAACAGAAATTATCAAATTCTGCCTTGGTTATTCCCAGGTTCAAATATTTATCGTATAAGTCAAAAATTTGGACTCATTCTTTAGTCTTTAAATGTCTCATAACTACCTCTTTTTCTTTATATTAAAAATATTCGGATTTTATCCGAATATTTTTTCCATGTCTAAAAACTTCGTTTATTCTTTTAACAAATGCAATATAAGAGCAAAATCTTCTTGTTTTAAAACTTTTTATAATAAAATAATTTTTAGATAAAAAGACACAAAAGTAAACATAAATGGGATAACTTTTGTGTCTTTTTTAATAGTTTAATTAAATTCATGTATAGAAACACCTAATATATCATCAATAATTTTATATATTTTTTCACTTAAGTCTGTGCCAAGATTTTTAAGGATTAAATCATTAAATATTTCATAACTACATTCTTGTTTATTTTTATATATATTAAATATATATTTAGTTATTAAATCTGCAAAGCAATATGAAGTAATTATGCAAGTTTTAGTTCCTTTTATATCTTCAACAGCACTTGGCACAAAACCAGGAGTAATGACAATTGTATATTTAGCATTATATAGTTTTCTATGTTGTTTTAATCGTCCATCATTTATACTAGTTAGTTTTTTATTTGTTGATTTACCATCGGCACAAAATACAATATTTTCTTTTAAATAATGACATAATGAATCTGGTTGCCCTGGTCCAGATATTGTTTCTGCTTTAACATCAGTAAACAAGTTAAAAGATTTTGTGATATATTCTTCAAATAATAATCATTTAGTGGAGTCTACAGAGGCTTCAACCAGTAATTTAGGAATTTGTAAAAATTCTTTATACATTTGATCTTTTTCTTGAATTTCTTCGAGCAAGATTGGTGGAACACTATTATAGATATCTCTAATTCAATCACTTCTTAAACCTTGAGGTTGTTTAATATTTGCATAAATTGATTCATTTTTCAAATACCTGTTTAGGAAAGCTCCGTATATTGAATCTAATTTTAAGAATTTTGTCGTTATTGCGGTTGGTAATTTTCTGAATTGTGATTGTAATTTAAAGTTTATTTTCTCCTTAACTTGATTGGTTATTGTAAGTTCACAAAGCATATTAAAAAGATAATTACAACTAACATAATTTCTGATAAATTGAGATGCATTAGGTAGTAATTTTTGTAACTTATTTTTATTGTCTAATTTTCGAAATTTTATAATTTTTTTAATAAGATTAATATAATCTTTTGGTGTGGATAGTTTTTTTACATAATATAAAATGTGTGCAACTTCTATATTACTTAATTTATAATCAATTCTAGGTTCAGTTAATAATTTAAATATAAGCCTCATTGGATATATATTAAAATCATTTAATTTTTTATATGGATTATTAAATTGTATTGTAAAAAGCATTCCTATAAATACTTTATTTCTTGTTTTTATATCTTCTTTGTATTTTAACAATAATTCACCATATGAACTAAGGTGAATTTTTCTATTAGAAGTTTCATAAATAGCCCCGTAAAATCTTGGTTCATCTATTTTATGATTGGCCGAAGATAAATCGTAATGGTCTTTTTTAATATATGGTTTATAAGTTCCTTTTAATGAGTGCTCTTTCATTAAAAGTTGTTGAATATTATTATTTCTTTTTATTCCATTTAGTTTGCTAAACAAATTTAAAGTAATAAAAAATTGATTAATATTACATGAATTTTGGGGAAAGAGCCATACATTTTTATTTTGCATCATTATCCTCCACATGAATATTTTTAACAATTTTTTCAATTAATAAAGGTGGAACTCCTTCACCGATTACGTTTCTAATAAAGTTATCACTTGCTCAATTTGGAATATCTCAATCATCTTTTATAGTAAATAATTTCATGATTTCATAAATTGTTAAAACTCTGGCATCGCTATAAGTTCCATCATGTTTTAATCTCCCAGGATGAACATTGCATTGAGATGAAATAGATCCATTAGCCATTGTAATTGTTGGGGCAGGTTTATTCCAATCCATTCTTTTGTATGTGGTGTTATATCCCTTAATTCTAGTACCATCTGGTTTTTTAGGGTAATAAAATAAGTTTTGAAAAGCAGAACGACCTGTAGGGGTATACATCATTGCCTCTACGTGTCTATATAAATGATTTTTTGGAACATGCCATTTGTTAATTTCTTGGCATTTTTTTATTTTTAAACTATTATCTTTAAAAAAGTTTGTATTTCCTTCAACAATTGCTTCTACTGAAGGTAAATTTCCAATTGCTTCTTTAACAGTTATTAACTTTGCCTCCTTATTAGGGAAGTTTCATGGTTTTATTTTGCTTAATAAAATAACTGCTCTTTTTCTGTTTTGTGGTACACCATAATCTTGAGCATTAATTAATTTTTCTTTATTTATATAATATTTTTGTCCGAATTCTCTTTCAATTGTTTTTTCCACTGTATCAATAATATTGTTATATTTAATTTTTAATTTTAATAACTGTGGAACATTTTCTATTATTACATAATCTGGATTTAAATCATTTATAGCATTTAAAACAGGTATTATTAATGTGTTTCTTTTGTCGCTGTAATCTCTTTTTCCTGCAACACTCATTCCTTGGCATGGTGGAGTTGCAATTAGAAAGTTACAATTTTCTTTTCTTGCTTGCGAAATTATTTGATTATATTTATCATAAATATCACCTACAATCATTTTACAATCAGGGAAAATATGTTGATAAAATTTAGCCCTATCTTTTTTTAATTCGTTTGCTATAACTATATCTACACCAACTTTTTTTAAATTTAATTCACCAATGCCAACATTTGAAAATAATGATAAACCTTTAATCATTTTCTTCCTCCTCATATATATTTCTAAAAATATTTTCCAATACGTTAACAACAATTGAGTTACCACATAACCTTATTATGGTGTTATCTGATAACTTTCCTTGTTTCATATTATGGTAGTCTTGATCATTATATCCCATTAATCTGCAACATTCTAGTGCACTTAATTTTCTTTCATATAAAGTACCATTTTCACATTTAATTAATTTAAGGCCAGATCTTCCGGCTCTTTGAGTAGAAGATACTTTATCAATCATAACACCATTTATTTTTCAATCTCGATCATCTAAAAAAAGTACTTCACCTTCTTTTACTTCTCCTTTGACCTTAGCTTTTGGATTAAATATTGTTCATTTTTTTTCTTTATCATCAATAATATCATTAATACTTTTATGGATAAATTGGTTATCTTTGATTAAGTTTATTTTACTTTTGCCTAATTTTGAAACAACAATCACCCTTGGGCGCCGTTGTGGAATGCCATAATGCTGAGCATCAAAGATTTTCCAATAATTTTCATAGCCCAAAGATTCTAGATATCTTAATCATGTTTCAAAGTTTTGCTTGTTTTTGCCAGTAGTAAGGCTTTTTACATTTTCTAAAACTAAATATTTTGGTTTTTTATTTTCGATGATTTTTTTACATTCTCAAAGCAAAGAACTTCTCGTTCCGCTATTTTGATCTAAGCCTTTTTTTGTCCCGATTGATGAGATATCTTGACAAGGAAAAGAATATGTAAATAAATTATGCTCTGGAATATTTTCAATACTTATTTTAGTTATATCGCCAAGATTATTTGTTTTAACACATGCTATATATAACTCAGTAAGTTTTTCATTGCTCAATTTTTTGAGATCATTTTCAGATTTAATAAGTATCTTTGATAAATAATTAATTATTTCTTGTTTTGGTAATATATTATAACTATTATCATTTTTTTTATGTATATAGTAATAAGCCAAAGTGGCAGCGGGATCAATATCTGATGTTGCAACAATTTTAAACTTTTTATTAATATTTCTTAATGCCATATGTTGTGAACCAACACCGGAAAAAGCCTCAAAGACATTTAATTTTACATCTTGATTCATTAATTACTCCTAAATTACAAACCTATATTTTTTTATTTTGTTATTTATTACAAGATTAATATAAAACATTATCTTTAATTAATTATATAAGAATCTATTATTCTGCACAAAAATAGTATAAATAATTGTTTTAAACTGAGAAATTTTCCAGACTATTTTACCTTACCCAACCATACCATTTGGCTAAGCCAAATGGTATGGTTGGGTAAGGTTTTTATCTTATTCTTTTATAGTTATATCACTTTATAAATTCTTTAATTTTTTGTGATACTTCAATAAAACCAAGTCTTTTGCTTGTTTTTCAAAATTTGGTAAAAGCTTGCTTTTAAGAATTAAAAGAAATATACAATTTCACGATTATCAAGACTATTACCAATTCTTGACATTGATATTCTACCTTTTAGTAATTATATTTTTTAGTATATTGAATCGATCTCTTTTTATTATAGTAGTAGATAATTTTCTTAAATGTTATCTTGATTTTAAATACCTTTTTGTTTTATTTGTGTAGTTTTTTTAAATTAAATAAGCAAATACTAATAATATAATTTTAATATATTAACTGAATTTAAGTTTAATTTATTTTAACTCTTGTCTTAGTTAGTAATTTAAAGATTAACCTTAATATATAAAAACTGAAATCTTTCATTTTTTATATGTATTATAAGAACCTTGCTTGGAATAAACATCAATTAATAATTGCTATTATTGGACAAATAATAACATCAGAAAAATTATTTTGTTATTTTTTATTATTTATTTTATAATTAATTAAAGTTATGATTAAAGTTAATAATATTGTATTTAGTTATAAACCAGGTGTGCAAAAACCAGCATTAAATAATGTTAGTTTTGAAATCAATAAAGGAGAATATATAGCCATCTTAGGGCATAATGGAAGTGGCAAAAGCACTTTTTCTAAAGTGCTTGTTGCCTTATTAAAACCACAAGCAGGTTCTTTATCTGTTGATGGTATAGTTTATAATCGTCAAAATTTATATCAAATTCGAAAGAAAATTGGTATTATCTTTCAAAACCCTGATAACCAATTTATTGGCTCATCAGTTGAAGATGATATTGCATTTGGTCTTGAAAACCGCAAGATTCCTCATGAAGCTATGCAAGGCATTATTCATAAAGTGGCAACTAAAGTTGATATGTTAGACCATTTATCCAGGGAACCAGAGAATTTATCTGGAGGTCAAAAGCAACGTGTTGCCATTGCCTCAATTTTAGCTTTAGATCCTGATGTAATTATTTTTGATGAAATTACCAGTATGCTTGATCCTAAAGGTAAAAGCAGTGTTTTAGAAATTATTAAGGAATTAAAAGATAATAAAGAAAAAACCTTAATATCTATTACCCATGATATGGATGAGGCTATTTTAGCAGACCGTTGCCTTGTTTTTTCCCAAGGGCAATTAATTGCCCAAGGGAATCCTAAGGAGATTTTAAATAATCAAGAAATTTTAGAAATTGCTAAAATTGATTCGCCTTTTATTTATAAATTAAGTAGTTTGTTACATAATATTGAACCCACATACGACAGAGAGGAATTGATTAATCAAATATGCAAATCAAAATTCAAAATGTAATACAAATTTTTAATAAAAAATCTCCTTGAGAATTTGTAGCATTAAATGATGTTTCTTTAAAAATTAATGATGGTGAATATGTTGGCATTATTGGATCAACTGGCTCTGGTAAGACAACATTAATTGAACATTTTAATGGTTTATTAAAACCAACTAATGGATATGTGCACTGGCATATAAACGATAATAATAATATTACAGACTGGTTTTATGGCGATAAAACCAGTAAGTTTAAATTTAAAGATTTGCGAAAAAAAATTGGAATAGTGTTTCAATTTGCTGAATATCAATTATTTAAAAATACTATTAAAGAAGATATTGCTTTTGCACCTATTGCTTTTGGAATGCCTAAAGAAAAAGCATATCAAGTAGCTGCACAATGTTTAGAGGAAGTTGGCCTTGGGGAAGAATATTTAGAACGAAGCCCTTTTGAATTATCTGGTGGGCAAAAGCGCCGGGTTGCTATTGCTGGTGTTTTAGCTATGAACCCAGATTTCTTAGTTTTTGATGAACCAACTGCAGGATTAGATCCAGTTGGGACAATTGAAATTTTAGATATTTTAAGCAAATTACACCAAAAAGGAAAAACAATTATTAATGTAACACACGATTTAGATCGTGTGTTAGAACGAACAACGCGAACTGTTATGCTGCGCCAAGGAAAAATAGTTGCTGATGGACAAACTTATGATGTTTTAAATGATATTAATTTACTTAAAGAAAATTATTTGGAACCTCCCAAACTTTTAGCTTTTATTTATGAGCTGAAAGCAAAAGGAATTGATGTTCCAAAAGTAAAGAATATAAAAGAACTAGCTGATTATTTAAATCAAAGTATTTTTGATAAGGAGGATATTTAATGCAACAAAGTGCATTTGGACGTTATATTCCTGGCAGTGGGTTTGTCTATAAAATTGACCCTCGTATCAAAGTTTTATTAAGTATTTTATTTATTGTTTTACTTTTTATCGCTTCAAATTTTATTGAATTATTGCTTTTAGCTTCATTTATTACAATTATTTCAATTGTAACTACTAAACGTATCAGGCCAGTTTTAAAAACTTTAAAACTGCCCTTAATCATTTCAATCTTTTTATTTGTAGTTAATTTATATACTGTTAATAACGAAACAGTATATAAAAATAATTATTATGTGTCATACTTTTGGCCGATCTTTACATCTGGGTCTAAAGACTTAGAAATTGATGGTAAAAAGATTTTGTGAAGTGAATTTTATAATGCTAAAGTTGTTGGCCAAGATACCATTGATTATTACATAAAAACATATGGTAATTATGTTAAGATTCAATATGGGGTTTCGATTAATTCTATTAATCGAATCATTACCTTAGTGTTTCGGTTATATGTTATGGTATTAGTTACTAGTTTATTAACTAATACCACTAGGCCAATTTTATTAAACAAATCAATTGAAAGCTTATTATATCCTTTAAAATTTATTTTTATCCCAACTCATATTATCGCAATGATTATTTCGATTGCTTTAAGGTTTATTCCAACCTTAGTAAATGAAATTTTTCGGATTATTAAGGCACAGTCTTCCCGGGGAGTTGATTTTAAACATGGTAATACTAAAGATAAAATAATTGCCTTTAGTACTTTAATTATTCCATTGTTTGTATCATCATTTCAAAAAGCTGAAGATTTAGCTAATGCAATGGAAACTAGGGGCTATGATCCATATGAAGAGCGTACGAAATACCGTGTCTTTAAATTAAAAGTTAGTGATTTATTAATTGTTTTATTATTTATGGGAATTTTAAGTATTTTCATATTAAATAACATAATAGTAAAACATTCATATTTTGATTCTGTTAATGGGGTTTATAAAATTCATAATATTGGACATTATAGCCTAGTTAACTGAATTTTAATGATAAGAGTAGTCTCATAAAAGCAAGGATTTCCCTTGCTTTTATGTTTTTTATATATTTCTCATAGCCTTAAAAGGTTTTTGTCAACAAGTATAAAAACCATATTAAGTTTTAAAATATGTATTATAATATTAATGTATGTTTTTAACTATTTAGTTAAATCAACATACAAATAAAATATTATTACATTTTTATAGGAGAAACTTATGAAAAAGAAATTATTATCTTTACTTAGCGTAAGTACTGTGTTAGTTCCTTTTGTAGCCGTTTCATGTGGCACAACTCAAGAACCTAAACCAGTTGACCCAACCGCTACTGAAGTTAATGTTTTTAAACAAACACATGCTACAGTTTTAGCTAAGACTGAAAGTAATGTAACCGCTGGCGATGAAGCTAGCGTTAATAGAGCTCTAGGTGACTACAATAGCCTTAGTGCTGGAGCTAAAGGGCAATTAACAACCCAAAAAAGTAATTTAGATAAATTAAGTGCTAAAATTACTCAATTAAAAGCAGGACAAACTAAAGATAAAGTTGGAACAGGTGACCCTGCTCCTGGTGCAGCACCTAAACCTGAGAGACCTGGTGAAACTACTGGTAATCAAGCAGTTGCTGCTTTAAAAACTGAAATAAGAACTCTACTTAGTGAACTTCCTTCACGTAACCCACGTAAGTTAGAAGTTGAATTAGGGTTAAATTCTAATAATGATCAAACCAACTTACAAAATATTAAAAGTGAGTTAGAAACTCTTAAAAATGCTTTAAATACTGCTTATGCAAAATTAAAAACTGCATTAGAAACTAAATTACCTACTGGTAATAAATTTAAAACAAGAGTTTTAAATTATGTTACTACCCGTAGTTCTGATGCCGATGAAATTACCGAGTTAACAAATTTTGAAACTCAATTAACTCAAGAAGAAACTAGATTAAAAGAAGGAATTGAAACTTTAAAATCAGAACTAGGATACTTTAGTTCTAATAGCCAATTCAGAAAAGAAAAAGAAGCTGAATTTGCCAAAGCATTAAATGAGCAAACTTACTTCACAGATATCAGCCAATATTCAGAAAAAGAAACTGAAATACGTGCAAAATATGTAGAGGAAAATAAGAGCAAAGTTCAAGAGTACTTTGGAGAAGCTCCAGATGACGCAAAATACCAAAAAAATAATTTGGTCAACGAAAATGACCAAATGTCGGCTGTTAAACAATGATTTGTGATGGGCCAAAAAGGTGGCAATTTGTTCAGATACCTTCCAGGAGAGTTCCCCCCAAATACAACAAAATGACTAACAACCGACGAAACACAACCTAAAGAGGCCACAAGAACAACGAACGCTGATTGGAAAGTCAACAGCAACTGGTCAGAAAGTGGAAACCAAAAAGGCAAAATACGCAAGCAAACACTAAAGCTAACGTCCGGCTATACGCTGTTGAGGGTGATAGCGAAAAAGAAGGCAAAAGCAACCACAACATAAGAAACAACAAACCACTAAGAATAAAAGGAGTGCACGAGGATGGGGTGCACGAAACTGTAAAAAACTTAAAAGAATACGACAAACAAAAGCACTTCCTCAACAAAGGGGGGGAGCAGTTTAATGGGAACCTCGAACAAAAACCCGGAAGCATGTACGAAAAAGTAGGACTGGAATTCACCCACCAGTGGGCGTGGGAGTTAGAAGAGGAAAAACTAGAAATATCTAAAGTCCAGATAGAACTGAAATTAACAAACAACAACCTGAACATGCCAACAACAATTGGAGGAAATGGGTGGTGGACGTGACCCGATAAAGTGATAATAAAAACAAGCTTGGACGGGACCACTTGAACCGAAGTTAACAACCAAACACACAAACATGCAAGCGACTGGTTGGGTGCTAATAATGACAATAAGTTCACAGAAAAAAAACAAGGGCAAGTAAATATACCCAACTGAAACCAAACCAGAGCGGCGTGGGAAACAGGAGCTGAGTTCCATAAAAGGTTAACAAACGACACCGGCAAACTAGTGACAGAGTTTGAACCGACTGAAGCAAAATACGTGCAAATTACGTTGATACCAAAACAGAACACAAGGGAAATGAAGAGCGGAAATATGCACGAACTAGACACCTGATACATAAAAGGTACACACAACCTAAGCAACTCCCCGGGGACAGTTGAGTGGAAAGCAAAGACAAAAACTACCGGAAACCTGGACACGCCTATATTTCGTGTAGGTTTTTGAGGTCCAAGTGAGAGCAACCCATACAAGGTAGCCCAACAAAACCAAACCGCCGGAGGCCTAACCAAAACTCCTGGTACCATTCTAGTTGAAAAGAAAGTAAAAACAGAATCTACAAGTAGTTCTTCTACAGGCGCCCAAACAAATCCACAAACTGTTGAAGTTAATAATGGTGCAACTGTAACTATAGATGATTATGATTTAACTTCTTGAAAAGTTAGTGACTTTTGAATTAAATTTCGAGATGAAGATAAGTTAACTATTATCTCACCTAAAATGGCATTTAATATTAAAGAAGTTAAAAAATATTATAAAAAGCAAGAAACACCACAAACTTCTGCTGTATCAAATACAAGCAGTGATACTGAAACACAAACAACCAATAATGACCCAGTAGCTGTTGAATTAGAAATTAGACCTGAAGATCAACCTAATAATGTCTTTAGAGTTATCTTAGGTAAAGTTCCTAAACACGACACTTTTAAAGGTACAGAACAAAAACAAGTTGATAGTTTAAATAAAGATAACAAACTACTTAAATATCTATTGAAAATAGATATTGATAGATGAGAAAAAGTAGAAGTAGAATCTCATTATAAAACAGAAATTACTAACTTATTTAAAGTACTTAAAACTAAATTAGAAGGTAAAGATACTGTAGTTAATACCGAACATCTCAAAGATTGAGCAGATCTTAAGAATAAGATCTTAGATTACAAAGTATACCCTAAACCAGAAGTAAAAGCTCAAGAAGAGCAAACTACAACTGGGGGAGACAGTAGTACTAGTTCAACAGGTGATGCATCTTCTGCCCAAACCCAAACAAATGGTGCGGGAGGGTCTAGCTCATCATCTAGTGAAGCAAGTAGCGCTGGAACATCTCAAACAACAAGTTCTTAATAAAAAAATCAAAGCTTAATTGCTTTGATTTTTCTTTATTCTTGGTCAATTAATTTCTTAGCTTGCGCAAGTTCAACACTAAAAAAGTTTGTGACACCACGCCGTTGCATCGTTGCTCCGAATAATGCATCAACACGCGTCATAGTGCCAGTTCTATGGGTTATAACTAAAAACTGTGTTTTATGCTTTAATTCTTGTAAATATTGAGCGTAGCGCACAACATTAGACTCATCTAGAGCTGCTTCAACTTCATCTAAGATACATAAGGGTAATGGCCTTGCTCTTAGAATTGCAAAGAGCAAGGAAATAGCAATTAATGCTTTTTCGCCACCTGAGAAAAGTTTGAGATTTTTAACTTTTTTACCAGGGGGCTGAGCATAAATACTTATCCCACTTTCAAGCACGTTATTTGGATCTAAGAACTGAACTTTTGCAGTCCCTCCACCAAATAACGAAGAAAATACTTTATGCATTTCATCGTTAACATCGTTAACGATGCTTGAAAGTCTTAAAATGATTTTTTTATCTAATTCTGTTATTGCCGCTAAACATAGGTTGCGTGCCTCAATTATTTCTTGTTCAGTAGCTGAATCTTTAGTAAAACGTTCATTTAATTCTTCATACTCGGCAATTGAATCTAAATTAACATTACCTAAAGCTTTTATATCGCTCCTTAAACTATCGATACTCTCTTTAGCTGCATTAGCAGCTAAAGAGAGGTCAAAATTGTTTTTAGCATAATCTAAGGTCATATTGTAATGTTCATTAAGTCTTTGTAAATCGATTGCTAATTGGTTTTTTGCATTTGTTAAATTGTTATTTTTTTTCTTAAAAGAATCTCATAATTTTTCTAACAAACTATGTAATTCTTTTATTTTTTGGTTATTAGATTCAATATCTGTTGATATTGAATCTTTTTCTTGCAGCGCAATTTGTAAGTTATATTCATTTTGGCTGATTTCTTGTTGTAACTTAAGAATATTAGTTTGAGCTTGGTTTAAAGCTTCAAAACTATTATCCTTAAGTTCTAAATCAGTAATTGACAGTTTACTTTTTAGTTTATCAATTTGGTTTTGTTTTTCTTTAATTTGGTATTGCAAGGAATTAAGCTGAGTTATATTAAACTGCATGTTATTTTGCATTGACCTTAAATTATCATTTAAGGTTTGTAAATCAAAAGCAAGCTTTTGATTAATAAGTTGGTTACCATCATGTTCATCTTGCAAAGTTTTAATTTTATCTTCTAAACCAAAGGTATGATCACTTTGTTCCTTGCTTCCTCCCACTAAGATTCCGCCGACTCTAACTAAATCTCCTTGTAATGAAACTACTGGATATTTTTTTTCAGTTATTTTTGAGATAAATGTAGCTGATTCAATATCCTTAGCTACAATTACATTACCTAATAAAAAATTATTAAGTTTTTGGTATTGCTGATCCACAATAGTTAAATTGCTTGCCAAATCAATATAACCTTTTTGGTTTTTTAAAGCAAATAAATAATCATCTCGCACATGTTTTGCATCAATTGTAGCAAGAGGGATAAAAGTAGCTCTACCGCCATTGTTTTTTTTCAAAAAATCAATGGCTTTTATCGCTGTATCATTATTGTCTACAACTAAATGTTGTAAGGAAGGTTTTAAAATTGTTTCTAAAGCAACTGTGTATTCACTAGGGGATTTAATTAAATCGCCGACAATGCCCTTTAAACCTTTAAAAAACGATTTATTTTCTAAAATGGTCTTAGTACCTTGGAAGAGGTTGTTGCGTGATTTTAAGATGGTTTTAAGGTGGTTTAATTGAGCTTTTAATTCTGCATTACGTGATTCTTTAGCTTTGTATTTCAAAGTTAACTCATTAATCTCTTGAGTTAACTTTGATATCTTTGTATCTAAGTCTAATTTTGTCTTAAAAATTTCATCATAGGTTTGTTTAAAAGAATTAAGGTTATTTTCTAATTCTTGAACTTCAGATATAATAGCTGCTTTTTGTTCTTTGGCATCTGTAGCTAAAGTACCCTGAGCTAATAATTTACGTTTAGTTTTTGCTTCTTGAATACTAGATTCTAACCCATCAATACGAACTTTTAAGGTTTCTTTAATATTAGAATATTGAGCAATTTTAGTTTTTAAATCTTTTAAAAGTTCTGATTTACTAGTATTTTGTGTTTCAAGATCTTTGATATCTTGTTTATAAGAACTTTCAGTTTCTTCAAAACCTTCAAGTTCTTGCGAGAGAGTATCAACAAGATTTTGGTTTTTATCAATATTAAAAGCTAAATATGGCACTTCAATTTCTTGGAGTACTTTACTTAGTTCTTTATATTTATAAGCTTTTTCAGCTTGTATTTTCAAACCTTCAAGACGTTTTTGCATTTCAGATAATTTTGCTTGGATAATTTTTAAAGATTGTTGAGCTTGATCTAATTTTTTTAATGATTCTTCTTTACGGAATTTGTATTTTGAAACTCCCGCAGCTTCTTCAAAGATTTTACGTCGTTGTTCATCTGAAGATTGGGCAATATCTGAAACTGTTCCTTGGGAAATAATTGCTAAAGAGCTTTTCCCAATTCCAGTTTCCATGGCTAGCATCTTAATTTCTTTTAAACGGGCTTTTTCGCCATTGATGTAATATTCATTAATGCCTTTATCCCTTTCAATTACCCGAGAGATGCTGATAGTATCAGCATCAATAGAACTTAATCTTTCTTTATTATCAAAAGTTAAGGTTACTTGGGCTTTGTTCATGGGCTGGGCTGTTTTAGAGCCAGCGAAAATAACATCAGCCATGGAATCGCCACGGAGTTCTTTGGAACTTTGTTCTCCTAAAACTCACCTAATAGCATCATTGATATTGCTTTTTCCTGAACCATTAGGTCCAACAATACCAACAATTCCTCCGTCAAAACGGAGCACTACTGGGTCCGCAAATGATTTAAAGCCATGGGCTTCTAATTTAATTAATTTCATTTGTAATTAACCTTTTAATTTTTGCAATTTTTCTAAAGCAGCTTGGGCTGCTTGGCTTTCTGCTTCTTTTTTTGATCTTCCTTTTCCTGATCCATAAACATTTTTTTCATGAATTGCTTTAGCTTCAAATTCTTGATGTCCTAATTCTTGAGTTTGGTAAGTCACATTTTCTTTACTCATACTTTGGAATAATTCTTGCAATTTAGTTTTTGGATCTTTTAAATCAGTTAAATTAATTAGGTTTTTATCCTTTACTTCAACTAAAATGAATTTTTTAATAAACATGATAGCATCGCTAAGACCATGGTCTAGGTAAATTGCACCAATTAAAGCTTCAAGCACATCGGCTTGAACCTTTGGTGAATTAATTACATCTTGGTGCATTTTACCAGGACCTGTACGTAATAATTCTGGTAAACCTAGTTTTTGGCTAATCATTGATAGCATCTTAGTTTCAACAATTACAGCACGGTAACGAGTTAATAATCCTTGGCTAATTTTTGGATTTGTTTTTAAAATGTATGATGAGACTACAAAACCTAAAGTTGAATCTCCTAAGAATTCTAAGTTTTCATAGTTGACATCACTAGGTTGATCATCTTGGTTGCTAAATGATTTATGGGTTGTAGCTTTAATATATAAAGTTATATCAGCTGGTTTAATATTAATTGTTTCTAAAAATTTTTCTAGTTTAATTTGGTATTCTTGATTGTTAGTTTGCATTAGTTTCTCCTTTGAATTCGTTGATTAAATTATTATCAATTGCTTGGTACATTTGGTCTAGTGCATATAAAATGGCAATTTTATCACTTGAACCATGGATTTTCAAAGCGGGTTTTTGTAAGCCTATGATTCAAGCTGCTCCAGAATTACGATAATCTAATTTTTTCATAATATCTTTGAAAACTGGTTTTAATAATAATGCACCAAGTTTAGTTCTGAGCCTTTTTAAAGCTCCTTCTTTAATTGCATCTTTGAAGGATAAAATCGCTCCTTCAAAACTTTTTAGGATTAAATTCCCACCATAGCCATCAATGATGGCTATGTCGTAATTGCCTTTTAATAAATCTCTTGGTTCGCTAAAACCAATGTAATTTAGCTCAGGATCCTCTTGCAGCAATTTTGCTGCTTGGATCGTTGTTTCAAATCCTTTATAATCCTCAGTACCGATATTTAATAAGGTGATTTGAGGATTTTTGACCTGAAACATTTTTTGGCTAAAAATTTGTGCTAATTTAGCTCATTGGTGCAAGTATTCAGGTTTAACTTGTAAATTAGCACCAACATCTAAAAATAAGATTTTACGCTGATTTAAAGCGCTGAGTATTGGCATAAAGGCGGGGCGATCAATTTCAGGTAAGCGACCAACTTTAAAGGTTAATGCCGTAATATAATTGCCACTTTCACCACCTGAGATAATGCCTTGAGCCTGGTTTTCTTGCAGCATTGTAATAGCCTGGTTCATGGATGTTGGTTCTTTTAAATTTTGCCTCAGGTTTTTTGGATCACTATTTTTATGGTTATTATCAATTAAAGATATTTGCGGATTAATTTCTTTAATTGATAACTTAGATAAATCACCAATTAAAGTGAGTTTTAAATCTTGGTGATTTATCAAAAATTCTTGGCAAGCTTCAAAATAGGCTTGTGGTCCATGATCTAAGCCATTAATATCAATTACAATATGTTTCATCTTATTCAACTCCTATTAAATAGTGATAATTAGGTTGATTTCCTTCGGTAATTTGCACGTCAATTTCGTACCGCGTTTCTAAATAATTAGCTAAATCTTGGGAACTAGTAGCTGAGCCATCTTCACCATAATAAATACTGATTATTTCACTTGATCCTTTAATCATTTTAGTGCTTAAAATCCTTAAGGCTTCTTTTTCCGTTTTGCTAGCTGCAATTATCTTACCATTTAAAATTGATAAATAATTACCACTTTGAATATTAATACCATTAATAGTTGTATTACGAACTGCAACTGTAATTTCTCCCCAGGCTACATCGTTAATTGCATCGCTAATTAATTCATTATTATCCTCAAAATCAAGTTCAGGGCTAAAATTAATAATGGCACTTAAACCTTGAATTTGGCTTTTAGTAGGAATCACAATGACATTTTTATCATCCACAACTTGGGCAGCTTGCTGGGCTACTAAAATAGCATTTGAAGAATTTGGGAAAACAAATACTGTTTCAGCATTAACATTGTCAATTGCATTAATAATTTCTTGTGCTGATGGGTTTTTGGTTTCGCCAGCTTCCACGACAAAATTAGCTCCTAGTTCATACATTTTGTCAATAATTCCTTGACCAACATTACATGAAACTACCCCACATTTTTGGCGATCTTCTGATTCTTTTGCATTTTGAAGTTTTTCACTATTTGCTTTTGAATTATTAGCTTGCAAGGTCATGTTTTCAGATTTAATTTTAATAAATTCACCATACTTTTGTAAAAGTGTTAGAAATTCACCAGGTACTTTTGTATGACCATGGACTTTGAGAATTTCATCATCGGTCACAATTACTAAAGAATTAGCTAATTTTTCTATTTCTTTAGTTAAAGCATCTTTATCAAAGTTTTGCCAATCATCTAATTGGATTAAAACTTCAGTACAATATCCAAATTCACCTTCATAAACTTCACTATCGCTAACAAAGATTGAAATATCTTCATTTTGTGAAGATATTTCAACTGGGCGATTATTTAAATATTCATTAATGCCTCAAAAGATTTTGTATAATCCTTCGCCCCCTGAATCTGTTACTCCAACTTCACGTAAGATCTTAAGTTTATTAGGTGTTTCATCGCAGCTTTGGCGGCAATACTTTAATAATTTACCAAAAACTTCTTGTAAGGTAATATTTGGATCACTAGTATCTTGATATTCTTTAACAATTGCTTCAACGGTTTCTCTAATCACAGTTAAGATAGTTCCTTCAACTGGTTTAAAAACTGATTTATAAGCTCTTTCAACAGCTGCTTGCAGGGCCTTTAAAAATTCAGGTAAACTTAAAGAATCTTTGCCTTCAGAGCCTAATGCAAAACCCTTAAAGATTTGGCTTAAAATAACTCCTGAATTACCACGAGCTTCATAAATCATGGCTGTTGAGACTAATTTTGTTGCTTCTGAAATAGGTGTAGTTGCATCAACTGTTTTAAGTTTTGAAACAATTGAACTAAAAGTGGAAGACATGTTGGTTCCAGTATCACCATCAGGTACTGGAAAGACATTTAATGCATCAATTTTATTTTTTGAATTTTGTAATGAATAGGCTCCTGAAATCATCATATTGGCAAAAGTTAGTGAATCAAGAAAAATTGGTTTATTCATAAATTACTCCTTTAATAGTAATTGTTAAGTTTTTCAGTTTTTGTTTTGTTAATTTAAATTCATAACTAAGTTTTTGGTTTATCTCCATAATTAATTCATTGGCTTGCACCCCAGCTAAAATTGAGATTGAAGCTTTGAAACTTCAAATATTATCTAATTGAAAAACTTCAATTAAATCTTCATAATTAACTTGTGCCACCACATTCATGGTTTTGGAAACTGGATGAATTTCCTTAATTCCTGGTGTGGAGGTTAAGATGTTAATAAATAGTTCTTTGACTTGATTTATGTTCATAAATCCCCTTTGTATAATTTATAAAATAAAAACTTATTATTTATATTTTTATATTATAAATTATAATTATAATTTAACAAATAATATTGTTGATTATTAGGAGACTTTTTATGGCAAATATTGTGGCTAAAGCAATTGTATTAGAAATTGAATTACGTAATGATAATAACCACGTAGTTAGTTTTTTTACTAACTACGGGGTTTTAAGACTAGTAGCTAGTGGTATTGATAAGCCTTTATCGAAAAATCGTGCTAATTTACAACTTGGTAGCCTTGTAGAAATTGAATATTTTTCGGCAAGATTAAAAGGAAAAACTGGGCGGTTAAAAAAAGCATATTTATTAAAAATGTATGATCTTACGCAGGTGCAAAGAGTGTATTTTTTTAAAAAAATCAAAAAAGTTTTAATGTATATTAGAGAAGTAAACCATTTATATGATTTATATTTAAAAGTATTTGATTATTTAACTAAAGGGTGTACTCTCAAGATTTTGACGTTTTTTTATGCTCAAAGTTTATATTATTTTGGAATAAATCCCAGTTTTGAATCATGTTGAGAATGTGGAGAAAACCGCAATTTAGTTTCATTTGACTTTTATGAAGCTGGTTTTGTGTGTAAAAAGCATTGTAATCCTCGAAAACTAATGAGCGTGGAATATTTGAATGCAATTTGGGCTTCATATCATAATTTAAAAAAATATTTATTATTAGTTGATTATAATTTAGATATGAATTTAAGGGCATTATATAAAAATCTATTAGTAGAAGCTGGTTATTATATTTAAAAACAGATCAAATTACTTTGATCTGTTTTATTTTGGAAAAGTTTTTTTCTTATAATTTCGCAATACTTGCAACATTTGTGACTCTTCAAAATAACTGTGTTCTTTATTATGCTTATATTCATTATATTGCTTTTGGGTTAATAATTTATCTTTAAACATGATATCTAGATAATAATCAATGATATTGCTACTAAAGAAATATGAATCGTTATTATACATTCAAATGATGTTTTGAATTTCGTTTAAAATTGCTTCTTTGATTAATGGACCATAATTGAACTTACGGGCATTTTCTTCAAATTCTTCTTTATCTACAATTTGCAATTCTTTATTTGGATAATGTTTAATATCCAAATCATAATCAATAAATTTAATGGTATTATCTTCATAAATTGGGTACGAAGCTAAATTAATATAATAACATTTTGCTCCATCACGAAACATCATAATTGAATTATAAAAACTTGCTTTTGGGATGAATCATAAAGCATCATCTTTATATGATCATCCCTTGCGACCTTTAATATTTTCAATAACCCTTGCACCTTTTAAAGATAAAACAATATGGCGGGGGTTATGAAATAAGATTTTAGCATTAGTTCACTGGCGGTATAAAAATCCATTATGTTTGTAAGCTTGCACATTTACAATTGAGCCCACTTTAATATCATTAAAATCTCATGACATTATGGTTTAAGCTTTCTTATCGTTGCTTGGTTATTGTTATTCTCAATAATAAATTTTTCAAAGTTGCTGGTTGTTACATTAGTTGATCTTTGGGTTGAAACAGCTCTTTGAGTTGGTAAGGTAATATTATATGTTAGTAATTCATCATCAGTTGCTTTGCCATCTTGATTGGTATCATACCATAAATGAATTGTTGAATTATCTTTAACATCCATGAAGTTTTTGGTGATATAACTCACAAAGTTTTGGCTATATCCTGCATCAGCAGGATATAAACGATTTTGAATTTGTTTTTGGCGATTTGTTGAAGGATTTTGACCATCTTCGGACATTTTTGCACCTTCGTCAATATCTTTATGACCAAAGAAATTGAATGTTTTAGTAGTCTCAAATAAGCTTTGTTCATAAATTTTGCCAGTTTGATCTTTTAAAACTAATCCTGTTGCTTTAGTATTTTCTGCCAAATAACCAGAGAATTTTATTAAGGTTGGATAACTAGTATTAGTATTTTCAATACCTCTATCGTTATTTCTTAATTCATTTTTGGTAAAGATTTGACTAATTGTTTTGCCATATCCCATAGTTTCTAAAAATACTTTGTAAAAATCAACTGAGCGATTTTTAGTTTTAGCTTCAGGTAATTCTCCAGGTACTTCAACGGTTCGAGTAACTGTTTGAGTGTGTCCAAAGATTGTTTGAACTCTTTCTTGTTTTTGCTTTGTTTTCTCAACGACACGATATTTATTGATATCAAAGACTGAGTTTGGTAAAACAGTGGCATTAAACTTAGGACTATTATCATATTTATTATGACCTTCACCATTTTGGAATCAACCTTGGCGACGTAATGAATCAAAGTTATTTAAATATGTATATGATCAATCCTCGGCATTACCAGAAGGTGAAAAGGTTCTAATCCCTTGATACTCACCTTCTGAATTAGTAAAGTATCTTGATCCAAATCAGTTAATGGTGCTTTTTCTGGCGGCCTCATTATCATAACTTTCATTTTCTTCATCAATTGAAAAATATGATTCATAGGCATATTTAGTATATTCACGTGGCACTAATTCAGTTAAAGAAAAGTTGTATTTAATTCTTGATTTAGTTGTTTTGAATAAACCACTTGGACTAACACTCATTACCTGGCTAATATTATCATTACCAACTAAATGAGCAGGAGTAGTTAGTTCATTAGCTAAGCGTCAAATATCATTCAATGATAAATTACTGTAGATTAAAGTTTCTTTAACACGAGAATTAACGCCTAGTTTTTCTAAGACTTCATCTTCAATATAGGTTTTTTTCGTAACATCATAATTTAATAAACTATAAAAATTAGCGGTAAAATATGAGTTTCAAAATTGTCTTGCTCCATGTGAATGATCAACATTTTCTTGGGTAGTTCCTGGGTTATAATAAACTTCAGTTAACTGACGTTTATTAATATCTTTAGATTTAGCTTCAGTCACTTGTGCTTTAGGATCTTCAATTAATCCTGTCTCAGCATACACTGTAACTCAGTGGTGCATATATTCATGGAAAATTGTTGGCATTAAATTACCAATAATTTGATAAGTATCAAAGCCTTTTTCTTGAGCATTTAGACCATTAACAAACATTCTCCGTGAATTAGGCATATAAAGTCCATTTACTTTTTCATTAATAATTGCTAAATCATTAATTGAAATAGATTTCAGATCATGAATTTCTGGCCCATAAGGAATTTTACGTTTAAATTCATGGACTAATTGCAATAATCCTTCTTTACCAAGTAAATATTTAGTTTCTCCATTTGCTTGGTAACTAAAATCTCTGAAAATTAAACCAATTTCAGGGTCTACATATTCTAAATATGGTTCATTATTACGCATTTTAACTTGTACTTGATCAAGTGAAGTATATAAAGTAGAATTAAGTCTTTTGAGTTCTTGCTCTTTTTCTTGAGGTGTTAAAGTACCAATAAATCCGACTTCTTGCTCAGAAATTGGTAAAAAGTTTTGTACTTTATTTGTATAAATTTCTTTTTTTGGTTGTTGATTTGGTGTTTCTTTTTGCGTTTGACCATTATCTGGATTTATATCTTGCGGTGGATTTTGTACATTGCCTTGGTTTGGATCTTGTTCCTCATCTTTTTTAGGTGGCGTTCCAATGATGCTTATTTCAATTGGATCACTTTGTTTTGGTTCTTGGGGCCCTGTAATTTCTCTTTGGTTACCAGTGCCGGGATCTGCTGGTTCTTTATCATCTTTTTTATCTTTAAAAATACCTGCAATTGAACCAATTCCAGTTAAAAGATTTTCAGTAAAACTACATGATGCTGCAACTGTAGTAATTGATAAGAGTGAAAAAACAGAGATTTTTTTAATTAATTTCTTAAATTTCATAGTTAAATTATACTCCTTTATATTCAATATTTATTAATGTATAATATTATAACAAAATCAAAGAAAATTATTATTCAAACCAAAAATTAGATCTTATAAGATTTTTTACCTAACTTAGCACAAAAATGCTATAATATTAATAGATATATGGAGGTTAATTATGTATAAATATAAGGCTAGACTATTATCAAATGGTGAAATTGTTGCCAAATCAAATACATTAGAAGAATTAGAAGGATTAATCAAAGGTTTTCGCCGTGGTCAAAAACATGGTGAACATACCCAAGGTAACGTAAAAATTGAAATTATTCATATTGAGCGTGACCACCTTAGAGGTGAAAATTACTCTAAGGAAGTACTTATTAAAGTAGTTTAAAAAGTTTTCTTACCAAGATTTTTGCAAAATCTTGGTTTTTTACATTTAAGGAGATTATTATGCAAAAAGTTTTAGTTATTAATGCAGGAAGTAGCTCAATTAAAATGAGTTTATTTAATAAAGATTCACTTGATTTGATTGCAAGTGGATTAGTTGAAAGAATCACATTGCCTATAGGTAATTTAAGTTTGAAATATAATGGTCAAAAATTTGAAAAAGAAGCACAGATGCCAAATCACCATAAGGCTGTTGAACTATTATATGAATTAATGCAAAAAGCTAATTTAATTAAAGATAAAAGCGAAATTGAGTTTATTGGGTTTCGGATTGTGCAAGGTGGTGATGAAGTTAAAACAACTGCTAAGGTTGATGAAAATTTAATTAAAATTATTGATAAATATGCAAGCTATGCACCATTACATAACCCTGGTGCTTTGCAAGCTATTTATGCTTTTAAAGATATTTTTCCAAATGCAAAACTATCAGCTGATTTTGATACTGCCTTCCATACCACAATTGATCCAGTGAATTACACTTACCCAATTAAAAAAGAATTAGCAAAAGAATTAAATATTAAAAAATATGGTGCTCATGGAATTAGCCATGAATATATTACCCAAAAATTACAAGATATTTTAGGTAAATCAAAGGTGACTTTTATTAACTTGCACCTTGGTAATGGTGCAAGTTTATGTGCAATTAAAGATTCACAATCCTTTGATACCAGCATGGGACTTACTCCGCTAGCTGGTATTATGATGGGAACTCGTAGCGGTGATATTGATCCTTCAATTCACCAATATGTGATGAAATCAAAAGGAATTTGTATTGATACATTTACCAATATTTTAAATAAAGAATCAGGTCTTTTAGGAGTATCCGGAGTTTCAAGTGATATGCGTGATATTAGATCTGCTGCCGAGCAAGGTAATCCAGATGCAATTTTTGCACTTGATTTATATGCTCAAAAAATTGCGGATTATTGTGCTATTTACTTCAATAAACTTGGTGGTAGCATTGATAGCATAGTTTTTACAGCTGGAATTGGTGAGAATGTGGCTATGATTCGTGAGAAAATTATTAATAAATTACATTTTAAAACCTTAGAATTATGTAGCAAGGCAAATAATGGAAATATTGAAGATTTTGCCTTAATTTCAACAAAATCAAGTCAAATTCCAATTTATGTAATTAGGACTAATGAAGAATTAGTTATTGCACAAAATGCTTTAAAAATTTATAGTAAATAAAATGGGAGTTAAAAAAGCATTATATGCTGGTAGTTTTGATCCTTTTCATCAAGGACATAAAGAAATACTACAAAAAGCTTTAAAGCTTTTTGATCAAGTATTTCTTTTAGTTGCTCAAAATCCAAAAAAAGAGAAAAATGATATAATAAAGAATATTAACTATATTAAATCCCAAACTAAAGAATTTAAAAATTTAGTTGTTTTAAACCCGTATCCCCAAATCTTAAGTGCACAACTTGCCCAAGATTTGGGAATTAAATATTTAATTAGATCAGCTAGGCAAAATTTAGACTATAATTATGAAATTGAATTAGCCAGTCAAAATAAATCTATTAACCCAGAATTAGAAACAATTTTAATTATTCCAGATCATGAATACATAAAATATTCATCAAGTGAACTAAAATTAATTAAGGAGCAAAATGTTTAAATTTGTTAAATCAGCAACAAATCCTAGTAATTATTATGAGCATCAAAACTATGAAATAGCTTTTTGGGGCCGCTCTAATGTAGGTAAAAGTAGTTTAATTAATGCAATTGTTTTTAATAAAAAGATGGCTAGGGTGTCTAAAACTCCAGGTCGCACACAATTAATTAATTTTTTTGAAAATAATCACGGGGCTGTGCTTGTGGATTTACCTGGATATGGCTATGCTAAAATTTCAATTGAGCAATCAAAACAAATGATGCTAATGGTGGAGAATTATTTAGAAACTAGGGAAAATTTAAAATGTGTTTATTTATTAATTGATTCGCGCCATGGAATTTTAAAAAATGATGCACAAGTAATTAAATATTTATTAAATATTAATATGCCTTTTGTGCTTGTTTATACTAAAAGTGATAAACTAAGACAAAAGGATTATCAAAACTTGCTTAAATCAATTAAGCAAGTTAACTTAGAATATGGTAACTTTACTTATTTCATTGTTTCAGCTGAAAAACACAAAGGAATTAATGAATTAATTGAAAATATTAATCAAAGATTATTAGGAGTATAAGATGGCAAAATTAAATTATCGTAAAGTAATATTATTTGGATCAGGACTATTTGTGCTATTTAGTTCAATACCGCTCTTAGCCACAAAACTGAAAGATGCTAAGGTTTTTAAACAAGTAACATATAATGATCAAGTTACTTTGTTAAAAGAAGAATTAGGGCAATTTAAATTAGAGGTTGGTAACTTTGATAAAACAATTGTTTATGCTAGTAAGTATGCAAGTAGTCCAATGTATTTACAATCCTCTGTTAATACCCCACGAGGAGATACAAACTTTTGGGCCAATCAATTGATTCTAAAAAAACAATTAATTACTAGTGATTTAAACCAAGAGAAATTATTTGGTTTAAATCATGCTAAAGGTCGCTTACTTAATTTCTATCAAGATAAATATAATTTATCATTTTATTCATATGCTAATGATTTAACTGGTACTTTATATTTAAAACTCATCTTAAATCCAAAAGGTAGTAAAACGTTAAATACCCAAGTTGAATATATTTATAAATTGAACGGTTTTAAACCTTATGATGAAGTTTCATATAGCCAAGGTATGTTTATTAAAGAAGTGTTATTAAAAGAAGATGTGTTAAAAAGTGAATATCCTACTTTAGCTGATTTTGAAGCAGCTTATAATAATGTTAAAGCAAATGCTGCTGAAAAAATAAGTTTTTACACTAAAGTATTTAGTTATTATGGTTCATCAAGTTCATCTATGGTTATTCCTAGTTCAATTGAACTTAGTTTTGATCATGAAAAAAATACCATCTTATTTTCTTCAAAACTTAGAGCCATTATTAATGAAGCTAAAGAAGATGATTTAAGTTATTTAAACACCCTAGATACCAATATTAGTGCTTCATATACTTTAAAATATCCAACCAAATCCCAAGAATAAGATAAAACCTGCCTTTAAGGCAGGTTTTTGCTAAGCTTTAATTAATGAGTAAAGTTTAATACTTGAATCAAAATTTTGAGATGCTTTAAGATTTGTTAATTCAATTAAAACAACAATTTTAGTAACGCTTGCTCCTTGTGATTCAACTAATTTAATCATTGCATCAATGGTTCCACCAGTTGCTAAAACATCGTCAATAATTGCGATTTTTTGGCCTGGTTTTATGAGGTTGGCTTGAATTTGTAATGTATTTTGTCCATATTCTAAATCATACTTTTGGGAAATCACTTCACCGGGTAATTTATTTGGTTTACGGACCATTAAAAATGGTTTATTTGCAGCATATGCAGCGGGGGTTCCAAATAAAAAACCGCGAGCATCAGGCGAGATAACTACATTAACATCATCAAGATAACTAGCCATTAAATCGATGCTTGCTTTAAAAGCGTTAGCATTTGCTAATAAAGGGGCTACATCTTTAAAAATAATGCCTGGTTTTGGGAAATTTGGAACATCTTTAATATATTTTTCTAAATTCATTTTATGTCTTAATTAATACGTACGTCTTCAAAAAATTCAAGCACATCATCTTCTGCAATGTCATTGAAATTTTTAATATGAGTACCAAAATCTTTTCCTTTAATTACTTCTTTAACATCATTTAATTCACGGCGTAAACTCTCAATTACTCCTTCGTGAATTAAATTACCCTTGCGGTATACTTTAACTTTTGCATTCATTTTTACTGTACCTGAGTCTACTAAACAACCGGCAATATGCCCCACTTTTGAATAGTAAAAGACTTTAATAATGTGAGCACTAGCAATTTTACGTTCTTCATAAATTGGAGCTCTTTGTCCTTCTAATAAACTTTGGCAATCTTCAATAATTTTGTAAATAACATTATGTTCAATTAAACTAATCCCTTGCGAAGCAGCATTTTGCTTTACTGTGGTTGGGGTTTTTAAGTTAAAGACAAAAATAATTGCATTTGAGGCTTGGGCAAGTAAAAGGTCATTTCCATTAACGTGCCCAGCACTTGCTGAAATAACTTTAATAATGGCATCATCATTTTCAAGTGAGTTAACTTGCCCTTTTAAAGCTTCGGCAGTTCCGTGCACATCACTTTTAATTAAAATGTTAATAACTTTTTTACCTTCGGCATTGGTGGCTGCTATGCTTTTATCATGTAAAAAGTTCATTTTATCAGCGAAGGCTTTTTCGTTGGCTAGCTTCTTGGCAAATTTTTCATCGTTAAAACCGACAAATTTATCACCAGCATCAGGAGCATAATTTAGACCTGTAATAATAGCCGGAGAACCAGGAACTACTTTATCAAGTGGTTCGCCTTGAGCATCTGCTAAAGTTCGAATTCTTCCGTATTTTGAACCAGCAACGATGAAGTCTCCTTTGATTAAGGTTCCATTTTCAACAATAATAGTTGAAACAACACCTGAACCTTTATCAATTCTTGATTCAATAATAGTTCCAATTGGATAACGATTTGGATTAGCTTTTAAATCCATAATATCAGCTAAGAGCATAATTGCATCAAATAAATCAGTGATTCCATCTCCATTTAAAGCCGATCCATAGACAATTTGGGTATCCCCACCATATTCTTCGATTACTACATCATTTTCAGCTAACTCACCTTTTAAACGATCTAAATCTTTATTAGGTTTATCCATTTTGTTAACAAAGACAATGATTGGAACATTTGCGGCTTTTGCATGAACTATAGCTTCTTTGGTCTGGTGCATTACTCCATCATCAGCTGCTACAACTAAAATAATAATATCAGTTACTTTGGCACCCCTTGCTCTCATCTTGGTAAAAGCTTCATGACCAGGAGTATCTAAAAAGGTTATTTTGCTATTTTTATGTGAAATTTGGTAAGCACCAGTATGCTGGGTAATACCACTAGATTCAGTAGAAACAATATTTGAATTTCTAATTTTATCAATTAATGTTGTTTTACCATGGTCAACATGGCCCATGATGGTAATAATTGGGTATCTTTTTTCAAGATCATCTTGGTGATCTTGAAATAATACTTCATCAAGGAAATTAGTTCCATCGATATTAGTTGCTTTTTGGAAGTCAAAGCCATTGTCAATACACAATTCAGCAATTTCATCTTCATCAAGGATTTGGTTTAAATTATACATTTTACCTTTTAGGAAGAATTTTTTAATAATATCATTAGCATTAAGCTTGGTACTTTGGGCAAAGTCTATAATTGACATTTTTCCGGTAAATACAAAAACACCATCTTTAAGCTCAGTTTTTGTATTTTGTAATTGTTCTTTAATGTCACTAACATTACTTATTCTGGTTTGTTTTTTGCTCATATTAACTCCTTTAACTGTGTTTCTAAAACTTGATATTGATCCATTGATATGTTAGACCTTAAAGAGCGATTAAAGGCTCTTTTTTTGATAATTAATTTCCAATTTTCTTGCGTTGGAAGGAAATAGCAGCCTCGTCCCTTAAGATTTTTATTTCAATCAATTACAAGCGTATTAGTGCTTTTTTGATAATCAAATCTTACAAGATCTTGTACTGGAAGAATTTGATTTGTTGCAATACATTTTCTCGTTAATATTTTATCAATTTTCATCTTCTAAATCACCAAAGTCAAGATTTTCAGATAATCCATAACTAGCTAAATCACTATCAACTTTGAAATCTTTAATTCCTTTATAAACTTGCACAAGGTTTTTTGCTTTTTTAGGATTTTCATTAACAGGTTCTCCACTTGTTTTTGATTCATTATTTTCAAAATTTTCATCATCAAAAACTTCATTTTCATCTGCAAATGAAGGGTTGAAAATGTACTCTCATTGCTCCTCATCGCTCGTAGCCATTAAATCTTCATATGACTCAATACTTTGGTCTGAATCTTTCATTTCATTAGTTAGATTATAAAACAGATTGTTGATATCATCGTTTTTAGGGCTTTGAGTTTTTGTTTTTCTGGTAGTTTTATCTTGTTCGGGGGTGTTTAGAGTATTATCAATAAATGATTGTAAATCATCACTAAAATTACTCAAGGCAAGTTTCATTTCTTTAACATCCAATAATTCTTGAGCTTGTGAACGTTTGCCAAGTTTTGGCTTTGTTGCTTTAAATAATTGTTTATCTAATAATTTATTTGATTGTGTTTCTTTAAGTTTTTCTTTATTATATGGTAAATTAAGTTCGTTGGCTTGTTGAATACTTTTTACTTTAATTTTAATACCGGTTAATTTTGAGGCTAATTCAATATTAATTCCATCTTTACCAATTGCTCTAGTTATATCTTCATCTTTAACAATTGCAAATGCTGCCCTATGATCCTTGGTTACTAAAATATCAACTGGGACAACAGGCGAAAGCGAATTAGAAATAAATTCTTTTTTATTATTTGAATAACGAATAATGTCAATTGATTCACCAATTGCCTTTGAAGCATCATTGATTCTTTGGGCATTTTGCCCAAAGATTGAACCAATAATATCAAAATCAAACTTACGTTCTGGATTTACACGCACGGCTACTTTTGATCTAATTCCGTATTTTCTTCTGATTCTAACAATTTCTAGATCACCACGTTGTATTTCAACAATTGCTTTAGTTAAAGTGTCTTTAATTTCATTTTTATCAAGCATAGTTACTTCAAGCGGAGTAGCAGTTTTTTCTAAGTTAACTTTTTCTAAGATAACTCTGATATCAGCTCCAGGGTTTAAAGTTTTACGTGGTGGTGTTTTTTTCTTTGGTAATAAAGCACGAAATGCTTCATTATTGTAGAAGATATCAATATCGTATTCATGTTTTAAAGTGGTATTAACTTTAGCAAAGAATTTTTCACCAATTTTATTGCCAAATAATTCTTTTACGCGTGATCTTTCTAATAAACGAGATTCTTGTTTAAAACCACTTAAAATAGCTTTACGTGATCTTTCTCCGAGATCATCAAACTTAAATTCAATTTCTATTTCACTACCTGGTTGATAATTAGCACGTTTGTCTTCAGGAACTTGCGAAAGCAAAAAATCAATAAAGTAAATATTTTTATCTTCATCTTGTTCAAAATTTGAATTAGTAAGATCATCAATAACTTTACCTTTTAAATTAATAATTCTGGCAATTGAATTCTCATGATCTACTCTGATCTCAATTTGTGCATCTGGATCATATGATTTATTAAGCGCGCGTTGAATTTCAGTTTGGAAGATTTGCACAATATCTTCAAATGGCAGTTTTTTATGTGCTGAACTCACTTTTAAAAGTTCATAAAAAACTCCTTGATGGCTTTTATTTACTTGGGCTCCTTTAGTATCTTTTTTAATTCTAGGCATAATATCTCCTTTAAAATTTTATATATTTTTCAATTTTATTAATTTGATTTAGGTTAATTTGGATTTTACGAATATTACCTTTTTGGTTTCATTGGAATTTCAGAATATCTTGATTAATTTCTAATAATTTTACAATTAAAATATCATGATCGGCAAAAGGTTTTTTTAAGAAGATTTTAAGATCTTGATTTATATAATTAGGCAATTTTGCAAAATCAAGCTCAATTGCTTCACCTTTAGATAAAACTTCAAGATAATAATTATCACTAAATCAGTTTTGTGTATCTAAATACTCACTGATTGCTTTGGATATTTCTTGAACTTTATCTAAATCATTATAATCAACGGTCACTTCTAATGTTTGGCCAAATGTATTTGTGATTTTAGCACCTAAAATAACTTCTCCAAATTGCTCTGTTAAGATTTTTTTATAATCCATGTTACCTCCTTTTAATAGAAAGAGTTGCTAGCGCAACTCTTTCAAAAATATATCTTGATTTAGTTACTAATATTATAACATTTACAAATGAAATTTAAATTAAATTTACATTATTCTTTGTTAGCAAATTTACCTAAGATACTATTAATACGTTCACTAGTTGGCATAGCTACTAAATAAGTACCGGCTACAACAGCATCAGCTCCTGCTTTTAAACATAAAGGACCAGTTTCTGAGTTAATTCCCCCATCCACTTGAATTAAATAATCATAAGAATGTTGAATTCTTAACAAACGTAATTCTTTAATTTTATCTACAGAACTTTCGATAAATTTCTGACCACCTTTACCTGGTTCTACTGACATAACTAAAACTAATGATAATTTTTTTAAAAATGGTTTAATTTGCTCAACAGTAGTATTTGGTTTAATTGCTAAACCAATTTTTAATTCTTGGTTGTTTTTATTTAAAAATGCTTGAAATTTATCTAGATCATTTTGAATTACTTCAAAATGAAAGGTGAAGATATCAACTTGGTCTTTGAGGTGTTCTAAATAATCATAAGGATTTAAAACCATTAAATGAGCATCCTTAAAATGTTTTAAACCTTGCTGGTTAATTTGTTTAATTTCATCTACTGAAATAGCAGTATTAGGTACAAATTTTCCATCCATTATGTCATAATGGATTCATTTAATACCATTATTAATTAAAGTATTAGCCATATTTAATCTTTGGTCAATTTCTATATTTAATAAACTTGGGGTAACATATTTTTGCATTTTAGCTCCTATTTTTGATTTGTTAATTCGTTTTGTAATTTAAGATAATTTTGGTAACGAAAGAAAGGAATTATTTTCTGCAAAGCAGCTAGTTTAATTGCACAGCCATCTTCTGGTTCATTAACGTGTAAGCATGAGCGATATTTACATGTTTTAGCTAAAGACTGAAATAATTCAAAGCTTTTGGCTAATTGATATTTATCTAAATCTAGTTTTAAAGCAGAAAAACCAGGAGTATCAATTAAAAAGCCATCTTGAAAATTAATGATTTGAATTTGCCTTGTAGTATGCTTGCCTCTGCCTAAAGCCTTGGAAATACTTTGGGTTTCAAAATTAAGGTTAGTTAACTTGTTTAAAGTTGTGGTTTTACCAACCCCGCTTTGGCCCATGAAAGCACTAAATTTATCTTTAAAAATAAATTTATAAGAATTATCTATCTTTTGCGTATTGTCAATTAAATATACTTCATAGCCCATTTGTTGATATTGCATTTGTCATTCTTTTGCTTTGTGAATATCAAGATCCGCTTTAGTAATAAAAATAACTGGCTTAATATTTTTAAATTCTAAAATACTTAAATATTTATCAAGCAAAAAAGAACTAAATTCTGGCTCGTATACCGACATACAAATAATCATTTGGTCAATATTAGCAATATTCGGGCGAACCAAATAATTTTTACGCGGTAAAATTTCGGTGATTAAACCGCCTGAAATTTTGACATAATCACCAACTACTGGCGATAAATTTAAATACCTTAATTTACCAGCTGCTTTGATATTTTGTCTGTGCATTGTGTCTAAGTTTACTACTTTGTAAACTCCAGCTACTAAGGAAAAGATTTTTAATTTAGGAATCATAAATTGCAAAAGAAATTTATACTTGGTTTAAAACCAAATATAAATTTCATAATTTTTGTTTTTATTTAATACCTAATTCTAAATATAAGATTTGTTTAATTTCATTAGCGGCACGTTCTGGTGTATCATTAATCACTTTATATTTAAAAATATTAGCTTCCGCAAGTTCGATTTCAGCTTTTTTCAAACGATATTTTAAAGTATCTTTATTTTCTGAACCACGTTTAACAATACGTTTTTTTAAATCATTTACTGAAGGAGGTAAAATAAAAATAGTTATTAAGTTATACTTTGAATTTCATTCCTCTTTTTCAAATTTATTAATAATTTTTTTTACTCCATTAGTTTCAATTTCTAACAAGGGAACCATGTTTTTATCGTGAATTTTTGTTAATTCAGAATTTAAAGTTCCGTAGTAGTTATTTAAGTGGTATGAAAATTCGACAAACTTGCGTCTTTTTAATAAATCACGAAATTGATCAACATCAATAAAATGGTAATGAATTCCATCAAGTTCACCTGGGCGGCGCTTTCTTGTTGTTGCCGAACAAGAAAGCGAAAGGTTTAATTCTTCAAATTCAAATAACAATCTTTCGATTGTACCTTTGCCTACCCCGCTAGGCCCTGATAGAATAATTATGGGTTTTTTCCTTGAATTCTTTTTTACCATCATATAGAAATTTTAACACAAGAATGAAATTTTGCCAAATATTTGTGTCATACTTAAAAAATAATATGTGTTAAAATATAAAAACAAGAAAGATAGATAAATATGTTTTTTAAATTTTACAAAGCAAAAGGTGATTATTCGAATAAAAGAATTAGACAATTAGCAAAGGAATTAAATGTCAAAAAAATTGGACATTTAGGTATTTTGGATCCATTAGCCCACGGCTTAATGATTGTAGCTACTAATGAAGATACACGGTTATTAGAATATATTCAAAATAAAGATAAAGTGTATATTGCAAAAGCAAAATTATTTTGAGAAAGTAATACTTTAGATATAACCGGCAATTTAGTTCAAAAGCCAAGTAAAAATATTAGCGAAGAAGATTTAATTAAAGCAATAAACAAAGTAAGTAAATTTACAAGCCAAATTCCGCCTGTTTATAGTGCTAAAAAAATAAATGGCAAAAAAGCTTATGAATATGCAAGGGAAAATAAAGAAATAACATTGAAACCCCAACAAATTAATATTAATGAGCTTAAAATACTTTCATATTCAAAAGAGAACTGTGAATTTGAAATACTTGCTGATGTTTCACATGGCACATATATCCGCACTTTACTTTGTGATATTGCAAGTTTATTAAATACAACATGTGTTATGAGTGAATTAAAACGGCTTAGCATTGGCAAAATTCAGCTAAATAATTTGCATCCAAATGAATATGAGCAAGTGAAAAATGATGAATTATTTAATTTACCAATTTATGATGCGAATGAACCAGAATTAAAACTTTTATTAAATGGAGCTAGTTTTAAAGTAAATTTAGAAAATAAGAGTGAAATTTTTATCTTAAATCCTACCACAAACGAGATTTGTGCTGTAGGCTTAGTTAAAGAACAAGTGTTTTATCCTAAAAAAGTATTTTTAAAGAGGTGTATATGAAAAATTTAAAAGAAATTATTAAAGTTGCGGCTTTTGACATTGATGGAACATTATTGCCTAATGGTGATATTGTGTTTCCTGACAAAATTAAAAAAATGTTTCAAGAACTTAAAGATAATAATGTAGTCAGTGTTGTTGCTACGGCACGAGAATTTGCAACAATAGGTGATTTTTTAGAACAATTAGCACCAGTTGATTATTTCATTGGTGCTAATGGCTCATTTATTTGGGATGTTAAAGCCCAAAAATTTATCTATAAATCTACTATTGATAAAAAAGTTGTGTTAGATATTTATGACAAATTCCAAGATCAAGATGTGCAAATTTCGGTTACTGATTTTGATAAAGTTTACAAAAGTCCAAATATGAATTTAGATACATGATTTATTAAGCCATTTAAAGATAATTATTTAGATTATCAAGATTGAATGTTGCAAAATACTGATTTATATGTAATTACTTTTGGAACTAATGAAGCAGCTAAAGTTTCAAAGCAAGTTCAAGAATATATTGACCAAAATAATTTAGATGTTGAAATTGAATCAAGATGATCAAGAGGCTTTTGGGTAAGCCCGAAAAATGTAACTAAAAGTAACGCATTAAGAATTTTATGTAAGCATTTAGGTTTTAGCATGGATAATTTAATTGCCTTTGGTGATAGTTCAAATGACTATGAAATGCTCCGTGATGCTTTTTATGGTGTTGCGATGCAACGAGCTAATGAGAGGCTTAAAAGTGTCGCCAATGATATAGCTTTAGATTGCGAATATGATGGGGCATATTTAAAATTAAAAGAATTAAAAATTATATAAATGAATGATTTAGAAATTTATACTTTAGATAATTTTGAAACAAAAGAATCAGATAATTTTTTGCTTGGAAGTTTTGAATCTTTTCACTTAGGCCATTATCAACTTTATCAAGAAGCTTTAAAACATCCTGGCCGGATCATTTTAGTTACTTTTCAGCAAGATAGTTTCGACTTTAAAAATAAAGGGAAATATTTTCAAAGTAATCATGCTAACTATTTTAATTTGGCACAATTAAACATAGATTGTGTAATTGAACTAGATTTTGCAAAAGTTAGAAGTTGTGCAGCTTTAGAATTTTTAAATAAATTAAGCAATAAAAAGTTAATCAAAGTATTTGTTGGGCAAGATTTTATTTTTGGTAGTGACCGACTTCGCGCAACTGAATTAGATCTAAGCAATAATTCATTAATTGATTTGCAGATTGTTGAAATTTTTAAATTTAAAAATCAAAAAATTTCAACAAGTTTATTAAAAGAATCTTTAGAATTTGGTGATTTAGATTTAATTAATGATTTATTAGTTTATAACTTTACCATTGATGCAATTTATCATGAAACTAAGTTATTAGTTAATCAAAAACAACTTTTAATGCATCCAGGTATTTATTTAACGATTTTATATTTAGATGATTTAGCTTATTTATCTTTAACACATGTGTCATTGCAAAAGGAACTATTTTGTTATTTATTATCATCTGAACTTAATTTACTCAAAGATTTAAAAGAGAAAAAATGTTATGTTGAATTTTTAACTAAGCAAAGATTAATTATTTCTAGTTCACAAGATCAACTTACCAAAGAAGACTACCAAGTTGCAAAAAATTATTTAGTCAATTTGAAAAATGCTTAAGTTATGATATAATAAGCAAGCTTAGTATAAGCAAAACAATAATTTTATTCTTGGTTATAACAGCAAAATAGAGTTATAACTAGGTTTAAAACATAATAGATTTATTTAATATATAAGGAGATATTATGGTTTCAAAAGCTAAAAAAGCTGAATTAGTTAAAAAATTCGGTAAAAATAATAAAGATACTGGTAATGTTTTAGTACAAATTGCAATTCTTACAGAAGATATTGAATTACTAAAACCACACTTTTCAAAAAATCCTAAGGACAATCACTCTCGTAGAGGGTTCTTAGCTAAAATTGCACAACGTAAAGTATTATTAAAACACCTTAAAGAAGCAAACTTAGAAGAATACAACAAAATTACCGACGCATTAAATATCCGTAAGTAATTTATTAGTTAGGAGAATTAGAATATGGCAAGAAGATGTCAATTATCAGGTGTTGGACCTTTATCAGGAAACACTCGTTCACATGCTATGAATGCTTCAAAAAGAAAATTCAATGTTAACTTACAAAGAGTAAGAGTGACAATTGATGGTAGAAGAATGACTTTACGTGTTAGTGCAAAAACTCTTAAAACCTTAAAAACAAAAGGTTTAATATAATTAATAAACCAGCAAATTAATATTTGCTGGTTTATTTTATCTTTTTGAAAGATATGTTTTCCTGGATAGTCCTCTTCTTATCTTTGTGAAATTGTCAAGAATTTGATAATTTGGTCATTTTTAGACATGAGAAATTGGAGCATTAGTTCCTATAACTTTTTTATGAAGCCACCAACATCTTCATTGGGTTTAAATTAATATATATATATATATATAACAAAAATATAAAGTTAAAATTTACCATATTATAATGGTTATATTTAAATAATGTACAAAAACCATAATTAATTATCTTATATAAATATAATATATATTATTGTGTTATATTATGGGTCGCTTGCTTTTATAACAATCAATGAATTATTATATTTTTTAAATATCACTAAAAAAAACAACCCAACAAAAAAATAAAAAAATATTTTGGTTTTTATTTTTTTGTACTATAATTATCTTGCGCTTTTTGAAAAAGCAGCATGAAGTTCTTTGAAAACTAGATATACACACAAAACATGACAGTCAATTTTTTCGAGAGTTTGATCCTGGCTCAGGATGAACGCTGGCTGTGTGCCTAATACATGCATGTCGAGCGGAGTTCTTTTAGAACTTAGCGGCGAATGGGTGAGTAACACGTACTTAACATACCTCTTAGATTGGGATAACGGTGAGAAATTATCGCTAATACCGGATACTTATATAGTTCGCATGAATTATATATAAAAGGAGCCTTAAAGCTTCACTAAGAGATTGGGGTGCGGAACATTAGCTAGTTGGTAAGGTAATGGCTTACCAAGGCGATGATGTTTAGCGGGGTTGAGAGACTGATCCGCCACACTGGGACTGAGATACGGCCCAGACTCCTACGGGAGGCAGCAGTAGGGAATTTTCCACAATGGACGAAAGTCTGATGGAGCGACACAGCGTGCAGGATGACGGCCTTCGGGTTGTAAACTGCTGTTATAAGGGAAGAAAAAGCATTAGAGGAAATGCTAGTGTCTTGACGGTACCTTGTCAGAAAGCAACGGCTAACTATGTGCCAGCAGCCGCGGTAATACATAGGTTGCAAGCGTTATCCGGAATTATTGGGCGTAAAGCGTCTGTAGGTTGTATGTTAAGTCTGGCGTGAAAACTTGGGGCTCAACCCCAAATTGCGTTGGATACTGGCATGCTAGAATTGTGTAGAGGTTAGCGGAATTCCTAGTGAAGCGGTGAAATGCGTAGATATTAGGAAGAACACCAATTTGGCGAAGGCAGCTAACTGGGCACATATTGACACTGAGAGACGAAAGCGTGGGGAGCAAACAGGATTAGATACCCTGGTAGTCCACGCTGTAAACGATGATGATTAGCTGATAGAAAATCTATTGGCGCAGCTAACGCATTAAATCATCCGCCTGAGTAGTATGCTCGCAAGAGTGAAACTTAAAGGAATTGACGGGGATCCGCACAAGCGGTGGAGCATGTGGTTTAATTTGAAGATACGCGTAGAACCTTACCCACTCTTGACATCTTCTGCAAAGCTATAGAGATATAGTGGAGGCTAACAGAATGACAGATGGTGCATGGTTGTCGTCAGCTCGTGTCGTGAGATGTTCGGTTAAGTCCTGCAACGAGCGCAACCCTTATCCTTAGTTAATTTTCTAGGGAGACTGCCCGAGTAATTGGGAGGAAGGTGGGGACGACGTCAAATCATCATGCCTCTTACGAGTGGGGCAACACACGTGCTACAATGGATAGTACAAAGAGACGCAAAATGGTGACATCAAGCAAATCTCAAAAAACTATTCTCAGTTCGGATTGTAGTCTGCAACTCGACTACATGAAGTCGGAATCGCTAGTAATCGTAGATCAGCTACGCTACGGTGAATACGTTCTCGGGTCTTGTACACACCGCCCGTCACACCATGGGAGCTGGTAATGCCCGAAGTCGGTTTTGTTAACTACGGAGACAACTGCCTAAGGCAGGGCCGGTGACTGGGGTGAAGTCGTAACAAGGTATCCCTACGAGAACGTGGGGATGGATTACCTCCTTTCTACGGAGTACATTAAGTTACAATTCATTTTAGTAACAATTACCAATTTATGATATGGTTATCATTTCTTATTTAATGTCATGGTTGAGATAACCCAACATGTATATCTAGTTTTGAGAGAACTTCTCTCATTTTGTTCTTTGAAAACTGAATAGTAAAGATAAATTAATATAACAACGACATCAAAAAATAAATTAGTCAATTTGTTTTGGATAACCGAGTAATTATTTTATAAATAATTTATTAAAATGTCTTTGAATACATCAACAACAATAGGTAAATATTGAACTTTTAAATAAGTAAGAGTGAGTGGTGGATGCCTTGGGTCTGGAAGTCGATGAAGGACGTGATTACCTGCGATAAGCCTCGTGGAGCTGGATATGAGCTACGATACGGGGATTTCCGAATGGGGAAACCTAGTTAGAGTAATGTCTAACTGCTTCAAGATGAATAAAATAGTCTTGATTGCGAGACACGTTGTGAACTGAAACATCTTAGTAGCAACAGGAAAAGAAAATAAAATATGATTCCATTAGTAGCGGCGAGCGAAAGTGGAAGAGCCCAAACCACCTTAGGGTGGGGTTGTAGGACTATCTACATAAAGTTACAAATTTTTGTTATAGCAGAAAAAGTTGGGAAACTTTAGCATAGAGGGTGATACTCCCGTATGCGAAATAGCAAAAACTTTTGATAGCATCCTGAGTAGGGCGGGGCACGTGAAACCCTGTCTGAATCTACCGGGACCATCCGGTAAGGCTAAATACTAACCAGACACCGATAGTGAACTAGTACCGTGAGGGAAAGGTGAAAAGAACCCCGGGAGGGGAGTGAAATAGATTCTGAAACCACTTACTTACAATTAGTCAGAGGCCGTTAATGGCTGATGGCGTACATCTTGCAGTATGGACCGGCGAGTTATGTTAACATGCGAGGTTAAGCGGAAAAAAGCGGAGCCGTAGAGAAATCGAGTCTTAATAGGGCGTTTAGTATGTTGACATATACCCGAAACCAGGTGATCTATTCATGAGCAGGCTGAAGCTTGGGTAATACCAAGTGGAGGGCCGAACCGTAGTACGCTGAAAAGTGCCCGGATGACTTGTGAATAGCGGAGAAATTCCAATCGAACTTGGAGATAGCTGGTTCTCCTCGAAATAGCTTTAGGGCTAGCGTGTGATGTTAAACTTTGGTGGTAGAGCACTGAATATGGAATGGCCGCGCCTAGCGGTACTGACTATAATCAAACTCCGAATACCATTGTGTATTGTCATGCAGTCGGAACCGGGGTGCTAACGTCCCGGCTCGCGAGGGCAACAACCCAGATCGTCGGCTAAGGTCCCAAAATTATGTTAAGTCAGAAAGGTTGTGAGATTTCATAAACAACTAGGAGGTTGGCTTAGAAGCAGCCACCCTTTAAAGAGTGCGTAATAGCTCACTAGTCAAGAGATCTTGCGCCAATAATGTAACGGGAGTAAAACATAATACCGAAGCCACGGGTACGAAAGTACGTTAGAGGAGCGTTCTTAATGCAACGAAGTCAGACCGTGAGGACTGGTGGAGCGTTAAGAAGTGAGAATGCCGGTATGAGTAACGATTCGTAGTGAGAATCTACGACGCCTATTGGGAAAGGTTTCCTGGGGAAGGTTCGTCCACCCAGGGTTAGTCAGGACCTAAGGAGAGGCTGAAAAGCGTATCTGATGGATAACAGGTTAATATTCCTGTACTGCCTTGTTATAGTGATGGAGTGACGGAGAAGGATAACACTACCTATTAATGGATTTAGGGGTAAGTAGTGACTGGTGAATATAGTTAAATGCGTATTCTACAACCGGGAGCTACGATGCATAAGGCTTTGGCCTGAATTGTGTGATTTCATACTTCCAAGAAAAGCTTCTAAACGTTTAAATAACAGGGTACCTGTACCGAGAACGGACACACGTTCCCAAGATGAGTATTCTAAGGCGAGCGAGAAAACCAATGTTAAGGAACTCTGCAAATTAACCCCGTAAGTTCGCGATAAGGGGTGCCAACATTAAACCGTTGGCCACAGTAAATTGTGAGGGGCAACTGTTTATCAAAAACACAGCTCTCTGCTAAACCGCAAGGTGATGTATAGGGGGTGAAGCCTGCCCAGTGCCCGAAGGTTAAGTGGATGCGTTAGCTTAATGCGAAGCGTTGAAATGAAGCCCGGGTGAACGGCGGCCGTAACTATAACGGTCCTAAGGTAGCGAAATTCCTTGTCGGCTAAATACTGACCTGCACGAAAGGCGCAATGATCTCTCAACTGTCTCAACATTGGACTCGGTGAAATTATGGTCCCAGTGAAAACGCTGGGTACCCGCATCAAGACGAAAAGACCCCATGGAGCTTTACTACAACTTCGTATTGAAACTTGGCCTAACATGTGTAGGATAGGTGGGAGACAGTGAGATCAAGGCGCTAGCCTTGAAGGAGTCAACCTTGAAATACCACCCTTGGTATGTTGAGTTTCTAACCTGCCGCCGTTATCCGGCGGGGAGACAGTGCGTGGTGGGTAGTTTGACTGGGGCGGTCGCCTCCTAAAAGGTAACGGAGGCGTTCAAAGGTACACTCAATACGGTCAGAAACCGTATGTAGAGCGCAAAGGTAGAAGTGTGCTTGACTGCGAGACCTACAAGTCGAGCAGGTGCGAAAGCAGGACTTAGTGATCCGGCTGTACGTCATGGAACGGCAGTCGCTCAACGGATAAAAGTTACCCTGGGGATAACAGGCTTATCTTGCCCAAGAGATCACATCGACGGCAAGGTTTGGCACCTCGATGTCGGCTCATCGCATCCTGGAGCTGGAGTCGGTTCCAAGGGTTTGGCTGTTCGCCAATTAAAGCGGTACGCGAGCTGGGTTCAGAACGTCGTGAGACAGTTCGGTCCCTATCTGATGTGGGCGTTGGAATATTGATGAGAGCTGCTCTTAGTACGAGAGGACCGGAGTGGACGTACCGCTGGTGTTCCAGTTGTTCCGCCAGGAGCATAGCTGGGTAGCTAAGTACGGAAGGGATAACCGCTGAAAGCATCTAAGTGGGAAGCCTCCTCAAAGATAAGTATTCCCTTGAAATTCCTTGTAGACTACGAGGTTGATAGGATGGAAGTGTAAGTGTAGTAATACATTCAGCTGACCATTACTAATAAATTGATAGGTTTAAAAGTTAAATGTATTCATGACATTTTAATAAATTACTTTACTGTTCAGTTTTCAGAGAATAAGTAAAAACTCCCCTCAGGGGAGTTTTTTTGTTTAAGGTTAAAAATTTAATTTGCTTGTTAAACAAAATATTTTATTAAATGGACTAACAAATTTAGGATATAGGATCAATCCTTAAATTAATTTTAGTTTTTTATTAATTTTAATATTATATAAAGACTATTTAATTCTATTGTGTTTTTCTTAGAAATGAATGATATGTAAAATTATTTATAAAATGTAAGTGAGATATAGTGAAAGTATAAGTGAATTAATTTATTTAATAAATTATAATAAAATATTGTGTTTAATTTTAAAATTATATAATCTAAATATAAAATTTTACTATTGAAGATATATATATATATATATATATCTTTTTATGATTTTATCTTTCTAAATATTTATTATAATTAATATGTGGCACTTTTATAAGAAAAACAAGCTGCACAAATTAAAACTTATAAAATACACAAGGGGGATAACTAAATGTTATCAAAAGTTAAAAACTCGCTACTAATGATTTTAGGATCAGTAGCATTTACAGGAGCAACTTTAATTCCAAATACTAAAGTAGCAAACCAAAATACAACTAATATTTATTGATATAATAACCTGAATAATACAAAATTTGAAATTAGGGATCAGTTAGTTATTAAGGAATGATCACCAAATGGAGAGTTAATTAACAAACCAGTTAATAATGATTTTGAACTTAAATTATTGTTAAATCCAGGTTTTGAAACTGATAATGCGGATTTTATTCGAAAATTTAACAATAATTTTATTAATAAGGTTACAAATAGTAACCTAGTATTTTCAGAATCAAGTAGTAGCAGAATAATGCCAATTGTACTATTCTACTTTAAAACTGAATCTGATAGAGAATTATTTGTAAATAACATTAAGAACTGACATGAAATTTATAAAATAATCATATATAAAAATGAAGATATTAACCAAGGAGTTTGAGGCAACGATCCTGGATTCGATTATTACCGTAGAGCATATTCTCATTTAAATATAGCACCAAATAAAAACCTAAATAATTTTAAACAATCTGTAGAAAAAAATGTGGGCATAATAAAAGCCGATGTTGGTCTTTTAGATAAAAGAGTTGGAAAAATAGGGGTTTTAGAAGTTGGAAACGAAAAATTTGATGATAAATACAAAGAATTTTTTAAAGGTGGAATTAAAATTAACCAAGATCTTGTTTTAGAACCCAATTCCCCAATTGATGAACATGGGATTATGGTTTCAATGATAGCAGGTAGCCAATTTGGAGTAGATAGATCATCTTCTGTTTATTTATCAAAATTCTTAAATTATAAAGACTGGCAAGAAGCAATTGAAAAAATGATAATTGATGATGGCGTAAGAATTATTAATCATAGTTATGGACCAAATTACGATGGTGATAAAGCAAATTACTATAAACTTTACGAGGATAAGGCATATTATTTAGACTATATTTCAAGAAAATATGGTGTTATTAATTTTGTTTCAGCAGGAAACGATGGTGATAAAACTGACCATCAAATTACAAAAAGTAAACTATCTTTTAATTCTATTATAGTTGGTTCCTTAGATAAAAATGCAAGAGAATATAATTTAAAAACTAATAAAGTTGTTAATACTTCAAACTATAAGTTAAATACTCAATATGAAAACCTAGCAAAACCACTTGTAGTAGCACCAGGATTTTATAATAATATTTTTTACCAAAAAGGAGTTAAAGATAGCCATGAAATTATTAATGGCACAAGTTTCTCAACGCCACTGGTAGCTGGCCTAGTATCTAATTTCTTAAAAAAATATCCTGAAATTAACAAAACAGAATTAAGAGTACCCATTATAAAAGCAATTTTATCTGCATCTGCTGTTACCCCCCAGTTATCTGAATTACAATATAAATCTAGTGGATATGAACAAAAATACGGGGCAGGAACACCAGATGGTATAAAAATGCATGAGGCAGCTAGAAACTATAGAACTATTAGCATTAAGCCAACTAAAGAAACTGGAACAGTTTTTACAAGCAATGAGATCTTTTTGAACATAAACCAAACAATAAAAGTATCAAGTTCATGAACTTTTAATGCTGGTGTACTAAAAAATATTCCTAGCTGAGAAAGTTATCAAACAAATTATAATTGGTGAACTGGGCATAGCAATTTACCTGGCTCATCAAATAGTGAGGAAGAAGAAATAAGAAAATTTTGAAATAAAATTCATGACAAAGAATTTTGGCCAAAATTTAATGAAACCATTAAGTATCAAGGTCATAGATGGTTTACAGATTATGATTTATTCCTAGAGTACAAAGAGTCAAATGGTAAATGGGTTGAAATAAAAAGGGTTTCTACTGTTGCATCTAATGATGAGTTAATCGAACACAAAGCAACAAAAGGTGGTCTGTATAGATATGTAATAAAAAAATACTCATCATCAGAATATACTAATTCTGTTGATGACTTAGTCGCAGTAACCCATGTGGTAAGAAATGAAAATAATTAAAAAATTATTAATAGGTGTGCCTGCCTTTGCATTACCTTTTGCAACAATTGCTTGCTCTAAAACAGAAGATCCTGATAATATCCTAAAAAAGTTTGGGAATTTATTGGATGAAGGTATTAAAATTTATTGAAAATTTTCTAGTCAATTTGATAAAATATCAAAAGAAGGATATTTAAAAGTTTCTACAACCCCTGAAAATCAAACAAAAATTGAAGAAAAAAATGGTTATATGTATACATATAAATTCTTTGATCATATAACAAAACCAGTTTATAATAAATATGGTTTAAAACTTGTAAAAATATCTACAAAAGAAGAATTTGAGAATTTAATAATAAAAAGATATCAAGATTTACATACTTTGGAAGACTATAAACCGACGTCTGGGCAAGTAATATCTGCATTTGAAGAAGCTTTTTTAAATTATGCGAACGTTTATCAGCAACTTGAAAATAATGATATTTATATATTAACTGCAGGCAGAAGTGGAACGTTTTCAGAAATTATCATACCTTTTGTATCAGATAATACTGTTGAATTAAAAATCATTAATAACCATTTAACTTTAACTGTTGATGAAAGAGTATTCACAGAACAGTTATGAAAAGTTTTTACATTACCAAAAAGAGAAAAATTTACTCTTAGTATGACTCCTGATTTTACTTTTGGAAGTACAGACTTAGACAAACTGCAAGAAGAAGTTAATATCCTTAAAAGTTATTATAATAATGAATTCCAGAAATCGTATAAAAAAGAATAATAATATAAACAGTAATCAATGTTCGGCAATGGAAGGCCGAATATTTTCATATTTATTTAATTATTTTTTATAGTATTAATGATCTTACTTTAACCTAAGTTTTTATTTCAATGTGTGCTAATTTCCAATATATATAATATAACCAATAAATGCATTTACTATTTATAAATAATGAAAGAGTGATATTAAATTTTAAAATTTTTATTAATTACATTAATATTGTTATTACTACAAAATTATAATATATCTATAAACTTACCAATTAATTGAGTTTACTAATAATAAATATAAATTATTTTATAAATAATTTATACCATATTTTAGTTAAATATGCTCTATTTAGGCAAGATTCATATATAGACTTAAATATTTGTAATTCAGTGGCTTTTATTTTGTTATTTTAATATTTCGAAAATATCATTTTTTTAATATAATAGAGATATATTTAAATAGTTAGGAGTAAAATTGCAAAATTTAACACTCTCTTTATCAAAGTTATTTTATAAATTTAATAATAAATGGAAAGATTTTTGATCACGTAAAGAACTTTGAAAAAAGGGGATTTTCACATTTTTCTTATTAATAATTTTTATAACTGGCACGACAATTACCGCACCATTTATCAAACTTTCAAATATTAACCAAATTAATGATAATTCATTTTTAAATACTTTAAATTTAATTGGTGGAGGAGGGCTGCGCCAATTTTCAATGTTCGCCCTAGGGATTAGTCCCTTTATTAATGCATCCTTAATTATGATGGTTTTACAATCAAAACTTGTACCACCAATTCATAAGATGAGTCAATCAGGACCACAAGGTAGGCGTAAGATCAACATTATGACACGTTTTATCACTCTTGTGATAGCTTATCCACAAGCTGTATTTTTAACAAGATCATTATCATCAGGAAATTTACGCTCAAGTTTTATCCAAATTACCGGAACAGATATTTTTTCTGAAACTACTATTGTTTATTTCTTAGTGCCAATGATCTTAACTGCCGCTTCATTATTTGCTCTTTTTATTAGCGAGCAAATCACAAATAAAGGAATTGGTAATGGAACTTCTTTAATAATTTTTACAGGAATCGCTGCAAGATTACCATTCCAATTCCAATCTGCTTTTGTTTACTATATTGGTGATTTAAAAAGTCAAAATATTGTTGGAGATATCTTAAGCTTTATTTCATATGTTTTTACATATTTAGTTGTTCTTTTAATTATTGCTATTGTGTATGTAGCAGAAAGACATATTCCAATTCAACAAGTTGGGGCTGGAAGATCTAAAAATAAAAAAGAAATTGGTAAATTACCAATTAAGCTAAATCCAGGTGGAATTATGCCTATTATTTTTGCAATGATGGTTTTATCATTTCCATCAATGATTGCAAATATCTTGCCGCAAACTAATGCAGCAAAGCAATGAATTGACCTTAACATGCAATTCACTTCACCAGTAGGTTTTGGACTTTTAGTTGGAATCGTATTTTTCTTCTCATTAATTATGGGTATTCAACAATCAAAAGTAGATAAAGTAGCTGAAGACTTTACTAAGAATTCTACTTATATCCCAGGCCTTAGACCCGGAGAAGATACACAAGATTATTTAATTGCAGTTGTCTTTAGATTAAGTGTTTTTTCATCATTTTACTTAGTAATTTTAGCAAGTATGCAATTTGTGCAAACAATGACCGGAATTTTACCACAAAGTATTGCCTTTGGTGGTACTAGTCTAATGATTTTAGTTTCAACAGCATTGGAAACAGTTGGTCAATTAAAAGCACGTAATAAATCAAATAAACTTTCGTTAGCTAAACACCAAACATATAAAAACTTAGAATTAGCTAATGATGATGAAAATAACATTAATAAAAATGAAGGACTTTTATGGTAAAAACAAATTTAATTTTTATGGGAGCTCCAGGTGCAGGAAAAGGTACAGTGGCCTCAATTCTTGCAAATCAAACAAATTTAGTACATTTATCAACTGGAAATATTTTTCGTAATGAAATAAAGAATCAAACGGAACTTGGCAAACAAGTTGAATATTATGTTAATTCTGGTGGTTATGTCCCAGATTCAGTCACTAATAACATTGTTTTAAATGCAATTAATAAATTTAAAGCAGAAGGTAAATACTTTATTTTAGATGGGTATCCTCGCACGAAAGAACAAGCTGAATTTCTAAATCAACAACAAGATTTTTCCTTTAAAATTATTAAATTAGATGTTCCAAATGAAGTCATTATCGAGCGTTTAAGTGGTCGCAGGTTGTGTAAAAAATGTGGGACAAGTTACCATATAAGTTTTAAACCCCCTAAAGTTAGTGGACTTTGTGATCTAGATAATCAAGAATTAATTATTCGTGAAGATGACAAACCAGATAAAATTAATAATCGTTTAAAGATCTACGAAGAGCAAACAAAACCTCTATTAGATTTTTATCAAAATCAAGGTCATTTCATCAATATTTCAGCTACTTTAAGCCCGGATGAAGTTTCTCAAAAAGTATTAGAATTAATTTAATAATGTGGTAAAATAAAGATACTTTTAGTTAAGTATCTTTTTTCATATTCTACTTTTTGGAGGGCTATAATGGCAATAACAATTAAAAACGAACAGCAAATTAGAAAAATTACTAAAAGTTGTCAAATCTTGGCAGAAGTTAAACAAATTATTTGAGACTTTATAAGACCAGGGGTTTCTTTAAAAGACATTGATCAATTAGCTTTTAAAGAAATTATTAAAAGGGGAGCTAAACCAGCTTTCTTAGGTTTATATGGCTTTCCTGCAACAGCTTGTATATCTGTTAATCATGAATTGATCCATGGAATCCCATCAAATTATAAAGTTAAGGATGGAGACTTAGTTAGTGTTGACCTAGGTTGTCTATGAGAAGGTTATAATAGCGATAGTGCATTTACTAAACCAGTTGGTAATGTAACAGAAACTGATTTAAAACTAATTGAAGTAGCCAAAGGTGCTTTTGAAGCTGGCTTAAAAGCCATTAAAAAAGGTGCTCGGGTTGGCGATATTTCAGCAGCTATCGGTCAATATATTAAAAAGAACAATTTATATACACCAGAAGAATTTTCAGGCCATGGCATTGGTTTAGAATTACATGAAGATCCGTATGTACCTAATGATGGTAAAAAAAACACTGGGCCCTTACTTAAAGATGGCATGGTAATTTGTATTGAACCAATGATAACCCAAAGTAAAGGAATTAAGATTCTTGCAGATGGGTGAACTGCGGTTAGCATAGATGGTAAAAATACAGCCCACTATGAACATACAGTTTTAATTAAAGATGGCAAAGGAATTGTTCTTACGAAAGGAATTTAATTTGGCAAAAGATGCAATAAAATTTAAAGCTACTGTTAAAGAGGCTCACACAACAGATTTATATACTGTTGAGCTTGAAGATAACGGAGCAATTATTAAAGCTCATATTTCAGGTAAAATGAGGGTACACCACATAAGAATTTTACCTGGTGATACTGTGGATGTAGAATTAAGCCCATATGATTTAACTCAGGGCAGAATTGTCTACCGTCACAAATAAATTAAGGAGTATAAATGAAAGTTAGAGCAAGTGTAAAAAGAATGTGCAAAGACTGTAAAATGATTAAAAGAAAAGGTGTAAACCGGGTAATTTGTGTGCAGCCTAAACACAAACAAAGACAAGGTTAAGAAGGGAGTATATTATGGCTAGAATTTTAAACGTCGAAATTCCAAATAATAAACGTATTGTTATTTCTTTAACATACATTTATGGTATTGGAAAATCATTAGCGCAAGAAATTTGCAAAAAAGCAAACATTAATGAAAATTCAAGAGTTCATGATTTAACTGAAGAAGAATTATCAAGAATTCGTGAAGAAGCAAAAGCTTACTTAACCGAAGGTGATTTACGTAGAGAAACAACTTTAAATATTAAACGCTTAATGGAAATTAAGTGTTACCGTGGAATTAGACACCGTAAAGGGTTGCCAGTACGTGGACAATCAACTCAAAAGAACGCTCGTACACGTAAAGGTCCTAGAAAAACTGTTGCTGGAAAGAAAGGTAAATAATAATGGCTCGTAAAACTAAGAAAAAAAATATAGTTAATGGTGTGGCACACATCCACTCATCAAATCAAAATACTATTGTTACATTTGCTGATGAAAAAGGTAATGTTATTGCTTGGAGTTCATCAGGAGCTATTGGTTACAAAGGAACTAAAAAGAAAACCCCTTATGCAGCAGGTTTAGCAGCAGCAGCAGCAGCTGAAGCTGCTAAAGAACACGGTATGAAATCAGTTAAAGTTGAGTTAAAAGGACTAGGAGCAGGTAAAGATGCTGCTAGAAAACAAATCGAAGTATCAGGGATTACAATTACTGAAATTAAAGATGTTACACCAATTCCGCATAACGGTACAAGACCACCAAAACGTATCTTAAAACGTGAACGTGCTCGTAAATAACTAATAACCATTTAAGGAATCAAATATGAAGAAATTTCAACCTTTATCATACAAAGAAAAATTTGAATATAAAGAATTAAATAGAAACGAAGTAACATTTACTTTATCAGGATTAGAAAGAGGATTTGGTAATACTTTAGGTGTTGCTCTGCGTAGAGTAATTTTATCAAATATTACTAACTTGGCACCTTTCTGTGTTCGAATTGCTGGAGTTCAACATGAATTTAGCACTATTGATGGTGTTATCCAAGATGTTCCGTCAATCATTATGAACCTGCGTAAGGTACGTTTTACTTATGACCCTGAATATGTTTCTGATGATGAAATTATAAAAGTTAGTTTACGTTCTTTAGAACCAGGTAAATTAACTGCACAATTAATTGAAATTAACCATCCTGGAATTAGAGTTGTTGATGAAAGTGTTTTTGTTGCTGAAACAAGCAAAGAAGCTGTTTTAAATATTGAAATGTATTTAAGAGTTGGTCGTGGCTTTATGTCATTTTCTGAAAACAAAAACTATATTCTTGATGCAGAAGTTAAAGATAAATTAGCAACTTTATCTGATATTAGTGTTCGAAATCAAGCAGAATTTATCGCAGTTGATTCAGACTTTTCACCAGTTTTAAAAGCATGATATTCTACTAGAGAACTAAACTCTTCTTCACCGAAAATTGAAGAAGAATTACAATTCTCAGTCATTACAGATGGAACTATTAATGCTAAAGAAGTGATTGCTCAAGGTTCAAAAATCTTAATTGGAATGTTCCAAGTTATTGGTGATGTTGAAAATATGCAAGAAATTAAGATTTTTGATGAAGCAGTGAAAGAAGAAGCACAACCAGTTAGTGATGATTTAGATATTACACAATTAGGTTTATCAGTTCGTTCGCTGAATGCCCTTAAGAAAATTGGTAAAAGAAAAATAAGTCAAGTTGCTTTGTTAACTATTGAACAACTTGAAGGTACTAAGAATTTAGGTCGTAAATCAATTGACGAAATTGTAGAAAAACTTAGAGAACATGGTTATGAATTAGCACAAGGAGAGGAAGAAGAATAATATGGCAAATCCTACACAAATCTATTCACGTGATACAAAATGAAGAACTGGTGTAATGCGTTCACTTGTTAGTGAACTTTATGCAAACGGAACAATCATTACTACTTTAACAAGAGCTAAAGAAGTAAGAAGACATGCAGAAAAAATGATTCAAAAAGCAAAAAACCCTACATTAGCAAACCGTCGTATGGTTGCTGGATACTTACGTAAACTTACTGTAAATACCAAAGGTGAAGAAAAAGAACTTTTAAAATATTTATTTGACACTATTGCACCAAAATACAAAGATAGAAATGGTGGATACACCAGAATTATCAGATTACCTCGTCGTCAAGGTGATAGCACACGTATGGCAATTATCGAACTTGTTTAATTGATCTAACCTTTAATAATAATTTTATTGATCTTCATATTCAAGGCACTGCCTTGAATATTTTTTTATTAATTTTAGTAAATTAATATTATTGTTGAGGTTTTATTGCAACAAACTGTAGGAGAAATTTCACTTTCTTTATTATTAATAAGAAGCAGAATCTTTATCCGTTTGTTAAAACAAAAATATATTCATTAATAATAATACTGATTAAATTACTTTTATCATATTATATGATCCCAATAAATTATTTCTTCAGCTGTATTTAAAGCAAATAAGTTGCATTTAATTATACTTTAGAGTATTTTTTTAGAAGATTCCTAAATTATTAAATGGAAATGTCACATGCAAGTTTTTTTGCATGTGACATTGTTTTTGTCTGCCTTGTAATAAAATAGTTGTATTAATAAATTTTAAAAAAATGAAAGGAGACTTTAAAATTATATGAAAAATTTAGAAAAATATATTTGTGTTTTTGACAAATATCGAAAAGAAAATAAATATCAACATTTTAAAATCGAAGAGAATCATAATACTATCTTGAAAATGCAAGGGGCTCTTGAGTCGCATCGAAAATTACGATCAGATCAAATCTATCTAGAACAACTTTATAATATTTTACAAGAACTTTCTGAAGGCTTCTCAATCCAAGAAGTAGCCAAGATTTTTAACAGAGACATTCGAAGTATAAAAAGCAAAATTAAAATTATTACAAATCGCAGACCACTTAGTTTAGATAAACAAAATCGCTATGTTTGTCCTAAGTGTTCAAAAAGGGTAATGCGTGTTAAAACCCTTAATTTTAGCAAACTATATGAACATTTATTAGGCTATTCGTTTTCGAGACTCTTTTTTGTAAGTGATGCAATTAAAGAGAAATGAAAGACCTACAGAAAATATTGGTATAGTGAGCTTAATACATACAATAAAAATAGAAATAAAAATAATTTGCAGCAAAAAGAAGTTAAGAAATCAGTTACCTATCTTGTGAATTCTTTTAAAAAATTATCCCCTGATGAATTTGCTCCTTCACCTAGTACAATTTATAAAATAATTAAAAAATACCCTTATTTCCTTGATTTTGACCATATTGTTAAAAAATCTGAAGGCAAATATGGCATAAGGAAGAAGAAGCAAACCAAACCTAAAACATTAAAATATGCTACAGAAATTTCAAAACGTCCAGCTTATATTAATGATCGCTCTGAACACGGCCATTTTGAATTAGACACCGTTATTGGTAAAATCAATGATACATATTGTATTGTAACCATAATTGAACGGCAAACCAGAATTTCTTATGCTATGCTCTCAAAACGCAACTCCAAAGCTATAAAACAAACTCTTATCAAACTAATCAAGAAACACAACTTAGACATTAAAACTTTAACAGTTGATAATGGTAGTGAAAATGTCTTATTGTACCAGGTCATTCCAACTGAAAGATTATTTAAATGCCAACCATATAGTTCATGACAAAAAGGTTCAATAGAAAATATGCACCGCTTAATTAGGTATTACATTCCCAAAGGAAAAAGCTTAGATAAATACTCTCAGCAAGAAATTGATTATATGATGGAAAAAATAAATAACTATCGGCAAGTTGTCCGGAAATATAAGATAACCTAAAATTTTTTTAATCCCCCGCCTTTGATTGCAATCAAAGGGGCCTTACTTTTGGCAAAAGTAAGCAAAACCGACGAGAAAACACTGCCGTGTTTTCTGTTTTCTCATACATTTTTTATATAAAAATTATGTTAAAATTAAAAGACAATTATTTTGTTAATATCTCGCAAGTGACTTTTCCAAAAAACATTGTAATTTATTGCTGTTTTTTATAACTTATGTTAAAATTAATAATATAATAACCTGCAACTAACTTACAAAAAACATAATTAAAAAATATAAAAAAATATTTACGTTTTTTAAGAACTATTGTATAATTATAAAGCCTAAAAATAACGGAGAAGTAGCTCAGCTTGGTAGAGCACTACATTTGGGCTGTAGTGGTCGCAGGTTCAAATCCTGTCTTCTTCACCATTTATGGGGGGTTAGCTCATTTGGCTAGAGCGCCTGCCTTGCACGCAGGAGGTGGTGGGTTCGAATCCCATACTCTCCACCATATATGGCACTGTAGCTCAGTTGGTTAGAGCATCCGGTTCATACCCGGAAGGTCAAGAGTTCAACTCTCTTCGGTGCTACCATAAATATTAATTCAATTTTGGACCTATAGCTCAACGGTTAGAGCAACCGGCTCATAACCGGTCGGTTACAGGTTCGAATCCTGTTAGGTCCACCAAAAATAATGGGTGATTACCCAAGTCTGGCTGAAGGGACTAGTCTTGAAAACTAGCAGGGGCTTCACGGCCCGCGGGGGTTCAAATCCCTCATCACCCGCCACCATTATTTTATTTATATATCGCGGAGTGGAGCAGTTTGGTAGCTCGCCGGGCTCATAACCCGGAGGTCATAGGTTCGAGTCCTGTCTCCGCAACCATAAGGTCCAGTGGTAAAGTGGTTAATACGCCTCCCTGTCACGGAGGAGAACGCGGGTTCGATCCCCGTCTGGACCGCCATTTTTGGCCCTGTAGCTCAGTTGGTAGAGCAACAGATTGAAGCTCTGTGTGTCGCTGGTTCGATTCCTGCCGGGGCCACCAAAAAAAAATCAAAATTTTCATTAGTATTTAAATATTTTTCTGCTATAATATTAATGAATTAATAATGCGGGTGTAGTTTAATGGCAGAACTTCAGCCTTCCAAGCTGACTATGAGGGTTCGATTCCCTTCACCCGCTCCATTTCATGTGTGACCATCTTTTTCAAGCCGTAATAACGGCTTGTTTTTATATTTTTTTGCTTCTATAAAATAAATAAATGTGTAAAATAATAAGAATATTTGGAGGTTTTATGGGTATTTTTAGCAACTTAATTAAGAAAAAAAAGAAAGCAATAACTATCACAAAAGTATTCCCTATTTTTGAAGGTAAAATTAAATCTCTTGCAGATGTATCGCATTACAACTATGATTATCATAGTCTTGGTGAAGGTTTTGCAATTGAATTTAGCAATTCATTGCAATATATAATTATTAAAGCACCTATATCAGGAGTTTTAGATTTAATTTTTCCATCATTAAATTCCTATGTTTTAAAAACTAAGGAAGATGTTAAGGTACTTGTTAGTTTAGGGATTGAATCTTTAAGCCTGCCAGAAGCTTTTGAAGCCTTAGTTGAAGAAGGTAAAGAAGTGCGCGAAGGTGATGCATTAGTTAAAGTGGATTTAAATAAATTGCGAGATAAAGGCATTAACACAGATGCAATTGTTTTAGTATTACCCGAAAGTAATGCAACTCAAGTTGAATATGACGATTTCATGGCAGGAGCAATTGTTGATCCCAAACAAGCAATTATAAGTATCTATAAATAATTTGGTTTAAGATTAAAATCTGCTATAATTAAAATGCATCATTAGCTCAGTTGGCAGAGCAGCTGGCTCTTAACCAGCGGGTCGCAGGTTCAAGCCCTGTATGATGTACCATATCATATTATATGACCAAAATTAAAAAAACCATTTAAAAGGTTTATTTATGCACTATTAGCTCAGTTGGCAGAGCATTTGACTCGTAATCAAAAGGTCGCAGGTTCAAGCCCTGTATAGTGCACCAAAAATATTTTTTTGATATAAATTTTTCATATTAAAAATATAAATCCTATAATTTTCTAGCTGTAAAGCTAGTTTTTTAATAAAAAAAGCTTAATACTAATTATTAAGCTTTTTAATTTTTATTTAGCAATTTTTTTAGCTATAAATTCTTCAACATCTTTTGCTTCTTTTTCTTTACCAATATGTTTGAATAATTCAATATTATGAACTAAAAATTCAGAGATATTTTGTGCTTCTTGTTCACTTGCATAAAATGCAATTTTGTCTTTGTATTTTTCTTTTGCTGCTTGTGAATCTAAAGTGAAGTTATTAAGCATTTTTGATCTTAAGTAATTTATGGCTGTAGTTTTTTCAGCTGTTGCATTAATTTCATCATCAATAGCTTTTTCAGAAGTTTTTAGCAATGAAATATATTCACGTTTTTTAATTCCGAATTGTTCAAGGTTTTTATTAAACTCATTTTTAAGTTTATTGATTTCTTGTTCATAAAAGATTTTGTTTAGTTTTATTTTAGATTGTTTATAAGCTTCAAAAGCTAATTCTTCAACATATTTAGTTAAGTTTTGAGATAAACCTTCAAGGTTTAATTTGAGTTCAGTAAGTTTTTGAAAGTCTTTTAAGTTTTTAACATTTTTATTACCAAGTTTTTCAAAAATACTATCATCAAGACCTAAAGTACTTTGTCTTAGGATTTTGTGAATTTTAACATTAAATACAGCATCTTTTCCAGCATATTCTTTAACAAAATAAGTTTTAGGGAATTGGACATTTACTTCACCCTCATAACCTGCTTTTTTATTTAATAATTGTTCTTCAAAACCTTTAATAAATGAATTTGAACCTAATTCTAATTCATAGTGAGTTGCTTCACCACCTTCAAAGGCTACATCATCAATAAATCCTTTAAAATCTAAATCAACAGTATCTCTTAATTGTGTTTTAGCATTTTTATCTGTAACTTCAGTTTTTGATGTTAAATGGCTGGTAAAATGTGTAATATCATCTTTAACCATTTCTTTTGTTACTTTAGGTAATTCTAGTTTTGCAGCAACTTTCGCAAAGTTAACATCATCAAATGATGGAATTACTGGTAAATGCACTTCAAGATGCAATTCCTTTTCGTTTGATTCTTTACCAATACTTAATCCTAAAATATATTTAAGAACTTGTAATTTTTTATCACTTAAGTACTTAGTTAAATCTGTTCACTTTGAATTAACATATTCTCTAATAATTTGATCTTGCACTGCAAGCATATCAACTCTTTGTAATAATTTTTCCTTTGGTGCTTTCCCTGGTCTATAACCTGGAACTTTGATTGTTTTTACAGCAATATCTAGAGATTTTTGTAATTTTAAATCAAAATCTTTACGGTCTCAATTTAAGGTTACTAAAACTTCGTTTTTTTCTGCATTAAATTTATGTTTAAACATTGTTTCTCCATTTCTCCTTATTGTTTAAAATGTATAATATTATAAGTATATTTTTATATTTTACACTATTATTAATATTAATTAATAAACTTATTAATATTTTTAGGATTTAATTTACCAGATAAAATTCCAATAATTAATTTAAAGACTACAGTATCTAATTTATAAGCGCCTATTATTTCAACTAAAACAATGGCCGCTTCCTTACCCTCAATAGTTCCTTTAAATAATTTATTAGCTTCTAATAACCCATGCTCCGCAATGGCTTTTCCGTAAGAGAAATTGCGGCTTTTTTGGGAGAAGCATGTAAGGATTGTATCGCCTATGGTTGAATAATTTAAGATTGCTTTATATTTCTTTTGCCTAGCAATTGTTTTATAAATTTCGAGCATTTCCATTAATCCGCTAGTTAAAAAAGCAGCATGTGTATTATGTGAGTCATTTAAGGCATGCAAAATTCCGCAACCTATCGCTAAAACATTCTTCAAAGAAGCAAATAATTCGGCAGCAAAATGATCTTCAAAAACTACTAATTTAAAATATTTATTATTAAACTGTTCGCTTAAATATTTAGCATAAGCAGGGCTAGGACTAATTACATTTACAATTGTGTTTGAGCCATTAAATAACTCAGGAGCAAATGAAGGTCCTAGAATTGTTGCAAAATTACCTAAATTATCTTTCATTTTTTCCTGGATAAAACTTGAAAAAAACATTTTTGTAGTTTTTTCAAATCCCTTAGCTAAATTAATTAAATTAAACTTTTCTTTTGGTCTCAAATTTTGTAATTGTTCTAGCACGTTTGCAATCGCAAACGAAGGAACAGCTAAAACTAATGAATCACAATCATCAATTAATTTTTCTAATGAGTCAGTTGCTTGAATCAACTCAGGATATTTAAAAGTTTGATCTTTAAAATATTTTGTATTTAATCCTTGATTAATATCATTAATTTCATTATTATCAATACCATACATTAAGACAGGTATGCGATTGTTCACTAAAACATTTGCAATTGCTGAGCCATAGGCTCCTGTTCCAATAAAACCAAATTTATACTTTTTATTCATAATTAAATATTATATATTAAAGATTAATAAAACCCTTTTAATAAATGAAGGGGAATATCATTTATTAAAAGGGTTATTATTGGCAGGAGTAGCAGGATTCGAACCCACAACACACGGGGTTGAAGCCCGTTGTTCTACCGTTGAACTATACTCCTATTTCTTGTCTAAAATATTATACCTTAAAAATAAAAAATAAAAAATAAATTTGTTTTTTTTAAAAAGTGTGTATAATTAATAAGCAAATCTGGGGGGATAGCAAAGCGGCCAAATGCGGGTGGCTGTAACCCACTTTCTTAGGATTCGGGGGTTCGAATCCCTCTCCCCCCACCATTATTGCCCCATAGCCAAGCGGTAAGGCATCGGGTTTTGGTTCCGACATGCGTTAGTTCGAATCTAACTGGGGCAGCCATATCATCGCTTAAAAAGCGGTGTTTTTTTATATTTTTTTATAATTATATTATAATTAAAGTATATGAAAAGCCAAAAAGAACTTGAGAAGATAACCCCAATGGAACAAGATTTTGCCAGATGATACACAGATGTTGTCAAAAATGGTAATTTAATTGCTTATGGTCCAACCAAGGGTTCATTAATTTTCAAACCTAATTCATATGGGATTTGAGAATTAATTCAAGAAAACTTAAATAAATTATTTAAAAAGAAAGGAATTCAAAACGTATATTTACCGCTTTTAATACCTGAAAGTTTGTTCAATTTAGAAAAAGAACATATTGCTGGTTTTAATCCTGAGTTAGCAACAGTTACACATGTTGGCGAAAAAGAACTTAGTGAAAAATTATTTATCAGACCGACTTCAGAGGTATTATTCGCCGATTTATTTAAAAACTCAATTAAATCGTATAATGATTTGCCATTGGTATATAACCAATGGGCAAACGTTGTGCGGTGAGAAAAAACCACTAACCCATTTTTGCGTTCGCGTGAATTCTTATGACAAGAAGGGCATTCTTGTCATTCAGAAGCAATGGAAGCTAGAATTTTAGTTCGTGAAATGATTAAGTTATATGCTAAATTCTTAAAAAAATATTTAGCTATTCCAACTATTTTAGGTAAAAAAACTCATAAAGAGAAGTTTGCTGGTGCTTTAAGTACTTACACCATTGAAGCAATGATGAAAGATGGGAAAGCATTGCAATCTGGAACTAGCCATTATTTAGCTCAAAATTTTGCAAAAGCTTATAAAATTAGTTTTAAAAATAAAGAAAACCAAGAAAACTTTGTTTATCAAACTTCATGAGGAATGACCACTCGTTTAATTGGTGCATTGATTATGACTCATGGCGATAATCGGGGAATTATTATTCCACCACGGGTTGCTCCTGTGCAAGTAGATGTTTTAGAATTATTTGCGGCTAAAGATCCAAAAGTATCTGAAGTTGCAAAGAAATTAAGTATAGATTTAGGAAGATTGTATAGAGTTAACTTAGATTCTTCAAATAAAAATCCAGGCTTTAAAGCATCTAATAGTGAAATTCAAGGTGTCCCATTACGTGTTGAAATTGGTCCAAGGGACCTTGAACAAAATAAAGTGCAATTAATCAGAAGAGATACTTTACAAAAAGAATTAGTTGACCTTGCAGATGTTAAGAAGCGTGTTGGTGTTTTATTAGAAGAGATTCAAGAAAATTTATATCTTGAAGCCAAAAAACGTTTGGAGGATAAAACCAAACATGTTGATAATTATGAAGACTTCAAAAAAGAAATTGCTGCTCAAAACTTTGTAGTTGCACCATTTTGTTGTTCTGATACAGTTGAAGAACTGATTAAAGAAGAAACTGGAGCTAGTGCTCGTTGTATTTTGTTAAAAAAACAAGTTATGGAGAAGAAAAGTCTCAAAAATTGTATTAATCCTGAGTGTGACAAAGCAACCCGTAGATACGTTGTTTTTGCTAAATCATACTAATTTTTAAAAATTCCCCGGGAAAAACTGGCCATTTTTCCTTTTTCAGTTTTTTTGGCAAGATTTATTTAAAATATTAATAGAAAAATGTAAAGAGGTAAACAATGCTCGACAAGAATATTTTAGATGCAAAAAAACTTATGATGAAAGAAATGGAAGACAAGGATTTTTACGCACAAATGTGTAAATTACTTAGAGAATTATTCGCAACATACTTAGAATACAAAGATTTAATCAAGAAACAACTTATCAGAACAAAACTCGAATTAAGATTTTTTCCAAATGATAAAAATATCGAAGAAGGTTTAGGTTATTTGGAGGAAAAATTAAAGAATAAGGAAGATTTTATTCAATTAATACTATCTTATATGAGTGCTGAATCAGCTTGATTATTAAAAAATTGTTATTTAAACAACGAAACCAAAGATATGACCGAATGATATTTAAAACATTTCTCAAAAACCACCTTTTATAAAAAGAAAAAAACTGCAGTTTTAGAATTTGCGAGTTATTATCTTGTATTACTATAACTACAGTTATGAGCAACGAGAGAATTCAAGTAGCTCAGATGAGAATTTTGTTTTAGGTGATAATTTTACTTCAACTATCTTTTGGAATGATCGTGATGTTAAAAACAAGCACGAGTGAGAAGTAAACTTTGAACTTGAAGTTTCTTATAGTCCTGGATTAAAGGCGCCACACGTCTTTTTTGAACCTAAGAATTTAGATACTAATAAATTAATTAAAGGCTACACACTTCGTATCAACTCTAAAGAAGTTGGTCGTTTTGTTACAAACAAAAAGGCATTAATTGACTTTAACAATACTGTAAAAGAATTCACTAAAGAGGCAGAAAACTTAAAAAACCTTGAAATTGCTTTTTTGAATGATGAACTTAAAGAAGTTGGACAATATATCATTCTTTATGATAAAGTGAACAAAAATAGTGATAAAAGAGTATTAACTAGTAATAAAACTCAAAAGATCAAAAAACCTTTTGCCTATGTTTATTTTTTAAACAATGGTAAATTGACAATTCAACGTAAATATTTCCATATTATTTTTCTTTGAAATGATATTGTAAAAAATACTAAGATTACTCAAATTGGATCGATGGTATATTATTCTGATCCTTTGCGTAAAGAAATTAAGGAATTATTTCCGAAAAGTGATGATATTCAACTATTGGTTGAAAATCCTTATTTTAGAATGCCTAATGTAATTGAAAAAGATCCAAATATTGCTATTTCAACAAAAGCACAAGTTGATGATGATTCGGTTTGAACGGTTACTTTCCATATTGATGATTATCTTGCTCCTGATTATATTAATGGAACAATTGTGAAAAGTTCATCAAGCATAAATGCTAAAAAGATTTTAGAAATACCTGAAAAAGTTACACCTAGATATGAATATGTACTTAGTTTTCATTTATTTAATGACTTAGTTAGTGTCTACAATAATGGTGAAAAAAATCCTGAAGATCAACCTAAGCCAGATAAAAGCCGATATTTAGAAATTGTGGAATCTGAACGGGTACTTGAAAGAGAATACTCATATAAAATAACTTTGGAAGAAATTAATAATATGCATTTTAATCGATCGACTGAATGAACTATTGAAGATTATCAAATTAGGAAACGTCGCAATGAGTAAACTAGGCTCAAAAGCTAAGATTTTATTATTTGTATCAGGAGCCATCTTGGTGGGATCTTTAGGTTATGTTATTATTACTACTCAAAGGAAATCTAATGATGAAACACCAAAAGAGCCGCGTTTAGAAGAAAAAGAACCTGGTAATGATCCTATTAATCCACCAAAAGCAAAACGTTCAATTTTTCCGCAAATTTTACAAAAAGAAATTGAGTATACGAAAAAATATGACCAAAGCGGAAATGTAATTTTAGATCAAGGATTTGCTTCAAGACTATTTAGACATATTTTATATCGTGTTGACTCTTTCAAAGGTGAAATTTTGTTTGACTATACAATTAACCAGAGTAAAAAAACTATAACACTTTATTTTAAATTAATGGATGGACAAACCTTAGTTGAATCAAAAAGTTATGAAATCCCGTTTTAGAGTATAATTAGCATATGAATACAAGAGACAAAATTATCGCAAAATTTGAATCTTTGACTAAAAAGAAAGTTAGTGAACATGATTTTATTAAAGATTTAAAAATAGATTCACTAGATTTAGCAGAAGTTATTATTGAAGCAGAAGAAGAATTTAATATTTCAATTAGCGATCTAGAATTATTATCTTTAACTACAATTAAGAGCGTAATTGATTTAATTCAAGAAAAACTTAATTAGTTTTAGTAATATAAATTTAAAGTTGGCAATAGGAAATGCCAACTTTTTATATATCCAAAAATAATTTATTTTTTGCTTTAATGTTTTTAAACTAGGGTGTGGTATAATTTTAAGGTAAATATATATATATATCTGAGTATGCTTATATATTTACACAATTTCAAATATCGAATTTTAATTACGAAAGGAAAAAGAAATGTCAATCACAGGACTTTTTAAATCAAAGTCAGCTAAAGCTAGTGATAATTCTAAAAAAGGTAATTTACGCCAAATTTTATCTAAAATTTCTGGCGCATTTATGTTACCTATTTCAGTTATGTCAATTGCTGGATTGTTCCTTGGTGTTGGTGCTGCTATCGCAAGTAACAGTACAGCAGAAGGTGCTAAGAAATTTGGTGAATTTATCCAAACTTTAGGTGACCCAGTGTTTGCTGCATTACCAGTTTTATTTGCTATTGCTTTTGTTATAGCCTTTACTGATGAAGCCGGTGTTGCGGTCTTTGCAACGATTATTGGTTACTTAATATTCGTTGCTGTTCAACAAGTATTTATTACTGAATCTCAGACTCCAGACAAACAACCTCAAGTTGTTATCTTGTTTGAGGGAGCTGGGCGTAGTAAAAGTGAACTTGTTAAAATCGTAGGTAAAACATTAGGATTTACCTCACTTCAAACCTCTGTTTTTGGTGGTATTGCAGTTGGAATGATTGTACAATATTTATACAATAAATTCCACACAATTCAATTACCTCAAATTATTTCATTCTTTGGAGGAAAGAGATTTGTTGCATTAGTAACTATTCCTGCAATGGCTTTGCTTGCAATTGTATTCTTAATTTTCTGACCATGAGTGGGTATTATTCTTAACAAATTAGGTGCCGCATTAGGCAGAACTCCATATGGATTTGATTCCCTAATTTTTGGGTACATCGAAAGATCATTAATTCCATTTGGATTACACCACGTATTCTACTCTCCATTATGATATACATCAGTTGGGGGAGATGCTGGTGCAACTATTGAATCTGGTCTTAAAGCTGCTGGAACTGTAGTTGTTGCTGGTGAAAATACAGCTGCTATTTTAAAGGATTATAACTTAGATAAAGCAGCATTCCAAGGTGACTCAACAGCTGCCTTAAAACTTCTTAAATACGGAAACTTTATTGACTATACCGCTGATGGTAAAAAGTTTGCAATTCCATTGTTTACATTCTTACAAAATAATGGAATGAAAATTGGTAGATTTGCCGATGGTAAATTCTCAGGAATGATGTTTGGACTACCAGCTGCTGCAGCTGCTATGGTGTGAGCCGCTCCAAAAGAAAACCGTAAAGTAGCAATTGGTACTGTGTTCCCTGCTGCACTTACTTCATTTGTAACAGGTGTTACAGAACCAATTGAATTCACATTCTTATTCTTATCACCATTATTATTCTGAGGATTCCACGCTGTTATGATGGCTATTTCATTCTGATTAGCTAACTTACTTGGTGTGCATATTCCAATGGCATTTAGTGGTGGAGCATTAGATATGTTATTATATGGAATTGTTCCAGTTCAAAAAGGAACAAACTTCTGATGACCACTTCTTGTTGGTATTGCTTATGTACCAATTTACTTCTTTGGATTCTTATTTATTATCAAATGACAAAACCTTGAAACCCCAGGTCGCGGAAAAACAGTAAGATTATTTACTAAAAAAGACTACCTAAACAAAAAAGATGGTAAAACTGCAGAAAAAACTGAAGATAAGACAACAGTAGATCCACAAGTTGCTGCTATTGTTGAAGGTTATGGTGGAGTAGATAATATTGTTGCATTTAACAACTGTGCTTCAAGATTAAGATATGATATTAAAGATTTATCTAAAGTATCAGAAGAAAAACTAAAAGCTGCTGGAGCAGTTGCTATTAAAGTCGAAGGTGCAAACCACGTACAAGCAATTATGGGTCCAGTTGCTGAACAATTAAACGCAAAAATTAAATCACAAATTTCACTACTTAGATCTCAATCTCCAGCACCAGTTGTTGAAGAAAAAACTGAAGATCGATGTAATGAAATAAAATTATATAGTCCTTCAAAAGGTAAATTAGTTGATATTAGTGCAGTTCAAGACGGAGTATTCTCTGACAAACTACTAGGAGATGGATTTGCTATCCAAGTTGGTGAAACAGGTAAAGTTGATGTTTATGCACCAATTGATGGTAAAATTACTGTAGCCTACCCAACTAAACATGCCTTTGGCATCGTGTCAACATGTGGAGCATTATCATTACTAATTCATATTGGTGTTGATACTGTTAAACTGGATGGACTTGGATTTACATCACACGTTGAGGTAGACCAAGTTGTATCAAAAGGTGATAAAATTTCTACTGTTGATTTAGATGTTTTAAAAGCTAATGGTATTGCCAAAACTGATGTTATTGTTGTTGCCCTTTCTGAAAGTGCAAAAACTACAGTTGTTTTAGAAAACACTGGATCTTCAGTTGAACAAGCTACCTTAGTTGGAAAAGTACTATAAAATTTAAATACTACCTAAATATATAAAAACATACCATATTTAAACTGGGAAATTTTTTTCGGACGGTTTTACCTTCCCCAACCATACCATTTGGCTAAGCCAAACGGAATGCTTTGGGGAAGGTTTTTTTATCTTATTCTTTTATAATTATATCAGTTTATAAATTCTTTGATTTTTTGTGATAATTCAATAAAAGTAAGTCTTTTACAGGTTTGATCAAAATTTGGGAAAATTTCACTTTTAAGAATTGAGAAGAAATACTCAATTTCACGATTGTCAAGACTATTACCAATTCTTGACATTGATATTTTACCTTTTAGTGATTTTATTTTCTTAGTATATTCAAGCGAAGAATAAGCAGATCCATGGTCAGAATGTAAAATAAAATTATTTTTGAATTTTGTATTGGTGATATTATTCAAAATTAGTTCAGTATCATTTCTAAGTGATAATTCATAGGTCACAAACTTAGTTTTATGATCAATAATTGCAGATAAATAAATATGATTCTGTTCAATATCTTTTGGTGCTGGTATATAGGTCACGTCTGTTGCATATATATTATTGTTGCTTGAATTATAATCTCTTTTTACTAAATCAGGTACTTTAACACTAGTATTTTTAGATTCTTTAGTTTTACGTTTTTGTCTAACAAATGTTTTCAAATTCAGTTTTTTCATATAATTTCCTAGGGTTCTAGGATTTATTTGAATATTATATTCTTGGAAAATATATTTAGCAAGTCTCCTTCGTCCATACCTTTCTTTATTTTCGACAAAACTTTGAAAAATTATTTCTTTGTGTTTAACCTTTAGTTCTTTAGTCTTGTTGTTATCTTTCAATTTCTCGTAATATGTAGATCTTGAAACACATATCATTTTAGATTTTTTAGTATGTGAAAGATTCTTGATTTTCTTTATCTTTGAGATATCTGCATCAATATTATTTTCATTAAAAATTCGATAGTAGTATTTTATAACTGCATCTTTTTCATCATCTTTAAGAGTATCAATTCATGTATAATCGAGAACTTTCTTTTTCTTTCTCCCAACTCCTTTATCTTTCTTAGGTGATTTACCGCTTTGTGATTCTATGTTCATATTTAAATTATACAGTTTTCTTTTCTTTAACATATTTCTCATTGATTCTTTATTTCAGTATACTTTTCTGATATCAAAACATAAATTTTCAAATTCTGACTTGGTTATTCCCAGGTTCAAATATTTATCGTATAAGTCAAAAATTTTGATTCATTCTTTAGTCTTTAAATGTCTCATAACTACCTCTTTTTCTTTATATTAAAAATATTCGGATTTTGTCCGAATATTTTTTCCCTGTCTAATTGGTATGTTTTTCATTTATGTTATAATATTAATATTATGACATATTTTCAACAAGCTACTAGATCAAGTAACCCTAATCCTTTTTATAGTGGCGAACGTAGTTTAAAAATTGATTCAACAGTTGCAATTTTACTAGCCGTTTCATTTATTATTTTTGCAATTATTTGCCTTGCAATGCATAATTATACCCGTCGCAAGATAAAAGAGTATAAAGAAAAACAATTACATGAATATAAGTTAAATAATCCTAGCCGTAAAAATGTAACTTACGAAAATGCCCGCTTATATTTACCTGCCTGGCAAAGAGCTAAATATAATGCCCATATTTTTCTCGCAGTTATTTTTATTGTTGGAGCAATTGCTTTTTTAAGTGGAAGTACTCTAACAACTTTATAAAATTTATCTTATTTGTAATTTTTAACACTATTTTGTTTTTAATAAAATTTAAATTAAAAGATAGACTTAGAATTATCAAAATTTATAAATAACCAATTAATGATTAATTCCAGATTATAACCAGCTGAAAAAATATTAAATGAAAAAATATCTTGATAAATACATTAAAAGAGGTATTAAGTGAAGAACATCATGACAAAAAATTTAGTTAATAGTAATGATACTATCATTTAGAGATTTAGTATTTTCTTTTTTGTAAATTTAAAACTGCAAGAAATTTGTTTTTCATTTATATTAATTTAATGAATATAAAATATTTATGTTAAAAATATCTTGAGAATTTAACATCTTAAATTATTTTAAATATAATAAAAAGGATATTTATGCAAATAAAAACTAAACTTAAAAGATTATTTTACTCTTTCAGTATTCCCGCACTGGCTTTGGCTACACTATCTGCAGTATCTTGTTCTAATACAACAAGTGAACCCTACTTTTCAGAATCAAAAACAGATGATGGTCAAAGAGTGGTTAGATTTCACTATCCAAATAGTGCACCTGATTATGAAAATGCCTTATGATCTTCAGTTTTCTATGACGAAATTGAAAAAAGTGCTCTTTTTGATGATGCTTTTAAAAACGAACATGCAGAAATTATAAAAAAATATAATGATGCTTACAATGAATATCATAAACCAACAACGTATTATGATGAAAAAGATAGTGATGCAAAGTATGCAAAATTAAGAGATGCTCAAAAAGAGGTTATTGCTAAATGGCAAGCAAAAAATATAAAAGTTAATAAAAGTAATATATTTAGTTTAATAAACTCACAAGATGAGTTATCTTCTGATAAATACATTAACATTAAAGATATTTTTAAAAACATTGATTTTAGTAAATCTTCAATCTTAGTTATAAACGGTCTGAACTATGTAACAAACACCTCTAGTTCAGTTGTAAAGGATTCTGGATATTGAATTAAAAAAATTGATATAACAAATAATTTGATTAATCTCCAATATAAATGGGTAGAGATTAGAGAAAAAGGTTCAAGAAGCGCTGCAGAAGATCAAGTTTTAAGTGGTACATCAACGGTACATTACATAGTTATCGATAAACTTTCAGATATTAAAAATTACGATTTTTCATTTACCAAAACTTAACATTACAATAATTTATTTATAAAAGGTTAGCAAGACAATGTTAACCTTTTTTCATTATGATAATTTACCTTTTTATCAGTAATTTGTAGATTTATATAATTGTTCTAAGGTTATTAAGGCGTGCGAAATTGAAGCAATAAAATATTAGATTTATATGTGTTAAGATAGTAATATTTATTTTTCGTAAAGTACCTTAGACCAAACTAAAATTCAAAAAATAGAATAAACTTTGGTATAATTAAAATGTAGATTTTTATGTAACAACTCTGAAAAAATAGCTAAAAAATCTACATAAGTAAAAAAAGAAAGGATACAAAACATGAAATTTAAAAAAAGTAAATTAATTTCATTATCAATATTAAGTTCTTGCATATGAAAACTCTGTTGATGACTTACTTGCTGTTACACATGTGGTACGCCATGAAAAATAAATTAAAATTTATCATAGGAACTTTAACACCCCTTTCTATGACCTTTTTTACTTACTCATGCTCTAGTATTCAACATAATGAATCTGAACCAGATATTAAAGATGAAACAAACAAGGAAGATAAGGAATATGATGAAGCTTATAAGGAACTTTGAAATATTTATACATCTCTAACATCAACGTTCCGTTCTTATATTAAAGAAGGTGTTTTCATGACACCTACAAGTTTGAAAAATATTAACCATATGCCTTATAGTGTTTTTAATTTTATTTTTTGACCTTAATGATCAAAGAGTTTTATATCGTAAATATGTCCAAATCTCTAATAAAGAAGATTTTGATGATCTTATTATAAAAAGATATAAAGAATTAAATAATTTTAACAACGCTGTTGCATCTAATGAAGAAATACAAAAAACATTTGAAAAATTATATTTAAACAATCAGCCTATCGATCAGATCTTAGAGCAAAATCATATTTATATAATAGACTCTAGTGGTTTTTCTGTTAATAATATTCATGAATTTGTTATCCCATTTAAAAACAAAGATTCACAAATTATTAATTTAATTCCATTTGTTTTGCCTCAAAGAGAACCACATGGATTAATATCAAGGAGAACTTGAGGAGTTTTCCTGATTCCTAAAGACAAAATAGTTAAATTTAATCAATTTCCATATCACAGATTATCAGATAGAAGGCAATCTATAATTAATTTTAAAAATAACCTTTTAAAATGATATCAAGATGAATACCGAAAGTTTTATAAAGAATCTTAATAATTTAGACTAAAAGACCTATTAAATAAATAATGGGTCTTTTTTTGTATCAATTTTGAATTATTCCTTGTTATAAATCTATTTATAGACTTTTTTAGATTAATATTAAAATAAACACAATTATCTTATATAATATAAACAATTTTATATATTATAAATTTTGATATTAAAGGAGTTATTTATGGATTATAAAAAAACTTTAAACATGCCCCAAACTAATTTTGAAATGAGGGCTAATTTAACAAATAAAGAGGCTAGTTACCGAAATTTTTGATTAGAATCAAAAATTTACCAAAAAGCTATTTTAAAAAATAAAAATAATAAAAAATTTATTTTACATGATGGTCCACCATATGCAAATGGGGATATTCATATTGGCCATGCACTCAATAAGATTTTAAAAGATATTATCGTGCGTTATAAGACTTTAAAAGGATTTTATTCTCCTTTTGTACTTGGTTGAGATACTCATGGTTTACCTATTGAACATAAAATGCTAAGTGGCGCTAATTTACAGCAAGAAGATTTGAATGTTTTAACATTGCGTAAACGAGCAGCACAATATGCAAGTGAACAAATTATTCGTCAAAAAGAGCAATTTAGTTTATTACAAATTTTTACCGACATGGATAAGATTTATGTAACGATGGATAAACAATACGAAGTAGAACAACTAAAAGTGCTTAAGAAATTTGCATTAGATGGTTTAGTTTACAAAGCATTAAAACCAGTTTATTGATCACCAAGTTCACAAAGTGCATTAGCTGAATCTGAAGTTGAATATCATGATGTAGTATCTCCCTCAATCTTTGTTGCTTTTAAAGTAAAAAGCTCAGATTTTTCAAATATTTTAGTTGATGATAATTTAATTATTTGGACAACAACTCCATGAACTTTAATTGCTAATGCTGCTGTTGCATTAGGCGAAAATATTGAATATGCAAGAGTTAAGGCAAATAATCAATATTATATTATTGCAAGTGAATTAGTTGGTAGTGTTGCTGGAACAATTGGCTGAGAAACTTATGAAGTAGTTACAAGGTTTTTAGGGAAAGAAATTAGCAATATTTCATATCAAACTCCAATTTTAAAACAAGTTGCACAAGTTGTGCTTGGACACCATGTTACTACTGAGAGTGGTTCAGGTCTTGTTCATATTGCACCATTATTTGGAGAAGATGACTTTTTAATTGGAAAGCAAAATAATTTAAATATGATTATGCATATTTCAGATAAAGGTTATATTTATAACACAAATACCCAATTTGATGGTTTATTTTACGATGATGCTAATAAACAAATTTCGGAGTTTCTTGGTGACGCTTTATTAAATTTCAAACGCTTTAAACACTCATACCCACATGATTGACGAACCCATAAACCAATTATTTTCCGTGGAACTCCGCAATGATTTGTCTCAATTGATAAAATTAGGGATAAGATTTTAGACCAAATTGAAAATAATGTAATTACACATTCTCCGTGGGCTAAAAAGCGAATTGCGAAAATGATTGAAAATCGCAATGACTGAACTATTTCGCGCCAAAGGTCATGAGGTGTTCCGTTAATTTTCTTTTATGACCAAAATGACAATCCAGTAATTAAAGAAGATATCTTTGATTATGTAATTGATTTAGTAGGTCAATATGGTACTGATGTTTGATGAGAAAAAACCACTGATGAATTATTGCCTGAGCAATACCGTAATTTAGGTTATAAAAAAGAAATGGATATTATGGATGTTTGATTTGATTCAGGAGTTTCATCAATTGCAACTGATATTGATGGAGGATTTTCACAAGCTCCATATAGTGTTTACTTAGAAGGGTCAGACCAGTACCGTGGGTGATTTAACTCATCTTTAATTAATTCAGTAGCTTATAATGGATTTAGTCCATATGTGAATTTAATCTCACATGGATTTACCCTTGACCAAAAAGGTGAAAAAATGTCTAAATCAAAAGGAAATACTATTTCGCCTTTAGAAGTGGTCTCAAAACGTGGAGCAGATATTTTAAGGTTATGAGTAGCAAATAGTGAGTATACTAATGATGTCACAATTTCTGACACCATTTTAGACCAAAATACTGAAATTTACCGTAAGATACGTAATACTATTAGGTTTTTACTTGGCAATTTACATAATTACCAATATGACCCAAATACTAAACGAAGTGGTATACATTTATTTATTCAAGAACAACTTAATGAATTAAAATATAATGTACAAAATGCATATGATCAATTTAAATTTATTAATGTAATTAAATTGATCAATAATTATATCGTCGAATTATCAAGTTTTTATTTATCAGTTACTAAAGATATTTTATATGTACGTAAGTTTAATGATTCTGAACGTTTAATGATTTTAGCAAATATGTTTGAAATTGCTGAATTCTTAATTGTTGCACTAGCACCAATTTTACCAACAACTGCAGAGGAAGCCTATAGTTATTTCCCGAAAGCAACTAAAGAAGAATCAGTAATGCTTGAAAAGTTAGAAACAGTATCACAACAATCAGTTAACTATGAAATTTTAAAAAAATATCAAGGATTCTTTGAATTTAGGTCACAAGTAAATTTATTAATTGAAAATGCAATTAAAATGGGTAATGTTAAACGTTCTAATGAATTAGAACTTTGTTATGATTTTGCTAAATATACTGCTTACCAAGATTTAGATTTTAAAACTTTACTTGGTGTTGGTAAACTAACTAACAGCAAAGAATTAAAAGTGCAAAAATTTGAATCTTTAAAATGTTTAAGATGTTGAAATCATTTTGAACCAAATACTATTAAAAATGATATATGTGAGAAATGTCATGAAGCACTTGAAACATAGATTAGATAGAAACCTTAATTATATTAAGGCAAATAAATATAAAATTCTTGGTATATATTTAGTTTTATTTGTTTCATTTTTAATCTTATTTTTGTTTGACCAATTGACTAAAACCTTATTATTTGAACATGGTTCTGTTATAAATGATGATAAAGTCTGAATTAATGATCGATTATATGTTGTAACACATGATGGAAGCTTTGTATGAGCTGAAAGCATTTGACCAAATGACCCTAATCAATGACCAGTGTACGGATTTTTAGGAATCAGAAGTATTTGGCATGGAGGAGTTACATTAGTTAAGACAAGAAATCAATTTTTAATTCAAGGATTAAGTGTTGTCTTTTGCACCGTAGTCTTAATTAGCCCTTTAATTTGGCGCAATTTAGGTTATGGCGGAGGAATAATTTTAGGTAATATTTTAGCTGGAGTTGCTGGAAATATGATCGATCGCTTTATTTTTCAAACACATGTTAAAGATGTCTTTTACTTTACTTTTAGTGCTAATTCAGGAACTTTTAACATAGCTGATGTTGAGATAATGATGGGCATTATTAGTTTTGCAATTTACACCTTCTTTTCTTCTCGTAAGAAAACTTATTCTAATATTCAACACTTAGTTGCCTAAGTTTCCTGGACCAAACATCGTCCAGGTTTTTAAATATTTTAATACTTTATTTTTTTAAAAAATAAAGTAAAATATTCCCAATATGGACCAAAGCCAAGAAAAACAAAAAAATATCTTGTTTAGTTTTTTAAATAAAGATAGTCAGGCAAATAATTTAGAGCAAAAACTTGATAATTGTGCTAATAATGCTGAATTATTAAAATTTAAAATGGGGAAATACTTGCATAACTGTCAAAAAGGAAAATTATCTTTTAAAGAAATTGTCCAAAGATATTGATTTAGAATTTTTATGCTCTTTTGAGCAGCCCTTATATTTAATGGTGGAATTCAAGTATTCTTAAAACCTGCTGAAACAATTCCTTCAGGGGTAACTGGAATCCCCACTTTAATTCAATATATAGTACCGGCAACTGAACCTTATTTTGCTTTAATTTATTTAGTTTGTAATTTACCGCTATTTTTAATCTTTTTTAAAAAAGTAAAACTAAGTTTTATCCTCTTTACTTTTATTTTTATGTTATTTCAAATTTTAACTAACCTGATCTTTACTACTCCAGAAGTCTCAGAATGGTTTAAAGATAAAATTGTCTTAACTGAAAAATACTTACCATACACAAATTGAAGTAATTTAATTAATGCAATTATCGGAGCTTCATTAGTGGGCCTTGGAATTTCATTGGCTTGAAAATCTGGTGGCTCAACAGGTGGGACTGATATTATTGGATATTATTTTTCAACTAAAGCTAAAAAAAGTATTGGTCAAGTATTATCAACTCTAGGCTTTGCGAGTGCCTTAGTTTTCTTAATTATTTTTGCATTTATTAAGCCAAATTATTTAAAAGAAGAACCTTTAACAATTCAGCAAATTATGGCTTTAAATTCTCAAGAATATGCACAATTACATGATTATAAAGGAATTAACCAAAATCTTGAAGCAGTAACTAAGCAACATGAACTCATTACCAAAAATTATTATGAATCAAAGATTTATTTTGGTATGCGTGAAATTACTACTTTTATATATATTATTGTAGTAAATTTAGTAGTAAATTTACTATACCCGAAATATAAGAAAGTTTCATTAACTATTATTAGTTCAAATCCCGAGATTGTCATTGCATATTTTAAATTAATTAATTTTTGACATTCATATCGCATTGAAAAATATATCTCTGGTTATACAAATCAAGAAGGAACAAAAATCGTCACAGTGCTTTTAAGCTTAGAAGCAAATAATATTATTGCAGACTTAAAACAAATTGATCCTAAAATTTGAATCTCAGTTGAAAAAGTAACTCAGATCCAAGGGCTCTTTAGCACTGATTATGTTGAATAATAATTACTAAGACCTAATTATGGTCTTATTTTTTTACTTTTTTAGTCTTGCATATAAAAATAATTTATCAATTAAACGGAAGGAGAAATAAGCATGAAATTAAGTAATTTAGAAAAATTAGATGAACAAGAACTTAAGCAAACTAATGCTGCTTTTAGTATTAGTGCCATAGTTTCCAGTATCCCAGTCTTAATGAATTCTTTAGCATCAATTTTAGGATTTTTTAAAGCTGCCTTTTCGATCGATGGCGAAGTAAAAGATAAATTAACAACCTTTAAATGAGACAATACTAAAAAACAAGATACCAACCAAACACCAAGCGGATTTAACTTTTTTTAATATAAAAAGTTGGTTATAAGGATAACCAACTTTTTCTTATACTAATTCTTCATTTAATAATGCTAATACTTCATCTTGTGTGCTTAAGTCTAAAGCACGATTTGCTAAATCTTTCATTTGTTCATAATTTAAATTATTAATTAAATCACGGGCATCTAAAACACTGCTTGCACTCATTGAAAATTCATCAAGTCCTAACCCTACTAAAAGTGGGATAGCACGTTTATCACCAGCCATTTCACCACACATACCTGCTCATTTACCATTTTTATGAGCACCTTTAATTACATGACTAATTAAACGTAAAACTGATGGATTTAATGGTTGATATAAATAAGAAATATTTTCATTCATACGATCAGCGGCCATTGAGTATTGAATTAAATCATTTGTACCAATTGAAACAAAGTCGGCATGTTCACTAAATTTATCTGCTAAAATAGCTGCTGCAGGAGTTTCAATCATTAATCCAACTTCTATATCATAGATTGGCTTAATGTTTGGATATTGATCTTTTAATTCATTGTAACATTTTATAAATACTTCTTTCGCATCTAAAAATTCACGTACATTTGTAATCATTGGGAACATAATTGCAACTTTTCCAAATTCACTAGCGCGAATTAAGGCACGTAATTGTGTTTTGAAAATATCTAAGTTTTGTAAACAAAATCTAATTGCACGGTAACCTAAAAATGGATTCATTTCTTCTGGGAACTTAAAGTATTTTAAGGTTTTATCACCACCAATATCTAAAGTTCTAATAACAACTCTTTTACCTTTCATGCCCTCAACAACTGCTTTATAAGCATTAAATTGTTCTTCTTCAGTTGGTCAATTAGCATTATCCATGTATAAAAATTCTGATCTAAATAATCCAATACCTTCAGCATCATTGTCAATAACACCAGGTAAGTCTTTTGGTGTACCAATATTAGCGGCTAATTCTACATGTTTACCATCAAGAGTTTTTGATTCTTGTCCCTTTAGTTTTGTAAGCATTGCCAAATAATTTAAATATTTTTCTTTTGCAACCTGGAATTTTTGGGTTTCTTCTTGATTAGGATTTAAAATAACCTCTCCAGTTGCTCCATCTAAGGTGATTAAATCCCCATGCATTGCATGTTCCATAACACCTGCTGCTCCAACTACAGATGGAATTCCAAGGCTACGGGCCATAATAGCTGTATGCGATGTAGGTCCACCAATATTTGTTACAAATCCTTTAACAAATTCTTTGTTTAATTGTACTGTTTGTGATGGACTTAGATCTTGAGCAACAATAACGACTTCTTCGCTAATATTAGCTAAATCAGGTTCTTCTAAGCCATTTAAAACGTATAAAAGTTTTTTAAGTACATCTTTGATATCAGCGGCTCTTTCACGCATATATTCATCATCCATCATTTCAAACGTACTTGCAAAACTCGTGTAAAATTCTTTAACAGCATATTCTGCTGTTTCAGAATTATTTTTAATATTATTTTCAATTGTTTCAATTGCAAAAGGATCATTGACAAAGCCAATATGTGCTTCAAAGATTGCAGCATGTTCTGGGTCTTGTGCCAGTTTTTTAGTTTGCTGTATTTTTGCTACAACTTTTTCTCTTGCTTCTTGATATAAATTAAGTTCACCTTGTACATCATTAGTTTTTTGAGTAATTTCAACCGGTAATTCTTCGATTTTGAAGATTTTTGAAATTGCTACACCTTTTGATGCTCCGATACCTTTAATATTCATAATATACCTCCCATATATTGTTAATTTGCTTTAAATTCTATAATGTTATATTTTAATAGAAAATATTAATAATTAAATAGATTATACAAAGAAAAATAAAAAAAAGGTGGAATTGTTTCCATATTTTATTTTTCAAATATTAATTTAATTAATTCTTCTTTATTTAGGATTTTATATTTTCCTTCAGATAAACCATCAGGCAAACTTAAAAACCCAATTTTTGTTCGTTTTAAGTCTGTTACAGTATATCCAAATTTTGCAAACATCCGTTTTACTTGGTGAAATTTCCCTTCAGATATTTTCAAGTTTGCATGAAATTTATCTAAAATAGTTAAGTAAGCTGGTAAAGTATAAAAATTCCCAAGGTTAAACCCTGCTTTGAAAATATTTATCAAGTTTTTATCTAAGGGTTTATCAACTGTTACAAAATACGTTTTCAATAAATCTTTTTTAGGGCTTGTTAACTTATGAGTTAAATTACCATCAGTAGTAATAATTAATAGGCCAGTAGTATCTAAATCAAGGCGGCCAATTGTATGAATATTATTAAGTGATTTTAAATATTCAGGCAGTAAATCAAAGACAGTTTGATGCATTTTATCAAAATTTGCACAAATATAACCTTTAGGTTTATTTAAAATCAGATAAATTTCTTGATTATTTTTTATAATTACATCATTAACTATAATTTGATCTTGTAATGCAATTATTAAACCTGGATCTTTAATAATTCCATTATTTACTTTAACTTTACCTTTATTTATTAATTTTTTTGCTTCATTTCGTGAATAATTAGTATTATGAGATATAAATTTATCAATCCTTTGTTTCATGTTTAAATTATAGTTCAATAAGTTAAAAATAACACTATTTAATAATAAAAAAAGTTATATGAAGGTTTTATCTTTCATATAACTTTTAACTACATTTTAATCATTATAATATTTCTTATATTCGTTGTTATACCAATTATAGAGCTCAGCTTTAAACTTCTCTAAATAAGCAATTTCGTCATCATTGTTTCTGTCGACTTTTATATTTTTAATTGTAATATCTTTATTTTTAGGAAAACTAAATACACCTCATGTTGTATGATAACTTAATGCAGCAGGTTCAACTCTAGGTATTACATCATCAATTATATTTAAAACAACAGAGTTATTCTCTTCAAAAGGCACGATGTATCAATATGCAAAATTAGAAGTAGAATCTGTGATATAAATATCATTGTTTTTTAAAAATTCATATACATCTTGATTTTTTAAATATACTTTTTGAAAATACTCTCTTATTTCAGTTTCATCAGTATGTACATCATTACGATTATTTAATTCTTGAAATCTTTTGATAATAATTTGATCAAAATCATCCTTGTTTTGGATTTTAATCCAATCATGGAATTTTTTACTTTCAGCAACAGGATCAAAGAACCCAAAATTAATTCTATTATAGTTACCATTCACAATCTTTTCAAAATTTTCGTCAGCTGTAGGTGGTATAAATCTAGCTCTAATTATAAATTTTGTGAATTTATCAAAAGCCTTCTTATAAATTTTTTCTATATCATCTTTAACTTTTTGTTTTCATGAAGCTTGAGGAGGTTTATATGATCCATATGATGGGCTAGATGTTGGTGGAACGGGCACAGGATTTGGTTTTGAAGGCTCATGTGGTTTGGTATGTGTACACGAAAAAGCAATAAGTGGAGTTAATAAAGATCCAATCAATAATATTTTTTTATTCATTTTCATTCCTTACTACGTGTGTTGTAACTGGTCATATAACCAGATTTTTGAATTTTAATTTAGTCATAATATCTCCTTAAATATTTATGTATGCAATTTAGCGAAAAACTTTAATATAAGCATTTTAATATAAAAGATAAGGTTTTTTTTGATTCGCTTATAATAATTATACCATATGTAATTTCTGGATTTAGTTAATTTCATAATATCTACTGAATACAAGAATTAATACTTGTTTATTAAAAAAATAACGTTAAATTAATTTTTCATATGTATATATAAATGATATTTAATTCTTTTTGTACTATACATAAAAACAAAAAATAACATTTATTCATATGATTTTTGTTATTATTTGTAGAATAACTACTTTTTTGCACTACTTTTTTAATTTTTTGCCCAGACTCTTGGGGTTAATCATTTTTTTATTTTTTGATTTATATTATGGATTCCTTTGTTGCAAAAAAAGATAACGAAAAAACAAAGAAAAAAAATTTTTCTCTTCTTTGGCAACTAAATTAGGAAATTTATATATTTTTTGATATTTTTACTGTCTAAAAAATCAAGACATAATTATGTATATTGTTAAATTAACTATAAAATTTCAAAATGAAACAAAAAGATTTTTAAACCCCCCGCCCTTGATTGCAATCAAGGGGGCCTTACTTTTGAAAAAGTAAGCAAAACTCCCAGAAAACACGTGCCCGTGTTTTCTATTTTTATTATTTTCTTTTTTATTAAAAAATATTAAAATTAATATGCATCAATTTTTATTTCATCATTGATGCTTCTGTGTAATGTTCGAAGTATCTCTAAATACTCAGCCATAATCTTATTGGCTTCAAGGTTATTTCCTTGTGCATTCACAGAGACACTATTAAACTTTGAGATGTATAATTCAAGAGTTTTAAAAAATGAGTTTGTTTTCTTATGGATAAATGCTAGTTTTCCAACGGCAGGGATAGAATAATCTAAACCTTTCTCAAGAGCTCACATTTCTGTAAAGCTTAGATATTTTCCATTAGGTTCTTTGGCAAAGTATTTTTTTCCATTATATTTAAAATACAAATTATCATCAGAACAATGTACTAACACAACATCAGAATTATAAGGAAATACAATCCTTTTGTCATGCATATCAAAAGCCGCAAGGTTTTTGCCTTGGTATCTAACAACACCATTTAAAACTTTTCTATTAATCTCTAAATCAACGGCTCAATTGCCGTTTTTCTTTCCTTCTTTTTGAAAGACATTATGTTTAGAAATTATTTTTTTATTCCTCGTGTTGTAATAATTTTGAAATACTTCGTTGTTTTGCTTTAAATCGTTAATATCTTTATATCCGTTTTCATGAATTAATAATGGGTATTTGTCTAATGATGTTCTAAAAGATCTCTCAACGTGTGGTTTATGTTTGGGATTAGATGAACTGAGTACTTCTATTCCTTTTTTATTTAAATCTTTTTCAAAAATTGTTTGTGTGTTTTCGTTTCCCCAAAAAGTTCTTCTTTTATCAGTATAAATTTTCTTTGGAAATCCATATTTCTTAAATACTATTTCTAACAGTCTTTGATATCCTAACGTTGTTTCTTGTTCTTCAAATCATGCTGCTAATAATGTTCCAGTGGCAACATCAATTGCATGATAAAGATAGAATGGTTTTTTATTTTTTAAATATGGTTCAAGCTGAGCATCGATTTCAACAATTTCACCAAATTCTAAATTTTTCTTTAGACCCAAAACTTGTCTTTGTTTTTCATTTTGTTTAATTTGTTTATAATATTTTTTTAATAGCAATGTTGTCTCTTGTGAAGTTTTCTTCTTTGATAATTTTGCTATTTTTCTTCCTCTTTTGGTTGTATGTATATTAAATAATCCTAATTGGTTGAATCTTCTTACCAAAGTTTTGTAAGAAATTTTTTGCCTTATAAAAGAACCATATTCTGAATAATAATAACTTTTAAACGAAAGTTGGTTATTTGTTAAACACTGTTTAAAATAATTTCACATGTTTTTAAATAATCTTTAAACACTAATTCAATTTCTGAATCGGTAACTTTGCAACTTCTTTGTTGATTTTTATTTTTATGACTGATGTCAATTTCTTGATTACTTTTTATTATTTTTTTATATCTTTTTACAGTTGATACACTAAGGTTTGTAATTAAACTAAGTTTCGATAAAGATTTTTCAATATTAGCAGCAATTAATATGAGAGATTGCTGTTTTTTTAGTTCGTAGTTTGTTAAGTTTTTGTACTTATCTATGTTATGTTTGATTATCATAAATAATTTATACCATATTTTATTAAATTAGTTCATTTTCGGAGGGATTTATATATGGGCCTAAATAGTTGTCATTGGACAAAAAATAACATTTATTCATATGATTTTTGTTATTATTAATTTTAATGTATAATTTATATACTAAAGATATTGAACTTACACAACTAATAGGAGTATAATGAAGAAAAAAGTTATTGCTTTTTCAAGCGATCATGCAGCTTTTGCATTGAAAGAGCAGCTAAAAGAATATGTAGCATCACTAGGTTATGAAATTGTAGACTTAGGACCTGATACCGATTCTAATTCAGTAAGTTATGCTGAACAAGGTCATAAATTAGCCAATTACATTACTAAAGAACAACCAGATTTTGGGATTGCTATGTGTGGTACTGGACTTGGCATCTCTTATGCTTTAAATCGTCATAAAGCAATTAGAGCAGCAAGAGTAGTATCATTAGAAGATGCTCACTTAGCAAAACAACATAACAATGCTAATGTGCTTGTATTTGGCGGGCGTCAAATATCATTTGACGAAGCAAAGGCTATGGTTGATGAATATATTAAAACAGAATTTGAAGGTGGCAGACACCAAGTTAGAATAGAACAATTAGACCAGGAGGTATAAAATGGAAGACAAAAAAGAATTAAGACCTGTTTGACATATCACAAAAGATAAAGAAAAAGATAAATGAAGAGTGTACCGTGAAGGAGCTGAAAGAGCGACTAGTTTATTCGATACACAAAAAGAAGCTATTCCTTATGCAAGAGAATTAGCTAAAAAACACAGTGGAACTTTTTATATTCACGGAGAAAATGGAAAAATCCGTGATGGCAAAGGCTACAAAGACAAATAATTTTATTTAGAAAACCAAGCCAACTTTACTTGTAGACAGGGAAAAAATATTCGGACAAAATCCGAATATTTTTAATATAAAGAAAGAGAGGTAGTTATGAGGCATTTAAAGACTAAAGAATGAATCAAAATTTTTGACTTATACGATAAATATTTGAACCTGGGAATAACGAAGGCAGAATTTGATAATTTCTGTTTTGATATCAGAAAAGTATACTGAAATAAAGAATCAATGAGAAATATGTTAAAGAAAAGAAAACTGTATAATTTAAATATGAACATAGAATCACAAAGCGGTAAATCACCTAAGAAAGATAAAGGTGTTGGGAGAAAGAAAAAGAAAGTTCTCGATTATACATGAATTGATACTCTTAAAGATGATGAAAAAGATGCAGTTATAAAATACTACTATCGAATTTTTAATGAAAATAATATTGATGCAGATATCTCAAAGATAAAGAAAATCAAGAATCTTTCACATACTAAAAAATCTAAAATGATATGTGTTTCAAGATCTACATATTACGAGAAATTGAAAGATAACAACAAGACTAAAGAACTAAAGGTTAAACACAAAGAAATAATTTTTCAAAGTTTTGTCGAAAATAAAGAAAGGTATGGACGAAGGAGACTTGCTAAATATATTTTCCAAGAATATAATATTCAAATAAATCCTAGAACCCTAGGAAATTATATGAAAAAGCTTAATTTGAAAACATTTGTTAGACAAAAACGTAAAACCAAGGAATCTAAAAATACTAGTATTAAAATACCTGATTTAGTAAAAAGAGATTATAATTCACGTAACAATAATATATATGCAACAGACGTGACCTACATACCAGCACCAAAAGATATTGAACAAAATCATATTTATTTATCTGCAATTATTGATCATAAAACTAAGTTTGTGACCTATGAATTATCACTTAGAAATGATACTGAACTAATTTTGAATAATATCAGTAATACAAAATTCAAAAATAATTTTATTTTACATTCTGACCATGGAACTGCTTATTCGTCGGTCGAATATACTAAAAAAATAAAATCACTAAAAGGTAAAATATCAATGTCAAGAATTGGTAATAGTCTTGACAATCGTGAAATTGAGTATTTCTTTTCAATTCTTAAAAGTGAAATTTTCCCAAATTTTGATCAAACCTGTAAAAAACTTACTTTTATTGAATTATCACAAAAAATCAAAGAATTTATAAACTGATATAATTATAAAAGAATAAGATAAAAAAACCTTCCCAAAGCATTCCGTTTGGCTTAGCCAAATGGTATGGTTGGGGAAGGTTAAACCGTCCGAAAAAAATTTCCCAGTTTACTTGGCTTGGTTTTTTCTAATTATTTTTTGTGGAGTTTGCTCAATTTCTTGTTTTGCTAATTCTAATTTTTGATTTAATAAATTAATAGCATGTAGCAAATTTTGTTTTAGAGTATTTAATTTAGCATCAAGGTTTTTAATATATAAATCAAATTTACCACGGCGCACAACTAATAAAAGTAGTTTGTTATAAAACTTATGTTGATTAGAAGGTTGTTTAGGATTAAAGTTGTGAGTTTCTAAATTTTGAATAGCTTTATTTAAATATTCCATTAATTGTTGCAAATTCATATTATACGAGATTTTATATTCTGTATGAGCAATTTCTAGGTCTTTAATTCAACTAGATAATTTATTAATTTCATTAATAATTTTAGATTTATTGTGGTTTAACTTCGTTATTTTATTAATAATTTCTGTGGTTTGCTGGCTATGCATATCCACATAATGTAATTTTAAAACATCATTTTTATTATAAGCTAAAATAACTGCTAAGATATCATCAATTTGTTTTTGTGTTAAGGGTTTAGATATTTTAAGGTTTCGAGCATAAAAACTATTTTGACAAGCAATGATTAAAGCACCTAGGCATGCTGCAATTTTCCCTTTGCTATCATTATCTTGAAATTTAATGCGCTTAGTAAGTTTATTGGCTTGCATATTAATTATAGTTTGAAAATTATCATCTTCAAATTCATTTAATGGAACTAATTTATCAAGTGAAATTGAGCGCCCTTTTGATAAGTCATTTGATTCAACATTAAAAAACTTTGTTAATAATTTTGATTCAAGCGAATTATTTCAAGAATAAAATTCAATTTGATTAAAATCTAGATTTTTAGTATGCAATAAAATCCTCAAATCTTTTAAAAATAATGTTTTTGCTTTAGTTCAAAAAACATCAAAGGGTTTAAACTTTGCAATGGGTTTAAGATCAAAAGTTTGCGAGACTGTTTTTAATTTATTTTTTGAGTTTACGACACCAAGTGTATAACAAAAGGGCAAGTCAAGCTTTTGATCTTGTAATTCTTTAAAATATACATAATTTAAGGGAGTTAAATAATTAAAAGTAATAGCTTCAAAATCAATGTAAATTTTAGTTTTCATCTTTTAAACTATATTTATGATATTCTAAAGAATTTTTAATTAACTCTTGTTCTAAATCTGGAAGTTGATTAAGTTCTTGTTCTAATAATTTTGCAACTGCAAGAGACGGCTTAGTTACAGGCTCTTTAGGTGCAAATAATTCACAAGTTTCGTTAGCTTGAATAATTGATATTTGGTATGTATTAATATCTTTAGCAATTTGAATAATTTCATTTTTATCAAATGTTAATAAAGGACGTAAGATTGGTAAGGTAGTCACTGAGCCAATCACGTGCATTGATTCTAATGTTTGCGAGGCAACTTGTCCTAAGTTTTCGCCGTTTGAAATACCTGATATTTTATTTTTTAAAGCTATTTGCTCTGCAATTCTGTAAAAACTGCGGCGCATTAAAGTTATTTTATATGATTCTTTTGACACAAATGCAATATAATTCATCAAATGAGAATAATTTGCAATAATCAAATTACTCGTAATTTGATATTTATTTAAGGTTTTAACTATGTTGTGAATTTTATCTAATGTTAATTGATCAGTTTGCGGCGGAGTCATAAAGCTTAAACAATCAACTTTTAAACCTCGCTTCATTAATTGCCAAGCTGCAACTGGGGAATCAAAGCCTCCTGATAATAAATGTAAGATTTTACCTGATGAACCTACTGGCAGCCCACCTAGTCCTTTTATATAATTACTAAACATATATGAAGCTTTTTGTCTTACTTCTAAATAAAAAATTTGATCAGGATCATGTACATCCACTTTTAAATCATAATTTTTTAATAAATATGATCCTAAATTATGATTTAACTCATTTGAAGTATATTCAAAAGCTTTATAATTACGTCTTGCGGCTATTTTAAATGTTTTAGTATTTTTATTTAATAAAACATTTAATGATTGTTTAAATTTATCTAAATTATTTTCAAGAACTAAAACTGGTGAATAAGAACTTATTCCAAAGACATATTTTAAATTTTCTAAATTTTCTTTGGAATAAGTTACATACATGCGGTCAAACTCTACTTCTGGTGCTTCGCCTAAGATATGCTTTATATTATTTGCTAAATAATTAATAAAAGTTTTACGATTTTTCTTTTTTAAGACTAATTCTCCATAGCGAATTAAGATTTTTTGATACATATTACCTCCTTATAATATATGATAAAAATAGTCAACATGTTGACTATTTAGAATGTTTGGGTCCTTGTTGTGAGATTTCTCTTTTTAAATCTCAATCAATACGGTATAAATAATCGTCAATTGCTTCAGCAAGTCCGGCTTGTTCTACGCTTGATGTATAATATTTAGCATATTGCATAGTTTCGGGATCTGTATTTTCCATTGCATATGAATATCCAGCCATTTGGAACATTGAAATATCATTTTGACTATCCCCAATTGCCATTGCATCGCTAACATCTAAATTAAAAATCTTTTCACAAAATCATTTAAGACCTGAACCTTTTGAAATACCTAATTTAGTTATTTCAATATGTCTTGCTAATAAAACAATGTTAAGGTTAATTTTTTGCTCTAATGCTTTATCATAAAATGCTTTTAATAATTTAGGATCACCATAAATTTCAATTTTATGCAAATCATCAGGAATTAAGCCATCTTCAATCCATGCTTCATATTCACAAAAATCTGTAAAGAATTGTTTTTGCTCTTTAGTTGCATCTTTTAAGAAAAATCTTTCTGTCCCAAAATAATACAATGGTAAGTTAAATTCTTTAGCTAAAGATCATATTTTTTGAGCCTCATTATGATCAATATATTCAATATTTAAAATTTCGTGTTTTAAATTATCATATAAAAATGCACCATTAGAAAAAGATATATATCTAGCCCCCAAGGTTTTTGCAAGTTTTTTAATTTTTGGGTATGGCCCATTTCCTGTGCTAATTACAAAATTAACACCTTTTTGAACTATTTCATTAACTTTTAATTTATTTTTTTCAGGTAAGATTTTTGATGGAAATGGATAAATTGTTCCATCAACATCACTAAAAATTGCTGCGTTTCTCATATTAATTATTATTATAAACCATATATATTTTATTTGGTTGCAAATAACTAAAATAATTTGCATTATAAAATATATTAAATAGCTTTGATATTTTTATATTTTGTAATATAATAAACAAAACAAGGTATAAAGAAGATGGTAGCTAGGCAGCTTTAACCATCGCCAACCTGCACAAAGTGTAAGGTGGATAGCCAGAAGTTGGATCAACTTAACATACTGTAAATGTCTTTATACCTCACATAGAAAGAATGCGAGGTTTTTATTTATGAAAAATTTATTTACTAGTGAATCAGTGGGGCGCGGGCACCCTGATAAATTATGTGACCAAATCTCAGATGCAATTTTAGATGAGTATCTAAAATTAGACCCTGATTCAAAAGTTGCTATTGAAACATTAGCAAGTGGCAATATTATTTTTGTAGCTGGAGAGGTTCAATCAAAGGCTGATATTTATGTTGTTGAAATAATTATTAATATCTTAAAATCATTAAATTATTTTACCAGTCATACCAGCATTATTACTGATATACGCCGCCAAAGTCCAGATATTTCTCAAGGAGTTATTTTGGATAATAACGAAATAGGAGCAGGTGACCAGGGGATTATGTTTGGTTATGCCACTAATGAAACTAAGAGTTATATGCCTTTAGCTATTACATTAGCCCATGAATTGGTCAAAAAAGCTGAAAGTTTAAGAGTTAGCCAGGATTTTAAATGAGCTAAAGCTGATATGAAATCACAAGTTACTTTGGATTACACTGATCCAAAGCAAACCTTAGTTGATACAGTTTTAATGAGTATTCAACATAGTGAAAAATATGTTGAAAGTGAATTTAAAAACTATATTAAAGAAAAGATTATTAAACCAGTTTTAGCAAAGTATGATTTGGATACTCCAAAACATACTTTAATTAATCCTACAGGTAAATTTGTAGTTGGCGGACCAACTGGCGATACTGGATTAACTGGTCGTAAGATTATTGTCGATACTTATGGCGGAGCATCTAGGCATGGCGGCGGAGCTTTTAGTGGCAAAGATGCTACTAAAGTTGATCGCTCTGGCGCATATGCTGCAAGGTGAGTAGCTAAAAACTTAGTTGCAGCAAATTTAGCTAGTAAACTTGAAATCCAAATCTCATATGCAATTGGGATCGCAAAACCAGTTTCAATTTTGGTAGAAACTTTTGAAACTGAAACAGTTTCAAAAGATATTATTTACCAAATTGTGCACCAATTATTTGATCTAAGACCTAAAGCAATTATTGATACTTTAGAATTACAAAAACCAATTTATGCTAAAACAGCCTACTTTGGACATTTTGGGCGTGATGATTTAGATCTACCATGAGAAAGATTGAATAAAGTAACTGAGATTTTGGAATTAAAAGAAAAATTACTAAAAAGATAAAGATACTAATTCTTTATCTTTTTATCTATTTATTTGATAGTTTTATTTCTTTTTTAAATATTTTTTAATGCAAAAAAATTAAAATTATTTCTTTTGTGCCTATATAATACGTTTTGGGGTTAATTTAATATTTTATATATATATATATATGCTATAATTAAACCGTGACAAATAATATTTAATTGAAAGGAATTTTATATAACACAAACATGAAAAACTCAATCCAGAACATGAAGGATAAATTGTTAAAATTAACTAAGAAGCAATTAATCCTTATTGGTGGAGCAAGTGCATTAGGTATTTCTATTTTAACTACCATTATTGCAGTTAGCGCAACTCCAAGACGTTCACAAGTTGAAAATGTGGAAACAAAATATCGAAAGGACCATCAAGAAGTATTATCTAAAACAGAAGATAACATTACTTTAGAAGACAAATTCAAAGTAAATGTTGCACTAGTTAAATACGATGAACTCAGTGAGCAATCTAAAGATAAGTTGCTTGCTGAGAAAAATCTTTTGGCAAGATTATTAGTTAAGATCACAGCTTTAGAAAGTAATGCTAATAATCAAAATACTCCTCCAGTGAAAACAGATAATTCTGGCACAATCGAGGATAATGCCGAAAAGAACTTTAAACAAAAACATAATCTTATTCTTGGTAAGTCAGTTTTTGATATTACCACTAGTGATAAGCAAGATATCAATAATGCTTTAAGTGATTATAGTTTATTAGAAACTAGAACTAAAGCTAAATTAAGTAACGAAAAACGAAATTTAGATGACAAAATAAAACGCGTTCAAGAACTTGAACAAGCTGAAAGTGATGAAAAAATACGTAATCAAGCAATTGAAAATTTTAAATCAAAACATGCAACAATCTTGAACAAAGAATTAATTACTATCACTACAAGTGATAAAGATCTAATTAATGCCGCTTTAAGTGATTATGAACTTTTAGTTGATTCTGTTAAACCAAGATTAACAACTGAAAAACGTAATTTAGACGAAAAAGCAGCAAAGGTTGCAGAACTAGAAAAAAACCAAAATAACACTACTGGTGCCCAACCAGAAGATCCACAGCAAAATAATGGTTCTAATGGTGGTACTGTAACTCAGCCTGAAGAAGTTAAAAAACTCAAAGTTATTATAAATACCAAAGCATTAATAACCACAGGTAATGGTGCTAATACAGATATTCGTATGTATATTGATGGTTGAGATAAACAAGATATGATTAATTATCTTGGTTATTTAAAACATCATGCTACTACAGAAGAAGTTACAACTTTTGCAACTAAAATGGCTGATATATACAATAACTCAGGATTATTCAAATCTGGTGGTAGAAACCAAAAATGAAAAATAACGTTATTTAAATCAGAAACAGATGCAGTTGCCTCAAGAGAACACCCAGTAGTTGGTTCAGTTAGTCCAAATGACCGTAATCTTGATTTAACTAATTATAAAACTTCTCAAAATACGACTATTACGATTCGAACTAATGAATTTATTTCAAATGTTAACTGGAAATTTAATGCTGATGCACGTTTACGCAAGGCTTTTGAATATACTATTTACAAATATGATTGGCCTGCATACCAATATACTAACGGCCAAGTAGCACCGAATTTTGCTGAAGTTGAAACAACAACAGTTAATGAATAAAATAATCTACAAATCACCTAAAATACATTTTTAGGTGATTTTCTTAACTTTTTTATACAAAGTTGTATAATTTTTAAAGCATATTTTTTACACTTTATATATATATATATATATATATATATGCAATAGAAAGGATAAACATGAGTCAAGAGACTAAAAAGAAAAACAACAAGAAAAAAGCCATTATTATTGGTGGTGCCGCTTTTTTAACAACAGCAGCTGGTATCACCGGAGTTTTGGGCTATACAACAGTAACTAAACATAAAGAAAATGTTACTACATTTGACAACTTGAAAAAGTTAATTCAAAGTAAGTTAGAATTATTATCTGATGAAGATAAACTCATTTTAGGTGCTTCAGTTGATATTGCAAATATCAACTTTAGTGGAGTTTTAAGCAAGAAAACTATTCAAGAATTACAAAAGATCAATGCTAATTTAAATCAATATGCTTATGTGACAACCCAAGAAGTGCTTGAGGATGCTTCGGCAGCTTCTGGAATTGAGAAAGAATATTTCCCTGCATTAGGTAGCGAAGAAGAGTTTGCGAGAAATATAAAAAATCGTGATTTAATTAAAGCAAATAAAAATAACCTTGCTAAGGCAAAAGATATTGAAGATAAAGATAAAGTTCGTGCATCTTTTAAAGATTTATTTGATTCTTCTAAAAATCCAACTGCAACTGAAGAATCATTTGTCAAAGCAAGTGCATTAATTAATGAAACTTTAGAAAAAGAAGCAAACCAAAGAACCACACTTGATGCTTTTAATTCAAGTGTGGTTGATAAACTATCTCCTGAAAACAAAGCTAAGTATTTAGATGAATTCAATAAAGCTAAAACAATTAAAGATAAAGAATCATTAAAAGGTTCACTAGAAAAATATAATGAAGCTTTATTACTTGCAGATCAAATTGAAAATCCAATTCAACGTCATAAATTATTAGAAAAAATTAGAAATGCTAATTTAAATGAATTACCAACTATTTTTGCTCAAGTGCAAGAACAAGTGCAAATTGATTATGTTGACGTAAAAGAATCATTTATTAAACAACTTGATTTTTTAGATAATGAAATTAAGGATCCAACTTTAAGAGATAAACTTGCACAGCTTAAAGCAAATACAAATGCCGATGATTTTATTAAAAAAGCACAAGACTTGAAAGACGAATATGAGAAATTATTAGAGGCTAATTCTGGAGAAGGTGCTTTAGCTAAATTTAAAAAAGATGAAATTGAGAAAATTATTAACAGTTCAACCTTTGATGAACAAACTAAAGCAAAATTATTATCAGATCTCGAAAACGCATCTTCAAATACTGATTTAAATAACTTACGTAAGGAAGTTATTAACCAAGTTAGATTACAAAGAGCTAAAGATAATACAAATGGAGTTTTAGACTTAATTAATGAACCATTAAAAACAAAACTAAAAGCAAAATTAAATGATTTAACTTCAGTTGAGGATGTTAAAAAACTTCAAGATGAAGCATATAAAATTTATGATGATTCTAAAAAAGAATTTGACAAAGCTGTAGCTAAATTAGCAAATAATTCTAAATTAAAAAATAGCATTTTAAAAGACGTTATTGATCAAGATAATGTTGATGCTTACAAACGTGCTTTAGATTCAATTAATGATGTTTTACGTCAAGAACGTGATGCAGTTTTAAAGTATGCTAAAGCCAATGATGCTTTATTAAATAACCCTGAATTTAAAGCAAAGTGAATTGATAATTTTGATGCAACTTTACCACTTAATTCATCTGAATCAGAAGTATTAGCAAAACTTGAAGAACTAAAAAAAGATGCTCTAAATTCTATTATTGATTCTAAATTACAAAATCAATTAGCGAATGTTAAAGAAAATGAAGCAATCACAAAATTAAAACAAGAAATTCAAGCATTAAGCAAAAATACAACTTTACCATATGAAGAAAAACTAGCACAATCTCAAGTAAAACTTAAAGAATTACAAACTGAAGTTAATAAAGCAAAATTTGCTCAATTAACTGATGGTGCTCTTAAAATTCCTGAGTATAAAGAAAAAGCAAAATTATTAGCTGATTTAGAAGGCACTGATACTGAAAAATTCTTAGCAATTGCTGAATTTAATAACTTAAATAGAAATATTGAAGATAATGAAAATCTTGCCGCTAATTTAGCTAAGATTCCTGAGCTAAAAGAAGTATTAGATTCATATAATGCACAAAAAGATAAAAAATCTCCAAATGAAACCAGGGATATTCTTCTTGGTTCTTTAACTAAAATTAAATCTGATTCTTCAATTCCAGAAGACAAGAAAAAAGAAGCACTTGCTGCAATTGCTAAAGACCTTGGCTTTAAATTATCAAATGAGAAAAAACTGTCTTTAACTACTGATCCAGTTAATGATGCAACAATTGATAATTTATTAGATGAATTACAAAATAAAACACCACTTCGTAATCAAATTGCAAGTGTAATTCGCCAAGCTGGAGCTAATGCCGCTACAATTTTCGATAACCTTGAAGAAATTAATAATAAATTACTTGATCCAAATACAACTAAAGCAGAATTAGAGGCAATTTATGCAAGTTTAGCACCAAAATTAAACGATGCATTTGCTGAAAATACGGCTTTAAAAGGTGATTTATTAGAATTATTAGGAGGTGCTAATGATTTAATAAGTGATTTAGGTGAACAATCTGGTGCCCAAAACTTTGATTTCATTAGTGATTATTTAAATCCTTCATTAGTTAATAATTTGACTAATACTAAAAATAATATTGCTAATGCTAAAGAAAAATTAGCACAAAACAAGGCAAAACTAGCAGAATTAGTTAATAATCTTCCAGATGGACATGAATCTAAGAACCTTGATTTAGAAGCATTAAATCCTGGTGAAGTGCAAGATAAATTAGCACAGTTAGAACAAGAAGTAACTAATGCTAAAAATGATTTATTAAAGAAAATTTATGACTTAGATTATGATAACCCTAATAAAAAAGGTTTAGCATTATTAGCACAAGATATTAAGAGTCTTAACGATGTTGCTGCTATTGAAGCAAATATTGAAAAATCATCACAATTACAAGAAGTTAAAAAAGAAACAGCACAAGAACTAGAAAAAATTAATGATCAAGTTTTAGTTAATGAATATCTTAAAAAACTTTCAACTGCTCAAGATAAAGAAGCTGTTGACCAATTATTATCTGAAGTTAAAGAAAAACTAGCTCAAGAAACTAGCTACGTTGCCCAAACTAAGGCTACAATTCAAGAAAAATTAGCAGCAATCCAAGACCCAGCAATTATTAAATTATATGAACAAGAATTAGCAAATCCTCATTCAATTGGTTCAATTGATAATTTACTGGCTAATGTTAATAATTATTTAGCATTACAAGAATCAAGAATTCAAGATTCACGTCGCGAGGGCCTTGCAACTTTAGCTAAATTAAGAATTGATAACCCGCTTCGTGAAGAATTGGAAAATGCGCTAAATAATGCTTCAACTTTTGTAGCCTTAGCTGATATAACCAAGCAAGGTCAAGATGTTTTAGATAATTTAAATAATGATTTATCTGATGCAATTGCTAAGCTTGCCCCTGAGCAACAAGCACAATTTTTAGAAGAACAAAAAACTTTAGAAACTCAAGCAGAATTAGAAGACAAAATTGCTCAAGTTAATAATATTCTAGCAAGAGCTAAAGATAACTTAATTGAATCAATTAATAGCATTTTAAATACACAAGAAGTAGATAATTTAAAACACCAATTATTAGCTAAAGCTAATAATGCAAGTAGTATTAGTGAATTTAATGCAATTGAAGCTGAGTTAGTAGCTGCCTTAAATGCTGCTAAAACTGATGCTATTGATTTTGCACAAAAACTAGATGACAAATCAGCTTTAAGTGTATTAATTAATCAAGCAAGTGATTTTGCCGCAATTAAAGCTTTAGATCAAGCAAATAAGACTAAGTTAAATAATTTATATAAAACAGCACAAGATGCTTTCAAAATCATTGCTGGTTCACCATTACAAGCATCATATGAAAATAAACTAGCAACATTATCAAATATTTCTAGTGAAGCAGAATTAAACAACTTTATTAATCAGGCTCGCCAAGAATTAGCTGATGTTAAAGCCAGTTTACAAGCTCGTATTGATGCTTTAGATGATCCTGTGCAAAAAGCAGCTTTACAAGCACGCTTAGACAATGCAAGTTCTTTAACACAAGTTACAGCATTAACACCCGCAATAACCTTACAAGAAGCAAAAGAAGTTCAAATTGCTAAAGTGCGTGCAAATGCCACATACCAAGACCAAATTCAAGGTTTTATTGATAAAATCAATAATTCTAGTTCATTAGAAGATTTAGAAAGAACTACACAAGAAATAGCAACTAGAGAAACTTACAATAAAGAATTAGAAAAAGATAAAACACCTGTTAATGATTTACTTGCTAATATTAATGTTAATAATGAGTTAAAAAACCAATTACAAGAACAATTAAATAACATCCGTGATAAAAATGACTTAGCGGCATTACAAGCTCGTATTAATGATTATATTAATCAAAAACGTGCTAGCAGTCAAGCTGCAATTAATCGACTTGAAGGTGATGAAACACTTAAAAATTCAATGCAACAAGCAATGGGTGAACAAAAACAAGAAAGTAAACTTGATGAAATCATTGCGCAAGCCAATGCTGCATTTGATGGTGTAAAAGATAATGTAAATAACGAAATAGCTAAAATCAAAGACCCAGCTAAAAAAGCTGAGTTTGAAACTGCTTTAGCGAACAAAAACACTATTAAAGATTTAAACGACCTTAAAGAGCAAGTTAAATTAGAACAAGATAAAGAAGCTCTTAGTGCATTACTAGAAAATGTTTTAGATCAAGCGGAAAAAGCAAGCCTTGCTCAAGAAATTAGTGCTTTAACAAGCAGAGGCGAATCAGTTAAAGCACTCGAAACAAAGATTAATGAGCAAATTAAAAAAGATAAAGGCGAATTAGAAGCAGCGAGAATAGCAGCTCAACAAGTCTTAGATCGAATTAGTCCTGATAATGCAAAATATGCTGAATATCAAGAGAAAATTAAATCAAACCAAAAACAAGAACTTGAAACATTAAAACAAGAACTTGAACAATACTTAGAGCAAAAAAACACTGCAGCTTTAGAAAAACTTAAAAAACTAGAACAACCTTCTGGTGTTATCGCTAATTCAAATCCTTTAAGCAGAACTTATAACCAAATTAAAGATAATTTAGAGCAAAACAAAGGAACCCTTACTGAAGCTGAATATGCGCAACTTGAACAAGAGATTCAAAATGCATTTACTCAAACACAATCTCAAATTAGAGAGCAACTTGCTAAAGCCTTTGTTGATGTGACTACTCAAAAAGAAGCAAATGATCAAAAAACTTTTGATTCAAATACAGCAACAGAATTAATTGATAATTATTCACACGCTTTACAAGCTATGAAGGCTGATTTAGTAAGTAAGTTAGATGGCTTTAAAAAAGATGGTGATTCTAAAAAACAAAATTACCAAGCCCAACTTGATGCACTAGTTTCAAGTACTAACCCAGTTGCTAATTGATCAAATAATTTAGTTGATCAATTACTTGAATTAAAACAGCGCCTTGAACAAGATTTAGAAGCTGATAAAAATGCTTTTGAAGCTGAAAAACAACGTTTATTAACTAAAAAAGACTCTTTAAGTCCACAAGAAATTACAGATTTAGAATCTCGTATTAATGCAGTTCAAAAATTTGAAGATTTTGCAGCTTTAAATACTGAAATTGATACTAAATTAGCAGCACATAAACAAACAGCAAAACAAGAAGTAACTAAAGTTCTTGATGGTCACCCTGAAAAAGAAGCCTTGCTTCAATTAATCGATAATAAAACATCTTATACTGAGATACAAAATGTTTTAAATCAAGCGAAAACTAAATATAGTGAAAAACGCCAAGCATTACTTGATTCATTAAATGATCCATTACTTACTCAGGCTCAAAGAGCAACTTTAACTGAATCATTAAAAGAAGAAACGGCAGATTCATTTGCTAAGTTATTAGAAGTTGAAGGAAAGATTTTAGTTGAAAAACAAAAAACAGCTCTTAGAAATAAAATTGCAAATATTGAAGATCAAACCAAAAAGGAAGAATTTGCATCTGCTATTGATCAAGCTCCTGATTTAAATACCTTAAACGAATTAGAAACAAGAATTGATGAACATAAAAATCAAGAAGCAAATGAATTAGCTGCTAAAAAACAAGAAGCCAATGATTTTGCAAATAATATGAACAATGTTCATGAATTTAAAGCACAAATTGCATCAGCAACAACTAAGGCACAAGTGGAAGCGATCCTTGCTGAAATGAAACAAACATTAGCTGAGAAACAAACTAAAGCTAATGCAGCATTAGCTAAACTTGCTGGTAATCCTGATTATAATAATTTTGCTGCTAAATTTAATGCTAATTTAACTGAGCAAGAGGCTGATGCTTTAATTGCTGAATATACCCAAGCATTTAATGATCATAAAGCGAAAGTTCTTGCACAATATAACACATTAACTGCTCAAGATACTTTTGATACAAGTGGTTTTGATACCAAAATGAATGCAGAAAATGCAACAATTGCTGATTTAGACTTTGCTCTTAAATCAAAACAAGCTTCAAGTAATCAAAAGCGTTTACTTGAAGAAATTAATAAACTTCCTGAAAGTTTAAAAAATCAATATTCATCACAATTACAAAATACTTTTGCTCCAACAGATGGTGCAAATCAATTAGATAATAAAGTAGCTGCTTTAGCAAGATTAGATTCAGAAATTGCTAATGCAATTGCTGATTATACAAGCCAAAAAGAAGCTTTAAAACAAGAAATTGATGCATTGCTTGCTAGAGTTCAAGAAACAAATAAATCAAATGAATTTAATCAAACTAAAGCAACTATTAACTATGATCAATTACCTGAATTAAATACTTTAAATAATTTAAAACAAGATGCTCAAAACTACTTAGTCAACTTACAAGCTAATGCAAGAGCATTATTAGAAAATTCTATTGATAAAGATGGAACTTCTCAAACTAAATACAATGAATTATTGGGTAAAGTAAGTGATACTTCTTCAGATACAGATTATAATTCAGTTATTACCGAGCTTAATAATTTGAAAACTGAATACAAGAAAAAATCAACAGATGCTTTAGCCAAAATTGAAAATGCTCCTGAATACCAAACTTTATTACAAAAAGCTAAAGATTCAGAACTTGAATCAATTCATAATGATGTAGTTACTCAAGCAACGAAACTTTATGAAGATAAAAAAACTTTAGTAACTGCTGAATTAGAACAATTAGAATTAGCTGATAAAGCAAACTTACAAACTGAATTAAATAATGCAGATACTTGAACCAAACTAAATACTTTAGAAACTAAGATTAAACAACAAGCTAGAGAACAAGTTGAATTAGAAATTAATAAATTACCAGCTAATGAAAGAACTCAATTTGAGCAAGAGCTTGCATTAGCAACTAGCGTTGCTCAAATTAATGAGATTAAAAAACGTGTTAAAGAGCAAGTAGTTGATAATGAGGTTAAAACTGCTCGCGCTGAAGCCTTAGTCGAAATTAATAAACTTTGAGATGCTGATAAAGATAAGTTAACTCAAGCAATTTATGCTACCAGAGATATTACAGAAATTAAGAAACAAGCCGAAGAAGCTAAACGTCTTCTTGCTGAAGAAAAGAAAAAAATTGATGCTTTAATTGCTGCTTTACCAGAAGCCGCTAGAAGTGGATTTGAAAACCAAAGAGATAATGAAATTTATCCTGCTGGTGGTAATGCAATTAAGGCTTATACAACTACTTTGGAAACTGTTAAAACTAGAGTTGATGAATTTAAAAATACTTACTTGCCTACTGTAAGTCATATTCAATCAAGACAAAGCGAAGTAGAAAAAGAATTAACTTTTAATAATATTAAATCTGATACTAACTTACAATTACTTAAAGATAAATACACAGATTTAAATAATACTATCGAAACCTTCAAAACTACAGTTGAAAAATTACCTACAAATAATAGTGTAAGAACTACTCTTAATCCAAGTATTAATAATAATTCTGGTGCAGATGCCTTAAACAAATCATTCTACGAAACTAAAACCCAAGAAGCTTTAGCTGAGCAAGCCTTATTAGATGCTGAATTTGCAAAAATCACTGATTTTGCAAATAATTGAGTATATAATGCTGAGGCTAAAACTACAGCTTTAAATGCAATTAATGATAAAACTGCTGAATCAGTAAATTCTGTTGACAAAATAAGAGCAATCTATGATACTTTAGTTCAAGCTAAAAATGCTCACGATCAAAAATTAGCACAACTTTCAAACAAATTAAACGATTTACCTGAAGGACATGCTTTAATTGACCAAATTAATGCATTAATGACAAGCCATTCAGATGAATTAAATTCAACAAATAAAATTGATGCTAAGATCCAAGAAATTGAAACTGAATTACAAAAACTTTATACAAAGAATAATGAATTAACTCAAGAGTTAGCTAAGGTTCATAAACTTAACCCACGCTTCCAAGAAATTCAAAATCTGGCCTTCAAAGATCCAGCTAAAAATTCAGAAGCAAAAATTCAAGCTTTAATTGATGAAGTTAAACAAGAGCAAGAAAAACTAAAAAATAAAGCATCTGAATTAAAAACTTATGTGGAAGCAAACTTTGCTCAAAATTCAGAAACATACAATGAATTTAGCCCTTATTTCCCAGATACAGCTAATTTCAATGATTTAACTGAAACAGCAACAGAAGCTAAAATTAATGAATTAATTCAAAGAGCACAAGACAAACGTAATTTATTAGATAATAAGATTAATCAAATTAAAGCTAAAGTTGATAATATTTTAGATGACACTCAAAAACAAGCTTACTTAGATATTTTAAATAACAAGAAACATGAAAAAACCCAAAGTATTCTAAAATTAGAAGAATTAGAACGAGAAATTGATCAAATTCTTGATCAATTCCAAGTTCGTAAACAAGAGGTTTTAGATAAGTTTAATCATGTTCCAAATAACAATGATGCACTAAACTCCCTTAAAGCAAAATTAGAAGATTTAAACCAAACCAAAACCTTAGACCACATTCAAGCTATTGAAACTGAGCTTGAAACATTTATCAGGGATTGAAATGCTAAAAAAGATCAACTTCGTTTAGATTTAACTTCAAAATTAGGTTTAGAAAATGATACCCGTAAAGGTTTAGAACCTAAACTTAATGATTTAAATGAAGAAAGCATTAATAGTATTGAAAAAATTGATGCCTTAATCAATCAAATTACTACTGAACGTAGTAATTTGGATAATCTTATTAATGAATTTAATGCAATTTTACCTAAGATACCAAGTGGTGGATATACCTTCCCATTTGATAATGATTCAGCTGTTTATGCTCGTAGTAAAGAAGACACCCAATGACATTTAGCTAATATTGGTGATGATACGAAAGGTTTAACTGGTATTGTTAAATTCTATAAAGATCATCGAGCTAGCTTAGAAGCCGAAGTAACTAAACTTGACAATGCTTTAAAAAACAATGTTTTAACAACTTTTACTAACGATACATTCTTAAATGAAAATAAAGATTTAATAACTGATTTTAATTCAGCAAGGGTAACAAGAGAAGATTTAAATACCGTTGCTAAAATTCAAGCAAGAATTACTAGTGTTACTCAATATACTAACCGTATTACTGCTGCTCAAACTAAACACCAAGAATATACTAATAAATTACATTCAAGTAATGAAATTTTAGTAGCTAATCCAATAACTAATTTAAATGAACTAAATATTGCAAATACCTTAGAAACACGCGCCAATAATTTAGAAACTGAATACAATAAATTATTAGCTATCTATAATGAAATTAACAACATTGCTAATACCCAAATGCATAATGATAATGAAGTAGCTACTACTTGAAAAAATGCTTATGTTAATAATGTAGCTAGTGGCAATGAAGTAAATAAAGAAGCTTTATCAAATGAAACTAAGCTTTTAGAAGAAAAACAAAGGTTAAATACTGAAATTACTAATGTTAGCCAAAAACGTACTGAATTACATACTTATATTGAATCACACTATCCAATTATTGCAGATTTAACTAATGATACTTTAGTTGATGAAGAAGTTAAAAAGATGGTAGAGGCCCACACAACTCATAAAACTGAGTATGATAAACATGTTAGAAACAATAATGCTAACGTTAAATATTGATCGAGTGCAAAGTTAACTACTGAAATTGAAGAATCTAAGAAAAAGATTCAAGAGTATGATGCAAAAATGAAACCAAAAGAATTTGGTAAACAAGCTCGTGAATTTACTAATACAGGTGTTATTGAAACAGAGAATTTACCAACTTTAACGCGCCGCAGATACTATGCAACTTTAGGAACTAACCGGTTCTTCTCACAACTTTTACCTGCCCCACCAGTAGGTGGTTGATATGAATGAACTCAAACACCAGAACAAAAAAATACATGGAAGTTTAAAGAAGATAATACCAATGATCAAAATGACGACAATGCCAAATTTAATACTTTAGCCTTGCCAGTTAAAGAAGGACTTTGATACTACCGTATCAAAGATTCAAGTGGACAAATTGTTGATGATAATCTCTCAATTGTTGGAAAACAATTGAACCTGTCTACCCAAAATGGGACGGGAAAGAATGCTGCAAATACGGGTGATACCATTGTGTATACTAAAGTTGACATCACGACTGAAAATTCCTTGAGTACAACATACCAATCAAGTAACTTCCCAAAACTTTTCGATCAAGACGAGCTTGAGAAATCGAGGTGGGACAACTGGAAATCATTTGAAAAAACAATTGAAGAACAAAACGAAAAATACAATTTCATTACCTTCAAAGCAACTGACGACCAACATAAAACATGGGGAAAAATTGAAATGCGAGTTAGAACGCATAACTATAACAGGAGATATAATGAAGACGCAGCGAGCATACCTCAAGAATATAATATATACTATAGCGATGACGGGCAGAACTGGAGAGCAGTAGATGATTACAACAACAGGCACCCATGGGACTGGTTCCAAATTAATCAGTCACAAAGAAGTGATCACGTAGTAGCCAATTTCCGAACCAACGCTCAACTGCAAATTCGCTCAAGTAGCGGAGCGGTGCGTGATCACGCAAATGGCTCAATATTCATGCTCCCAATATCATTTAGACCTGTAAAATCAAAATATATTAAACTAACTTGAAAAGGGTCCCAATACAAATCAGATAAAAAACCCCGCCTAACTGGTTTTTCAGATATTAAGCTCTACTCCGTAGATGAAAATCATAAAAAAGTCAAAGAATGGATGGAATGAAGTTCGATTGAAACTCATAAAGACAATATTTTAACTAAAGATTATAACTTTACAGTAAAATATAATGATCAAGAAATTTACAAAACCCAAATTGTTGGTGAACCATTAAGTGCTGCACATAAAGATTATTTACTTAATTCTTTATTAGTAACTAATAAAGCACAAACACAAGAAAGTACTTCTCATCCATTAAATGAATATAATTCATTTAATGAAAACCAAGTTAATACTGGTAGCACATCAACCCAAACAACTTATACTAATTTAAATACTCATAATTCAATTGCCCAGTTCTATAAAACATATAAAGTTAGTGGCAATGATTTAGCACAAACTGATGCTAAGGAAATCTTGAAGAAAATTAAATTAGAATTTAATAAATTAAATATTCAAAATAATAATAGTGGAACTCAACAACAAAACTCACTAACTGCAAATAACTTTAATGAACCTTATGTATACTATGATATTCATACTTTAGCATTGAAAAGAACGGCAGCAAATAACAATATCACCCACGCTTCATTTGTAATTAATATATATGATCCAGCTACTAAAAAAGTGGTTTCAAAACACTTCCTTAATTTAGTCTCTGATGATTCATATACTCGCGCTGATCAAACAACTCATACAACTTTTAATGATACTGCAACTGATACTGCTGCTAATACAACCCAAAGTACCAAGCATATTAAAGCAGTTGATGTAACTAGTGCATCTAAATATTCAAATACTAATACAAATAATGCAAATACTGAACTAGGTGCTTATAACTTATTTGCTAATAGTATTTATGATAAAAATGGTGCTTTACGCCGTTTTAAAGCAGAAATAGAAGAATTAGAAAAACTATTAGTTGAACCGAAATTTAAAATACTTAAAGAAAGATATGAATCAAGTTTTAAAGCATGGTGAGCTGCTATTTCAGAAGACACTAAAGCCAAATTCTTTGAAATTACTAAAACAAATGATTCAACCCCTAAACTTACTACAACTCATATGAACCTTAATGTAGCTAATGTTACAGATAAAGGTTCATATACTGAAGTAAATTTAAATACTTTAATTAATGAATTTTTTGTAATTAAAAATCAATATATTACTGAAAAATTAATGGAAGTAAATACTCAAGAAACATTAAATAATAAAATTACAGAAGTAAAACAAAAATTCAAAGAATATAAAACACAAGTAGAAAACTTTGAAACAACTTTAAAAACTAAGATTAATTCATTAGATAATAATGCAGCTGATGGTTCAGATAAAAAAGCTAAATACTACCAAGAAGTTATTAAACTTGCTAAAGAAAAATATGGTTTTGATTTAAACCTTAATTCAGTTTCTGGACTAGTAAATAATAACTTTATGTATAATAGTATTTACCAAGAAATAATGAACTCTAATATTAAATCAGTTGAGTTATTAGATGAATTTATAAAATTATTAACTGAAGAAAAATTTGATAAATTAATTGAGCATATTGCACAAACTGCAAAAGGCACAATTGATGGAACTATTGTTAATAATTCTACACCACCAAAATCTAATACCCAAGCTTCAAGCGGTTCAGGAAGTTCAGCTGCTCAACCCACTACAAGCGGAACTTCTACCACCCCTTAATAAATACAAAAACTAGGTTTTAAACCTAGTTTTTTTTCATATAAAAACCCTTCAAACAAAAGGTTTGAAGGGTTTAAGGCATTACATCATGATCAGCTTTACCTTGGGCTTTTCATTTTTCTAATAACTTGCTTCATTCTTGCTCATTAGAGCATGCCAAGTATTCTAAATCATCAGCATGAATCGACATATTAAATTTAGGAGAAGTTTGTTGATTAGTATATTGTGTATACCAATTTTTAACATATTTAATGTCATCTAAAACTTCGTTTTGGTTAACGTTAAATGAATATACTTTAATTTGTCTTTGATATAAATCAACAAGATCTGGAGTTAAATAATCATTAATATTTTTAGTTTTATCTTCTTGTAAAAACGCTGCAACAATTGCATATTTATTAATCTGCTTATTTAATTTTTTGCTCATTAAATAAGCATATAATTGAGCTTGCTTACGGTATGAAGGGTCAATTCCTTCTTTGGCTCATAAATCATATTTTTTTGCGCCTGCTGTTTTAATTTCTAAAATTGTTTCTAAACTTGGGATATAACCATCTGGTACTCCGCTAATTACTTCATCAATACCTTCAAAATAATCGTAATTTACTTCCTGGGCAACAAAGTTTTGAATTTCTAAATTAGGATATTTATTTCGTAGTACATTAAAGATTTTTGGTTCTAAAATTATCCCAGCATTAATATACTTTTTGCTTAATACTGGCATTTTAATTCTGGCTATATGGCAATAGGCTTTAAAATCACTTTTAAAGATATTTCCTTTAATTAAAATATCACCTACTGAACTTCCACCTATCTTCTTAAATCCCTTTCATTTATCAAAGGTTTTAAGTTCATTATAAAATTCATCTTTAAGATGAATTACTGAGTTATCTCAATCAATAGTATAATGAACATTATTATAATATTTACGCTTTATGTTTTCCATTGTTTTTAATAAAGTTTTCAACTACTGTTTTAGCGACTACTTCAACAGCTGGGAAATTAGCAGCTCAATTGCGGTCAATTAAAATATCTTGGGGAACAATATGGTCAAAGGCAAAGGTTAGTTTATCAAAACTAATTTCAGTCGAATTATCATCAACACCAGTAACAAATTTCTCAGCATCCATAAATTTCTCAATACGAATTGAGACTACTCTGATATTATGATTATCATCAGAGTTTTCGTTAATTAATTTAACGTTTTTAATAAAATAATCTAATTCATTAGGAAAACGTAGATCATCAATTAAATATAAACTATTTTTATGTTGTGGTTTGATATTATTAACAGTATCTTTAATTTTTTCAAATGTTTTACCACACCAGATATTACTATCAATATTTCGACCTACTTCGCCCATTGCGATTCAAAGAGGGCGCACCACTTCTTTGTTTTGTCCGTCCCAACGAAGTTCATTTAAAATCGGTTGGGTAATATCTTTGATTGGCTGAGCAAAAGATAAGACATAAATATGTTCCCCATAAAGTTTAGTGCATTGTTCTTTAATAGCATTAGTTAATAAACCTTTACCGCTGCGACGTTTTCCATTGATTAAAATAATTGTATGTGTGTTTTTTTTCATTAGTATGCTCCTTAATATATATATAAATTTTTTAAAAGTTGTGAAATAAAAAAGATTTTTAGTAGGCAAAGCCTCTAAAATTCTTTTTTATGATATTTAATTAAACTAAATTAAATAAGTTTTGACCAACTTTAACTTGATCCTGCGCTTTATTAACTACTGTTTGTAAACTAGAACTATGCGTTGCACAAATGATGAGATGTGTATCAATTTGTTCTTTACTAAATTGATCTAAATTTAATTTAAATAAGTCTTGACCTGCTTTTAGCTCAGTATTAACTGGGGCTAATAAATTAATTCCAATTCCATTTAATTTATAACTATCTTGACCTAAGATTATAATAACTTCAATTCCACATTTAGTAGCAAATAAGAATTGGTTTTTGCTTGCTGGTAAATTAGTAATGCTTCCATTAAATGGTGCCTTAAGAACTATTTTACCAGAAGTTTGACTTAATTTAATTGCTAGCCCTTGGCCAACTAATCCTTCAGAAAAAATACCGTCTTTAAGCTCGTTTAAAGCAACGATTTGTCCATCTACTGGGCTTAAAACATTTAAAGTATTTAAAGTGTGTTTTTGAGTGTTTTTTACTTCATTATTTGCATTAACTAAATTATTAGGATTAGTTGTTTGGCTTGCTAATTTTTGTGCGTATTTTCTAACTTCAAAATTAAGTTCTTCAACTACATCACCAAACTCGGCTTGAACATGTTTTGTATCTTGAAAAATAGTTACTTTACTTGCTCCTAAGGTTTTTAATGTTTCACTTTGCACAAGTGAAACATCCTTTAAGTCATATCTTAATTCTGAAACGGAATTACTAAAAGCATTAATATTGTGAATTCCTCCAAAAGCTTCAACAATTTGAATTACTTTGGCAGGAACTTCTTGGTTGCAAACACATCCAAAGAATGGTTTACAAATACATGTATTGTTTTGATTTGACATTGCTATGCTCCTCTAAAATTATCTTTTAAAATATGTATGTATTTTACCAAATTATTACTGTTTTTTAAAAGAAAATTATCATTATCTTATTCTTGAATAATCATGTATAATAATAAGATAATGATAACAAATTACAAATATAAAAATAGTCTCACTTGAGACAGAAATTTATTTTGGGGTATTATTTTCATTGGTTTTGCATTAGGAATGTTAGTTTTTAGCGGACTATTATCATTCTTTATGAAAATCATTGTAAATAATAATGGAAACCATTTAATTTTATTTACATCTGTTGGATCGCTTGGAATCTTTGTGATTTCAATGGTCCAATGGTTTATGTCAACTAAACGCTCGCAGGTTTGGAATTGGCTCAGACTTGCTTTAAGCATTGTATTTTGAGCAATGTTATTTAGCGGATTATTCCACTTGTTATTACTTAAAGAAGTAGCTAACTTTAGTCCTAGTTCATTAGTCTTGATTATGCTTGCACCTGTTTTAATAATGGCTCTTGCTGCAGTTTTATCATTTTTCGATATTGCAGTGCATAAATTATCAATCGTAATGGGGATGTTATTTGTTGCTTTTTTAATCATGGCAGTTATTTCGATTTTTGTCTACCGGGCATACTTTTGAGTTCTATTAATTCAAGGAGCGATCTTTACAATTAATAGTATCTTTGCCTTTAGACAAATTCGCCAAGCTGAATTATTTGCTAATAACAAAGTAGTATTTCATGCCATCTTTTGAACTACTGAATTATTAAATAACTACTTCCACTTATTATACGTTGTAGTACGTTTATTATTAATTCGTTCAAGGGATTAGAAAAACCTGGGCTTCCCCAGGTTTTTAACTATGTTTTAAAGAAAATGAAAACCAGCATAATGATGAATGCTGGTTTAATTATTATTTATTGAATTTGTATTATTATGTGTTGTGATATAAAAATAAAAATAAAAACAAAAAAATTAATTAAAAAACTTTAAAGGAGATCATGAAATTAAAACATTCTAATCTTTAGTCGAGATAAAAAAAATGATTAATAATTATAATAACATGCTCTATGATTAAACAAATTCAATGTTACAAGTTGGAATTTCCTCTACTACAATGATTTCCAAAATGATATAGATATATAAAAATATAAAAAATAAAAATTAAAAAAGTGGTGCACGAAGAGGGACTTGAACCCTCATACCCGAAAGTACTAGAGCCTAAATCTAGCGTGTCTGCCAATTTCACCATTCGTGCAAAATGTAAAACATGTAAATTTGGTGCCGTCTATAGGACTCGAACCTACGACCTACTGATTACAAGTCAGTTGCTCTACCAACTGAGCTAAGACGGCATGGTGGAAGATAAGGGACTCGAACCCATGACATTCGCCTTGTAAGGGCGACGCTCTCCCAGCTGAGCTAATCTTCCATAAATGGCAGTCTGTACGGGGATCGAACCCGTGCGTGCATGGATGAAAACCATGTGTGTTAACCGCTTCACCAACAGACCATATAATGGCGCCGATTATTGGGATTGAACCAACGACCAACTGGTTAACAGCCAGCTGCTCTACCGCTGAGCTAAATCGGCACTCTTTGCTTGTTTGCTAGAATATTATAGCATAAAATTTTTAAATAACAAAAATATTTTTATTATTTTTTATTAAAAAATTTCTTTAGAGCTTTTTTGTACATGTATTATAACAGACTTTTAAATAATCCAAAAGAAATAGCCATTTATGCAAATTACGCATAAATGGCTATATAAGTATTGAATTAATATCTGAAATTAAAAAAGGTCCAAAATGGCGACTATCTAATGAATTAGCTAAATTATCACCTAATGCAAAAAAGTTATTTTGGTTAATTGTAATATTTAAATTATGAAACGACGAATTATTTAATTTTAATAAAAATTTACCATTTAAAAATAATTCATCATTATTAATTAAGATCTGATCACCAGGTAAGCCAATAACCCTCTTTATTAATAATTGGGATTTAAAATTAAATATGACAATATCATTATAAGTAATTTGATTTGATTTTTTAGCTAAGAAAATTTGGTTATTATATAATGTTGGCTCCATTGATACGCCATCTATTTTCACGATTGTATAAAATTGAAAAAAGATTATTAAGGATATTAATAATAGCGTAAGTATCAAAAATAATCAAAATACTCAAGATTTAAAAAAGTTTTTAAGGTTAAGTTTCTTTAAAACCATAGTTTATTTTAATAATTTATGGGTTGCTTTTTTATATTGTGAATATGACATTATGGCAAAGATAATAAGAGCTACAATTGATAAATATAATCATGAACTACTAAAGTTAATAAAATTATTTAATAAATCAACTTCTAATGCATTAAAGCCTGTAATTGCGTTGATAACAATATTAGCTAAAGGTAAAGCAATTATTAAGCCAATAACTAGTGTCATTACTAAAATAAACAAGACATGAATTGAATTATAAAAGATAATTCATTTTGACTTTGCCCCCAATGTTTTTAATATTCCAATGCTTTTTCGTTTTGAATCTGATAGTGATTTTAAATATGAGATTAAAAAACTTGTAAACAATATTATAAAAACTAAAAAGAGTCCAAAAGTAATTAATTGAGTTAATTTAGAATTTTGTAATAATTGAAAGATGGTTGTGCTAGGTCCAGATAATATTGAATATTTATTTGATAAATTTTTTAAATATTCAATATTATAAGCATCTGACCCTAGGTCAGTTTTGAAAAAGACATTTAAAGTTGAAATATTATTTTTGAAATATGCATCAATTAAATTATTATGGTATCTAAATTCAAGTTCATTAGAATCATATATACCAACAATTTTTAAAGTTATTGATCCTTGTGGAGTAAACCTGGCTCAAACTTTTTCATTAAGTTGAAAATCAAAGTTTGCTTTGGCACTATTTACAAGAGCACTGGAAACAATAATCTCATTATAGTTTGATGGTTTTTTACCTTCAATTAAATCAACATTTAAATCTTTCAGTGTTTGATTTGGGTGAAAACTTGCCGAAGGACCAAAGTGACTATCTAGGCCTTCAAGCTTGGAAATATCCGAGAATACTTTATTATATTTTTCATAAACATCAAAGATTTTAGAATTCGAATCTTTTAATAGGTCTTGGTGAACTCAAAAATCAACTTGGTTTTGGTACTCAGCTGTTGTAAAAGTTCCAACTATTTTTACTTGGTAATTAATGCTTTTTAAATCATCTCTTAAGGAGATTGTTTCATTATTAGTATTTAAATATGGTTGTAAAGAAATAGTTTGATTTAAGGGATTTAATAAACCTAGTTTTTTAGCAAATTTTTCATTAATGACTATTTCATTTTTGCTTTGGATAAATCTACCTTTTACTTCGCTAAGAGATTTAAATCTTTGCACGAAAAAATCATCGCTATTAACTTCAAAATATTGAAAACTAATTGCTGAATTATTATTATATTTTAATTCAAAGTTTCCAGAACTAGGAGTTGCACCCAAAACATATTTTACATTTTGATCCTTTTTTAAGTCGTTAATTTCATCATTATTAAAATTTGAAGAGTTTTTGTGTGCAATAGAAGCTAAATCTAAGTTATTACCTGAAACAAAAGATTGTGAAAACCGAGTTGCACCAATATTTAAGTTATATGAAATTAAGGTTGAAAATAATGCCAAAATAAAGGTAGCAATAATTAAAATAACTTGCCAAGTTTTTGTTTTTAAATCATTTTTAATAAATTTTGAGGCAATTCAAAATTTATTATAAAAAGAAGGTTTTTCTAAATGTTTTAAATTATTGCTATCATTATTAACATTAAAAGTATTATCAACATCTTTTTCAATAACTAATTTGGCATCTTGAATTTTTACGATTTTATCTGCATATTCTTTCACTAATTCATAGTTATGACTAACTACTACTATCGTTTTAGTATTTGATAATTCTTTTAATGTTTTAAAGATAATTTTTGAATTATTCGGATCTAAATTACCAGTTGGTTCATCTAGTAAGATAAAATCTGATTGGCGGTTTAATGCTCTTAAAAGAGCAACACGTTGTTTTTCTCCTCCTGAAAGTTGTTTAACATCACTTTTTAAAGTTTCTGGAGTTATATTTATCAACTTTGCTTGTTTATCTAAAATTTCTTGGCTAAGCTTTAAACCTAAAACACCATTTCCGACTTGTATATTTTCAAGAACATTTAAATTTTCAAATAAATTATAATCTTGAAATACTAGATCAATTTTTGGGTTTTGGATTTCGTGCAAATTTGCATCATAATATTGTATTGTTCCGCTATTTGGTTTAAATATTTTGGCAATATTATACAATAGCGTTGTTTTACCAATTCCAGAAGGGCCAATAATAGCAGTTATTTTATTTGAAGGAATTTCTAAGCTGGCATTATTAAGTAATGCTCTTTGTTCTTTTGTACCAAATAAAGTTGTTAAATTATCAATTTTGATCATAACCCTCCAATAAGTTTAAAATTTGTTTTGAGTAAAAATAGCCAATGATATTGATATGTTTGTAATGCTCTAAATATAATTTAATTCATCTTACAATTTGACCTTTATTTATTTTTATATCAGAAACTATTTTGTCAAATTCTTCAGATAAATAATATGTAGAAATATTGATAAATTTTATTTATTAATAAAATTGTATCATATATATAAATAGAATTTGATATTTTTTATAAATTCACAATAAAAACCACTTATGAGTTTCATAAGTGGTTAATAATTTATTATCAAATTTTAACACGTTTTGAAGGTTCAACGTACATTCCATCGCTGGGCTTAATATTATAATAATTACTAAAATCATCACTATTAGCTAAAATAACGTTAGCCCTTACTTCTGTTGGTGAGTGAACATCAGTTTCTAATTGGCGTTTTGCCGCACCTTCTTTATAAATTGAGCGTCAAATAGTTGCTCAAGATACAAAGAATTCTTCTAATGAAAAATCTGGTTCTAATTTAGCAGATTCTAAAGCGCAACTAAATCCGCCTAAGTCAGCAATATTTTCTGAAACTGTTAATTTACCATTAACTTTACCATATTGAGTTTCCCGACCATTAAATAATTCAATAGCAGACTTTGCTCTTTCTTGAAATTCTTGTAAATCTTCTTTAGTTCATCAATTATTTAAAGCACCAGTTTCATCAAATTGGGAACCATTATTATCAAAACCATGTGAGATTTCATGGGCAATAACAGCTCCGATTCCGCCAAAGTTCGCTGATGAACAGCGATCAATGCTGTAAAAAGGTCATGCTAAAATAGCAGCAGGAAAGACAATTTGATTTTTTAATGGACTATAATAAGCATTAATTGTTGCAGGCGACATACTTCAATATCTACGATCTTCTTGTTTTAAGTAAAATGATAATTTATATTCTGTTATTAACCTTGTAAAGTTTTGGACATTTTCAAAGATATTGCCGCCTTCTTGATAAGTTTTAACTTTAAATTGACTGTAGTATGGTTGGATAACTTCTGGATATCCAACCATTACTTCAATGGCGTCTAGTTTCACAATTGCTTTTTGAATAGTTGTTTTTGAAAGTCAAGTATTTTCCAATAATCTTTGCTTATATACATTAATCATGCTGTTGACCATTTTTTCAACATCTTCTTTAGCTTTTTTGCCAAAGAAGGTATTGGCATAATACATACCTAGTGGCATACCAAAAAATGAATTAGTTTTATCATATGCAAAATCTTCAAGGCTACGCGCTTTATCAATTGAATATAGCGCTTTTTTGAATCTTGATGCTTGTATTCTAATTTCTTCTGTTAAATCATTTGTGACACTAAGCAAATTAAAAATAAACATATGGGCTTTAAATTTAGCAAAGTTTTCAGTGCTATAAATTTGGTCAAAATTTTCAAAGAATTTTAGATTAATAATTGAAGCACTTGCAACTTCTTGTTTAAAAATTGCGTCAATTATTTTAAATAAATCATATTGTTTTGAATAATCCTTGATTTTACTTCTTTCTTGTAAATTATAAAGAGCAACAAAATTAGCTTGTTCAACTGAAGATAGTAAATAATCTTTATAAAATAAATCAAATTCAACAGCTTGATTAATTAAAGTCGTTACTTCTTGCTCTGATTTACCATAACTAACTAAGAGTTTGAAAACCATTTGTTTTCAAACTTCAATTAATTTATTTGCTTCATCTTGGTTTTGATATGTTTCTTTTGAAGGCAAGATGGTTCTTGAAGGGTTTGATAATCATAAAATACGTTTTTTATTATCAATGAAATCTTCAAAGATATCAATATCAAAAGGTAAGTTATGGTATGAAATTCAAAACTCGCGATCTTGATTAAAAAGATCCTGAAATGATGTTAATTGTTCAATTTTAGATAGATAATTTCTAACTGGATTTCACCCTAATTCATCACGTTTTTTTGTATCTAAAATCATGCTATAAAATTTTAAATATTCATGCATTGCTGGATCTTTAGGTAAAGTCGAATTATCTTGGTGTCATTGGTTAATTTGTCCTTTTAATAATTCTTCTAATTTTATATCCATTTCAACAAAGGATCCAATTGATGAACGATCTGCTGGAATTTGTGTTGTTTGTAACCAATCATGGTTAATATGTTTAAAAAAGTTATCTTTTAAATTTGGTTTCATATTTCTCCTATTTCTTTGAGTCAATATTTGTTTTTAAAATTGACAAGAAGGCTTCTTGTGGCACATCAATGCTACCAAGTTTTTTCATTCGTTTTTTACCTTCTTTTTGTTTTTTGAGTAGTTTTTGCCTTCTTGTGACATCACCACCGTATAATTTAGCAGTAACGTCTTTGCGAAAGGCTTTAATTGTTTCTCTAGCAATAATTTTACCACCAATAGTAGCTTGGACTGGTACTTCAAAGTTTTGACGCGGAATTGCATTTTTTAGTTTTTGACATAACTCCCTTGCATTTTCATATGCATTATCACGGTGTGTAATCATTGAAAATGCATCAACTTTATCTCCATTAAGTAAAATATCTACTTTTACTAAATCGCTTTCTCTGTATCCGATTCATTCATATTCAAAGCTAGCATATCCCTTAGTTGTAGACTTTAAGCGATCAAAGAAGTCAAAGATTGTTTCGGCTAGGGGTAATTCATAAATAACTGAGCTGCGGCGCGAATCAATCATTTCTAAAGATTTATAAATTCCCCGCTTATTTTGGCATAGTTCCATAACGTTTCCGATATATTCATTAGGAATAAAAATATGTGCTTCAACGTATGGTTCTTCAATTTTATCAATAAAAGTTCGATCTGGCAATAAAGTAGGGTTGGCAATCATTTCAACTTGTCCATTAGTCATAGTTACTTTATATTCAACACTCGGACTTGTGGCAATGATCCCAACTTTATATTCACGGTCAAGACGTTCTTGTAAAATTTCCATGTGTAATAAACCTAAGAATCCAACTCTAAATCCAAAACCTAAGGCTTTGGAGGTCTCTTGTTCTCAAGTAATTGATGAATCACTTAAAGAAATTTTTTCTAAACTCTCTTTAAGTTGTGAATAGTCCCTGGTATCAACTGGATAAAACCCAGTGAAGACAACTGGTTTCATTTTTTTATATCCTGGCAATGCCTCGCTTGTTGGATTTTCAATATGCGTAATTGTGTCTCCAACATTAACTTCCTTTGCGTCTCTGATAGCTGCTGATACTCACCCTACTTCACCTGCACTTAAAAAATCTTTCTTAGTTTCATAAGGATTTCTCACCCCCAGTTCAATTACATGGTATGAATTATTTTGATCAGTGCGTGACATAAATTTAAATTTATCACCAGTTTTTAAAGTTCCTTCGAAGATTCTTACAAGCATAACTACTCCCCGATAAGGGTCAAAATAACTGTCAAAAATCAAAGCTTTTAATGGTTTATGATCATTAGCTAAAACAGGGCTTGGAATATGTTTAACAATTGCTTCAAGCAAATTATCTACTCCTAAACCTGTTTTAGCTGAAACTAATACTGCATTTTCAGTTGATATCCCAATTACTTCTTCAATTTCTTGCTTTACTTCATCCACATTTGCGCTAGGCAAGTCAATTTTGTTAATTACTGGAATAATTTCTAAGTTATTTTCCAAAGCCAGATAAACATTTGCCAAAGTTTGAGCTTCGATTCCTTGCGTTGCATCAACAATTAATAATGCACCTTCGCTTGCTGCTAATGAACGAGATACTTCATAAGTAAAATCGACATGCCCTGGTGTATCAATTAAATGAAAAACATAATTTTTATACTTAATTTGTACTGCATTTAATTTAATGGTAATGCCGCGCTCTTTTTCTAAGTCCATTGAATCTAAAAATTGATCTGTTAAATTGCGATCACTAACTGTTTTAGTTAATTCTAAAATACGATCTGCTAAAGTGCTTTTTCCATGATCGATATGTGCTATGATTGAGAAATTTTTAATTTTCGATTTATCCATAATTAATTTATATTATATTATAAAAATAAGCTTTTATTAACAATGCGATAAAAGTAATTTTTATTTTTAATTTAAATCTTATAGTCTATAATATAAACATGACACAAACCTATCAAGTATTTAGCCATAAAAAACAAAATGCAATTTTAGCCTTAGGTATTTTTGTTTTGCTTGTCTCGGCTTTCTTAATTGCATTTAATGCATTAGTTTCGACATTTGATGGAATACCAATTCATCCAAAGTATTGAGAGTTTAAAACTGTTTTTGGACCTTGATATCATTTATTATATTTTACAAATTTATCAAACCTATTTTTAGGGGTTATGATTATTTGAATCGGACTGAAACCAACATGTAAAATAGTTAAAAACCTATTCTTTGTTTCGGTGATTTGCATTAGTATTACTTTTGCTGTTTATTGAGCCTTAATTTCATGAGTGCAAGTTTGAAATTTTTCACTAAATAATTTTACAAGTGTAATTACTCATGGAGTTAATCCATTAATGGGATTTATCGTGCTATTTTGAGCTCGTAAAGAAGTTAAAATTAATAAACCTGTTTTATTAATTTCATCAAGTATTGTATTTGTATACTTTATATTCGCACTAGTAGTATATTTGGTAACAGGTGCCCAGTATGAATTTAAAAATGGAGCAATCATTTACTCATTTATGCATTTTTATCGTCCATTCTTTATATCAACAACTAAATTATGATTAATTATTCTTTTAGATCTTTTAATCTTTGTGATGGGTATTTTAATTCCAATTGTCTTTGCTTTCTTTTGAAAGGCAATTTATGGAATTAAATTACAACTGAGAAAAGAACCTAAATAAAGATCTATCATAAAACCCTCCTATAGGAGGGTTTTTGTTATTTAATTACTTTTACATATTTTTTATTATATTTATGTGAGATAAATCAAACTAAATATCCAAAGATCATTGTGGCTACGTATGAGATTAGTGGCAAGAAGTTTTCAAATGAAGTTTTATTTTCAATAATAAAGGATATTTGTGATCCAACTAATGTAAATAAAATGGCAATCATTCCAATAATGTAAATAATTTGTTCTCAAACTGGAATTTTTTCTTGTTTTTTTAATGATCATAATCACACGGTGAAAATAGTTAATAAATATTGAATTAAGTATGAAATATTTGCAGCATTTAAGATTTTGCCAAATGTATTATTAACACCAGCAAGTGTTGGAATAATGCTAAAAATAACAGATGATAAAGTTCCTACTATTGCATAAACAATAATGGCATTTTGATATTCATTATGTTTATTGGTTTTTGCTCATGCACTCGGGAAATATCCATCATTAGCTAAAGCTGCAATCATTCTTGCTTTTGGTTGCACACCACCCATCGTTGCAGAAATACGGTTAAAGAATAAACCAACTGCAAAGATAGTTGTACCAGTTGCTCCTCACACTACTTTATAAGCAATATCTAATCCAAATCCAGAACCTAAATTACTTCTTGATAAACCTAAGAAAATAAAGTAAAAGATAAAGTATGCGACAAAGACAATTAAGAAAATAAAAAGCATTATTTTCTTAAAGCGCTTGGTCTCGATATCTTTTGATATAGTTGCTAGTGATTCAAAACCACCATAGGCATAAATAAAGCTTAAAACTCCACCAGCAAAGGCGCTTAAACTAAAGGGTCCAAGTTCGCGCAAAGTTGAACCATATGAATTACTTTGTGCAATTAAGTAGATAATTAATCCAAATCCTAAAATAAGAGTAATTCATTTAAAAATAGCTGTAATAAAAATAAAATTTTTAGATAGTTTATAACCAAAAGTGCCAAGTAATACAAATAAGATATAAACTACAACTGAAATAATCGTGTAAACTATTTTATTATTTGGATCAAATTGTTCTAATAATCTTGCAAAAAATAATGGTGTAGTAGCTGCAAATAAGATAATTTGACTTGCTTGGTTTCAACCTTGGAAAAAAGTCATTTGTTTGCCAAAAGTCTTTTTCGCATATAAATATGAACCACCAATTTCCTTTTGGTACTTTTCACCAGCCCGTGAAAAGGCAAAGATTACAGCTACAATAATGATTGATGTTAAGATAAAAATTAAAATTCCTCAAACACCTTGGTTTATTAAGCTTGAAATTGTCGCAATAAATCCAAATCCAACAATATAATTAAGAGCATATAAAATAAAATTAACTTCTGAAAGTGAATTTTTCTTTGTTTGACTCAATTAAACCTCCTATGTATAAATCTTTGGTTAATTATATATTAATTTTTTAAATTTGTAGTAAAAATAAACATTATTTATTTAATTTTTTAAAAAATACCCCTTTTTATAATATTTGTTGGTAATAATAAATCCAAAAAAATTAGGTTATAAAATTTAAATTATTTTTTATTAATTGGAAATGTCACATGCAAGTTTTTTGCATGTGACATTGTTTTTTGTCTGCCTTGTAATAAAATAATTGCATTAATAAAATTTTAAAAATTATAAGGAGACCTTAAAATTATATGAAAAATTTAGAAAAATATATTTGTGTTTTTGACAAATATCGAAAAGAAAATAAATATCAACATTTTAAAATTGAAGAGAATTACAATACTATCTTGAAAATGCAAGGAGCTCTTGGGACGCAACGAAAATTACGATCAGATCAAATTGATCTAGAACAACTTTATAATATTTTACAAGAACTTTCTGAAGGCTTCTCAATCCAAGAAGTAGCCAAAATTTTTGATAGAGACATTCGAAGTATAAAAAGCAAAATCCAAATTATTACAAATCGCAGACCACTTAGTTTAGATAAACAAAATCGCTATGCTTGTCCTAAGTGTTCAAAAAGAGTCATGCGTGTTAAAACCCTTAACTTTACTAAACTATACGAACATTTATTAGACTATTCATTTTCACGACTCTTTTTTGTAAGTGATGCAATTAAAGAGAAATGAAAGGCCTACAGAAAATATTGGCATAGTGAGCTTAATACATACAATAAAAATAGAAATAAAAAGAACTTAGTGCAAAAAGAAGTTAAGAAATCAGTTACCTATCTTGTGAATTCTTTTAAAGAATTATCACCTGATGAATTTGCTCCTTCACCTAGTACAATTTATAAAATAATTAAAAAATACCCTTATTTCCTTGATTTTAGCCACATTGTTAAAAAATCTGAAGGCAAATATGGCATAAGGAAGAAGAAACAAACCAAACCTAAAACATTAAAATATGCAACAGAAATTTCGAAACGTCCAGCTTATATCAATAATCGCTCAGAACATGGTCATTTTGAATTAGACACCGTTATTGGTAAAATCAATGATACATATTGTATTGTGACCATAATTGAACGGCAAACCAGAATGTCTTATGCTATGCTCTCAAAACGCAATTCCAAAGCTATCAAACAAACTCTTCTAAAACTAATCAAGAAACATAACTTAGACATTAAAACTTTAACAGTTGATAATGGTAGTGAGAATGTCTTATTGCACCAGGTCATTCCAACTGAAAGATTATTTAAATGCCAACCATATAGTTCATGACAAAAAGGCTCAATAGAAAATATGCACCGCTTAATTAGGTATTACATTCCCAAAGGAAAAAGCTTAGATAAATATTCTCAGCAAGAAATTGATTATATGATGGAAAAAATAAATAACTATCGGCAAGTTGTCCGGCAATATAAGATAACCTAAAAACTTTTTTAATCCCCCGCCTTTGATTGCAATCAAAGGGGCCTTACTTTTGGCAAAAGTAAGCAAAACCGACGAGAAAACACTGCCGTGTTTTCTGTTTTCGCATACATTTTTTTATATAAAAATTATGTTAAAATTAAAAGACAATTATTTTGTTAATATCTCGCGTGTGACTTTTCCAAAAAACATTAAATTATTTTTTAAAAAAAACATTTTGGAATTTTATAAATTATATTATAATTAAATCAATGCTTACCTAGGTAAGAGTGTATATTTCAGTAATATACTTCTTGAGCTATAATAAATGCTCCTTTCCCATAATAATATCTTTCCCTCTAATAGACAGGGAAAAAATATTCGGACAAAATCCGAATATTTTTAATATAAAGAAAGAGAGGTAGTTATGAGGCATTTAAAGACTAAAGAATGAATCAAAATTTTTGACTTATACGATAAATATTTGAACCTGGGAATAACGAAGGCAGAATTTGATAATTTCTGTTTTGATATCAGAAAAGTATACTGAAATAAAGAATCAATGAGAAATATGTTAAAGAAAAGAAAACTGTATAATTTAAATATGAACATAGAATCACAAAGCGGTAAATCACCTAAGAAAGATAAAGGTGTTGGGAGAAAGAAAAAGAAAGTTCTCGATTATACATGAATTGATACTCTTAAAGATGATGAAAAAGATGCAGTTATAAAATACTACTATCGAATTTTTAATGAAAATAATATTGATGCAGATATCTCAAAGATAAAGAAAATCAAGAATCTTTCACATACTAAAAAATCTAAAATGATATGTGTTTCAAGATCTACATATTACGAGAAATTGAAAGATAACAACAAGACTAAAGAACTAAAGGTTAAACACAAAGAAATAATTTTTCAAAGTTTTGTCGAAAATAAAGAAAGGTATGGACGAAGGAGACTTGCTAAATATATTTTCCAAGAATATAATATTCAAATAAATCCTAGAACCCTAGGAAATTATATGAAAAAGCTTAATTTGAAAACATTTGTTAGACAAAAACGTAAAACCAAGGAATCTAAAAATACTAGTATTAAAATACCTGATTTAGTAAAAAGAGATTATAATTCACGTAACAATAATATATATGCAACAGACGTGACCTACATACCAGCACCAAAAGATATTGAACAAAATCATATTTATTTATCTGCAATTATTGATCATAAAACTAAGTTTGTGACCTATGAATTATCACTTAGAAATGATACTGAACTAATTTTGAATAATATCAGTAATACAAAATTCAAAAATAATTTTATTTTACATTCTGACCATGGAACTGCTTATTCGTCGGTCGAATATACTAAAAAAATAAAATCACTAAAAGGTAAAATATCAATGTCAAGAATTGGTAATAGTCTTGACAATCGTGAAATTGAGTATTTCTTTTCAATTCTTAAAAGTGAAATTTTCCCAAATTTTGATCAAACCTGTAAAAAACTTACTTTTATTGAATTATCACAAAAAATCAAAGAATTTATAAACTGATATAATTATAAAAGAATAAGATAAAAAAACCTTCCCAAAGCATTCCGTTTGGCTTAGCCAAATGGTATGGTTGGGGAAGGTTAAACCGTCCGAAAAAAATTTCCCAGTTTATAATTTAAATTAGAGGGATTTTTTTAATTTTAATTGTTTTATTTTTTGGTTATTTTCTTATAATATTTCAATATGAAAAACAGCAAAGGTAACATTGAACAAGATGCCAAAACAAAGAAAATTAGTTATAAAGGAATTTCAAAATTAGCTGGGGTTTCAATATCAACGGTTAGTAGATTTTTTAATAATGGCTATATTTCTGATAAAACTACTAATAAAATTCAAAGCATTATTAATAAATATGGTTATATCCCCAATTACGGGGCTAGCATTGTAAGGGGTAAAAGTCGAACAATCTTTGTAATAATGCCAAATGCCATTCAAAATAAGTTTAATTTAATTACAAGCGGTCTGGTATTAGAAAGTGCTAAGAATGATTGACATGTAGTAACTACTTATAGCGAAACAGCTTCTAATGATTATATTGCAACGATTAAATATGCCCTTAGTTGAAAGCCTTTAGCAATTGTTGCATTAATTCCTGATTACCATAAAAGAGTTTTTGATTATTTGAAAAATATTTCTAAAGAAACCGCAATTGTAATCTATGGACATAATATTGACGACTTAAACTGAATTAAAACTGATTTTGAAACAAGTTTTTATAATAGTGTTGAAGTTTTCAAACATAACCGTAACCAGCAACTAGCCCTTATCTTAGATGAAAAACTTTCTGATACAGAAAAAAATGAAATTAAAAATGGCTTTAATGCTGCTTGCCAAAAAAATGATTTAAATTGTTCAATTTACTATTTAGAAACAAAGAAAAATTGAATCAATATTCAAAATCTTAATAAAAAGTTAAAATTTGCCGGAATTAAAAATATTGTTTGTTCAACACATGAGGTCTATGTGTCAATTATGAATACTTTAGGTAATAAAGAATTTAAAATGACAGATATAGGTTATCAATCAATCTTTGATGTAGTGAAAAATTACAAAGCAAAAATCTTTGTTGATTATCCAAAGATCGGGATGATGATTATCCGAATGATACATGATTATTTAGAAACACAACAACAAGAAGGTGTTTTAGTAGATACCTTGATTATTGAAGATGAAAAAAATAGGAGTAAATATGATTAAATTAGGTTCACATATTTCATTTAAAAAACCAGGTTATTTACCAGCTGCAGTTCAAGAATCACTTGATAATGGTGCAAATACCATGATGATTTATTTAGGGGCTCCACAAACAACTATTAGGGTACCAAAAGAAAATTATAAACTTGAAGAATATCTTGCGAATTATAAAGATAAAATTTCACAAGAAGACATTATTGTACATGCTCCATATATTATTAATCCAGCTAATCCATCAAAAGCTAATTTTTCAAATGATTTTTTAATTAAAGAAATTGAAAGGATGAATTATTTAGGTTTAAAATATTTGGTTTTGCACCCTGGCGCTTATACTACTTATGAAGTACAAGAAGCATTAGAACAATTAGTAGATAGTTTAAAATATATTATTAGTCAAACTAAGGACGTTGTAATTTGCATTGAAACAATGAGTGGAAAAGGAACAGAAATTGGAATTAATTTTGAACAAATTAGATATTTATTAGATTGAACTAATGATCCAAGAGTCCAGGTTTGTCTTGATACTTGTCATTTATGGGATTCAGGTTACGATTTGCAAAATTACCAAGAATTTAAGCAAGAATTATTTAAATATGATTTATTAAAACATGTTAAAGTTATTCATTTAAATGATTCTAAAAATCAATTAGCCAGTCATAAAGATCGCCATGCTAATATTGGATTAGGAACTATAGGCCTTAAAACATTACAAGAATTTGTACATGATCCAGATTTTGATAATATACCAGTTATTTTAGAAACTCCATATTTAAATAATAAACCAATTTATAAAGAAGAAATAATGATGCTTTTAGATAAATAAATTGAAAATACCAAGAATTACTTCTTGGTATTTTTTTATAAATGGTAATTAATTTTCTCGATAATTTAATAATATTTTTTAAATTCATTATAATATCAACTTAGCATCCTTGAATAATATGTTTCACGAGGTCCGTAGTCAATATTATTAAAGATCACCTTTTTATTCTTTGGAACCTTAAAAACTCCTCAAGAGTCTGCAAAAGGTGCACGATCAGGAACAATACTGTAACGTTTATCACCAAAAGTATTAATTACTACTTTTTCTTGATTGATAAAAGGTATAAATTTAAATCCTCATCGTGCAGGTGTTTCGTTTCCATAACTGTTTACATATATATATAAATCATAATTTTTCAGCACTTGATAAACTTCTTCATTCCCTAGATATAATTTCTCAAAAGTTTCTTTTAGTTCACTATCAGTTACTTTGGTTTCTTCCCTAGGGTAAAGTTCATGAAATCTATCAATAATAATATTTTCAAATTCCTTTTTATTTTTAATTGTTACAAAATTATTATTTACTAGATTTTGGTCTTTAAAGTAATTATCATTAAAACTACCAATATTATATTTTAGTCTAAGTTTAGTAATATTATCCTTTGATAAGGATCCAGGAATAAATCGCTTTGCTTGTATATAATCATTAAATACTTTATCAACTTCGGTAAATTTCTTTTCAAATTCATAAAATGAATTTTGATTATTACACGAAATTAGTGCAAAAGGCATTGACAATGGTAAACAAGTTAAAAATATTTTCTTAATCATTTTCATCTCGCACCAAATGTGTAACTGCAATTAAATCATCAACTGAATTTGTGAAAGTATTTGTACTAAACTTTTTAATTCTATATCTATATTGACCTGGTACATCAACTTTAAATTCAATAAGTTCATCATTAGTTAATACTGAACCAACACTTTTAACAATGACTCATGAACCATTTGTATCCTTTCGCTCAAGATATAAATCATAATCACTGACCCATTTACCTCCTTGGCGCTTTATTAACTCTTCTTTTTTGAGTCTTGCTTCATCAATGTGGGCTTTATTTCATTCAGATTGCTCATAGGTTTGATTAAAAGACTTAATGAAAGGAAATGCATAATTTCAATAACCTGGACTAATTTCATTATTTTTTAACTGTCCAGCATTAAAAGTTCAGGAACTAGAAATTTTAATTGTTTGATTTCCTTTTAAATTTATTGTATTACTAATAAATACGTCACCATATTCACGAGTAGGGTGAATTTGAATTGTTTGAGCATTATCTGCTGCTTGCAACATCGCTTTGAAATCAACAGTGCCTGCCCCATATTTTTGTGCATATCCACTTGATTTATAAATTACATCATTATGTTTTGGAGTTATAGCAGAAGCAGATAAAATTGCTTTGACAAGCGGAACTTTAAAATCACTATTTTGTATGTGGGGTTTATAGTTAAGTAAATTTGATATAAGACCTGTTACCATAGGTGCTGCATAACTTGTTCCCCATTGGTTGTCATTTATATTGTACACAGGGTTATAAAAGTACGAAGGGGCAACTACAAGAGGTTTGCCCAATGTATCAAATTTATCTTGAATTTTATAATTAGATCTGAAATGAACCTTATTTCCGTTTAAATTATTTTTAGTTGCTGACTCAGAAAGCGCTCCAACAACTATGGAATTAAGAGACAATTTTTTATTTGTAATTAAATGATCTGGTTTATTTCCGTCGTTGCCGGCTGAGATAACATTTATGACTCCATATTTACGGGAAACATAGTCTAGAAAATATGTTTCATCATTATAGCCTTCATAATCTTTACGTCGTGCCCCGTAACTATGATTAATAATTCTAATTCCTTCATTAAGAACCATATTTTCAATAACTCTAGTTCAATCACCATTTTTTCCAGAACTTGTAAATGTTGAAAGGTGTATTTTTGAATTTCTAGATACTCCATAGTAGCCTCCAGCTATCATTGAAACAATTGTGGAATGCTCTTTGTAGTCATGTTGATACACACCTTGCGTTGATGCACCACCTATTTTAATTCCTTTTTTGAAATATTTTAGATAATTATTATCAAAAGGATAGGCTCAAACTTCTAGTACACCTATATTAGTAGCAGGGAGGTTTTCTGCAGTATAACCAACAGCATTAACAATTTCTAAATTTTTATCCATCGAATTTTTAAAATGATAATAACCTTTATTACTTTCATATGGTTCTACGTAATTATCAGGTTTATAAATATCTGTAAGCCATTCTTCAAGGGGTATTGGTCGTTCAGAAACTGCCCTTGTATTTTCATAAATTAAGAATTTATATATTTCAGTTCAATTTTTAATTGATTTAGTAAAAATTTCACGATCTTTTTCACTCTTAAAATAGAACCATGCAACAGGCATCATTTGGCTTACTTTATATTCGGAAAAGTTAAACCCATGAGCTTTAATTTTACTGATAAATTTCTCGTTAAATTCTTTAATTTTTTTCTCGTCATCACCTAAAAAACCAGGATTTAACAATAATTTTAATTCATAATCATTACTTAAATATTTATGGCGTTCAACTCCACTAGAATTTGTAATGGTTATTGATTTTTGAGCTCTAAGTTCAAATTTATCACTTGTAAGATTATCATACCAATTGGTAATTTTTGATGAATAATTCTGCGGCAATATTGCAAATAAACTAGTAAAACTACCTAATGTTGCAATAGGTCATATAAGCAGTTTTTTAATTTTTGTTTTAAGCATTTTTCTCCTTTTTTCTTTTGTTTATGTATTTTGCAAAAAAACTAAATACAACTATTTAATATAAATATTTAAGTTTTTTTTGCATACATATATTATATATTAAAAAATATGTCATTTAGTAAATTACTATAAATCTACTACGTACAAGGTCTACTAGTAGATAATTAGTATGTAGTTATTTTTCTTAGAAGTAAAAAAGAAAGTAATTATAAGCCACACAGAAATTTTAAGGTTTCTGTATGGCTTTACTATCTAAAATATTTTTCCATTTGCTTTTTGGTGTATAACTAATAATACAAAGCAGATGTAATAGATTTGTATGCAAATTAACTCCTTTATATTTTTTTAATTATAATAAATTGCATAAAAATGTCCATTATCAACTAAATAAAAAGCAGAATTTCACTGCAAATTCTGCTTTAATGAATTATTTTAACCACTCATATTCCATTTTAATTTTTAAATCTTTATAATCATTTAAACTAGTTTTATCTACAATGATAAAGAAACTACGGTATCAATAATTAGACCCCAAAGCTTTATCAGAAACTCAAATATTATTATATCCTATTCATGTATATTTATGATTTTGCTGATAATTTTTATCTCAATTTAGTTTTAATGTTTTAGTTGAATCATTATAATTATAATTTTTTATATCTCAACCAAGTTTGCGGCGATCTCCCCTGCCTGGCATACTTGTTGTAATATAATTATTTAATAAAATAATATCTTTTTGGCTAAAATCTACAGTATCAAGTAGCTCTTTAAATTCTTTATTTATAAAATTTGCATCTTTATAATAATTAGGATTTATCTTTAAAAATAAATTTATAAATTCGTTTTTATTTTTAAATAAATATGTGGTATTTTGGATATTTTTATTCGCATAAACTCAATTGTCAACACTTTGATCAACATTTTCGCTAAGACGTTCAGGTGTATTACCATATTCCCAATGAGAATGCAAGATATTTTGGTCACTGTTTGCATATCTATCATTATCTTTTGAAAATAGTTGGGGTGATAATCCTTCTAGAGTAAAAAGGGAACGATCTTTATTTCAATAAGTGTTTGAATTAATATTAGAATGTGATATGAATTGATTATATTCAACTCTATATCATGTATATAAACTTACAGGAACTATTACTAAAGTACTTGCTAAAAATATACTTGAATACTTAATAATTTTTTTCAATGTTTTTTTCATTAGTTTTCTTTTACGTAGGTAATTGCAACTTCAATTTGATTTGTATTATTTGAAAATCTTTGAGCTTCAAAGGTATATCAACCTGATTCTGGAACAGTAAATTCTAAAACTTCAACATTTTTATTGGAAGACATAGAAGATGCAATAACCGATCCTGACGAATTCTTCACATAAAAATCTATATCAGTTTTATCTAAAGTACCATTATATAAAAATGCTAATGATGACCTAATTTTCTCGCCTTTATTAAGATAAACTGATCTTGAGTTATTAAATGAATTTTTACTTTTATCTGTAGATTTTAATAAAATAAGCGATTGCAATGCTTTTTCAATTTTCTTGTAATCAGGAATTCCAAAGCCGGTTTCATTAGTATAAATTTCCTTTACATCTTTTGGCTTTCTTGAACCAGTTATTAAAGCAGATTTAAAGATAATCGAGTCTGAGCCTTGATCAAAATAAGATCTGTATTTTTGTTTCAGCATTCCAGCTATTGCAGCAACTACTGGTGCTGAAAAACTTGTTCCTCGTGCATAGTTTTCTTTTTCGACAAGCTGACCATTTTCTCGAACTTGAGTTTTATCAGTAAATCAATAATAACCACCTGGTGTTACAACAGAAAGATGATTTAGGTCATTCCCAATTTGACTATAAAATGCTTTTTTTTCTAAATTTGAAGAGTCAGTTGAACCAACTATAATGCTATTTTTAGATAATGAAATTTCAAAAAGATCATTTTTTCCATTATTAAATCTATTACCCGCTGCAACAATATTGATTAATTCAGGATTATTGTAAATTAAATCATCTAAATATTTTGATGCCCAATTATATGTCAATAGATCTTTAGGAATTACTTCATCATTATAACCTGGCAAACCTCAACTATTATTCACAATATTTGTGTGCTTTAGCAAGTAATTCATTTCACCAGATATACCATTTCAATTAAAGGCTAATTCAACTGAGACAATACCTAGAGTGGGATTGATTCCCATTTTTCCGGCAATTAATTCTGCAACCTGTGTTGCATGTCTTGATCAATCCTCTCAGTAGAACAATTCATTTCTTCACCATAACCCATTACCGTGTTTTCTGTTTCACTCGAAAGCTTTTGAATGAGTTTCGACAACTCCGTATTCCAAGACACCTATATTTAATTTTGAATTTATAAAATTTCTAAGGTGATTAGATCTTGTTTCTTTATCCAATCCAACATATGAAAAATAATAATTATTCAACATATTTAATTCAAAATCACTATGGTTATACCGATTATCAGGAAATGATTTATTTTCTACTATTGGATTTGCTAATTTGTTCTTGACAAATTCATCATAGTATACCCCAGTTGTAAAATTATAAATTTTTCTATATTCTTTTTGAGTATCCTCAAAATATTTATCTATTAAATTTAATAAATACTTATAGTTAATTCCACGGACATGTGCGATTGATATAACTCCTACATGTTCTTCAAACTTCATTTGAATCTGTTTGCCTAATTTAGTTTCTAAATGTGTTTTTAATGATTTGATAAAATCAATTGAAAACGAACCAAAAACATCAAATCTATTAACACCATAATTGATTTTTTTTGTTTCTGATTCGTCTGATTTATTTGATATTAATAAATTTGTAACATTTACATGTTCAACTTTATTATTTTTAAAGTTTTCTGCTTTCTTACTTTCTTGTTGTGATGTAAAACTAAAACCAAGTGGTAATGCAAAAAAACCAGTTGTTAAACTTGAAACTTTTAAGAAAGTGTTAAGATTTTTGATATTTTTCATTTTGCACCTCCATAATTTTCTAAAAATATCATAAAAATTATAACATAAGTTTACTAAATTTTTATTTTGTTTTTTGGAAAAGTCACTTGCAAAATATTAACAAAATAATTGTTTTTCAATTTTAATATAAATTTTGCATAAAAATATATGTGTAAACAATGGAACACGACAGTGTTTTCTTGTTGGTGTTGCTTGCTTTTGCCGAATATAACCCTCTTTGATTAAAAACGTAAAAAGAACACAAAAATTAATATTTTCATATCTCGTTTTAAAGCCGGACAGAAAAGTTAATATTTTCATGTTAACTTTTCAGTCCGGATTTATATTAAAAATTATTTTAATCACTCATATTGCATTTCTATCTTTAAATCTTTATAATCGTTTAAACTTGTTTTATTAACTATTATAAAAAAGCTTCTGTATCAGTAATTTGAACCTAATGCTTTATCAACTACGCAACCTCACTGGCAATTTGACTTTCACCAATATTTTTTTTGCTCATAATTTTCATCTCATTTTAATGTGAGTGTCTTATTACTATCATTATAACTATATTCTTTAATATCTCACCCTAGTTTTCTCCTGTCTCCGTCCTTAGGCATGAATATATTGACATAATTATTAAGTAAAATAAGATCTTGTTGTGCAAAATCCACCTTATCTAACAATTCTTTATATTGCTTAGTTATAGAATTTTCATCTACATACCTGTCAGGTTCTAGCTTTAAAAATAAATCAATAAACTCTTTTTTAGTCTTAAATAGGTAAGTTGTGTTTTGGATGTTTTCCTTGGAATAAACCCAATTATCGACACTTTTGTTAGCTTCTTTGTCAAGACGTTCAGGGTTATTACCGTATTCTCAAGCTGAAGAAGGCTCTACTTGTTTATCTTTTGAAATTCTATCATTATCTTTATAAAATGTTGATGGATAAGCGCCTTCTAAAGTAAAAAGGGTATGATTATCATTTCAGTAATTGTTAAAATATATTTTAGAATGCTCAGTTCATTCTTTATGTTGAATTCTATACAAAGTATAAAGAGATGTAGGTATAACTAACAATGCTGATCCTAAAAATATAAGAGAATACTTTAAACCTCTTCGCATTTTTCAAGCCATTTTTAGTTATTTTCCTTTGCATATTTAATAGCTACTTCCACAGGATTTGAGTTTTCTGAATATCTATATGCCTCAAATCTATAAAATCCTGAATTGGGAACTACAAATTCAACAACTTCAACATTTTTGTCCGAAGAGTTAGAAGAAGCAACAATATTACCATTTATATCTTTAATTCTAAAATCAATATCAGTTTTATCATTTGTTCCATTGTATAAGAAGGCTAAAGAAGCGCGTATTTTATCCCCTTTGTTCAAGTATACCTGGTGAGAGTTTTTTGATAAATCATTACTTTTGTCAGTTTTAGGTAAGATTATTAAAGACTGGATTGCTTTTTCGATTTTTTTATAATTTGGAATCCCATATCCAGTTTCATTTGTATAAAGCGAATTTATACCATTAGGCTTTCTTGATCCAGTTATCAGAGCAGATTTGAAAATAATTGAATCTGACCCTAAATCAAAATAAGTTTTATACTTTTGTTTTAACATTCCTGCCATTGTTGTAATTACTGGGGCTGAGAAGCTCGTCCCCTTATTATAATATCCACCTGTTCTTAAATTTCCATCCTCATCATAATACTGTGTTCTATCAGTAAATCAATAATATCCGCCGGGAGATACAACTGAAAGATAATTTAAGTCATTACCTACTTGGCTTGAACTTGCTTTATTTTCTCAATTTCATTCACTTGTTGCGCCAACTATGATGCTATTTTTAGACAATGCAATTTCAAATATATCATTTTTCTTTCTGTATGCATTTCCAGCAGCTATAACATTAATGAGTTCTGGGTTATTAAAAATTAAATCATCAAAATATTTTGATGCCCAATTATAAGTTAACATCCATTCAGGGATTGGTTTTTTGTTATCATAGCCTAAACCTCAACTATTATTAACTATATTTGTGTATCATATCAAATAATTCATTTCGCTGCTAAGACCATTTCATTCTAAGTCAGTCTGTACAGAAACAACTGTAAGAGATGGATTAATGCCTTTTTTTCCAGCAATTAATTCTGAAACTTGGGTTGCGTGCCTTGATGATTTTTCTGTATAGAATCACATGTCTCTCCACCATATTCCATTTCCATACTTACGATTTCACTCAAAAGCATTTGAATGTGTTTCAGCAACTCCTCCCTCTAAAACTCCAACATTCAATTTACTATCAATAAAACTATTAAAATGTTTAAACCTTGTTTCCTTATCTAACCCAACAAAAGCGAATATACTATCGTTTTCTTTTTGTGTTTCAAATGAGGAATTATAATATCTACTATCTGATGAGCTTTTATTTATTACTGATTTATTTGCAGTATTAACATATTTGAATTCATCATAATAAATTCCAGTAGTAAAGTTATAAATTTTTCTATATTCCTTTTGATTATCTTTAAAAAATTCTTCAATTAAATCAAATAATTGTTTATTATCAATGCCTTTTACATGGGCTATTGATACTATACCAATATATTCTTCAAATTTAACTTGGACAACTTGTCCTAGATTGTTTTCTAAATGTGTTTTCAATGATTTTATAAAATCAACTGAAAACGAACCAAAAACATCAAATCTATTAACTCCGTAATTGATTTGCTCAGTTTTCGATTCGTTAGATTTTTGTGAAATTACTAAATTTGTAAGATTCACATTTTCTATTTTACTAAGAATTTCATAATTTTCAGTTTTTTTGCTCAAAGTAGGGTTCAAAAAACTAAAACCAAGTGGCAATGCAAAAAAACCAGTTGTTAAACTAGAAATTTTTAAAAATGTTTTAACATTTTTAATGTTTTTCATATCATACCTCCATAATTTTCTAAAAATATCATAAAAATTATAACATAAGTTTACTAAATTTTTATTTTGTATTTTGGAAAGTCACATGCAAAATATTAACAAAACAATTGTCTTTTAACTTTAACATAATTTCTATATAAAAAATGTATGTGTAAACGATCAAACACAGTAGTGTTTTTGTTGGTTTTGCTTACTTTTGCCCAATGTAATTCCCCCTTTGGTTAAAACAAAAAAGTTCACAAAAAATCAATATATTTATGTCTCGTTTTTGTCCGCCTATATAAAAACCCACTTCTGAAAAATTCAGAAGCGGGAATCATATTTATTTTAATTTGGATATTTTTCTGGGTGAAGTTGTTTCATTTTTTCAATGAATTCTTGCTTAGGTAAGTCTCCATATTCTTTCATTAAATTTACACATTCATTATATTCTTGGATTGCATATTCAAGACCTTCAAAACCAGAAACAACTGTAATACCTTCACGTTTTCAATTTTTATATGTGCTAAAGAATGTCTTAATACTATCTAAAAAAGGTAAAGGAAGTTCTTTTAAGTTTTGAATATGATCCAGGCGATAATCATCACTGTGCACGGCGATTAATTTTGTATCAGTTTCACCATCATCGACCATTTTCATAGCTCCAATAATACGGGCACTAAGCTTTGCCCCAGGATGAAAGGTTTCACTTGAATATACTAAAACATCAAGTTCATCACCATCTCAATCTAATGCATTTGGGACAAATCCATAATTACATGGATAGACAAAATCTCCTCTGAGAATTCTGTCTACTTCTATTTCGCCAGTTTTACGGTTATATTCATATTTAATTCTTGAATTTTTAGGTATTTCAATTTTAACGTCTATTTTATTCATGTATAAATTATAATAAAAAAATTAGAAAAAGAATACTTTTCTAATTTTAGATTTTTATTTTACTCATTAAATAAATTGCAGCTGTTTCTGCTCTTAAAATACGTTTTCCAAGACTAACGCATTTAAATCCATGTTTCAAGGCTAATTCGATTTCGTGTTCACTAAAGCCGCCTTCTGGCCCAATTACAAATAAGGTATCTTGGTTTATATCATTTAGCATTGATCTTGAATAATCTTGCTTTTCGTGTGCAATTATTTTTAAATTTGCTTCATGGTGAATTAAATTCTTAAAGTCCATTGGATCGCTGAGCACAGGTAAAATATTACGGAAGCTTTGTTCAGCTGCTCCTTGGATAATTGATTCAAAGCGTTTTTTACGCTTTGTAAACTTGTCATATTTATATAATTCTCCATTAGTATATGAAGTAATTAGGGGAATAATTTTAGTTACTCCTAATTCAACAAGTTTTTGCAAAGCTCATTCAAAACGCTCGTATTTAATTAGGGATAAGGCAACTGTTACATCAAAATCAAATTCATGATTTTGATGTAATTCATTTATTATTTTAGCCTTATCAACCTCCAAAACACACTTGTAAAATTTAGATTGATAAACGCAAATAAATGGATTTTGGTTAATACGGATAACATTTAAATGTTTTACTGTTTCTTTGGGTAAAATAAAATAATCATCTTCTTTTTCAAATACAAAAAAGCGGTGCATTTTAGTCCTGTTGTAATTCTTCGTATTCTTCTAAGGCTCCTCTAAATAAAAAACTATTTTGAGGGTTTTGTAATTCTAAGATTACATTAGCACACTGGTTAACAAAAGCACGGTTATATGTTGTAAAAATTGCGCCACCTTTATAATTATTAATACCTTCAATAACTGAGTCAATGCTTTCGGTGTCTAAGTGATCAAGAGGCTGATCCAAGATTAAGAAGTTAGATTCTAAAAGCATCATTCTTGAAAACATTAAACGAGCTTTTTCCCCTCCGCTAGTTACTTTGACTTTTTTAAAGACTGTGTCATTGCTAAAGAGCATGCGACCTAGGAATCCCCGCATACGAGCATCATCATTTTCTTGGTTTATTTTTTCTTTATTTTCTAAAGGCCATTTCGAAATTCATTCTAAGATATTTTCATCAGTTTCAAAATATGAATTATTATCATTTGGGTAATAACTTGGCGTAATTGTCTGACCTCACTCAATAGTTCCACCCGTGGGTTTTTTAAGACCAATTAAACATTCTAATAAACGTGTTTTAGCAATATCGTCATCACCAACAATAACCATTTTTTCTCCTGGTTTTAATGAAAACGAGACGTTTTCAAATAATAATTCTCCATTTTCATTATGGTATGTTAAATTATCAACATTTAAAATTTGTTTACCATGATCACGGTTCATTTCCCAACGAACATATGGATATTTACGGTTGGATGGTTTAATTTCATCAAGAGTAATTTTTTCTAAAGCTTTTTTACGACTAGTAGCTTGTCGAGATTTAGATGCATTAGCACTAAAGCGAGCAATAAATTCTTTTAGTTTTTCAATTTGTGCCTCTTTTTTAACATTGCTTTGTTTCATCATTTCACGAGCTAATTCTGAAGATTGTTTTCAAAATGAATAATTACCTGTATAAATTTTAGCTTCATTATAATCAATATCAACAATATGGGTACAAATTGAATCTAAAAAATCACTATCATGACTCACGACAATTACAACGTTTGGATAATCAATTAAAAAGTTTTCTAATCATTTAATTGAGCGAAGATCTAAGTGGTTGGTTGGCTCATCCATGATTAAAATATCTGGATTACCGAATAAGGCTTTTGCTAACAAAACCTTAATTTTTTGGTTCGCTGTTAATTCGCTCATTTGTGACATTCATTTATCTTTAGGAACCGCTAAATTACTTAGTAGTTCTTGGGCATCGTTTTCAGCTGTTCAACCACCTAAGTCACCAAATTTCTCTTCTAATTCACCAGCTCTGGTGTAATCTTCTATTGTTGCATCTGGGTTTGCATAAATTGCATCTTTTTCTTGCATAATAGCATATAAATCAGTATTACCCATAATAACAACATCAGTAACATTATATGCGTCATATGCATTGTGGTCCTGGCTTAAAACTGAAATACGTTTATTTTTTTCTTTAATGATTTGGCCACTAGTTGGTTCCACTTGCCCAGCAATAATTTTTAAAAAAGTACTTTTACCTGCTCCATTGGCTCCAATAATTCCATATGTATTTGACTCAGTAAATTTTAAGGTAACTCCTTCGAAGAGTTTTTTGTCGCTAAAGATTTTACTTAAATTTTGTATTTCTAACATTTTTCCTCCGTTTCAAAAATAAAGAACCATAATAAATTAATGGTTCTTATTAAGGTTAATTATTATTTTAGAATTTCTTCAAAGAAAACTAAAAATTCTTTTGCCAAAGGTTCAAAACTAAGTAAGTGTTTTGATTTTAAGGCTAAAAGTACATTGGCATTTTTGTTAGCTTGGCAATTCTTACCGCAAGCTTGTCCGCCAACAGGACGGTATACATTTTCCATATTAGAATCATCTCCTAAAAATCTTTTGAATCTTATTCCCTGTTCTTGAGGATTAATATTAGCATCTTGACGTCTTAATTTTCTTAAATCACTTTTATTTTGTCTCATATTAACTCCTTAATTAAGATTGTGTATTTTGCAGATCTATTATACCACAAACTTACATTATTTATTTAGTATTTTTTAGCTTAATTATTTTGCTGTCCAATGACAACTATTTAGGTCCATATATAAATCCCTTGGAAAATGAACTAATTTAATTAAAATATGGTATAAATTATTTATGAGAATCAAACATAACATAGATAAGTACAAAAACTTAACAAACTACGAACTAAAAAAACAGCAATCTCTCATATTAATTGCTGCTAATATTGAAAAATCTTTATCTCAACTTAGTTTAATTACAAACCTTAGTGTATCAACTGTAAAAAGATATAAAAAAATAATAAAAAGTAATCAAGAAATTGACATCAGTCATAAAAATAAAAATCAACAAAGAAGTTGCAAAGTTACCGATTCAGAAATTGAATTAGTGTTTAAAGATTATTTAAAAACATGTGAAATTATTTTAAACAGTGTTCTAACAAATAACCAACTTTCGTTTAAAAGTTATTATTATTCAGAATATGGTTCTTTTATAAGGCAAAAAATTTCTTACAAAACTTTGGTAAGAAGATTCAACCAATTAGGATTATTTAATATACATACAACCAAAAGAGGAAGAAAAATTGCAAGATTATCAAAGAAAAAAACTTCAAAAAAGATAATATTACTACTAAAAAATTAGTATCAAAAAATCAACCAAAACAAAAACAAGTTTTGAATCTAAAGAAAAATTTAAATTTTAGTGAAATTGTTGAGATTGATGCACAACTTGAGCCATATTTAAAAAATAATAAAGCATTATATCTTTACCATGAATTGATGTGGCAACAGGAACGTTGTTAGCAGCATGATTTGAAGAACAAGAAACAACATTAGGATATCAAAGGCTGTTAGAAATACTATTTAAAAAATACGGATTTCCAAAGAAAATTTATACTGATAAAAGAAGAACTTTTTGGGGAAACGAAAACGCACAAACAATTTTTGAAAAAGATTTAAATAAAAAAGGAATAGAAGTACTCAGTTCATCTAATCCCAAACATAAACCACACGTTGAGAGATCTTTTAGAACATCATTAGATCAATACCCATTATTAATTCATGAAAACGGATATAAAGATATTAACGATTTAAAGCAAAACAACGAAGTATTTCAAAATTATTACAACACGAGGAATAAAAAAATAATTTCTAAACATAATGTCTTTCAAAAAGAAGGAAAGAAAAACGGCAATTGAGCCGTTGATTTAGAGATTAATAGAAAAGTTTTAAATGGTGTTGTTAGATACCAAGGCAAAAACCTTGCAGCTTTCGATATGCATGACAAAAGGATTATATTTCCTTATAATTCTGATGTTGTGTTAGTACATTCTTCTGATGATAATTTGTATTTTAAATATAATGGAAAAAAATACTTTGCCAAAGAACCTAATGGAAAATATCTAAGCTTTACAGAAATGTGAGCTCTTGAGAAAGGTTTAGATTATTCTATCCCTGCCGTTGGAAAACTAGCATTTATCCATAAGAAAACAAACTCATTTTTTAAAACTCTTGAATTATACATCTCAAAGTTTAATAGTGTCTCTGTGAATGCACAAGGAAATAACCTTGAAGCCAATAAGATTATGGCTGAGTATTTAGAGATACTTCGAACATTACACAGAAGCATCAATGATGAAATAAAAATTGATGCATATTAATTTTAATATTTTTTAATAAAAAAGAAAATAATAAAATAGAAAACACGGCCACGTGTTTTCTGGAAGTTTTGCTTACTTTTTCAAAAGTAAGGCCCCCTTGATTGCAATCAAGGGCGGGGGGGGGGTTTAAAATCTTTTTGTTTCATTTTGAAATTTTATAGTTAATTTAATAATATACATAATCATATCTTAATTTTTTAGACAGTAAAAACATCAAAAAATATATAAATTTTCCAATTTAGTTGCCAAAGAAGAAAAAAATTTTTTTGGTTTGTTTTTTCGTTATCTTTTTTGCGACAAAGGAATCCATAATATAAATCAAAAAATAAAAAAATGATTAACCCCAACAGTCTGGGCAAAAAATTAAAAAAGTAGTGCAAAAAAGTAGTTATTCTACACATTATTTATTTAGTATTTTTTAGCTTAATTATTTTGCTGGTTATTTGATAAATCAGCAGTACGTTTTTGCAATTCTTGGTATTTTGCCACAACTTCTTTTTCAAATTCTTCAATTGTTTTAGAAGTATCAAAGGTGAAGACTTGCATCATCGTTTGGAATAAAGGATCCATTCTCATTGCTTTGGTAATTAATGATTTTTTACCCATGCGATGTTTAAGAATTTGAATCATAACTTTATAAGCAATATCATTAATCATTGCTTCAAATAACTTAGTTCCTTCTTCTGTATACACTTGATAAGGATTTTTTTGCGAATATTGCACTAAATTAACGTTGGAGCGTAATTTATCCATGCGGTTAATTTGACGTTGTCAACGCGCGTCTAAAACGGATAGAATGGTTTGTTTTTGTAATGAAGCAATTTCTGATTCTTCAGCATTATTTTTAGCATTCTTAATTCATTCTTCATATAATGAAAGAATAATATTAGCAATATATTCAGGTAAGTCAGTTTCATGGACTTTAACTATATCTGAAATATCAAAGTTAAATGAAACTAATTGACCAATATTTTCATTTAAAAATCTAACTAATGCATCATAATCATAATTGTGATGTGTATTAAATTCATCGTTTTGAACAACTGATTTAGCAGCTGATGCAAACATTCTTTTAATAATAAAATCAACATTTGAACTAGTTAAAATTAAATCACGTTGGGCATAAATTAAATCCCTTTGTTGGCGAATTACATCATCATAATTAAGCACTGATTTCCGAGAATCATAGTTAAAACCTTCAATTTTCTTTTGTGCATAATTAAATTGTAATCTTAATGTTTTACTTGATATTTCATTGCCTTTTTTATCTGCATAAGCTTCTTGGAATTGTTCATATGAAGCAAAACGCTTGATAAGTTGGTCTTCTAAGGAAACTAAGAATTTACTCGTTCCAACATCACCTTGACGTCCTGAACGACCTCTTAATTGGTTATCAATACGCCTTGCTTCGGCTTTATCGGTACCTAAAACATATAAGCCACCTAAAGCAATTGCTTCTGGAGTAGGTTTAATATCAGTTCCCCTACCTGCCATGTTAGTTGCAATTGTAACTGATTTAACTTCTCCAGCTTTAGCAATAATTTCAGCTTCAGAAGCATTTTGTTTAGCATTTAAAACAGTATGAGGTATTCCCCGTTTTAAAAGAAGTTTATGCAAGACTTCTGAATCTTCAATTTGCGAAGTCCCAACTAAAACGGGCTGACCTTTTTCATATAATTCTCAAACTTTTTCCACCACAGCATTTCATTTATCTTCTGAATCATAAAAAATAGAATCAGGCTCATCTATTCTAGCAATTGGTTTATTTGTCGGCACAACATTTACACGTATATTATAAATATCAATGAATTCCTGCTCTTCAGTTTTACCAGTACCTGTCATTCCACAAAGTTTTTTGAACATTCTAAAGAAGTTTTGGTAGGTAATTGTGGCTTGAGTTTTGGTTTCTGGTTCAATTTCAATTTGTTCTTTAGCCTGGATAGCTTGCTGCAACCCTTCTGAATAGCTCCGACCATCCATAATTCTTCCTGTAAATGCATCAACTAGTTCTATTTTTCCGTCTCTTACAATATATTCAACGTCAATACGCATAATTTTATGAGCTCTTAATGCATTTTGAATTAGATGAATTTTTTCGCTATTTTCCATATTATAAATATTTGGAGTATTGAAAAATTCATTTGCCCTTTGAATTCCTGAGTGTGTTAAGGCAACAACTTTCGATTCTTCATCGATAATATAATCTTGGTGTGATAAAGTTCTTACAAATTGATCAGCAGCGAAATATGTACTAATGTCTTCTTTTTCTCCTCCAGAAATAATTAACGGTGTTTTAGCTTCGTCTATTAAAATTGAGTCAACTTCATCAATCAAACAAAAATATAAACCACGTTGTACTTTTTCGTGTTTATTAGTAACCATGTTGTCTCTTAAATAGTCAAATCCTAGTTCAGAATGAACTGAGTAAGTGATATCACAAGCATAGGCGGCTCGTTTTGAACTTGGGTCTAATTGGGCTTTATTAATTCCAACCGTTAAACCAAGGAAGTTAAATACTTCACCCATTTCAATGGCATCACGTTCTGTTAAATATTCATTAACAGTTGAAACAATTGCTCCTTTACCAAGTAAAGCATTTAAATAAACTGGAGCAATTGAAGTAATTGTTTTACCTTCACCTGTTTTCATTTCAGCAACTGAACCAAGGTCTAGGAGTAACCCTCCTAATATTTGAACATCAAAAGGTCTTTTGCCTAAAACTCTTTTAGTTGCTTCGCGAGCAATTGCAAAAACATCCTCACGGATATCTTCTAGTGTATAACCTTGTTTAAGTAAATCCTTAAAAAAGGATGTTTTTGATTTCAATTCTTCATCAGTAAATTTTGAGACTATTGCTTCAAGTGAATTAATTTTCTTTAATGATTTTTCAGCAATTCTCATTTCAGTAGATTTAAGGTCAAAAATATTGCTTATTTTTTTCATAACTTATATTATATATTAAAAATTTAAATTTGAAGGTTTGAATAATTTCAATTATTTAGGTAGTTAATAAACTATTAATGTAAATGTCACATGCAAGCGCTTTGCATGTGACATTATTTTTTTGTCTGCCTTGTAATAAAATAATGGTATTAATAAATTTTCAAAAATTAAAGGAGACTATAGAATTATATCAAAAATTTAGAAAAATATATTGTTAGACAATTATTTTGTTAATATCTCGCAAGTGACTTTTCCAAAAAACACAAACTAAAAAACAAAAAATATTTTTCTTGTTTTTAAAATTTATATGATATAATTTGCTCATGAAAAACAAAAGACTCATTACACTGATTAATATTAACTCTATTTATACTATGTTATTCCATAACATTTGTATGTTTTAATATTAATCTGTTGAGTTGTTATTCATAACAGATTAATAAGTTTAGAAATCTGTTATGAAGATTACTATAGAGGAGCTTTTAGGATTAGTAAATATTTCAGTAGGCATACATAGAATATTGAAAGGACATAAAAGCCGAAGCATTTAAGGTGGCAATTTTAAATGCTGGTAGAAAGTCATAAAAGATTTCTACTCTTGGGTGTTTATCGCCCTTGGAGCTATAGATTTACATTTCTATTAATAATAATTTGGGTTTTTAAAACCTTATTTAATTTATATTATTAAATTAGTCTTGTAGATTTATACTCTACAAGATTTTTTGATTTAAATGGAGGTTTTGTGGAAATTAAACAATATAAAAATCATAAGGATGTTGAAGCAAAATATCGCTGAGATTTAGAAGATTTATTACAGGGTAAAAGCTTAGAATATTGAATTAATCAATATCAAAATATAACAAAAAAACGGATCGCAGTAAAAGATTCAAAATATGATTCAATTGATGCTTATTTAGATGATATTAAATTAGAACAAGAGCAAACTATTATTTCTAATAAGATTTATAACTATATTTCTAATAATTTGAGTACTGATTTAAATAATGCTCAATATATTAAATGAGAAAAAGATTTTGAATATCAAGCTTATTTACTAAATCAAGAATTTGGATCTGAGTTACCACGTTTCTTTAAAAATATTGACAAAATGAAAGTATGGAAAGATGATCCAAGGTTAAAAAGTTATAAACGAGCTATTGAAGATTTAATAGCATCACAAAAATATAAATTAGATGATAAAGTAGAAGAATACTTAGTGCAAAGTTCACTAGGTGCACCTAACCCACATTCTATATTTAGTATTTTAAGTGATAGCGAGCTTGATTATGGTTATGTAAAGATGCCAAATGGTCAAAAAACTAAACTTGACCCAATTAAACGTAATAAATTATTGAAATCAAGCGATAAAGAAGTTCGCAAGCAAGCTTATCAAAAATATTGAGATGCTTATTATAAGCATAAAGATTCTTTTGCAGAAATATTGTATCAACATTTTAATATGCTAGTTTCAGAAGCAAAAGTACGCAAGTATGATTCAACAGTCCATATGTTGACTTATGAAGACAAAATAAGTGACGAAATTTTGCAAACTCTATTTCAAAAAGTTGCGCAGAAAAAACAAATTTTGAAAAAGTATGTTCGTAATTTAAAAATATTTTATAAAAAACGTTTTGGTGAAGAATTTCACGATTATGATTGATCTCGTGAACTAGTTAAAGTTAAAACGTCATATTCAGTCAAAGAAGCTAACGACTTAGTTTTAAAAGCGCTTGAACCTTTTGGCTCTGAATACTACAACCAAGTATGGAAAGCCCTAAATGAAAATTGAGTTGACTATATGAGCACAACTACTAAGCGTTCTGGTGCTTATAGTATTGGTGCTACATATGGTATTGATAAAAAATATATTTTAATGAATTTTGATGGGATGTTACGTAGTGTTGAAACCTTGGCCCACGAATTAGGTCACTCAATGCATTCGTATTATTCTGATAAACATAATGATATTAATAATGCAAGTTATCCAATTTTCTTGGCTGAGATTGCTTCTATTTTTAATGAATTAATGTTATTTGATTATTTAATTACAAACTCAAATAATGATAAATTAACTTTCTATTTATTAAATAATCTTATTAGTGGTTTTAGCGGCACTGTGCATAAGCAAGTTTTATGAGCTAACTACGAATATGATTTATACAAAGCAATTGAGCAAGGAAGGGCTAGTTCAAGTTATGATTCAATTAGTAAAATATACTTTGAAAATGCTAAAAAATATACTTTAAATGATTCTTTAAAGTATACACCTAAAGGAACCATTCAATCGATTTATGTACCGCATTATTATTATGGTTTCTATGTCTATAAATATGCAATTGGACAATTAGTTGCAGTTTATTTCTTTAAACAATATAAAAAATATGGCGCCCAGGCTCTTGAAAATTACATTCAAAACTTTTTAGGTGCCGGTGGTAACGATTATCCGTTAGAGATATTAAAAAAAGTTGGTGTAGACCTTACAAACAGCAAATTTTATGATGAGGGATATGATTATTTAGAAGACCTCATTAACCAATGAATCAAAATTGGAAAAAAATTATTTTAAACATTACTATTAAATAAAAGGAATTATTATGAAAAAAAGAAAATTATTTTTATTTGCAAGTACATTAAGTGCACTTGCCTTACCAATAGCCACTGTAGCTTGTGGCAATAGTGGTGATAATATTTTAGTCACCGAAACATTTGCGAACTATGCAAAACAATACATTTACCGTAATCAATTTAACTCTAAATATGAACAATCTGCTGGCGAGTTTGATGGATCTAAGTATTCTGGTTCAATCAGTGGTTCATCAGCGGGTGTAGGATTAGCTTCATCAGGTTTCTTATTTAGACACGAAGGATCTGGCAAAGCTGAATTTTTTGAAGAAGAATTAATTAGTGCTGACGGTATTAATGCAGTCAAAAAAACTTATGTAACTAAACCTTCAACCTTAAAATGAACCTTAGAATATGCAAAATCTATTAAACTATATGTTGATGGTAAAGAAGTTGTTTATGATAATGATAAAACTGAGCCTTTAGGAGCTCCGACAATTGATGGGAAATATTATGCATCATCTTTCATAGAATTAACCAGCAATGATCCTAAATCAATCAACAATCCTAAATTTTTTGATGACTTATCAAAAGCATCTAAATTTGAAATTGAGGTTGATGAATCTGCAAATTGGGTAGATTCAACTGGTACGAAAACAAATTACAAAATCGTTGCTAGAGATTTCTATTACGGAATTTTAAGAACTTACTTACATTCAGATACTAAGGCACGTCTTGAAAATGGTGGATCAAAACACTTAGACGAAACAGCTAAAACAATTATTCCAAATTCTGCTGGTACATTTGATGAGAAAAATACCTTCAGTAATAAATATTTATACGGACTGTACAATATTGATTTTGACAAAATAATTGACGAAAGTTCATTTATTAAAAAAGATGGTGACAAAAATTACTTAGTATTTCAAAAAGTTGATCCAAATGCTACCGCACAATTTGTAGAATTCTACAAAAGTATTTTATTTGGTAACTATGATTATGTTCCAGCACCAAGTCAATACATTGATGAAATGAACAAAAATCTAGCTGAACTAAGAAAGTTTGTCCCACTCCAAAAAGAAAAAGGTAGAGAAGCAACAATCGCAAGTGACCTAGCAAAAGCTACTGGTAAAACTAAAGACTCAGCAGTATACTGGTATGGGCTTACCAATGATACAACTTTATATGCTGGTAGATATTACTATAAAGGATATGATGCTACTGATTTAACAAAACGTTGAGTATTAAATACAGAATATAAAGATCAAGCATATGTAAATACACCTGGTAGATTAAAAGAATTACAACATGTCTATCTTAATGCACCTGTTGATGCAAATGTATATAAAAGTCAAAACTATAATGCATTTATTTCAGGAACTACTTCAGCAATTTCATTTACACAATTAGATGCAAATACTCAACAAAAAATCATTAAAAATAAAGACGTTTTTGGACTAAGCAAATCTCAAAGTTCAAACAAAAAATCAACTTTAGGTTACTACTATTTATCAGTAATCCCAAATTATGGACAAAACAAAGAATTTAACGATAAATATTTTAATGATGCATTTGCAAAATTACTTTGAGGAGCAACTCATGAAGAACTTAACAAAGGTACAGCAACAAATACTTTAACTTACACAACAACAGGAAGAGGGGCAGAATTTAGAAACATTATTACATCAGCAATTAACTGAGATCATGCTGCTAAAGAATCACTTCAACCTCTTGATGGTATGGCTTGACTTACTGGTGTTGCCCAAGATACACCATTTGTAAATACTGACACAGATACACCGAGAAAATTAGCCGACCAAATCAACGAACTTTTTGTTGTGGATCGCAACACTAATCAAAGAGTTGATCTTGGTGGTAACTTAGGGACTGAATTAAGACCTAGTGAAAACAATGTAGTTGGACAAGCGGCTGATCAAAAATATCAATCTGCTGCTTATCAAACACTAAAAGAACGTTTTAAAACCCTAGTTGATGAATTTTACAATGAAAATCCAGCTTACAAAGAAGATAGCGATAAAGAGAAAGGAAATAGTAAAATTAGATTTGTGATTTCATATAGATTTACTAATTATAATGAAAAAGAACAACAATCACTTTTAAACCAAGTAAAGGTACTTAACTCATTATACCCTGAAAGAATGAATGTTTCTGTTGTAAAATTAGATCCACAAAATGCTACTAAATCATTACAAAGTTACTTCTTATATTCACCTTCACCAGCTGAACTAATTGGCTGAAATTCTGATTATGAATTAATTAACGGTTCAAATGACTATAGATCATGAAAATATGCAATGCCAATTCTTGCTGCAATTGCTTATGATGAGCAATATAGTACAAAAGTTGCTTTAGCATATCCAACTTTATTCAAAGCAGCTCAGAAATTAAAAACTTATTTAGAATTAAATAAGGAAACTTTAAAAATATCAATTCCAGTTGAAAAATGGTCAAAACTCACAAATAAAGATTTACACTCATTGCCAGATTATTTAGGTCACAAACTTGTGGACGAAGAAAAATCAACTGATACAAATGTTGTCTTAAAAGATATACCAAAAGAGGATACAACTAAATATCTTAGTGCATACGAACTTTCTGCATACTACTTATTGTGATTGAATACAGATACAACACATGCATTAACTAAAGATGAACTTATTAAATTTACAAGCGAATTAACAAATATTTCTGGTTTATTACCTAACCCATTCTATACTTCAACAACAAACGGAATTTCAGATGTTTTAGTAAACCCTAACTATATTTATCCTAATACACCTAACGAAAGTGATTACTCAACTTACTTAGTGAGACTAGAAGAACCAAAACAAGATAAATAACATAAACAGCAATAAACATGATTGTTTATTGCTTTGTGTTTTATGATAGAAAGGAAAATTAATGTTAAAATACATTTTACAAAGGATCGGCTTTGCTATTTTGACTTTGCTAATTATTGTTTTTGTAGTATATGTGTTAACAGCTCAGTTTTCTGTTAATCCATTTGTAGAAAAAGCATTAGCAACTTCAGAATCTAGTAGTAACAATAATTCAAATAAAGAATTATTAAAAAAGCTTTTTAATGATTCAGTAAGATACCATTTTTTACCCGCTTCTTGAGCCAATCGTTATGATGAATTTGAAAATGTTTGACTCAACTATCGCTTAAGTCCGTTTACCCGCTTTGGATATTGACTTAGTGATATTTTTACAAACAAACAAAACCCATTTGGAGAACCATTTAATGAAAATATTTTCCAACAAACACAAACATCATCAATTTCGGAATTATTCTTTAAATACTTAAAATTATCAATAATTATTACTCTTCCGGCGTTCTTTATTAGTGCTATTATGGGTATTGTGCTTGGTACAGTTGCTGGGTACAAGCGGGGAACAATATTTGATGCAGGAATTAATGTTTTTTCGCTGTTCTTTATTGCCTTACCATCATTTATTATTGCCCCAATCTTAATTTCAATTTTATTAAGGGTTAATATTACACCAAACTTCATTAACCCATATTCAGCACAAAGTTCACAAGTTTACACTAAAAGCCAAATTTTCTTGTCTTGAATACCGCCTATTTTAATTGTAGTGCTCGGTTCTTTATCTGGGTATATTACTTATACAAGAAACCAAGTCATTACGGTTTTAACATCAAATTATGTATTAATCGCACGTTCAAAAGGATTAAAACAATCTGAAATTTTCTTCAAATATGTCTTAAGAAATATTTCAATTCCTTTAGCAGCAATTTTAATTCCTTCATATATTGGTTTATTAACTGGAGGAATTGTTATTGAAAGATACTGAAATATACCTGGTACTTCAGAAATTATTGCCCAATCTTTCCCACAAGGGGAAATTAACATTATTATGTTCAACACAGTCTTCTTCACATTTTTAGGTGTTATGACTACGATTGTTGTTGACATCTCATATACTATTTTAGATCCCAGAATTAAATATTCATCTCAATCAGGGTTTAGTTATTGACAAATATTTATGCGTACTATGCAACGTAATAAAGATTTTGTAAAACACAAGCAATTACAAGGAGGAATAAATGACTAGTAAAGAATTTAACCAAAAATATAAACTAAAATTGGATAATATTACTAATCCATTTGCTTTTGCTCCTCAAACCAATAACTTTAGTAACGTTGCCGGTAAGCCAAAAAAATTAATGGTGGAAATCTTCAAAAGATTCTTCAAAAGTTGGCCTTCAGTTTTATTCTTAATTGTTTTTTTAGCAGTCTTTATAACATCGATAGTCGTAACAACTTATTCAAACTATAGTGCAGATATTTCGGTAGATCAAACTACCAAACTTAATTTAATTGGTGAGAAAGCTGGCCTAACCACTAATACAGGTTCATCATTTGTAAAATCTTTACCTGCAATTTGAGCTGGTAAAATAAATTCTAAGTTAGTTTTTAGTGATAATTACTTTACTGAAAATGCCTTAGCTTGACAAAAAGCGGACTATTATGGCGGGTATTTATGAAATCAGTTTAACAAACCAGAATACTTTACTCAAGATCTGACAAGTGGAAATTTAGTTAGATATATTGATTTTTACAAATGGTATGAAATTGACTCGGTGCATATTGTTTTAATTAATTCTGGCATTAGCCCAATAATTTCTGCACAAGAGGCTGCTAAATATTACCAAGAAATTTTAGCCGCTAACCCACACATTAAATTAGGAACTTATTTAGGAACTACAAGTACTGGTATTGATATATGAACTCAAAGTTGAATTGGAACTTGAAGAGCAATTAGACTTGCTTTAGTTGTTGCTACCTTACAAACCTTAATTGGAGTTGCTATTGGATCCTACTTAGGGTTTCATGTTGGAAAGCCCGCTGATACAATTATCATGCGTTTAATTGATATTTTTTCAGCTCCACCAACTTTAATTTGGTTATTATTATTTGCTACTTTATTTGGAACAACTGACTTAACTTTAGGTTTTGCTTTAATCTTTGTTGGTTGAGTTGGTTCAGTTGGTAGAACAAGATTATTTATTATTACAGTTAAGGATTCAGAATTTATTACCGCCTCTCAATCAGTTGGTGCTTCAAAAGTCCGTTTAATTTATAAACATGCATTGCCTTCAATTGTTGGTAAAGTTGCAACTAGCTACGTTGCATCAATTCCGTCAATTATTCTTTCAATTTCATCACTTGCCTTCTTAGGTTTCTTTAAATCTGATAATGCAAACTTAGGAAAAATTATTTCTTCAGCCCCTGCTGAAGCTGCCACAAATATTTGGACCTTGTTACTTCCATCATTAATCTTACTTTCAATTTCGGTTTCGCTACACTTCATTGCTTTAGGTGTCCATGATGCATTAGACCCAAAAGTTATTAAATCAAAATAGGAGGATATTTATATGCAAGAATCACAAGATGTTTTGTTATCTGTCAAGAACCTTAAAGTTAGTTTTAAGGTTAAACGTAATAAATATATAAATATTGTCCGTGGTGTTGATTTGGAAATTACTAAAGGTCAAATTGTTGGTATTGTTGGTGAGTCAGGGTCAGGAAAATCAGTTACTTCAAAATCATTTTTAAATATCAATGAAAATTCATTAATTACTGCTGATTTAATGAATATCGATGGAATTGATTTGTTAAAATCAAAACGAGATAGTTTTTGGCAAAAAATTAGGGGACATAAAATTGGATATATCCCTCAAGATCCTTTAACTTCCTTAAATCCAACTCGTAAAGTTGGCAAGCAACTCTTAGATGCTTTAAATAAAAATGAGGATTGAAAAAATAAAACTTACCAAGAAAAGCGTCAATACCTAGTAGACTTATTAGATAAATTTGGTATCAGAGGTCCAGAACAAGTTTTTGACATGTATCCACATACCCTTAGTGGGGGTATGAAGCAAAGAATCGTAATTACTATGGTTGTTGCTTTGAAACCTAGTTTAATAATTGCTGATGAACCAACAACAGCTTTAGATCCAACGGTTCAAGCTTCAATTTTAGCTTTATTTGATCAAATTCGTGAAACAATGAATATTTCAATTATTCTAATTAGTCATAATATTTCTGTAGTTGCTAAGTTTTGTGATTATATTTATGTTATGTATGCTGGTAAAATTGTTGAACGTGGGACAAAAAAAGATATTTTTACTGACCCAAGACACCCTTATACTTGAGCTTTAATTTCTGCAATTCCAGAAAACAAAGAAGATCGGTTATATTCGATCAAAGGAACGCCTCCGGATATGAATAATTTACCCTTGGGCGATGCCTTTGCGCCAAGAAATGATTATGCACTTGAAATTGATTTTGTTAAAGAGCCTCCGCTTTTTGAAGTATCGCCAACTCATGCAGCAGCTACGTGGTTATTACATCCAGAAGCTCCACAAGTTGCATTATCTCCAGAATTAGAAAACAGACTTAAGAATTTTAGAAAGGTGTTCAACGATCATGAATAATAAAAGACCTATTTTAGAAATTTTTAATTTAAAAAAATTCTTTGTTAATAAAGGACATGTTAACAAAGCTGTTGATGATGTTTCTTTTGATGTTAAAGAGGGTGAAATTGTTGGTTTAATTGGTGAATCAGGTTCTGGGAAAACAACAATTGGTCGTTCACTTTTAAGGCTTTATGATGATTTTAATGGGTTTGTGCGTTTAGATGGAAAATTAATTTCAGGTAAAAAAATCTCATCTCAAACTAAACATGGACAGCAAAATTTAACATTTTAGTTATTTATAATTCCATAGCAAATTGCTGTGGAGTTTTTCAGTTTAAGTTTGATTGAATTCGGTCATTGTTGTACCAAATTACATATTCTTGTATCATATCATTAAGTTCATTAAATGTTATTTTTGAGTAATCTAAATCATTTAATAATTCAGTTTTAATGATTCCAAACCAATATTCAATTTCTCGATTATCAAGAGAATTTCCCACTCTTGATAACGAAATAATCCCACCAAGATTTTTAACTTCTTTAATATATTGATGATGTGTATATTGAAAGCCATGATCTGAGTGAATGATAAAATTTTTGGATTTGTATTGCTTTAATGAATTTAAATTGTCTAAAACTAGTTCTAGATTATTACTTTTTGATAATTTAAAACCAATAATTTGTTTAGTTTTATGAGACAAAATTGCAGACAAATAAACGTGTGATTCTAACACATCTTTTGGCGCTTTTATATATGAAACATCAGTTGCATAAATATTTCGATTGTTTTGATCATTATAATCACGATTTACGAAGTTATCAATCTGAGTAGATAGGTTTTTAATTTCTTTTCGTTTTGATTTTTGTCTAAGCTTACATTTTAGGCCTAAAAGGTTCATATATCTCCCTAATGAACGTTCGTTTATATCTATTTTGTATTTTTTAGATATGTAAACACTTAGTTTTAACCTTCCATATCTTGACTTTGTTTCTGCGAACGATTTTTCGATTACATCACTATATTTAGGGAGTTTTTGTGCAATTTTAATATTTTGAGTTTTTGAAATTGTTTGTCTAGAAATGCCAAAAACTTCTGCAAGCTTAACATAACTTATACTAAAACTTTTAGATTCAATAACTTTCTTACTTTTAGGTAATTCGTTGGTAATTTCATAATATCTTTTAGCTATTTGCAACAAATCATCACGATCAAAAATATCTCAATTTGGTTCTCTTTTCGTCTTAGGTTTGCCGCATCCTTTTTTACGGCTTTCACCTTTCTTTGTCTGCAATAAGTCTTCCATACCTAAATTATAATGCTTAATTATTTTATTAATTCTAACTTTTACACTATTTCTTTGTAAGTTTTTTGTTTCTGGTGATATTTGGTAAATAGCTTGGAAAGCACCTGGGAAACCTGATTTTTGATATTCTTCATATATTTTTGCAAATTCTTCTTTCTTTAAATGTCTTGACATAATTTATCCTTTCAAAAAATTCTTCGTTGGTACCAACGAATGGTAACAGAAAAGCTAACATTTACATGTTAACTTTTCTGTCCGGCTTTAAACACGTAAATTCATGCGCAAAAACATTCAAATGATCTTTCAAGATCCAATGGCTGCTCTTAATGGTCAACATACAATTTTCACAATTTTAAAAGAACCATTAGTCGTTAATAAAATTATTAAAAACAAAATTAAAGATTTAGATAAAACTTGAAGCAAAGTTAAAGAAAACTTCCATTATTCATTTTTAGAAGCTGTTCTAAAATTAAGATTAGAAAATCTGAAAATTACTAATTCATTAACAAAGCCCTTTAATGATAAATGAAGAGATATTTTGAGTAATATAAATGATTTTGAAAATGATGAAGGTTCATACGATGATAAATTTAATTCTTATTTTTCATTTTTAGAAGAGAAAAATAAGAACAATTCCACAATTATTAATAATTTATATTCAAATACCGATTCATTAATTTCATTATATAATGAATCAAAAACCAAGCTTGCTTTGAATCAAATTGATATTGATGAAGTTGCTTATTGGGAGGCTTTAGCAAAGTATAATGAACAACTTAAATTAAGCAAAAAAACCAAAGAATATTATCAATATAAATTAAGCCGTAAAGAAGCATACCAAAACATTAAGGCTAATTCACTAAATTGATGGGAAGAATATTCTAGTTCACGTAATTCAGTTAAGAATATTATCGCGGAATTAAAAAATGAATCAAGGCTTAATTGAAATGAATCATATAATGCTTATGAGATTGAATTTCACGCTTATAAATTAAAACTACACTTATTAAATAAAAAAGCCGAAAGTTTATTTAAGAAAAATAAAACATCTTTAACATATTTAACTTTTAATGAGCTCCAAGAGTTAATTAGTTCTTTTAATCAAAATTCGCTGCCAATTTTTGAAAAAAAACTAAATTTAGATGTTTATTCGTTTAGTTCTTTAAAAGCATATAAACAAGAATTAGTGAAAATAATTGATCAAGAATATAAATTTGATTTTACAAAATATACTAATCTTTCAACTGAACGCAAAAATGCACACAGAATTTCTTTTAAAAATGAGCTAAATAAGTATTTAAATTATATTAAGTTGGAATTTAAAGAATTTTTCAAAAAACCTCATGATAATTCAAAAGAATTAGACAAAGCTAAAACAGAGTATCAAGAAGCTAAAGAAATTCATAATGAAGAAGTTAGAAAATATGTTTTAGATTTTGAAACTAGAATTAATTTACTTAAAGATCAAATTAACAGCGAAGAAAATACTTGGAAAGAGCTCAATATTGTTTCTAAGAAAAATAATGAACTATTTAAGTTAGTTCATAAGAAATTTAAAGAGTTTTATAAAACTAATCGTATTTTAAGACTCCAAGAAAGACTTAAAGAAGCAAAAAATAGCAAACAAGAAAGCATCATAAAATTAACTCGTAAATTAAAACAAGCTAAAATTGATTTACAAGTTTATGATACAAATGTGCGAGATAAATTATTAGGTGTTGAATCATTTGATATCGAACTTAAATACCTTACAAAAGATTTAAATAATACTTATGTATTGCTGGGAGTTTCTAAATTTGATTTATGGCTTTTAAATAAAAATAAAAAGTTACAAAAATTCTTGACTTATATACTGAAACCATTTAATTTATGGAAACTAAAATCTTTATTTACTAAGATAACGATTTATAAAAGTTTAGAAGATGTTGGGTTATTAAAGCAATTTGCATATCGTTACCCACATGAATTTTCAGGAGGACAGCGCCAAAGAATTGTTATTGCAAGAGCCTTAATTTCTGAACCAAAAGTTATTGTTGCTGATGAACCAATTGCTTCATTAGATATCTCAATCCAAGCTCAAATTGTTAATTTACTTAAAGATTTATGTTTAGAAAAAAATATTGGAATGGTTTTTATAGCTCATGATTTATCAATGATTGAATATATTGCCGATCGTGTTCAAATTATGCACTTTGGTAAAATTGTTGAATCAGGTGATACAAAAGAAATTTATCAAAACCCACTACACCCTTACACAATTAACTTATTTAAAGCTATTCCAAAAGTTTCTAATGCTAACGAAAAATTTACTGATGTTAAATTTGAATTAGAATATCTAAAAGCTCAAAGATATCCAAATGTTCCAATAAATTATGCTCTAACTACTGATCAAAACCATTTTGTTTACGCTACTAAAGAGCAATTTATAAAATGAACTAACCAAGAAACAAATAATGATTAAAAACCTTTGAAACTCAATTAAAGAAGAATTACACAAAAAACATTTATACATCTTATTTGGTATATCATTCTTAATTTTTCTAATAATACTTTTAATTGATTTTACCATCAAAAAAACTTATGATGCTAAATCCTTCTTGAACTTGCTTTCAGTATCTGCAATTGTATCTAGTTCTTTATTGCTTGTTATCCTAATTATTACTAAGAATTTTTGAAAATCAATGAGCAGGCCATTTAAGCAAGCAAAAACCAATGTAGGAACATACAAAGAAGAAAGAAAAATGCGTTATATGAATGCAAATGAAGCTAATAAATATCGTCAAACAATAATTGCACGAAATCAAGAGAAAGCTTCTAAATCGCCTATTAATAACCTTGCATATTATTTAAATATTTTGTTGTTTTTCATACTTTTTACTATATTTTTTGTGATATCTTCTATAATTTAAATTCCAAAACACAAGTAGACATACTTGTGTTTTTTTGTATTCAAATGATTGATGCACATTCTAAATTTTATGTTATAATACTACCGAGCCGACATCGAGGTATCTCATGTCAAATTACCTTCAAATTCTTTGAAGGTTTTTCATTAACTTAATTTATTTCGGTTATATCGTGTTATAATATAAGAAATTAAATAACTATTATTTAATCCATTATTTTATTCCATTCATTACATAATATAAATTTAAAAGAAAAGGAGAGATTAAGATGAATAAGAAAAAGAATCTCCCTACAAGAATTATTCCACTTGGGGGAGTTGAGGAAATTGGTAAATCAACTTTACTAATTGAACATGATAACCATATTTTTATTATTGATTCTGGTATTAAATTTGCAGATACTTTTAATACAGGAATCAAAGGAATTATTCCAAATTTCGAATATTTAAACAGGACTGAAAAAACTATTGAAGGGTTATTTATTACCCATGGTCATGAAGACCATATTGGAGGTGTTGTTTATTTAGCAAAACAAACAAAACTAAATAAAATTTTCGCGCCACGTATTGCTATTCAATATTTAAAACTTAAATTTGATGAACATAATATAAAATCTAAAATTGAATTTATTGAAATTCAAAAGGATGATGTGCATAATTTCCCAAATGGTTGCAAAGTAGATTTTTGAACTTCGCAACACTCAATTCCTGATTCATTTGGGATAAGAATTATAACCCCAAATGGAAGCATAATGTGCACTGGTGATTTTAGATTTGACTATACACCGATTGGAAATTACACTGATTTTGCAAGGCTAGATGAAATGGGTAAACAAGGACTCACCGCTTTATTATCCGATTCAACTAATGCAATGCGACTAGAGCATTCTCCATCAGAAAGCGATATTTTAACTGATATTGAAAGGCATATGACTGATGCAAAAAAGAAAATTATCATTACTGCTTTTGCATCAAATTTAACTCGTATTAAGGTAATTATTGAACTAGCACAAAAACTCGGTAAAAAAGTTATTACTTTTGGCCGTTCAATGATTCAAGGTGTTAAAATAGCTCGAAAGCTAGGTTATATAAATGTTGATGATAAAGTTTTAATAGACAAAAAAACTGCCCAAAATACTAAGGATTCTGAGCTTGTAATTTTGACAACTGGTTCGCAAGGAGAACAACTTGCTGCATTATCAAGAATGAGCTATGGTAAACATGCAACAGTGAAAATTACCAAAGGAGATATGATTATTTTTTCATCAAGTCCAATCCCTGGCAACCGCATGGTAATTGAATTATTAATCAACCGACTTTGTAAATTAGGTGCGATTATTAAAGAAAATGGTGTAGATGGTTATTTACATACTTCAGGGCATGCTTATAAAAGTGAACACGATAAAATTTTCCAATTAACTAAACCCAAATACTTTTTACCATACCATGGAGAATTCAGGATGAGTGTTGCACATGGGCAAAGTGCTATTGAAAATGGGGTGAGTCGTAAAAACGTAATTATTATACAAAAAGGTGTTGTTTATGAAATGTTGAATGAAAATATTAAACGCACAAACGAAATAATTGATTTTGGTCCAATTTTTATTGATGGGAATACAGTTTTAAATTTCTCGGGTAAAATTATGAAAGAAAGGGCACAACTTAAAGATTCTGGTTTTGTAAGCATGGTGATTTTAATTAACAAAGCTACTAACCAAATTATTGGGCGTCCTCAAGTTTTAACAAAGGGGACTTTCTTTGTTAAAAATTCGAAATCTTTAATTGAAGAATGTAAAAGAGTGTGTCATGGGGCAATTTTATTCCATATTAAGAATAACCCTAATTGAACAGTTATTGAACTTGAAAAACTAATTATTGAACGTCTTAATGCTCTAATGCATAAAGAAAAGCGTCGTAACCCTGTGGTAGTTCCGACAATATTATTTACTGATGACCATAGTGATGCTGATTTATTGTCTAAACCAATTAAATTTGTTAATTCTAAAGGTGAACAAAAAGATACGATTGAAAAGGTTAAAAAAACAAAGTCCAAATTAGTTGAACAAAAACTAAAAGAAATTGAGGAATTATCATTAAGCATGATAGATTCTGATTATGAAATTGATGATGAAGACGAGGTATAAAATGAAACAAAATAAACCAAAACTTGATTTTATTAAATTACGGCAAGAAGAAATTGAATATGCAAGAAAAAAAGCAGAATATGAACAAGCAAATCTTGAACATAAAGAAGTTCAAGAAAAATTGCCGTTATCTAAAAAAGAATTATTTAGAAATCTTATTCTAACCATTTTAATAATAATTGTTGTGATTGTTTTATTAGTTGGTGCTTATTTTATCGGTAAGACTGATTAGGAATAAACCATGGAACAAACTACCTTTATTATTTTAATTACCCTGTTAGTTTTTAATGTTATTATTTTATTTTTTGTTTTACAACCGATTATTAATTTATCAATTAAAAACAGAACTAGAAAAAATTCATATAATAAAATAGGTCAAAGTTCACAAATACGTTTAATTAACCAATTGCGTGAAACTATTGAATATTTATCAAAATACAAAATAGGCGCAATTATTAGCGTTGAAAATAATGATTTACTTGATAATTATCGCACTGATGGAATTATTTTAGATGCAAATATTTCAAGTGGTTTATTAATTTCAATTTTTAATAAAAATTCACCATTGCATGATGGAGCTGTAATAATTAGAAAAAACAAAATTTATTATGCTTCTACTTTTTATAAAATTACTAATAAATCAGTTCCTTCTTCATATGGTTCAAGGCACCGAGCTGCAATTGGTATTTCAGATCAGACTGATGCTATAACTATTTTAGTTTCTGAACAAACTGGTGTAATTCGTTTATTTCAAAAAAACGTTATTTTATCAGTTAGAATTGATCAATTTCAACAAGAATTTATTAAGATGTTGAAAGGATAGTAATGGATAAGATATTGAACCAAATCAAACATGAATTATCTGTGGAAGAAATTAAAAAATTAATTGAAACTAAAAAAGTTCGCGAAATTCGCGAATTGCAAGAAGAAACTACGTATCCGAATTTTGCTCTAATTATGGGTGATGAATTACTAAGTGATGAAGATCGTTTATATTTATTAAGAGTACTGCGCACAACTGAATCAGCCGAAATTTTTAGTTACCTGGAAGATGAAATTAAAACAAGACTTGTTACCTTATTTAGCGACGAGTTAGGAAAAAAAGTTTTACAAGAATTGGAAACTGCTGAACTAGTAGATATTTTAGAAGAATTACCAGTTAATATTATGCGCAAGATCCTATCACATACACCAAAAGAAAAACGTGATATTATCAACCAAATTTTGCTTTATAAAGACCACCAAGTTGGCAGCATCATGCAAGTTGATATTTCAATTTTGAAAAGCTCATGAACTTTAAAAGATGCTTTAGCAAAAATTCGCAAAGACTATCATAATAATATGACTATGGGCCATAATTTTTACATTGTTGATAATGATGGAAAATTACTCGGTGATATTACCTTAGAAGAAATTATCTTTAATAATGAAACAAGTCGACTTGAAGCATGAGTTAACCCTGTTGCTGCTGTATATCCAACTGATGATAAAGAGCAAGCCGCTAAAGTTTTTTCCGACAATGATCGATCATCTTTGCCAGTGGTTTCGATTGAAAATCGCCTTATTGGAATGATTACATCTGATGATATTATTGATGTTATCAATGAGGAAGCCACTGAAGATATGTATAAGATGGCCGGAATTAGTCCTGAAATTTCAGAAGAAAATTATTTAAAAACGACAATTAAAACAATTGTACGCTCAAGAGTTGTGTGGTTAATTATTTTGATGCTTTCTGCAACCTTATCGCAATATATTATTCAAAAATTTACAAACATCAGTGAAGAAAGCATCAATCAATTTGGTATTACTATTTCTACTGCTGTTATTGTCTCTTTAATACCAATTATTAGTGGTTCGGCTGGAAATGCGGGTTCTCAGTCGACTACAACTGTAACAAGAGCTTCAGCACTGGGTGAATTTGATTCAAGTCAATATAAAAAAGTTATTTATAAAGAATTATTAGTTGGAACAATTATCGGTGGAATTATGTTTTTAATAAATTTAATTCGCTTATATATTTATTATGCAATTCCAAGTTTTGCAAATGATGCTTTTGAAAATGGTCAAACTGACTGGGTTTCGCTTTCGTTTATTATTTTAGCTAGTTCATTATCTTTATGATTTGTAGTTATTTTTGCAAAGTTTTTAGGAACTATTATTCCACTTGTTGCTATTAAATTTAAAAAAGATCCAGCTGTTATGTCTGCACCTATTTTAACAACTTTAAGCGATGCATTATCAACATTAATTTTCTTTGGTCTCAATATTTTAGTTTTATATCTTGCTTGAAAGGCAGGTTTATTTGAAAAACCCGCAACAAATTCAACGTTAAATCAATTAAATTTACAAACATTTAGCGTATTAAATACATATAACATTAGTTTAATTTAAAGGAGGTTTGTGTCTAAAGTAGCTGATATTGAAAAACTAAAATTATTAGCCGAAGATTATTTGCGTTTAACCAAAGAAGCAAAAGAACTTAAAAAGCTTATGCAAGAGTTAGTAAAAGATACAGATATTGAAATTCATGAGCGTTTATCAGAAGGTGGACTAGTAACTTACCAAAAACCTGATTCGAAAACTGTGATTGATCGAAAATTAGTTAACGAATTATTATTTAGTATCTTAATTAACTATAATCAAGAAGGTTCAGGTCAAATCATTCCAAGCATCCCTGAGATGGAGCAGCAAATCAAAGAACAATGCCAAGTTGTTAAAGAATATAAATGGAAACTAAGTATTAAAGCTAAATAAAAATTTCTTATGGCTATATTCAAGTCTTAAAAAATTTTTAATATTTACTTTAAAAGATTTTAAAAACTTATTAATTTAATATAATATATATAACTTTATTTTCATAAAGTAAAGTTATTCTTTAAATTTAATAAATATAATACCTATTAATTAGGAGTTAGAATGGAAAATAACAATTCAAAACCAAATAACAATAGTAGTGTTTTTGGAACTGATTCGTCAATAATTATTTGAGTTATTTTAGGTGTCTTACTGCTCTTATTGCTCTCTTATATTATTTATTCTTATATTAAAGAAAAAATAAACCGTAAGAAAACCAAAGAAGCAGCATTGCAGCTTGAAAAAAATTCTGTAATATATTGAAATGAAATAACTATAAAAATTAATGAATTAATTATATTAAACCGGAAAGAGCATGAAAATTTTGTTGTCAGTGTTGGCAAATACAAAATGTCACATTTAAACTATGCTGCTGCTCAAACAATCAATGATTTACAAAATGAATATGAATTTAAAAACTATTTAAAAACTTCAGAACGTTATAAAGTTTTTGTGACTAACTTAAATGTACTTAAAGATTTAAATTCAAATTTATGAGATAAAAAACTTTCGCAATCTTCTTTACAATTTTTTATTGATCAACTTCCTCTAGCATTAGAAGCAGCTAAAGAAGCAATTTCAAGTGAAATAAATGATTTAAAAGAACCAGAAATATTAAAAAATGAAATTAAAACACAATATCTAAATAATTTAAATAAAGATTTTGACAGGAGTCTCGCTAATGAAGAAAATTAATTTCAAAACTTTTAAATTAAAGTTTTCAAAACTAAAACATAATATTACTCATGGATTTAAGAATTTTAGAGGTTTTGCAAAGCTGAAAAATATCAAAATAGAAAAAATACCAAATTTACTTACTATTTTACGTATGATCTTGATCTTACCTTTATTAATTTTATTCCCATTTATGTGGGTTTATAAAGGTGTACATTCTTATGATATTGGTATTGTTGCATTTAGTTTAGTGATTTTTATTATTGCAATGATTACTGATTATATTGATGGTTTTTTAGCCCGCAAATATAATGCAATAACGTCTTTTGGAAAATTATGGGATCCACTAGCAGATAAAGTTATTACAACAACTGTTTTAATCTTTTTATCATTTTACAACATCATTCCATTTTGAATTATAATCATCTTTATAGTTAGAGATTTAGTTGTAGATGGAACTAGAGTTGTTTTATATAAACATAATATTAACATTGCAGCCAAATTTTATGGAAAATTAAAAACAATCGTCCTTAGTTTAGCAGTTATTTTTGTTTCAATAAGTTACTTAGCTGCACCTTGAATTTTTAACGAAGTTTACTGAGCGGTTATATTATTTAATATTCCAACTTTAATAGCCCTTGGGTTAAGTTTATACTCAGCTTTTGATTATATTTATCCACACCGTCACTTAATCTTCAAATAAAACCGCCGTTGCGGTTTTTTTTATTATATTATGCATTGTGCATCTATTTATATTTTGATTATAAAAAATGTGTGTGATTAAAGCCGGACAGAAAAGTTAACATGTAAATGTTAGCTTTTTTGTTACCATTCGTTGGTACCAACGAAAAAATTTTTTGAAAGGAAAATTATGTCAAGACATTTAAAGAAAGAAGAATTTGCAAAAATATATGAAGAATATCAAAAGTCAGGTTTCCCAGGTGCTTTTCGGGCTATTTACCAAATATCACCAGGAACAAAAAACTTACAAAGAAATAGTGTAAAAGTTAGAATTAATAAAATAATTAAGTATTATAATTTAGGTATGGAAGACTTATTGCAGACAAAGAAAGGCGAAAACCGCAAAAAAGGAAGTGGCAGTCCTAAGAAGAAAAGAGAACCAAATTGAGATATTTTTGATCGTGATGATTTGTTACAAATAGCTAAAAGATATTATGAAATTACCAATGAATTACCCAAAAGTAAGAAAGTTATTGAATTAAAAAGTTTTAGCATAAGTTATGTGAAGCTTTCAGAAGTTTTTGGCATTTCTAGGCAAACAATTTCTAAAACTCATAAGATTAAAATTTCACAAAAACTCCCTAAACATAGTGATGTAATTGAAAAATCGTTCATAGAAACAAAGTCAAGATATGGAAGGCTAAAGCTAAGTGTTTACATATCTCAAAAATACAAAATAGATATAAACGAACGTTCTTTAGGGAGATATATGAACCTTTTAGGCCTAAAATGTAAGCTTAGACAAAAATCAAAACGAAAAGAAATTAAAAATGTATCTTCACAAATTGATAACTTCGTAAATCGTGATTATAACGATCAAAACAATCGAAATATTTATGCAACTGATGTTTCATATATAAAAGCACCAAAAGACGTGTTAGAATCACACGTTTATTTGTCTGCAATTTTGTCTCATAAAACTAAACAAATTGTTGGTTTTAAATTATCAAGAAGTAATAATCTAGAACTAGTTTTAGACAATTTAAATTCATTAAAACAATACAAACCCAAAAATTTTATCATTCACTCAGATCATGGCTTTCAATATACACATCATCAATATATTAAAGAAGTTCAAAATATTGGTGGCGTTGTTTCGTTATCAAGAGTGGGAAATTCACTTGATAATCGAGAAATTGAATATTGGTTTGGGATCATTAAAACCGAATTATTAAATGATTTAGATTATTCCAAAATAACATTCAATGAACTCAATGATATGATACAAGAATATGTAGTTTGGTATAATAACGATCGAATTCAATCAAACTTAAACTGAAAAACGCCAAAGCAATTTGCAATGGCATTATAAGTTACTAAAATGTTAAATTTTGCTGTCCATGTTTAAAAAGTTCTTCTTTTATCAGTATAAATTTTCTTTGGAAATCCATATTTCTTAAATACTATTTCTAACAGTCTTTGATATCCTAATGTTGTTTCTTGTTCTTCAAATCATGCTGCTAATAATGTTCCAGTGGCAACATCAATTGCATGATAAAGATAGAATGGTTTATTATTTTTTAAATATGGTTCAAGCTGTGCATCGATTTCAATAATTTCACCAAATTCTAAATTTTTCTTAATACCCAAAACTTGTCTTTGTTTTTCGTTTTGTTTAATTTGTTTATAATATTTTTTTAATAGCAATGTTGTCTCTTGTGAAGTTTTCTTCTTTGATAATTTTGCTATTTTTCTTCCTCTTTTGGTTGTATGTATATTAAATAATCCTAATTGGTTGAATCTTCTTACCAAAGTTTTGTAAGAAATTTTTTGCCTTATAAAAGAACCATATTCTGAATAATAATAACTTTTAAACGAAAGTTGGTTATTTGTTAGAACACTATTTAAAATAATTTCACATGTTTTTAAATAATCTTTAAACACTAATTCAATTTCTGAATCTGTAACTTTGCAACTTCTTTGTTGATTTTTATTTTTATGACTGATGTTAATTTTAGACAGGGAAAAAATATTCGGACAAAATCCGAATATTTTTAATATAAAGAAAAAGAGGTAGTTATGAGACATTTAAAGACTAAAGAATGAATCAAAATTTTTGACTTATACGATAAATATTTGAACCTGGGAATAACCAAGTCAGAATTTGAAAATTTATGTTTTGATATCAGAAAAGTATACTGAAATAAAGAATCAATGAGAAATATGTTAAAGAAAAGAAAACTGTATAATTTAAATATGAACATAGAATCACAAAGCGGTAAATCACCTAAGAAAGATAAAGGTGTTGGGAGAAAGAAAAAGAAAGTTCTCGATTATACATGAATTGATACTCTTAAAGATGATGAAAAAGATGCAGTTATAAAATACTACTATCGAATTTTTAATGAAAATAATATTGATGCAGATATCTCAAAGATAAAGAAAATCAAGAATCTGTCACATACTAAAAAATCTAAAATGATATGTGTTTCAAGATCTACATATTACGAGAAATTGAAAGATAACAACAAGACTAAAGAACTAAAGGTTAAACACAAAGAAATAATTTTTCAAAGTTTTGTCGAAAATAAAGAAAGGTATGGACGAAGGAGACTTGCTAAATATATTTTCCAAGAATATAATATTCAAATAAATCCTAGAACCCTAGGAAATTATATGAAAAAACTGAATTTGAAAACATTTGTTAGACAAAAACGTAAAACTAAAGAATCTAAAAATACTAGTGTTAAAGTACCTGATTTAGTAAAAAGAGATTATAATTCAAGCAACAATAATATATATGCAACAGACGTGACCTATATACCAGCACCAAAAGATATTGAACAGAATCATATTTATTTATCTGCAATTATTGATCATAAAACTAAGTTTGTGACCTATGAATTATCACTTAGAAATGATACTGAACTAATTTTGAATAATATCACCAATACAAAATTCAAAAATAATTTTATTTTACATTCTGACCATGGAACTGCTTATTCTTCGCTTGAATATACTAAAAAAATAAAATCACTAAAAGGTAAAATATCAATGTCAAGAATTGGTAATAGTCTTGATAATCGTGAAATTGAGTATTTCTTTTCAATTCTTAAAAGTGAAATTTTCCCAAATTTTGATCAAACCTGTAAAAGACTTACTTTTATTGAATTATCACAAAAAATCAAAGAATTTATAAGCTGATATAATTATAAAAGAATAAGATAAAAAAACCTTCCCAAAGCATTCCGTTTGGCTTAGCCAAATGGTATGGTTGGGGAAGGTAAAACCGTCCGAAAAAAATTTCCCAGTTTATTATTTTTTTATATCTTTTTACAGTTGATACACTAAGGTTTGTAATTAAACTAAGTTGAGATAAAGATTTTTCAATATTAGCAGCAATTAATATGAGAGATTGCTGTTTTTTTTAATTCGTAGTTTGTTAAGTTTTTGTACTTATCTATGTTATGTTTAAATACCATAAATAATTTATACCATATTTTAATTAAATTAGTTCACTTTCCAAGGGATTTATATATGGACCTAAATAGTTGTCATTGGACACTTTTCGATATTTGTCAAAAACACAAATATATTTTTCTAAATTTTTCATATAATTTTAAAGTCTCCTTTCATTTTTTTAAAATTTATTAATACAACTATTTTATTACAAGGCAGACAAAAACAATGTCACATGCAAAAAAACTTGCATGTGACATTTCCATTTAATATTTTTTTGTTGGGTTGTTTTTGATACTTTATTTAGTGAAATATTATTAGAGATAAAGTTGTAAATCAATAATAATACTTAATTATCTTACATTATATTTTAAATATTAATTTTTAGACAAGATGTCATTTGCAATTACATATAATAAATATAATATGATAAAATTTATTTTAATTATACATTAAGGAATCATTATGAATAAAATCGAAAAACTTATTAATGAACTATGCCCTAATGGGGTTAAATATAAAAAACTAAGTGATGTAGTAAAAATCAACCGGGGAAAAAGAGTTACTAAAAGTAGTTTAAATGATACTTTTCAATATGAAGTATATCATGGTAGTAAAGATTTAATCCTTGGTAAATATAATATGTTCAATGTTCCTGCAGGGACAGTTATAGTTGTTAATACCGGTAGCATTGGCGGAGTTAAATATATAGACGAACCTTTTTGGTGTTCTGATGGGAGTTTTTGGCTTGGACATGATGAGCAAATAAATAATAAATTTCTTTATTATATCTTAGTGCGATATGAAGATTATTTCAAAAGCAAAAGAAGAGTGGGAGGAGTTCCAACAATTGAGCGAAGCGTTGTCGAAGAAATAAATATTCCCCTCCCGCCCCGCGCGGTCCAAGATGAAATTGTTAAAATTCTTGATAATTTCACAGAACTTACCACAGAACTTACCACAGAACTTACCACAGAACTTAAATACCGTAAGCAATATAGTGAACCCATAAAATTGGACTAAAATTAATTTAAGGATTGATGCCTATATCCTAAAGGTGTCAGTCCTTTTAATTTTGTAATAATTCGTTTTTTGTTGTAATAATTTATATACTTGCGCATTGCTTTTTCTAAGTCTTCTAGAGTTTTGAATTCTTTTTCATGACCATAAAACATTTCGTTTTTCATGGTTCCAAAAAATATTTCAATAACACAATTATCATAGCAATTTCCCTTTCGCGACATACTTTGTTTAATACCTCTTTTACTTAATTTGTCACGATATTGTTTCATTTGATATTGCCATCCCTGGTCAGAATGTAAAATTAATCCATTAAGATTTTTATACTTTTTAAAAGCTTTATTTAGCATTTGATTCACTTGTTGAAAATTAGGACTTTTTGAAATTGTGTATGAAACAACTTCGCGGTTATGTACATCTATAATTGGTGATAAATATAGTTTTCCACTTGCTATTTTGAATTCAGAAACATCAGTGCTTCAAGTTTGATTCAATTTTGTAGTTTTGAAATTTCGCTCATAATAAGTGTTATGATTCTTTTTGTCAACAATCCTTGTAAGGAGTAAGTTATTACAAATTTTTCCAATTTCACCTTTATATGATTTATATTTTGATTTTGGCTGTAAACCAAATAAATTAAGTAATTTCATCAATCTTTTAACCCTTTTATGGTTAATAATATAACCTCTATTTCTTAGTTCTAAACAAATTCTTCGATATCCATAACGGGATTTATTCTCATTAAAAATATTCGTTATTACTTGTTTTAAATCAAAATCTTTATCATTTTTTGAAAAACTTTGAACAATATAAAAGTATGTTGATTTTGCTAATTGGAAAAATTCTAGCATTAATCTTAATTTATATTTATGCCTTGATTCAAATATTACTTTTGCTTTTTCTTGTTTGGTTGCTCTGTCCTTTGTTGAACCAAGGCTCTCAATTTTTTTAAGAGGTCCACCTCCATTTCAAGCTGGGCATTTCTTTCTTCGAGTTCTTTAATTCTAGATAATGTTTTATCTTGTTTTGGATTATTATTCTTTGGCATGGTCATTGGTATTTTACCTTTCTTTTTATTTATAAGACCATTATACCCAAATAATTTAAATTTTTTCACTCATGAATTAATTATTCCAGTATTAATTAATAGTTCTGCTTCCAAAGAGCGGATGGGTTTACCATTTAATACTTGCTTAATAATTTGTAATTTAAAACTAGGACTGAAGTTTCGTCGTTTATTTCTTTCTGTAAATATTTCTAATCCGTGGAGGTTGTACAAACGCTTTATAAACTGAATTGTACGCATATTAACATTAAAAATTTCGGCAATTTGTTTGCTACTCTTACCAGTTTTATATAGTTTTATAATCTTTAGTTTATCTTCTAATTTTAACTTCATAATAAAAACCCCCTAAGTTTTACCAATTGATTTGGTCCAACTTGTGGGGTTCACTATACAACAATATGAATATTACCGGGATAAATTATTAACTTTTGATGATTCAAAAGTTAATATTGAGTATAAAAGAATTGATCAATTATTTAAACTAAGTAGAGGAATCGTTATCTCTAAAGATTATATTAGAGATAACCCAGGAGAATATCCAGTATATTCATCACAAACTGAAAATAATGGGGAACTTGGTAAAATTAATAAATATCAATACGATGGAGAATATATTACTTGGACCACAGACGGAGCACATGCTGGAACTGTATTTTATCGTAATGGTAAATTTAATATTACTAATATTTGTGGATTATTAGATCTTAAAACAAATGATAATATAAAATACCTATATTATGCATTATCCATTCGTACAAAAGAACACGTAAATATCGGAATGGGTAATGCCAAACTTATGAGTAATGTTATGGCTGGTATTAAAATTCCCCTTCCTCCTCTTCCGGTCCAAAACCGCATTGCAGAAGTCTTAGACAACTTTGAGCAAATTTGTCATGATCTCAAAATTGGACTGCCTTCTGAAATATCTTTAAGACAAAAACAATATGAATATTATAGAGATCTCTTATTATCATTTAATATTAATGATATTGAGAGAGAGAGAGAGAGAAGATAATTCAGGATTAGCCAAATTATTTGAATATGTCTTTGGGTTTGAACTAGTTAGTTTTGGGTATGGTGTTAAATATAAACCTTTATGAGAAATAACTATTTGAAACAAAAAGTTTCAGGATGTTGCTTCTCATAAACAACAAGATATTTATAAATACAAAAAATATTTTAGTGCTAAAGAACTAAAAGATTTAGCAGATGATAAAGGTACAATTAAAATCTTAACTACTAATAAAACCAACATATTTGCTAACGAATCAAAAGTTAGCAAATATGTTGATGAGCAAGAAGTAGTTTACCTGCCAACGGGTGGCAATGCCATAGCGCAATATTATAAAGGCAAATTCATTACTGGGGGTAATGTAATTGCATTACCTAGAGACAGTAATGAACTAAACATAAGATATTTATATTATGTATTAAATAATAAATTAGATTTAATTGAATCTTATTACAGAGGTGCAGGAATCAAGCATCCACATATGCCTGATATTTTGGAAATTCTTATACCTCTCCCTCCTCTTCAAATTCAAAACAAAATAGCAAGTATCCTAGATAAATTCTCTGACTTAACAAATGATTTAACTAAAGGCTTACCGGCAGAAATAAACCTTAGACAAAAACAATATGAATATTATAGGGATAGGTTGTTAGGTTTTAGAGAAACAAAATAACGATAATTAAAAAATATAGTGAACACCCGCAAGTTAGACCAATTAATTTAGTCCAACTTGCGGGTGTCTCTATACTGTAGTTTAGCTGTGTATTTATTTTGCTTTAACAACTTTATAAACTTTTGATTTACCTTTTACTTTTTTGCAAGTAAAATTAATTCCATTAGCTACGAAGCCAGGGAATTTATCACCTTTTTCTTGGTTAGTTTTACAATGAGTTATTTGTAAATTGTCTTGTGCATCAGTTCCGCCTTTTACTTCTGGAAATATATGATCAACATTTCAACAATGTTGACTTGCTTCATTTCCATAATCTGATCTTTTTATAGATCTTCCAGCAAAATCTTTAGCATATTCTTTACCACCAAAAAATTCATCCCATAATTTGTCGAGTGCTGTTTCTTTATTGATTTTCATAATTACCTCTTTCTATGATTAATTTACTTATTTGATAATTTTTCTCTTAAGTCTGTATAAGAGTAGTTATATTTTCCATATCCATATGTGAAATTAAGATTAGGTACATTTTCTTTAGCCTCAGTATTTTGATATACTAGATTATTTATATATAAAGAATTATCGTTATGATTATAACTTATATTAAACTCACAAAGTTTTGCTTGATGATACATATCTTTTGCATTAGTATAATTTTTTAGTTGATAATAAATTTGATATTTAGTCATATACTTTTTGTTTAAAAAGTAATACCCTAAATATGTGTTTAGCAAAATGCATATATCAAGCAGTTCAGATACATCGTCTTTAAATGGACAATTATAGTTTTTAGCAATGTAAATATTGCTACTAAAACCTTTATTAATCGAATAAGGGATGCTATCTTCACCTAATATTTTTTCTATAAATTCGATAACTGCAGGATTTGATACGTTTTCTAGTTTTATTAAAATTGATCCAATTCACCTTGTCTTACTATCTTTATTTTCTAGCTTTTTCAAATAGTTTAAGCCAATATTAGCGTCCAAGAATTTACTTTTGGTACTTTTTACTTCCTCAACTTTATAAGATCCATTATGTTTTACTATTTGGAAATTCTTATTGTTGGCTTTAAATGTCGGAAAATTATCACCTTTTTCTTGGTTAGTTTTACAATGAGTTATTTGTAAATTTTCCTTATTGCTCCCACCATTTTGGCTCAGTGGGAGGATATGATCAATATTTCAACAATATTGGCTTTTGAGATTATTAAAATCACTTTTTTGAATTTTTCGACCTGAAAAATCCTTAGTCTTTTGACATTGTCTTCCGTATCTTGAACTCCAAAGAGCCATTGCATTTTTATGATTTATTTCCATTTCTTCCTCCTTAACTATTCCAAAAATATAATTTTGGCATAGTTTTCTTTAAAATTTTTATTATCTTCCTAACACACTTTCAATTGATTCGACTGCATCTTTAACTTTTCCAATCTCATTAACAAGAGGTTTAATTTCAGCAATTGTTTCAGTTTGAGATAAAATATCCTTAGTATTCCTATAACTATCATATCGACGTTGTATTAATATTATTTTATATTTTCCAGGTGCTAAGTTTAAGAGTTCAAAGAATTCTAAAGTATAGTCAAAGTTCAAATCTGATTTTTGTCCACTACCATCATAAATTTTGTATTCAATAATTGATCCATCTTCTTTGTTGGTATCCTGATAATAAACTTTAATTTCTCTCCGGTCCGTACCTTCTACATTTTTTCAAAAAATATCGAGAAAATCAATTCCAGGATTAACAACTAAAGCACCATTTTTATATTTTGCATTTGTTTCTTGGTTTTTATTATCCTTATCTCATTTTTCTTTGTCTGCTAAAACAACTTTAATTGGCAATGCATAATTATCAGCAAGATTATCTTTAAAAGATATCAATAATTTTCGGTTATCAGATTTAAACTCATAATCAATGCTTATTACATCATTTATATGAGTATATTTTTTGTTTTGATAAGTAATACATTCTATTGCAGGGCTTGAAAAGATGATTTTGTAACCTTCAATGTGATAATTTTCGTTTTGGACTAATTGCAGAACAAGCATTGAATTATCCTCATACAAATAAGAAGATTCCGAACCTTTTGAAGATACAAATGAAACAACTTCTTTATTTAATAAGTATTTTATATATTTATTCATCCTTTGCCCCTTCATTTATTGTGTCTAATAAATTTATGCAAGTTTTTAATTCATCATTTGATAGTTGTTTGTCTTGTTTATCGATGTTTGAAAAACTACCGTGTGTTATATCGTTGCGTTTTTTTCTAAGTTTATGCAATAGTTTTTGTTTTTCCTCTAATTCTTTGATTTTACTATCATTGTAATAATCAGAATCCCTCTCAACTTTAACTTTCTCATGCTCAAAATATTTGTTTATCCATTCATGGATGTTATCGCCATATTTATCTTTATATTTGTATTTATATGCAAAGATAGCTTCCAAACGTCTATAAATGTTGATAATGCACATTCCTATATTTCCAGAATTTAAAAGTTTAAGTAGGTTTTTTGAACTAAATTCATTATTAATTTTTTCAAAATGGTTCTTCATAGCTTTTTCATTAGTAATTGATTCAATAACATCCTCAAGTTTTTGCTTATATTGTTTTCAAAAGTTTTCTTTAACTTTTTTAAGATTGCTTTTAACAGTAAATTCATTATACTCATCTAATAAAGGAAAATTTTGAGATTCAATAGTTAATAGTTCTTTATAGAGTTTTGTATCTATATCTAAAGTTGCTGGTGAGTCATAGCTATCTTCAAATGAGTTATAGCTATTTTCAAACTTGTTCATCTTATTAAAAATACTCTTTGATCAACTTTCAAGTATTTTTAATTCACCTTCTTTTATTTGTTCTTGAGTATATTTGTGTTCTATTGCTGTTTTAGTTCTTAAATAATCAGTATGTGATATGATTCCTTTACGTATATAATCATTAGGCATAAATAATTCATCAGCAAGTTCATAAATTAAATCAACGTTTTTTGCAATAACTGCATCAGCTAAAAAATTATAACCCAAATCAATAGCGAATTGATATACTTCTCTCCACATATTATTTTTAACACTTGTTTTAATTAATTCATTATAACTAATATATTTATCTATAATAAATGGCTTAAGCCCTCTGATTTTAGCAACTAAATCTGTAAGTTTTTGCCCATACTCTTCTTTACTTAGGCCACAATCATCATTTAATAAAGATTTTAAGTCTAAAACACCATGTTTAGTATGCTTTGCAACTAAAATATCTTCTAAAGGTTTAGAATCTAATCATTCTAATTCAAAAATTTGCATATCTTTGTTTGATACAGTAGTTACTTCAAGTTGATTCACTTTTTGCTTTAACTTTAAATTAAAATCATTAAACTTTTTGAGCCATACTATATCTTTTTCTTCTTTTGCTAAATTAAAAGCATCTTTAATTGGGTTAAAATGTTCATAAGAATATTCTTTATCATTATTATAAGGTCTATAACGTCTATTTTCATACTTATAATATGATTCTCTAGCATATTCTAATCTTCTTGCTTTGTCAACTATCATTCTGTCTAAGAGTTCAAAATGCTTATTTTTATAAAGTTCAAGCATTATCTCATTTGTTGAATTATAATTAGTATTTTTAAATTCAAGTTTAGACATATATTCCAAGACATCTTTAACATTTTTTGTAAAGAGGCTTTTAAATGTTGCGGTTAGATCTGAGTATCTATAATTATGTTTGTAATCTATTGCCTTTAATCCAGCAGCATAATTACTATCAATACATAAACTAATGTATTTATTTAAACGTTTCATGTCCAAAGATACAGAATTACTATAACTTCAAGAATTTCCATAAATTACCCATGGTCATTTGTCTGATGAACGAGAATTAGTTTCATATCAATCATCAGGTAAATCAACAATATTATCTAAAAGACATTCTTTAAAAATATTAATTGCTTTATGTTCGTAAAGTGCATCAATTACCTTTCTAGTTAATTGATAATATTCTTTTGTACCTTTTTGACCAGATTCAAATTTATGAAAAATATTAAATAAATTTGTATATCCATATTGTTTAAATAAAGTAGCATCATCTTTAGAAATTAAGTGTAAAGGGCTTGTTTGATCATTAATATCTCCAAGTCATTTATCATCATTATTTGAAGAATACATTTTTTCATCATATGGTTCTCCGGTTAATAAAGTAATTATATTAACCTTAAATATATCAGTTAGTTTAAAACAAACTGATATATTTGGTATTCAGTCGCTTTTAAATAATGTATATACATTATCAATACTAAGACCTAACTTTTGAGATATTTCGCCTCAAAAAATATCCTTCTCATTTTTAAACCTTAAAATTCGATCTTTTAATATTTCCATATTTTTCTCCTTAATTTTTTTGCTTATAGTATATGTTTAATTATATTTTATAAATATAAGAATATTAAAAATATTACCCCCCCCCCGTAATCATTAAAATAAATTTTAATAATTACGGGTGAGATAATTTACGGGTCAGTTGAGAAATGCTTCCTCAACCTCCATATATGATAAAATACATATAATAATGGTGCCCAAGACAGGACTTGAACCTGCACGGATTGCTCCACTAGATCCTTAGTCTAGCGTGTCTGCCAATTCCACCACTCGGGCAAATACTAAGTTTTAAACTTTAGATTAAAATTATAACACATAAAAATGTTGTTTCCAAATATTTTTTAAAAATTGTGCAAAATGTTTTTTGGAAAAGTCACTTGCGAGATGTTAACAAAATAATTGTCTTTTAATTTTAACATAGATTTTAAATAAAAAATGTATGAGAAAACAGAAAACACGGCAGTGTTTTCTCGTTGGTTTTGCTTACTTTTGTCAAAAGTAAGGCCCCTTTGATTGCAATCAAAGGCGGGGGATTAAAAAATTTCTTAGGTTATCTTATATTGCCTTACAACTTGACGATAGTTATTTATTTTATCCATCATATAATCAATTTCTTGCTGAGAGTATTTATCTAAGCTTTTTCCTTTGGGAATGTAATACCTAATTAAGCGGTGCATATTTTCTATTGAACCTTTTTGTCATGAACTATATGGTTGGCATTTAAATAGTCTTTCAGTTGGAATAACCTGGTGCAATAAGACATTTTCACTACCGTTATCAACAGTTAAAGTTTTAATGTCTAAGTTGTGTTTCTTGATTAGTTTGACAAGAGTTTGTTTGATAGCTTTGGAGTTGCGTTTTGAGAGCATAGCATAAGACATTCTGGTTTGCCGTTCAATTATGGTCACAATACAATATGTATCATTGATTTTACCAATAACGGTGTCTAATTCAAAATGGCCGTGTTCAGAGCGATCATTAATATAAGCTGGACGTTTTGAAATTTCTGTAGCATATTTTAATGTTTTAGGTTTGGTTTGCTTTTGCTTCCTTATGCCATATTTGCCTTCAGATTTTTTAACAATATGGTCAAAATCAAGGAAATAAACTGGGAAATTTTTTTCGGACGGTTTAACCTTCCCCAACCATACCATTTGGCTAAGCCAAACGGAATGCTTTGGGAAGGTTTTTTTATCTTATTCTTTTATAATTATATCAGTTTATAAATTCTTTGATTTTTTGTGATAATTCAATAAAAGTAAGTTTTTTACAGGTTTGATCAAAATTTGGGAAAATTTCACTTTTAAGAATTGAAAAGAAATACTCAATTTCACGATTGTCAAGACTATTACCAATTCTTGACATTGATATTTTACCTTTTAGTGATTTTATTTTTTTAGTATATTCGACCGACGAATAAGCAGTTCCATGGTCAGAATGTAAAATAAAATTATTTTTGAATTTTGTATTACTGATATTATTCAAAATTAGTTCAGTATCATTTCTAAGTGATAATTCATAGGTCACAAACTTAGTTTTATGATCAATAATTGCAGATAAATAAATATGATTTTGTTCAATATCTTTTGGTGCTGGTATGTAGGTCACGTCTGTTGCATATATATTATTGTTACGTGAATTATAATCTCTTTTTACTAAATCAGGTATTTTAATACTAGTATTTTTAGATTCCTTGGTTTTACGTTTTTGTCTAACAAATGTTTTCAAATTAAGCTTTTTCATATAATTTCCTAGGGTTCTAGGATTTATTTGAATATTATATTCTTGGAAAATATATTTAGCAAGTCTCCTTCGTCCATACCTTTCTTTATTTTCGACAAAACTTTGAAAAATTATTTCTTTGTGTTTAACCTTTAGTTCTTTAGTCTTGTTGTTATCTTTCAATTTCTCGTAATATGTAGATCTTGAAACACATATCATTTTAGATTTTTTAGTATGTGAAAGATTCTTGATTTTCTTTATCTTTGAGATATCTGCATCAATATTATTTTCATTAAAAATTCGATAGTAGTATTTTATAACTGCATCTTTTTCATCATCTTTAAGAGTATCAATTCATGTATAATCGAGAACTTTCTTTTTCTTTCTCCCAACACCTTTATCTTTCTTAGGTGATTTACCGCTTTGTGATTCTATGTTCATATTTAAATTATACAGTTTTCTTTTCTTTAACATATTTCTCATTGATTCTTTATTTCAGTATACTTTTCTGATATCAAAACAGAAATTATCAAATTCTGCCTTCGTTATTCCCAGGTTCAAATATTTATCGTATAAGTCAAAAATTTTGATTCATTCTTTAGTCTTTAAATGCCTCATAACTACCTCTCTTTCTTTATATTAAAAATATTCGGATTTTGTCCGAATATTTTTTCCCTGTCTAAAATAAGGGTATTTTTTAATTATTTTATAAATTGTACTAGGCGAAGGAGCAAATTCATCAGGGGATAATTTTTTAAAAGAATTCACAAGATAGGTAACTGATTTCTTAACTTCTTTTTGCTGCAAATTCTTTTTATTTCTATTTTTATTATATGTATTAAGCTCACTATACCAATATTTTCTGTAGGCCTTTCATTTCTCTTTAATTGTATCACTTACAAAAAAGAGTCGAGAAAATGAATAACCTAATAAATGTTCGTATAGTTTAGTAAAATTAAGGGTTTTAACCCGCATTACTCTTTTTGAACACTTAGGACAAACATAGCGATTTTGTTTATCTAAACTAAGTGGTCTGCGATTTGTAATAATTTGGATTTTGCTTTTTATACTTCGAATGTCTCTATCAAAAATCTTGGCTACTTCTTGGATTGAGAAGCCTTCAGAAAGTACTTGTAAAATATTATAAAGTTGTTCTAGATCGATTTGATCTGATCGTAATTTTCGTTGTGTCCCAAGAGCTCCTTGCATTTTCAAGATAGTATTGTAATTCTCTTCAATTTTAAAATGTTGATATTTATTTTCTTTTCGATATTTGTCAAAAACACAAATATATTTTTCTAAATTTTTCATATAATTTTAAAGTCTCCTTTCATTTTTTTAAAATTTATTAATACAACTATTTTATTACAAGGTAGACAAAAACAATGTCACATGCAAAAAACTTTCATGTGACATTTCCAATTAATAGTTATCTTATATTGCCGTACAACTTGCCGATAGTTATTTATTTTTTCCATCATATAATCAATTTCTTGCTGAGAGTATTTATCTAAGCTTTTTCCTTTGGGAATGTAATACCTAATTAAGCGGTGCATATTTTCTATTGAACCTTTTTGTCATGAACTATATGGTTGGCATTTAAATAATCTTTCAGTTGGAATAACCTGGTGCAATAAGACATTTTCACTACCATTATCAACAGTTAAAGTTTTAATGTCTAAGTTATGTTTCTTGATTAGTTTTAGAAGAGTTTGTTTGATAGCTTTGGAGTTGCGTTTTGAGAGCATAGCATAAGACATTCTGGTTTGCCGTTCAATTATCGTCACAATACAATATGTATCATTGATTTTACCAATAACGGTGTCTAATTCAAAATGTCCGTGTTCAGAGCGATCATTAATATAAGCTGGACGTTTTGAAATTTCTGTAGCATATTTTAATGTTTTAGGTTTGGTTTGCTTTTTCTTCCTTATGCCATATTTGCCTTCAGATTTTTTAACAATTTGGTCAAATTCAAGGAAATAAGGGTATTTTTTGATTATTTTATAAATTGAACTAGGTGAGGGAGCAAATTCATCAGGGGATAATTTTTTAAAATAATTCACAAGATAGGTAACTGATTTCTTAACTTCTTTTTGCTGCAAATTCTTTTTATTTCTATTTTTATTGTATGTATTAAGCTCACTATACCAATATTTTCTGTAGGCCTTTCATTTCTCTTTAATTGTATCACTTACAAAAAAGAGTCGCGAAAATGAATAGCCTAATAAATGTTCGTATAGTTTACTAAAATTAAGGGTTTTAACCCGCATTACTCTTTTTGAACACTTAGGACAAACATAGCGATTGTGTTTATCTAAACTAAGTGGTCTGCGATTTGTAATAATTTGGATTTTACTTTTTATACTTCGAATGTCTCTATCAAAAATCTTGGCTACTTCTTGGATTGAGAAGCCTTCAGAAAGTTCTTGTAAAATATTATAAAGTTGTTCTAGATCGATTTGATCTGATCGTAATTTTCGTTGTGTCCCAAGAGCTCCTTGCATTTTCAAGATAGTATTGTAATTCTCTTCAATTTTAAAATGTTGATATTTATTTTCTTTTCGATATTTGTCAAAAACACAAATATATTTTTCTAAATTTTTCATATAATTTTAAAGTCTCCTTTCATTTTTTTAAAATTTATTAATACAACTATTTTATTACAAGGCAGACAAAAACAATGTCACATGCAAAAAACTTGCATGTGACATTTCCAATTAATACCTTTAGCAATATTTATATTAGTTACAAAACTATTTTAGATAAGCATATCAATGGTTTATACAAAATAACTATGTCTTGTGTTTTAAAACTAATTGATTGTAATCTTTGATATTTACAATAACTAATATCAAAAAACAGCCATAAAAAACAATAATTTAGTATTTGGAATTTTAAAAATTAGTGTATAATTATATCGCAAATATGGCGGTTGTGGTGAAGTGGTTAACACAGCGGGTTGTGGTCCCGTCATTCGCGGGTTCGAATCCCGTCAACCGCCCCAAAATTTACCTTGGTTAATTTATTATAAATTAACCAAGGTAAATTTTTATATTTTATTTTTTTTAATCTAAATAATTGTTAAAAATTGTTTTAAAAAATATGCGTTATTTAAACGCATATTTTATAATAAATTAATTCTAAGATTATTTACCTAAGGTTAAAAGTTGCATGAAGCTTTCTGGTTCTAATGAAGCTCCACCAACTAAAAATCCGTTAATATCAGGTTGGGTCGCTAATTCAACAATATTTTTAGGAGATACACTTCCTCCATATTGGACAACTAAATCATTTGAAGTAAGTTCATGAATGTATGCACAAACATCTTGTGCAATTTCAGCTGTCGCAACTTTACCAGTCCCAATTGCTCAAACAGGCTCATATGCCACAACGATTTTAGATAAATCCAAATCATTAACTGATCCTTCAATTTGTTTTTTAACTACTTCTTTAGTTAAACCTTGTTCATATTCTTCTAAAGTTTCACCAACACAAATAACTGGAGTTAGCCCTTTTTCTAATGCTAATTTAGCTTTAGAATATACTGTTTTATTACATTCATTATGATACGTTCTTCTTTCTGAATGTCCTAAAATAACATATTTAACATCTAAATCAAGAAGCATATCTGCTGATACTTCTCCAGTATATGCTCCTTTAACATGTTTTGACATATCTTGTGCAGCTAGTTTTAAACCTTGCACTTGATTTGTCTTAAAAGCACTTAAATTAGCATATGGAACAGCAACAGAAAAGGCAGTATCCTTAGCAATAATTTGGTTTTTTTGGTTATATAAATCTTGGAATTTATTTATAAAATCTAAGGTTTCTGAATATGTTTTATTCATTTTTCAGTTACCAATAATAAGTAATTTGTTCATCTAATTCCCTTTCTAAATAACTAATGATTTATTTAAATTTTATCAAAAATGTTTATTTTTTGTATTTTTTAAATAAAAATAATATTAAGATTAATATGACAAAGAACCGCGGCATGTTTTTAGAAAAAATTATTAATCAAACAATTAATTATTACTGGGAAACTAATTATGCTTTTATTCATAAGAAAAACCTGGATATTTCCCTTAAGAAAATAAATAAAAATAATGATCAAAAAATAATAGTAAATAAAGGATATATAAGTAAAAAATCAACGGTAGACTATATCGGGATGTATCAAGGAAAATTCGTCTGTTTTGAAGCTAAAAGTTGCAACGAAGATCGTTTTGATTTAAGCAACTTAAAAACCCATCAAATTAATTATTTAAAATTAATAAAGTGAAATGGCGGCCTTGCTTTTATCATTTTATTTTTTAGCAATAAAGATTTATTTTTTAAAGTAGAAATTGAATATATTTTAGAATTATTAAACCAAAAGCAAAAAAGTATCCGAATTGAAGAATTAATTAAAAACTCTAAAGTTTTAACTTTAGAGTTTCCAGGTATTTTAAATATTTTATAAACTATTTAAAATCAATCAAATCACGTAAGTATTTAGATGGTTTGTATTTAACAACTCTCTTACGCGGAACAACTTGTTGTTCTTTTGTAAATCTGTTAGTAATTGTACGTTGCGGTTTAACAACGGTTGAGAAGATACCAAAATCAGCTAAACGTACTGAATCTTCAGCTAATAATTGTTCTTTTAGAACAAATAACATTTCTTCTAAAATTTGATCAACTTGTTTAGGTGTTAAATTTAAGGTATCCTCAACTCTTTCAGATACTTGAGTTACAAATTCTTTTTTTGTCATTTTGTCTCCTAAATGATTTATTTATTTGTTTAAGTATTATAACCTATTTTTTAAAAGTTAAGTTAAAAAATAATTTATCTTAAATATTATACACTATATTTAAATAACTATACCAGAAGGTTTTTTATAAATCTTCAGAGGTTGTATTAGTCTCTGGTGCTTTTGTTGTAAAAGTTTTATTTGATTCTGTTAATGAAATAGACTCATTATTATATTTTAATGACGTAATAGTAATAGTTTGGCCTTTTGGTAAATCGTAAATATATGCATTTAAAACATTATTTTTAAGACTAAAATTTAACTCACTATATTGAAAACTTTCCAAATTAAATAATATTTCTAATTTAGAAGAATTAAAATTTGTAATAGTTTGGTTAAGAGTTAATGTCAAATTACCATTAACATTTGTTTCATCGGAATCGTCAGCTACAAATTGAACTTTCTCTAAATTTAGATTACTTTGTCTTGGTTGGATGTTTTCGTTTTTTGATCCATTATTACCATGATCATGATCATGGTTATTTTCAATTTCTTTAACGGGAGGATTCGAATTTTCAACAGAATCAGTTTTTTGAACATCTTCAGGTTTTGTGCCTGCTTTAAATGTTATTGATTCTTGAGGAAGTTTAATAACCTCATCTTTATATGCAATTTTTAAAATTTGATAATCAAAGTTTTCTGCTAAGTCATATAATTCAAAAAATAATTTATTATCTTTATATTGAGTATGTCATAAGTTAGGATTAAATATACCATCATATTCTTCATCTAAACCGTCTGGATAATTAATATGTAATTTAAATTCCATTTTTTCAGCTTCTGTTGGTATTTTATTTAAAGTTACAATTACACCTAAACTAGTATGGTCATTTTCATTAAAATCAAAATTAATTGAATTAATTTGAAATTGAGAGTTATTCGAAGTTTGTTGTTTTGGTTGCTCTGGTTCTGTGTCTTTAATATTTTTCTCTCCATTTGTTTCATTTGGATACTTTGTTTGCGGAGTTTTCTCTTGTGAATCTCCTGAGTCTGTTGGCTTGTTTTCTTTATCTTGATCTTGGAGTCTCTCACCCCCAAGATTATTATCCTTTGGAGTCTCTTTTTTAGTTTCGTTATTTGGGTCAATTTTAGGTTCAATTATTGGTTTAGGCGAAGGTGCTGGAGTAGGATTTGTGCCAATAGAATTTCTAAAATCAATTTTTATATTTGAAAATGGATCAGAATCTTGCTCTTGTTTTGCACATGATACAATAGCAAATATCGGTGTAATAGAAAAAGCTACTGGCATTAAGAATTTCTTGTAAAGTTTTTTCATTTTTACCTCTTTTCAATTTTTTGTAATGTTTATATATTACTGTATAGTAATATTATATAACTTTTTTAAATAATAATAAAATTTAGTTAAAAATTCTATATTTAATAATATAAAAACTTCTTATATAATATAATTTATAAAAATGATTGATAAAAACCTTGCTAACTACTTAAGACCACAAAAATTAGATGATATTATTGGTCAAAACCATTTAAAAGAATTATTAAATAAAATAGTCCTTAAAAAAATTAGGTCTAGTTTTTTGTTTTTTGGCGAAAGCGGAATTGGGAAAACTTCAACAGCTTTTGCATTAGCAAATGAAATGAATTTACCATATGGTTATTTTAATGCATCAGTTGGTTCAAAAACTGAGTTAACTGAATTATTATCTAAAAACCAAATTTTAATTATCGATGAAATTCATCGATTAAATAAAGATAAACAAGAAATTTTGCTATCATATTTAGAATTTGACAAAATTATTATTTATGCAACCACAACGGAAAATCCATATTTTAAGGTAGTCCCGGCAATTAGAAGTCGTTTGCAAATTTTAGAATTTTATAAACTTTCACTTGAAGATATTACTTTCGGGCTTAGAAAAATTGTTAATGAACACTTTAAACATCTAAATATTTCGGATGAAAAACTAGCTTTGCTAGCAAACTACTCGGCGGGAGATTATAGAGCAAGTATTAATAATTTGCAAACATTAGGAATTATTAAAACAGATTTAAATGAAATTACCGAGCGAGATTTAAAAACCATTATTCCAAATATAAACTTTTATAGTGACAAAAATTCAAGCGAACATTATAATAATTTATCGGCATTTCATAAATCGGTGCGAGGAAGCGATGTTAATGCGGCTTTATATTATGGTTTTTTGATTTTAACAAGTGGCGATTACGATGGTTTGTTTCGCCGCATGCTCGCATTAGCATATGAAGACATAGGTTTAGCAAATTTGCAAATTGGGCCAAGAGTCTTAGCGGCAATTGAGACTTTTGAACGTCTAGGTCTTCCTGAAGGGGAATTGCCAGTTGCCTTAGCAATTTGTGATTTAACTTTAAGTCCAAAAAGCAATTCAACTTACTTAGCCAAAGAAAAAGTTAAAGACATAATTTTAAATCAAGGTAAAGTGTACCGCATTCCTTCACACCTAAGAGATGGACACTATCAATCAGCACAAAAATTAGGTGATGCAATTGGTTATAAATACCCTCATGATTATCCCAATAATTGAGTTGCACAAACATACTTACCCAGAGAATTACGTAATGAACAATTTTACACTCCTGGTAAAAATAAATATGAACAAGATGTCAAAAAATATTGAGAAGCTTTAAAAGAAAATTGAAAAAAGAATAAGGAGTAAAATGTTAAATTTAGACTTAATTGATAATATTGAAGATTTAAAACAACTTAAAGCCAAACTTTACGGAAACCAAGGACAAATATTTCAATTACAACAAATATTAAAAACAGCCCCTAGTGAACAAAAAAAAGAAATTGGTCAAACAATCAACAAACTAAAAAAAGAATATGAAAAATTTTTTGCTCTTGCTGAGCAAAAAATTACTAAATTAAATATTGACCAAAAAATTAACTCAGAATTTGTGGATATTAATTTACCGACTTTAAAACCAGGATCTTTAAATCCAATTACAATCATCGAAGAAAGATTAAAAGATTGATTTATACAACATGGTTATTACCAACAATTTGATTCTGAAGTTGTTTCTGACTTATACAACTTTGAAAAATTAAACATTCCACAAGATCACCCAGCACGCGGAATGCATGATTCGTTGTATATAAATGCAACAACATTATTGCGAACTCATAATACTGGAATTAGTGCAAAAGTTCTTGAAGAAAATAAAAATATGGAATTAGGTACTTTTTCAATTGGTAAAGTATACCGTAATGATGAAGATGATGCAACACACTCTCACCAATTTACTCAACTCGATTTTGTAGCTGTTGGTAAATTAAGTTTTCCAAACTTAATTTGAACATTAAAATCTTTATTATCATATGTTTTAGAAACAGAGATACAGTTAAGATTAAGACCAAGTTATTTTCCATTTACTGAACCAAGTGTTGAAGTTGACATTTTTTATAATAACCGTTGAATTGAAATTCTCGGCGCTGGAATGTTGCACCCAAAAGTTTTAGAATTAGCCGGTTATACTAATGGTATGAATGGATTTGCTGCAGGATTAGGAATTGAACGTATTACAATGATTAAATTTGGTTTTAATGACATTAGAGATTTATATAAAAATGATTTAAGAATCATGGAGCAATTTAATTATGAAAGATAGTTTTTTAAAAATTTTACAATCTGAAGGAAAAAAGTCTTACTTTACTAAAATCTTAGATAATTTATCCCTTTCAGCGAAACAAAATAAAACAATCTGGCCACACCAAACTGAAATGTTTCGTGCCTTTGAATTTTTTCAAACTCACGAAACTAAACTAATTATTCTAGGTCAAGATCCTTATAGTGAATATGGTGTTGCTGATGGTCTTGCTTTTTCTACACATAATTTAAAAACCCCTGCCACACTTAAAAATATCTTTAAAGAGCTTAAAAATGATTATCCAAATATAACTTTAAATTCTAATTCTTTGGTACCATGAGCTAAACAAAAAATCTTATTATTAAATTCAAGTTTAACAGTTGAGGAAAATAAACCTAATTCACACCAAAATATTGGTTGAAGTTTTTTCATAAGTACAATTATCCAAGAAATTGTCAGGGTAAATAAAGATGTTTTAATCTTGGCTTTAGGTAATTATGCACATAAAATTGTTGATAATTCATTATATTTATTAAACTATGATACAAATAATTTATTTAAACTATCGCATCCTTCGCCGCTAGGATACCGTCATAGTTTTAAAAATTCGCAAATCTTTAAAACTATTAATGCTCGTTTAGAAACATTAAATAAAGAGCCCATTGATTGAAATTTATAAGGAGTGACATGATTTTATCTCTTAAACATTTAAAGAAATATTTACCATCTCTTACTTTAACACCAGGCCAAGTTGAAATTGCTTTAAATGAACTTGGTTTTGAAGTTGAAAGTATCAAACCCTTTGCTAATGTAACAGGTGTAATTTTTGCTAAAGTTTTAAAAGTTGAATTAAATCCTAATTCAGATCGGTTAGATGTAGTAAATTTAGCAACTAAAAATGGTAATATTACAATCCAAACAACAAATCGAATCTTAAAAGAAGGCGACCTAGTAATTTGTTTCCCAGTTGGTTCAACCAAAGATGGAGTTACCTTTAAAGAAGTTATGTTAAAAGGTGTTCTATCACAAGGGATGATGGCTTCATGATCAGAAATTGGGTATCAATATGAATTATTAACAAATAAAGATCAATTATTGGTTTTACCTAATCATTTTGCAAGCTTAGAAGATGATCCAATGGAATTATTAGGAATTAATGATTATATTATAGAAATTTCAGTTACGGCAAACCGAAATGATGCAAATTCATATTATTTTTTAGCTAAAGAATTAGCAGCGTATTTTAAAACTGAGTTTAAACCAATATTCATAAATAATACATCTCCAAGTTTTACCTCTGACTTTAAAGTTGTAAAAAATAAAGCTAATGAACTTTCATTTTTAGAAGTTCATGGTAAAAATCAAACTAGTTTATATGAAAAAATGTTTTTAGCCAAACATGGAATTTCAAGCTCGTTTGATTGAAGTGTTAATTTAACTAATTTAACACTTTTAGAAATTGGTGTTCCGGTTCATGTTTATGATGCTCAAAAAATTTCTAAAAATATTAATTGTGATTTATTTAGCGGAAAGGTAGAAATTTTAGGTCAAAAACAAATTGAGGTTACTAATGTTCTAACCATATTTGATGATCAAGGGCCTATATCCCTAGCTTCTGTAATGGGATTAGAAAAGTCAAAAGCTGACCTAGATACTACTAATTATTTATTTGAAATTGGTGTTTTTGATCCAAAATTAGTACGCCACGGGGCAAAAGAAATTAAATTATTAACTAGTGCTGCAAATCAAGGTTCGCGAACTATCACAAGATATAGTGCAAAAATAGCCTTAGAATACATTCAAGCCAAAACAAGCAATTTAAAAATATCGAACGTTATTAACCCAATATGTTTATTAAATAAAAAAGAAATTTTATTTGATAAACAAAAATTAGAAATGTATTCGGGTTCTAAAGATTTGAATATATTTCAAGATCCATTAAAGCAACTAGAATCTTTAGGTTTTGAGTTTAAAGAAAACTTAGTTTTAGTTCCAGACTATCGATATGATATTAATTATTTTGAAGATATTATTGAAGAAATTTTCCGCTTTTATTCATATCAAAATTTTCAACCAAAAGCTGTTAATATCACTCCTTTAAAAACACAAAAGCGAGACAATAACAAAGGTTATTGATTGCATAATGGTTATAATGAAGCAAGAACATTTTGTTTAGTTTCAAAAAACAAAAACTTTTTGAATCCGCTCTGCTGAAAAGAAAATATTGATTTATTAACCTTTGTTTCAAAAGAACGCGAATCAGTTCGTAAATCAATCATAACTTCATTGCAAGAAGTAATAATTTATAATCAAAAGCGTAAATTAGAACAAATTAATATCTTTGAACACGGTATGGTTGTTTCTGAAGAGTTTGTATATGGTTTGGCGTCAACAACTAAAAGTTTTCAAGAATTAAAACAAGATATAATTAACTTTTTAAACTTAGAATTAACTTTTGAAAAATTTGATAATTATGAATTCGTACACCAAAACGTATCGGCAAAAATCTTTCATAATGATAAACTAATTGGATGAATTGGAAAAATTCATCCAATGTATGATGATACTAATGCTTTTTATGCTGAATTTATTATCCCAGACTTACCAAATACTTTCCATAAATTTAAACCAATTAATTATGAACCAATGAAAAGTATTGATTTAACCTTTGAACTTTTAAATAAGCAAAGTATTGATGAATACTTAAAACCAATTATTCTAAATCATAATCCATATGAAATTAAAATAATTGATGATTATCAAAAAGAAACATCGCATAATATAACAATTAGAATTACTGACTATGAATCAGTAATTAAAGAAATAAACCAAGTATTTAATAAAGGAGAATCATAATTATGTATCAAAAAATTAAATTATCCGACCAAGTAATTCAAGATGCGATTAATAATGAATTAAAACGTCAAGAAGACCATGTGGAATTAATTGCTTCTGAAAACTTTGTTTCTGAAGATGTATTAAAAGCGCAAGGGAGCATTTTAACAAATAAATATGGTGAAGGATATCCAAATGCAAGATATTATGGTGGTTGCGAAAATGTTGATATTATTGAATCAACTGCAATTGAACGTTTAAAACAACTTTTTGGTGTTGAGTACGCAAACGTACAACCATATTCAGGCTCAACAGCTAATGCAGCTGCTATTGCTTCTGTAGCACCTAGTGGTGGAAAAATCATGGGCTTATCTTTAAATTGCGGAGGTCATTTAACTCATGGTTATAAAATTAGTTTTAGTGGCATTTTTTACCAATCCGTTTCATATGATTTAAATCAAGAAGGATATTTAGATTATGATGCAATTGAACAATTGGCAATCCAAGAAAAACCGGATTTAATTATTTGTGGCTATTCTGCTTATTCACGTACCATCGACTTTGCAAGATTTAAGGCAATTGCTGATAAAGTAGGGGCTAAATTGATGGCTGATATAGCACATATTGCAGGCTTAATTGTGGCAGGAGAGCACCCTTCTCCGGTGGGATATGCAGATATTATTACATCTACAACTCATAAAACATTACGTGGTGGTCGTGGCGGAATCATTATGACTAATGATCCAGAAATTGCTAAAAAAGTTAATCGTTGAGTTTTTCCAGGTTATCAAGGCGGCCCTTTATTTCATGCTATTGCTGGCAAAGCAGTTGCATTTTATGAAGCATTACAACCTCAATTTAAAACCTATGCTCAAAATATCATTAAAAACACCCGTCAAATGGCCCAAAAATTTCAAGAACTTGGTGCAAAAGTTATCAGTGGTGGAACCGATAATCATTTATTTATGATAAATGTTTTTGATACCTATGGAATTAATGGTTTGCAAGCCGAGACATTATTGCATAAATTAAATATTACCTTAAACAAAAACTCTATACCTTTTGATAAATTAAATCCACGTTTAGGAAGTGGAATTAGAATTGGCACTGCTGCAATGACAAGTAGGGGCTTTAAACATTGAGATGAATTAGCAACCATCATTCATAATGTTTTATCTAATTATGAATTTTATGCTTCAAATAGCAATGATGCAAAAAATAAACTTAACGAATTAAAGCAAGATATTTTAGAATTTTTAAAAGAAGCGCCAATCAAAAAATCATATTTAGAAATAAATAATTTATAAGCAATTTAAAAACATTCAGAAAACTTATCTGAATGTTTTTGATTTTTACTTACTAAACCACACTTTGTTTCTTTTTATTCCTAATCTTCTATTGTATTCTGTCAAATCACTTCTAGTTTGCACTTCATGAACTGTAATTGAGTTAATATTTGGTACATTGTTTTTATCAATAAAAATAAAATATTGACCTGAAATGATTTGTTTTGTATTATTACCATATGAAATATAGTGAATTTTTACAGAATCCTCATCTATTTCAACTGAATCCATTGGTTCATTAACGGCATAGTTAGCATAGTAAATAACATAGTATTTGTCTTGAATATCTTTACCAAAGACTCTTTGAACCTGATTTGAAAAAAGTTCTCAATTATCCTTAATTTGAGTTGCTAGTCTTTCGTTAGTAGTTCTTTGAATGATATCATTTTTGAAATCCTCAGAATTTTTAACTAAAAAAGGTTTTTCACGGATTTCATTACTAAAATTGGTAGGATTTCATAATTCATTTTGTAATCTATAAATATTTTGAGTAATTTCAACGTCATTATTGTAGTTTATTAAATCAGGCACCCTCTTTTGTACACAGGAAATTAAACTAAATATTGGCACGGTAGTTAAAGTTGATATTATAAATAATTTTTGCTTTCTTAATTTCATTTGTCTCCTTTATAACTTTTTAATATTATTTATTAAAGTTATTCCATAAATTATAATTAAATATAAACATTTCCATTTAATGTTTTTATCAATTGATACAAGCGAAATAATCCCTATATTTGTATAAAAATTAATAGAATTTATCTTTAGTTTTTGTACTTGTGCTGCCTACTGTTAACTTTGTAAAAGATATCTTCAGTTTTTACATCTTTTAAATAAATATTTTCTTTAGAATTTTGTTGAGCAAGAGCCATTAAAGCACGGTTGAAGTAACTGGTAAAATCATTAAAGGTTTTTAAGTTGCATAATCTCTTTCTAAATATAATATTAAAAATAATTAATTAAAATAAAAACATTCACAATATTCTGAATGTTTTTATTTTATTATTATTTAACCATACTTGCAACATCAGCTGCAAAGTTAGACTGAACTTTTTCAATTCCTTCACCAACTTCAAATCTTGCAACTTCTACTAATGTAGCATTGTGATTAGCTAAATATTTTTCAACAGTTAAAGAATCTTCCATAACAAAGGCTTGTTTTTCTAGAACAAATTCTGATAGTTGTTTAGTTAACCAACCTTCCTGGATCTTTTCTTGAATCTGTGCTGGTTTATTTTCGAATCCGGCTGGTTTTTCAAAACTAGATTTTAAAGCTTCAAAACGATCAGTTGGAATTTGGCTTACTAAAGTAAATTCAGGGTTCATTGCTGAAACATGCATTGCAACATTTTTAGCAGCATCAACAGCTTTCCCTTTTACTTTAACAACTGCGGCAACTTGAGAATTAGCATGTACATAAACGCCTAAAACTTCAGCTTCGTTTGCTTCAAGAGCTGAAACGCGGCGCAATGAAATTTTTTCTCCAATTACAGATGTTGCTTCAATTAGTGAATTTTCAATTGTTACACCTGCTTCTAATTCTAATTGGTATGCATCTTCTAAAGAAGTAACATTACTATCTAAAACTCTTTGAGCAACCTTGTTTAATAATTCAACAAATTTTTGGTTTTTAGCAGCAAAGTCAGTTTCAGAATTAATTTCAACTAAAACTGCCCTTTTATCATTTCCTAAAGCAACTACTGCCCCTTCAGCTGCTACTCTACCTGCTTTTTTAGCGGCTTTAACAATACCATTTTCTCTTAATCAGTTAATAGCCGCTTCAATATCATCGTTAGAAGCTTCTAAAGCTTTTTTACAATCAATTAATGAAGAATTAGTTCTAGCTCTTAATTCTTTAATTAATTCCATTTTGTTTGCACTCATTTTTAACTCCTTTTTATTAATACTATTCTAAATTAGCTTCTGCTTCTTTAGTGAATTCTTCACCATTTTGTTTAGTTCCTGGCATTTCAGGAAAAACTATTTTAGTATCATCTTGGTATGCGAATCAGTGGTGTCCGCCTCTTGCTTTAACAATAGCGTCAGCAATAATCGTCATGAATACTTGGATGAATTTTGCTGAATCATCATTTCCTGGAACTCCTAAGTCAACTGTATCAGGATTGGAATTAGAGTCTAAAATAGCAATAACTTTTAATCCTTTTTTCTTTGCTTCTTTAATAGCAATTTCATCTTCGTTAGGATCAGCTACTATCATTACATGTGGTAAACGTCTCATTTTACTCATAGCACGTATACCATTTAAGTTTTTGTGTAATTTTTCTAATTGTTTAGTTTTTTCTAAAGCCTCTTTTTTGGTGTAACCCTTAAAGTTATTTGCAGCTTTTGCTTCTAATTGCTCCATAGTATTAACACTACGCATAATAGTAGCATTGTTTGTTAACGTTCCACCTAATCATCTTTCAGTTACGAATAATGAATTAGTTCTTTCCGCAGCTTTTTTAACTGCATCTCTAGCTTGTTTTTTAGTACCAACGAAAATAAATTCTGTACCTTTTGCAGCTAAGTTGTTAACAAGCTTATATGCATATTCAAGGTGATTTTGTGTTTTGTAAACATCAATAATATGTACACCTTTTAGTTTACGGTTAGGAACTAAGTATTCCTTCATTTTTGGATTTCAAGCAAAAGTTTTATGTCCAAAGTAAGAACCTGATTCAAGAAGTTTTTCTCTTGAAATAATTGGTTTTCTTTCTTGTTTTTGTCTTGATTCTTTTTCTAGTTTGTGGGTTTCGTTTGTTTTCATAAGTAAAAAATCCTTTTCTTTAGTTTGTTATTTTCTAAGCAATATTTCGAGCACCTAGCACTATAATATTATTTTTAGCACACCCAAGTGAATCCATATTACCGTTAATATAATTTTAAAATTTAAGTGTTATAAAAACACGTTTTTATTTTACCATATTTCAATAAAAACGAAAATTATTTATTTGTGGAATTAATACAAAGATTAATGTTGATCTAAACATGGACAGCAAAATTTAACATTTTAGTAACTTATAATGCCATTGCAAATTGCTTTGGCGTTTTTCAGTTTAAGTTTGATTGAATTCGATCGTTATTATACCAAACTACATATTCTTGTATCATATCATTGAGTTCATTGAATGTTATTTTGGAATAATCTAAATCATTTAATAATTCGGTTTTAATGATCCCAAACCAATATTCAATTTCTCGATTATCAAGTGAATTTCCCACTCTTGATAACGAAACAACGCCACCAATATTTTGAACTTCTTTAATATATTGATGATGTGTATATTGAAAGCCATGATCTGAGTGAATGATAAAATTTTTGGGTTTGTATTGTTTTAATGAATTTAAATTGTCTAAAACTAGTTCTAGATTATTACTTCTTGATAATTTAAAACCAACAATTTGTTTAGTTTTATGAGACAAAATTGCAGACAAATAAACGTGTGATTCTAACACGTCTTTTGGTGCTTTTATATATGAAACATCAGTTGCATAAATATTTCGATTGTTTTGATCGTTATAATCACGATTTACGAAGTTATCAATTTGTGAAGATACATTTTTAATTTCTTTTCGTTTTGATTTTTGTCTAAGCTTACATTTTAGGCCTAAAAGGTTCATATATCTCCCTAAAGAACGTTCGTTTATATCTATTTTGTATTTTTGAGATATGTAAACACTTAGCTTTAGCCTTCCATATCTTGACTTTGTTTCTATGAACGATTTTTCAATTACATCACTATGTTTAGGGAGTTTTTGTGAAATTTTAATCTTATGAGTTTTAGAAATTGTTTGCCTAGAAATGCCAAAAACTTCTGAAAGCTTCACATAACTTATGCTAAAACTTTTTAATTCAATAACTTTCTTACTTTTGGGTAATTCATTGGTAATTTCATAATATCTTTTAGCTATTTGTAACAAATCATCACGATCAAAAATATCTCAATTTGGTTCTCTTTTCTTCTTAGGACTGCCACTTCCTTTTTTGCGGTTTTCGCCTTTCTTTGTCTGCAATAAGTCTTCCATACCTAAATTATAATACTTAATTATTTTATTAATTCTAACTTTTACACTATTTCTTTGTAAGTTTTTTGTTCCTGGTGATATTTGGTAAATAGCCCGAAAAGCACCTGGGAAACCTGACTTTTGATATTCTTCATATATTTTTGCAAATTCTTCTTTCTTTAAATGTCTTGACATAATTTTCCTTTCAAAAAATTTTTTCGTTGGTACCAACGAATGGTAACAAAAAAGCTAACATTTACATGTTAACTTTTCTGTCCGGCTTTATAACCTAAATTTTTTTTAATCTCCCGCCTTTGATTGCAATCAAAGGGGCCTTACTTTTGGCAAAAGTAAGCAAAACCAACGAGAAAACACTCTGTGTTTTCTATTTTATCATACATTTTTTTATCTAAAAATTGTGTTAAAATTAAAAGACAATTATTTTGTTAACATCTCGCAAGTGACTTTCCCAAAAAACACCCAACAAAAAAATAAAAAAATATTTTGGTTTTTATTTTTTTGTACTATAATTATCTTGCGCTTTTTGAAAAAGCAGCATGAAGTTCTTTGAAAACTAGATATACACACAAAACATGACAGTCAATTTTTTCGAGAGTTTGATCCTGGCTCAGGATGAACGCTGGCTGTGTGCCTAATACATGCATGTCGAGCGGAGTTCTTTTAGAACTTAGCGGCGAATGGGTGAGTAACACGTACTTAACATACCTCTTAGATTGGGATAACGGTGAGAAATTATCGCTAATACCGGATACTTATATAGTTCGCATGAATTATATATAAAAGGAGCCTTAAAGCTTCACTAAGAGATTGGGGTGCGGAACATTAGCTAGTTGGTAAGGTAATGGCTTACCAAGGCGATGATGTTTAGCGGGGTTGAGAGACTGATCCGCCACACTGGGACTGAGATACGGCCCAGACTCCTACGGGAGGCAGCAGTAGGGAATTTTCCACAATGGACGAAAGTCTGATGGAGCGACACAGCGTGCAGGATGACGGCCTTCGGGTTGTAAACTGCTGTTATAAGGGAAGAAAAAGCATTAGAGGAAATGCTAGTGTCTTGACGGTACCTTGTCAGAAAGCAACGGCTAACTATGTGCCAGCAGCCGCGGTAATACATAGGTTGCAAGCGTTATCCGGAATTATTGGGCGTAAAGCGTCTGTAGGTTGTATGTTAAGTCTGGCGTGAAAACTTGGGGCTCAACCCCAAATTGCGTTGGATACTGGCATGCTAGAATTGTGTAGAGGTTAGCGGAATTCCTAGTGAAGCGGTGAAATGCGTAGATATTAGGAAGAACACCAATTTGGCGAAGGCAGCTAACTGGGCACATATTGACACTGAGAGACGAAAGCGTGGGGAGCAAACAGGATTAGATACCCTGGTAGTCCACGCTGTAAACGATGATGATTAGCTGATAGAAAATCTATTGGCGCAGCTAACGCATTAAATCATCCGCCTGAGTAGTATGCTCGCAAGAGTGAAACTTAAAGGAATTGACGGGGATCCGCACAAGCGGTGGAGCATGTGGTTTAATTTGAAGATACGCGTAGAACCTTACCCACTCTTGACATCTTCTGCAAAGCTATAGAGATATAGTGGAGGCTAACAGAATGACAGATGGTGCATGGTTGTCGTCAGCTCGTGTCGTGAGATGTTCGGTTAAGTCCTGCAACGAGCGCAACCCTTATCCTTAGTTAATTTTCTAGGGAGACTGCCCGAGTAATTGGGAGGAAGGTGGGGACGACGTCAAATCATCATGCCTCTTACGAGTGGGGCAACACACGTGCTACAATGGATAGTACAAAGAGACGCAAAATGGTGACATCAAGCAAATCTCAAAAAACTATTCTCAGTTCGGATTGTAGTCTGCAACTCGACTACATGAAGTCGGAATCGCTAGTAATCGTAGATCAGCTACGCTACGGTGAATACGTTCTCGGGTCTTGTACACACCGCCCGTCACACCATGGGAGCTGGTAATGCCCGAAGTCGGTTTTGTTAACTACGGAGACAACTGCCTAAGGCAGGGCCGGTGACTGGGGTGAAGTCGTAACAAGGTATCCCTACGAGAACGTGGGGATGGATTACCTCCTTTCTACGGAGTACATTAAGTTACAATTCATTTTAGTAACAATTACCAATTTATGATATGGTTATCATTTCTTATTTAATGTCATGGTTGAGATAACCCAACATGTATATCTAGTTTTGAGAGAACTTCTCTCATTTTGTTCTTTGAAAACTGAATAGTAAAGATAAATTAATATAACAACGACATCAAAAAATAAATTAGTCAATTTGTTTTGGATAACCGAGTAATTATTTTATAAATAATTTATTAAAATGTCTTTGAATACATCAACAACAATAGGTAAATATTGAACTTTTAAATAAGTAAGAGTGAGTGGTGGATGCCTTGGGTCTGGAAGTCGATGAAGGACGTGATTACCTGCGATAAGCCTCGTGGAGCTGGATATGAGCTACGATACGGGGATTTCCGAATGGGGAAACCTAGTTAGAGTAATGTCTAACTGCTTCAAGATGAATAAAATAGTCTTGATTGCGAGACACGTTGTGAACTGAAACATCTTAGTAGCAACAGGAAAAGAAAATAAAATATGATTCCATTAGTAGCGGCGAGCGAAAGTGGAAGAGCCCAAACCACCTTAGGGTGGGGTTGTAGGACTATCTACATAAAGTTACAAATTTTTGTTATAGCAGAAAAAGTTGGGAAACTTTAGCATAGAGGGTGATACTCCCGTATGCGAAATAGCAAAAACTTTTGATAGCATCCTGAGTAGGGCGGGGCACGTGAAACCCTGTCTGAATCTACCGGGACCATCCGGTAAGGCTAAATACTAACCAGACACCGATAGTGAACTAGTACCGTGAGGGAAAGGTGAAAAGAACCCCGGGAGGGGAGTGAAATAGATTCTGAAACCACTTACTTACAATTAGTCAGAGGCCGTTAATGGCTGATGGCGTACATCTTGCAGTATGGACCGGCGAGTTATGTTAACATGCGAGGTTAAGCGGAAAAAAGCGGAGCCGTAGAGAAATCGAGTCTTAATAGGGCGTTTAGTATGTTGACATATACCCGAAACCAGGTGATCTATTCATGAGCAGGCTGAAGCTTGGGTAATACCAAGTGGAGGGCCGAACCGTAGTACGCTGAAAAGTGCCCGGATGACTTGTGAATAGCGGAGAAATTCCAATCGAACTTGGAGATAGCTGGTTCTCCTCGAAATAGCTTTAGGGCTAGCGTGTGATGTTAAACTTTGGTGGTAGAGCACTGAATATGGAATGGCCGCGCCTAGCGGTACTGACTATAATCAAACTCCGAATACCATTGTGTATTGTCATGCAGTCGGAACCGGGGTGCTAACGTCCCGGCTCGCGAGGGCAACAACCCAGATCGTCGGCTAAGGTCCCAAAATTATGTTAAGTCAGAAAGGTTGTGAGATTTCATAAACAACTAGGAGGTTGGCTTAGAAGCAGCCACCCTTTAAAGAGTGCGTAATAGCTCACTAGTCAAGAGATCTTGCGCCAATAATGTAACGGGAGTAAAACATAATACCGAAGCCACGGGTACGAAAGTACGTTAGAGGAGCGTTCTTAATGCAACGAAGTCAGACCGTGAGGACTGGTGGAGCGTTAAGAAGTGAGAATGCCGGTATGAGTAACGATTCGTAGTGAGAATCTACGACGCCTATTGGGAAAGGTTTCCTGGGGAAGGTTCGTCCACCCAGGGTTAGTCAGGACCTAAGGAGAGGCTGAAAAGCGTATCTGATGGATAACAGGTTAATATTCCTGTACTGCCTTGTTATAGTGATGGAGTGACGGAGAAGGATAACACTACCTATTAATGGATTTAGGGGTAAGTAGTGACTGGTGAATATAGTTAAATGCGTATTCTACAACCGGGAGCTACGATGCATAAGGCTTTGGCCTGAATTGTGTGATTTCATACTTCCAAGAAAAGCTTCTAAACGTTTAAATAACAGGGTACCTGTACCGAGAACGGACACACGTTCCCAAGATGAGTATTCTAAGGCGAGCGAGAAAACCAATGTTAAGGAACTCTGCAAATTAACCCCGTAAGTTCGCGATAAGGGGTGCCAACATTAAACCGTTGGCCACAGTAAATTGTGAGGGGCAACTGTTTATCAAAAACACAGCTCTCTGCTAAACCGCAAGGTGATGTATAGGGGGTGAAGCCTGCCCAGTGCCCGAAGGTTAAGTGGATGCGTTAGCTTAATGCGAAGCGTTGAAATGAAGCCCGGGTGAACGGCGGCCGTAACTATAACGGTCCTAAGGTAGCGAAATTCCTTGTCGGCTAAATACTGACCTGCACGAAAGGCGCAATGATCTCTCAACTGTCTCAACATTGGACTCGGTGAAATTATGGTCCCAGTGAAAACGCTGGGTACCCGCATCAAGACGAAAAGACCCCATGGAGCTTTACTACAACTTCGTATTGAAACTTGGCCTAACATGTGTAGGATAGGTGGGAGACAGTGAGATCAAGGCGCTAGCCTTGAAGGAGTCAACCTTGAAATACCACCCTTGGTATGTTGAGTTTCTAACCTGCCGCCGTTATCCGGCGGGGAGACAGTGCGTGGTGGGTAGTTTGACTGGGGCGGTCGCCTCCTAAAAGGTAACGGAGGCGTTCAAAGGTACACTCAATACGGTCAGAAACCGTATGTAGAGCGCAAAGGTAGAAGTGTGCTTGACTGCGAGACCTACAAGTCGAGCAGGTGCGAAAGCAGGACTTAGTGATCCGGCTGTACGTCATGGAACGGCAGTCGCTCAACGGATAAAAGTTACCCTGGGGATAACAGGCTTATCTTGCCCAAGAGATCACATCGACGGCAAGGTTTGGCACCTCGATGTCGGCTCATCGCATCCTGGAGCTGGAGTCGGTTCCAAGGGTTTGGCTGTTCGCCAATTAAAGCGGTACGCGAGCTGGGTTCAGAACGTCGTGAGACAGTTCGGTCCCTATCTGATGTGGGCGTTGGAATATTGATGAGAGCTGCTCTTAGTACGAGAGGACCGGAGTGGACGTACCGCTGGTGTTCCAGTTGTTCCGCCAGGAGCATAGCTGGGTAGCTAAGTACGGAAGGGATAACCGCTGAAAGCATCTAAGTGGGAAGCCTCCTCAAAGATAAGTATTCCCTTGAAATTCCTTGTAGACTACGAGGTTGATAGGATGGAAGTGTAAGTGTAGTAATACATTCAGCTGACCATTACTAATAAATTGATAGGTTTAAAAGTTAAATGTATTCATGAGATTTTAATAAATTACTTTACTGTTCAGTTTTCAGAGAATAAGTAAAAACTCCCCTGAGGGGAGTTTTTTGTTAAAGGTTAAAAATTTAATTTGCTTGTTAAACTAAAATATTTTATTAAATGGACTAACAAATTTAGGATATAGGATCAATCCTTAAATTAATTTTAGTGCAATTTATGGGTCACTATAAAACTGCTGCATTTTCTGTTTTTGCTTACTTTTGTTATGTAAAAATTAAAAGATAATTGTTTTCTTAATATCTCGCATGTGATTTTCAAAAAACATTAATTTCACTTGATCAAAATTTTTTATGCTATAATTTTATTAGGTATATTTTAAATATTAAAATTATTTATTAGAATGAAATTTTATTAATAGCAAAATATACTTTTTTAATAAAAATAATATTACATTAAAATTTAATTTACATAAAATTAAGGAGATAATTATGAAAAAGGAACTAAAAGTTTGCTTTTTAACTTTAATAAGCACTAGTGCTTTAACAACATTTTTTGCTACGCCAGTGGCCAAATATATTACACGAGATACAATGTGATATGAAAATCTTAATGACATAAAATTTGAAACTAGGGCCCAAGGTACCACTATTGCATTAAATCAAAATAATGAAGCAATTGCTATCCCAGTTAACAACAATTTTGAACTGAAACTATTACTAAACCCTGGTTTTGAAACTGAAAATGAAGAATTTTTAAGCAAATTTAATCATGATTTTATAAATAAAGTTAATCAAAATAATTTAAAATATAAATCATTTGAAAAACTTACAATGATGCCTATTGTATGATTTTATTTTGAAAATGAATTTGAAAGAAAAACTTTTGTAGATAAAATTTGAAATTGAAAAGAAATTTTCAAAATTATATTATTTAAAAATGAAAAACCTGAACCACAAGCAAAAATTGATGTACTTAATCATATTCTTTCTGAAAACGATCGACTTTATGGTGGTGGGTCATATAACTATGCTCCAGATTCAACAAACCCACACTTTGAAAAATTTAAGCAATCGGTTCAGAAAAATGCTGAAATTGTAAAAGTTAGTGGTTATATGAATAATAACCACATTAATAAAATAGGAGTTTTAGAATCATGAGCATATCCATTTGATAAAAGCTATCAAAAATACTTCAAAAATGGAATTGAAATAAATGATCTTAATGAACAAACCAAACCTTGACATAAAACACACTCCACAATGGTTTCAATGATAGCTGGTGGAGCATTTGGATTTGATAGAACTTCGCAAATATATTTATATAATTTTGGTAAGCATGAAAGTAAGTGGGCAACAACAATAGAGAAAATGGTAAAAACAGATGGAATTAGGATTATCAATCACAGTTACGGACCATCAATGTATGATGAATATGGTAATCGATTCCAATCATATGATTTAGGTTACGATGAAGATGCATATTTTTTAGATTACATAACTAGAAAATATGGAGTAATTAACATTTTAGCCGCATCTAATAATGGTGAAAATAACACACATTACATAACAAACCAAAACTTATCTTTTAATACAATAATTATTGGAGCACTTGATGATTCTGCAACTAAGTATAATATTAAAAAGAATATAATAGCTTCATATTCAAATTATCGTCATTTCAAAGAATTTGAAAATATATCGAAGCCATTAGTTGTTGCTCCAGCATATTTTTATGATCCAATTTATAATGTTAATGAATATGAGCATGGAACTAGTTATGCTGCACCTGTAGTAACTGGTTTGATTTCTAACTTACTCAAATATAGATCAGATATTAGAAATAGCGATTATAAAATACCAATTGTAAAAGCAATTTTATCGGCATCTGCTGTTAGTCCAAATCACGATAATTTAACCTATAAGTCAAGTGGTTATGAACAAAAATTTGGTGCTGGAACAGTAGACTTTAAAACAATGTTAGAAGCAGCTAATAATTATTCAACACTAAAAATTCATCCAACTAATGATAGTGGTTTTGTATTTTCAAGTAAAGAAATAAATTTAAAAAAGAATCAAACGATAAAAATATCTAGTTCCTGAATGTTTAATGCTGGTCTTTTAAATCAATCTGAAGTTAGGCCAGAGTATAAAGAAAATACAAGTTGGTGAAATTCATTTTTAAATTTCTTTTCTCCATCACGTAAAAGAAGCCAAGAACTAGAAAAACAAAAAACTATTGCCGAGGGTAAAATGTGAGACTTAACTCATAAATCTGAGATTCGTTTGACTCAATCTGAGGCAATTAAACGTCAAAACAACAATTGATTTTCTGATTATGACTTATATTTAGAAAAAAAGGAATCAAATGGAAAATGGGTTGTTGTTAAGATGATTCAGTCTGCAGTGAGTAATGATGAATTATTAGAATATAAAGCAACTTCTTCAGGGACTTATAGATATCGCATTAAAAAGTATGAGAAATATGACTTTAGCAATTCTGTATATGATTTAATAGCTGTAACACATGTGGTAAGAAATGAAGATTAATAAAAAGCTATGATTTTCTTTTGGTGCTTTATTAACAACACCACTAACTACATTATCTTGTTCTTTGCCACGAAATACGAATTTTGTTGAAATTTTAGATGAATCTTGTTCTTTGCCTTGAAATACGAATTTTGTTGAAATTTTAGATGAACTTAATGAAAAAGCCAAAACCTTTCGTACAACAAAAGTTTTTGTACCTGAGCAGTGATTAAAAGATGATGTACATATAAAAACCGAAAGGGTCCAAAAAAAAGAGGCAACCCGATTTGCCTTTAATTCTTTTTATTTTGATAATTTTCCTACTGAAAAAAAACTTGGAGGAATTATAAAAATAGAAACTAAAGAAGACTTTGATGAATATATAATTAAACGTTTTAAAGAACTTCACAGTTTTGATGATTTTAATGAAGATTCCCAAATTAAAGATTTATTCAGTAGATTATATTTAAATAATAACGAAGTATATGAGTTTTTAAAAAATAATACTATTTTCATTATTCCGTATATTTTAACAACTTGATTTGGTGGGATAATACCTGCTTATGATGAGAATAAAATAATTTTATATCAAATTTCTGGGGCCCCTCGCCTTAATTTACCAACAGTAACTCCTCAAAGTTACTTATGAAGTGTCTTTAGCATACCAAAGCATATGAAAATAGAAATTAGACGTGTGGCTAATGATTTATTATCCATGGACGAATATACCAGCCAGGTTATAGAATGATATAATACAGTTTACAAGAAAATTTATCCATAATTTTTTTATATTCTATAATGTATGTTTATATATTTAAGTTAGCAATAAATTAACTATATAAACAAAATAAGCATAAAGAAACCCATATGCAGATATTTATGCATATGGGTTTCTTCTTTAATTATCTTTTTTTTGGACGTTTGTTTTATTCCATTTATCAATGTTTAATAATTTATCTTTGTAAAATTATAGTGTCACCTAAATTTTACTAATTGATTTAGTACAACTTATGGGTCATTATAATGCTAGTGTGTTTTCTGTTTTTCTCATACATTTTTTATATATAATTTATGTTAAAATTAAAAGACAATTATTTTGTTAATATCTCGCTTGTGACTTTCCAAAAACAACAATATTATAATAGCAGAAATAAAAGAAATTATTTTATATAATATTAATATTATTATTTTACTTTTTAAACTAGTAAATAGATATTTTATTATTAGATCATAGACAAATATTAAAATGGCTGAATTTTTAGATAAATACTTTAATTGTATTAATGTATTTATATTGTACAATTTTAAAATTATTTATGGATAGGAGCTATAACTTGCAAAATTTTGAACCAGATTCTTTAAAATGATATTTCTTGGATAATTCATTAAATGACCCAAATTTATTAATAATATATAAATATTATTACGTAATATTAATAATTATGGTTCTATTACTTTTTGTTATTCAATTTTTTTATATGAATGAAAGGCACAAAACTATGAAAAAACAAAAGATTCCTTTTGTTCATATGTATAATTTGTTAAATGGATCCACTATGAAATTTTTTACGACTAACAAACTTAAAATAAAAGAAGATTACTTTAATTTTATGCTTTTATTGGTTTCAAAATATGATAAATATCTTCAGAATAGTATTTGAAAGAAAAAAATAAACATTTGATCAATTTTGTTATACCTTTATCATCTTTTTATGTACTTTTTTAATTGATATATTTGATGGGCTGTAACTAGTGATTATTATATAATTCATATTATCTTCACTTTAACTGTGCAAATATGTATAATTATTTCTGTATTTATTATTTATAAAACTAATAATAATAAGTGGCTCATTTCAAGTTATAAGAGTCAAAAAATAATTCAAGAATGGTGATTATTAAATAGAGAACTTCCTAGCAGCAATGATTTTCATAATAAATTCGCTGATCATTATATTAACCTATGTAGAAATAAACAAAATTTATATTTAAAAGATTTCACAATAAAAAATAAAAAGATAAAACTATATAAGGATATAAGCAATTACGATACTGAAATTTTTAAATCGCAAGAAGAATTTCTTAACTTTTTAATTATATTACCATTTGACAAACTTTATAAAAACAAGAAGAGTAAGGAGCCAATAATATGAAACTAAAAAAACATTTTATTAATTCTTTCGAAGTTATTCAAGCAATGGGTGCGCCCACGGCTATAAGCAATACAAACCAAAATACAGTTAATATTTATGAAAAGACTGCGCAAGACGATATTTCGAAAAGAATTGAACTTTCCAAAGTTAGAATATCTAAATTGGATATTACCACCTTGCAACAAACACTAAAAAATCCTATAGAATTAAAACAAATTTTAGCCAAAAATGAATTCACCGATGAGGATAGACAAAGGAACAGACAAATATTAAATATTATAAATAATATAGATTTGTCTAAAACAAAAATAAATATTAATGCGATAAAACTTAAGGTTTTATCTCATCCAATATTTATAGATGATAGATACGGGACTTTGGATAATAAAAAACGAGAAAGGCACGTAAGTGATAATAAACCAAAGTACAAAATTCCCACCCAGGTTAACACTGAGAAACAATGATATGTTAATAATGATGTTGAAATTAAAGATTTACAAACATCAAAATTGCTCCATATCATGTTACAAAAAACTTATGACACACTTAAACATAAGGAAGATTTAACTAAAAACTTAAAAGAAACTCAAGAAATTATTAAAAATATCGATATTGCAATTGTAGCATTAGCAACTGCTACAGTAATTTCAAGCTTCGCAGCAATTTTCTTTTGACCATTTGCAGGACTTAGTTTAGCTATTAGTGCAGTAATATTAGGTTTAAAACTAGGGAAAGACTATTTTATCAATAAAAATAATAGTACAAAACAAGCTTTAGGAGCTCTTGAATCCATAAAAAACACAAGCTTGTTGAATCATGCACCGGATGTTGCTCAAGGTGTCTTAAATGGTGTTTTATTCGGTAATGATCTTTTAAAATCAATTGGTTTAGTACACCTTGAAATATCTAAAACAACCACAAAATATTTATCATTAGTTAGCTTTATATATGATGCGCAATCCTTATCTAATTCAATTTATAGTTTATTAGAAACCGATAAAGAATTATCTAACATATACAGAGATATTTCTAATATCCAAAATTTACAAAATCAAAATAAAAAAGAATGAGCTGAATTTAAGAAATTAAATAAAATTGTAGTTATTTCTGAATCTTTGCAAAATAAATCGTATAAAGATGGTGGAACTGGAGGTACAAACAAACTTTTTAAACGTTTAATTGATGGTAAAATCTTCACACGTAAAGAAATGCTTGAGATGAGTAAATATAAATTAGATATGTATAACCTTATCAAAGTTAAGCGCACTGTTACTAAAAATAACAAAACACATACATATGAATATATTCGTAGCAAATATAGTAATAAAACCTTAAAGGATAATCTAGGTTAATAATGATAACCATTGGACTTACAATTACATATTTAATTTTGCTTTTACTTGGATTTTTATGGTATATATTTTTAAATATTTATAAAAAGCGTGTTAATAAGTTAGGTTTAGTTTTTTATAATTTAGTTTTTATAAGTTTTGAAGAAACTCAAAATTATTTTTTGGAAAACAAAATAAAGCTTGACGATTGGTTTTTTAGCGCTTTGAAAGATATCCATGATAAGTATGGATTAGATTTTCAAAAAAAAGCACGGGCATGGAATCATATTTTCTGATTATCAATTATTTTTTGAGTTTCGATACCCTTATTTTCTCGTGTATTTTTTTATATTTTTCCAACACTTGGGGTGTCAGTCTTTTACGGGATGCCTGTTTATTTGATTAGCCAGATTTTCTTTTTTTTATTTATGTTAAATATTGCTGGTATTTATTCAAAATACAAAATAATAGTACTTACTAAATGAGATAACATTGATAATTGGAGATTAAAAAATAAGGAATTTACAGATAATAATTACATTACCCAAGAGGAATTAAGGGCACTTTATAACAAAAAGTGTAAAGATTTTAAAAAGTATAAAATTACGAACATTAAACGACCATTAATATATGTAAATGCAAAAATAGATTATGAAAAAACTGATAAAAAAATCTTTGATACACCTGAAAAATACTTATATTTCATTTTAATCTTACCTTATAACGTGTTTAAAATCAATTTTAAAAAAACTACACATAATTTTATTAAAGAGCTTTAATTTATATTTTAAAACTATATGTAAAATTTTACGTATAGTTTTAACACTATCTATAGTTATAACTAAATTTGCTATAATAAATAAAAGGGGGATAATGTTCACAAAAAAAATATTTAAAATGCATAAAGAGGGTTTTAACAACCTTAATTCATATGACTTTCTTAATTTTATAAATAACCCGCCTTTATGGTATCTTATATTAATTATTGTAGTACTTTTTACTTTAACAATCATTTATGCTTATTTAAAACAAACTATACGAAAAAAACAAAATTTACCATTAATTTATATTCATAATATTTTAAATGGAAAAACTAAAAATTTTTTTATACAAAATAAAATAAAAATTACTAATGAATTTTTTGATAAGATGGAATTGCTAGTGAAAAATTATGAAAATACAATAACATATACCAAAGAATGACGTGAAAGATTTAGACCTACAGGATTATTTGTAATAATTTTCTTTTTTGCTATGATTCCGATGATTTTAAATTTAACTGTAACGCATGACTTTTACACCATTAAATTACTAATATTTTTCCCATCTACATTTACTTATATTTCTTTGTCTTTTATTATAGCTAAATATCATACTAATCCTTTAATCATTGGTAGTCAAAATATTCAAAGCATTATAAATGAGTGAAAAGAGCAAAACAAAAATTTTAATGAATCTCGTAATATAATTAATTTATTTAATATGATGAAAATAGACCTTGAGCAACACAAAAAATTAATTTATAAAGATAATAATAATAAAAGTATTAGATTTGAAACGAATTGAAAAACATATAATAAATTCATTTTTGAAAATCCAGAAGAATGATCTTATTTTAAATTATTATTGCCGTGAAATAGTATTTATAAAGATAAAACAAACCAAAAACCTTTTTGAATTATAAAGGGTGAAGATTCAGCTGGTAAAATATGTTAAATTTAGTTAATAAAATATGACTAGTATTTTATTAATAAGGATGAGGAAAATATGTTTTACACAACGTTTTTTATTACATGAATTTTTGTTTTATTAATATGGCTTTGTTTCCAGACATGATTTATTTTTTTTATTAAAAAGTTTTATAAACTACAAATTTTTCATGGTAATTTGTTATTTATTGCAAAAGGAAAAACAGCTGAATATTACATAAAAAACGAGATTAAATTAGAAGATGGTTTTTTTGAAATCATCATAAGGATTTATAATAAATATTTTTTAAGAACTAAGTTATATGCTATAGCTTTTACTTTATGTTTGGCTTTTTATCTTATTCTTTCAATTTTTTTTCTTGGTTTTACTGATTATTTAGTGAATATATTAAGAGAATTATCATACCCTTATGTCTTAATGATTTTTATTTATTTATTTTGTTTCTGTATTACACTTAGCGGCTTATTATTTTACTTTAAAACTATTTGATATTTTACTAAGCTTGAAAAACTTAGCCTTAAAAAGGTGCAAGAGTGGCAAAACTTAAATACTCTATATAATGATAATAAAAAAATAAGTTTTGATAGTTTTGGAAATATAACTAACTTTAAAAAGCCAATACGATTCTTTATCTTATCTGCAACAGAATCTTCGCTTATATTTTTACAAAAATTCGATCCTATGAACTATGATAAAGAAATTTTTGATAACCAAGAGCAATATATTTATTTTCTGAATATTCTACCTTATGATGATATTAAACTTAATTTTAAAAAAATAGAAAATAATTTAATAGCTGAACTTTTAAAGTAATATTGTAGATATAAAAGAAAAATAATAGAAAATAAAAGCTCCAAAAAGTCAACATGACAATGTTGACTTTTTTTTTACCTCTTTTTTAGCATCAACAATACTTTTAAATATTGATATTTAATTCAGAATAATTTGCTAACTGAATCTAGTATATTGAAGGACAAACTAATATTTATAATAACTTAATGGACATTAACAAGATACATAACATTTTTATCTTAAAATGCATTGTTTAAAGCCGGACAGAAAAGTTAACATGTAAATGTTAGCTTTTCTGTTACCATTCGTTGGTACCAACGAAGAATTTTTTTTGAAAGGATAAATTATGTCAAGACATTTAAAGAAAGAAGAATTTGCAAAAATATATGAAGAATATCAAAAATCAGGTTTCCCAGGTGCTTTCCAAGCTATTTACCAAATATCACCAGAAACAAAAAACTTACAAAGAAATAGTGTAAAAGTTGGAATTAATAAAATAATTAAGTATTATAATTTAGGTATGGAAGACTTATTGCAGACAAAGAAAGGTGAAAGCCGCAAAAAAGGAAGCGGCAAACCTAAGACGAAAAGAGAACCAAATTGAGATATTTTTGATCGTGATGATTTGTTACAAATAGCTAAAAGATATTATGAAATTACCAACGAATTACCAAAAAGTAAGAAAGTTATTGAATCTAAAAGTTTTAGTATAAGTTATGTTAAGCTTGCAGAAGTTTTTGGCATTTCTAGACAAACAATTTCTAAAACTCAAAATATTAAAATTGCACAAAAACTCCCTAAATATAGTGATGTAATCGAAAAATCGTTCGCAGAAACAAAGTCAAGATATGGAAGGTTAAAACTAAGTGTTTACATATCTCAAAAATACAAAATAGATATAAACGAACGTTCATTAGGGAGATATATGAACCTTTTAGGCCTAAAATGTAAGCTTAGACAAAAATCAAAACGAAAAGAAATTAAAAATGTATCTTCACAAATTGATAACTTCGTAAATCGTGATTATAACGATCAAAACAATCGAAATATTTATGCAACTGATGTTTCATATATAAAAGCGCCAAAAGATGTGTTAGAATCACACGTTTATTTGTCTGCAATTTTGTCTCATAAAACTAAACAAATTATTGGTTTTAAATTATCAAAAAGTAATAATCTAGAACTAGTTTTAGACAATTTAAATTCATTAAAGCAATACAAATTCAAAAATTTTATCATTCACTCAGATCATGGATTTCAATATACACATCATCAATATATTAAAGAAGTTAAAAATCTTGGTGGTATTATTTCGTTATCAAGAGTCGGAAATTCTCTTGATAATCGAGAAATTGAATATTGGTTTGGAATCATTAAAACTGAATTATTAAATGATTTAGATTATTCAAAAATAACATTTAATGAACTTAATGATATGATACAAGAATATGTAATTTGGTACAATAATGACCGAATTCAATCAAACTTAAACTGAAAAACTCCACAGCAATTTGCTATGGAATTATAAATAACTAAAATGTTAAATTTTGCTGTCCATGTTTAGTTCACAAAATAAAACAAGGATTCATTTAGAAAGAAAATCTTAAAAATAAAAAATTTATACATTGTGGCAATGCTTTAATATGACTAAAATATTGTAATATTCATCATGGCTTTAAATACTATATTTTGAAATATAACTTTTGTACAAAAACACACTAAAAAACATATTAGAAATATTTATATAAACTATAAATTATGTTATAATAGCAAAGCATTATAACAGCAGCTTATTATAGCTTAAGGGTAAACCTAATTTTAACGTTTTTATTTTGTTAGTAAAGAAGCTGAATTTAATTGAACACATTAAGTTAAAATTAATTTAAGATAGAAATAAGCCCTCTTAAAATAGTGCACAATAAGAAAAGAGGAATAAATATGTCAAGATATACAGGACCTGTATTTAAAAAATCTCGTCGTTTAGGTTTTTCTATCCTTGAAAGTGGCAAAGAATTTGCTAAAGGTAAGAAAAGAACATATGCTCCTGGACAACACGGGAATAAAAGAGTTAAATTATCAGATTACGGATTACACTTATATGAAAAACAAAAAGTTAAACATCTATTTGGTGTAAGCGAAAAACAATTACGTAAAACCTTCCAAAAGGCTATTAAATTAAAAGGTGTTACAGGTACTAACTTACTTCAACTTTTAGAAGTTCGTTTAGATAACTTAGTTTATAGAGCAGGATTTGCTTCAACTAGAAGACAAGCTCGTCAATTAGTTAACCATGGACACTTTACTTTAAATGGAAAAAAGGCTAACATTCCATCAATTTTAGTTTCACTTGGTGATTCAATTGAGTTAAAAGAAAAATCACGTAACAACAAGCAAATTACAGAATCATTGGCAACTAATCAAGCAGCTGCTTGATTAACAAGAAAAGACTTTGTGTTTAAATTAGATAGATTACCAGAAAGAACTGAAATTCATCAAGAAATTAAAGATGCCTTGATTGTTGAGTTCTATTCTAAATAATAACTAAGTAAGGAATCTAATGAAAAAAAATCTTCACCCAGAATATCACGAAGTTCAAATTGCTTGTTCAACATGTGCTACTAAATTTACTTTTAAATCAGTTAGAAAAAACTTTTCAGTTGATGTTTGTTCAGGATGTCATGCTGTCTTTACTGGAAATAGAACCCAAGTAAAAGCTACCGGAAGAATTGATAAATTTAACAGACGTTTACAAAAAATGTCTAAATAATATAAACTAGCATAAGCTAGTTTTTTATTTTAATGTTTGTAATTAAAATACAAATAGTTTTATTTACAATATCAAGGAAATATATTAAAATGCTCAATTTTCTCTGTAGAATAACTACTTTTTTGCACTACTTTTTTTAATTTTTTGCCCATTCTGTTGGGGTTAATCATTTTTTTATTTTTTGATTTATATTATGGATTCCTTTGTTGCAAAAAAAAGATAACGAAAAAACAAAGAAAAAAATTTTTTTCTTCTTTGGCAACTAAATTGGAAAATTTATATATTTTTTGATGTTTTTACTGTCTAAAAAATTAAGATATAATTATGTATATTATTAAATTAACTATAAAATTTCAAAATGAAACAAAAAGATTTTTAAACCCCCCGCCCTTGATTGCAATCAAGGGAGCCTTACTTTTGAAAAAGTAAGCAAAACTTCCAGAAAACACGTGCCCGTGTTTTCTATTTTTATTATTCTCTTTTTTATTAAAAAATATTAAAATTAATATGCATCAATTTTTATTTCATCATTGATGCTTCTGTGTAATGTTCGAAGTATCTCTAAATACTCAGCCATAATCTTATTGGCTTCAAGGTTATTTCCTTGTGCATTCACAGAGACACTATTAAACTTTGAGATGTATAATTCAAGAGTTTTAAAAAATGAGTTTGTTTTCTTATGGATAAATGCTAGTTTTCCAACGGCAGGGATAGAATAATCTAAACCTTTCTCAAGAGCTCACATTTCTGTAAAGCTTAGATATTTTCCATTAGGTTCTTTGGCAAAGTATTTTTTTCCATTATATTTAAAATACAAATTATCATCAGAACAATGTACTAACACAACATCAGAATTATAAGGAAATATAATCCTTTTGTCATGCATATCGAAAGCTGCAAGGTTTTTACCTTGGTATCTAACAACACCATTTAAAACTTTTCTATTAATCTCTAAATCAACGGCTCAATTGCCGTTTTTCTTTCCTTCTTTTTGAAAGACATTATGTTTAGAAATTATTTTTTTATTCCTCGTGTTGTAATAATTTTGAAATACTTCGTTATTTTGCTTTAAATCATTAATATCTTTATATCCGTTTTCATGAATTAATAATGGGTATTGATCTAATGATGTTCTAAAAGATCTCTCAACGTGAGGTTTATGTTTGGGATTAGATGAACTGAGTACTTCTATTCCTTTTTTATTTAAATCTTTTTCAAAAATTGTTTGTGTGTTTTCGTTTCCCCAAAAAGTTCTTCTTTTATCAGTATAAATTTTCTTTGGAAATCCATATTTCTTAAATACTATTTCTAACAGTCTTTGATATCCTAATGTTGTTTCTTGTTCTTCAAATCATGCTGCTAATAATGTTCCAGTGGCAACATCAATTGCATGATAAAGATAGAATGGTTTATTATTTTTTAAATATGGTTCAAGCTGAGCATCGATTTCAACAATTTCACCAAATTCTAAATTTTTCTTTAGACCCAAAATTTGTCTTTGTTTTTCATTTTGTTTAATTTGTTTATAATATTTTTTTAATAGCAATGTTGTCTCTTGTGAAGTTTTCTTCTTTGATAATTTTGCTATTTTTCTTCCTCTTTTGGTTGTATGTATATTAAATAATCCTAATTGGTTGAATCTTCTTACTAAAGTTTTGTAAGAAATTTTTTGCCTTATAAAATAACCATATTCTGAATAATAATAACTTTTAAACGAAAGTTGGTTATTTGTTAGAACACTGTTTAAAATAATTTCACATGTTTTTAAATAATCTTTAAACACTAATTCAATTTCTGAATCGGTAACTTTGCAACTTCTTTGTTGATTTTTATTTTTATGACTGATGTCAATTTCTTGATTACTTTTTATTATTTTTTTATATCTTTTTACAGTTGATACACTAAGGTTTGTAATTAAACTAAGTTGAGATAAAGATTTTTCAATATTAGCAGCAATTAATATGAGAGATTGCTGTTTTTTTAGTTCGTAGTTTGTTAAGTTTTTGTACTTATCTATGTTATGTTTGATTCTCATAAATAATTTATACCATATTTTAATTAAATTAGTTCATTTTCCAAGGGATTTATATATGGACCTAAATAGTTGTCATTGGACACAATATCAAGGAAATATATTAAAATGCTCAATTTTCTCATAAACCTAATATAATTTAATTGTATGTATTCGAATTTCAATTAATCATAACTAACATACATACACCTATTTTAAATATTTTAAATTATATGGAGATATATGCAACAAAAATATGACATAGTTATTATTGGTGGAGGAATTATTGGATCAGTGATTGCTTATGAACTATCACAATATAAACTCAAAACCATTTTACTAGAAAGAAATCCGCTTTTTGCGGACGAAACATCAAAAGGTAATTCTGGAGCAATTCATGGTGGCTTTGACCCTGAACCACACAAACTTGAAGCTCGTTTAAATGTTTTAGGAAACCAGCTTTGACGTGAAAAAATCTTTAAGGACTTAGAATTTCCAAGAGTACAAGCTGATTCATTAATTTTAGCCTTTAACGAAGAAGAAATGCAACACGTTCATATGCTGTATGAAAGAGGTTTAACTAATAAAGTTCCACAAGAATACTTAAAAATAATTGATAGAGATGAAGTATTAAGACGTGAACCAAATGTTAATCCTAAAGTAGTTGGAGCCTTACTTTGTACTAGTTCTTGGGCAATTGATCCAGTTAGAGCTAGTTATGCTTTTTTAGGAGCTAGTGAGCAAAATGGAACAACTTTAAGCAAAAATTCTGAAGTAGTTAATATTCAATATCAAAATGATGAATTTACTATAACATTAAAAAATGGAACAATTTTAAGATCTGATGTTGTGATTAATGCAGCAGGACATTATGCTGATGTATTGGCTGAAAAAGCAGGATATGGAGATTTTAAACAAAAAACCCGCCGCGGGGAATACCGGATTTTAAGCCGAAGTGAAGCAGGTATTGTTAAATCAATTTGCTTTAAAGTGCCAACTATCCATGGAAAAGGTGTAATTGTTGCTCCTATGTTAGATGGAAGAATCTTAGTAGGTCCTACTGCACAAGAAAATGTACCAAAAGATGAAACGAGACTTGTAACAAAAGAAAAATTTGATTATATTGGTCAAATTGGTACTGAAATAATTCCAAGTTTACGAATTGACAAAACTGAGCTTACATTAGCTGGTTCAAGGCCAATTGACATTGAAACTAATGATTTTGTAATTAGGTCAGCGAAAGATAATAAAAAGTTTATTAATGCTGCTGGAATGCAATCACCAGCTATTGCCTCTGCTCCTGCCATTGCACTCGAAATAGTGAAATTAGTTCAAGAAGCAGGAATTATCTTAGAAAAAAACCCAAACTATAATCCAAAATTTAAAATTCAATTTTAAGGAGTTTAAATGAACAATAAATACGTTATTACACTTGATTCAGGAACGACATCATGTCGTACACTTGTAATTAATCACCAAGGGCAAATTGTGGCAAGTAGCCAAGTTGAATTTGATCAACATTTTCCAAAATCTGGGTGAGTAGAACATGACCCCATTCAAATTTGGAATGTGCAACTTTCAACTATGCAATCTGCAAAGCATAAAGCAAAAATTAAATCTCATGACATCGTTGCCCTTGGCATCACCAACCAACGTGAAACTGTAGTTTTATGAGATAAAGAAACAGGTTTACCAGTATACAATGCAATTGTATGGCAAGACCGTCGTACAAGTGATTATTGTGAGACATTATTAGACACTGAGTGAGCTCAAAAAATCACAGATAAAACAGGACTAATTATTAACCCTTACTTTAGTGGTACAAAAATTAGATGAATTTTACAAAATGTTCCTGAAGCTAAGGAAAAATTAGCTGAAGGAAAACTATTAGCAGGTACCATAGATACTTGATTAATCTGAAAATTAACTGATGGAAAAGTACATGCCACAGATGTTTCAAATGCCTCAAGAACTATGTTATACAATATTCATACTCTAGATTGAGATCAAGAAATTTTAGATCTTTTTGAAATTCCTAAATCAATCTTACCAGAAGTAAAATCTTCATCAGAACACTATGGAATTGTAACCCCAACTTTATGGTCAAATAAAGCGCTTGGTGAAGTACCAATTACCGGTGTAGCTGGCGATCAACAATCAGCTTTATTTGGTCAAATGTGCACGGAAGTAGGAATGGTAAAAAATACTTATGGAACAGGATGTTTTACATTAGTAAATACCGGTACTACTGCTATTAAATCACAAAATAAATTATTAACAACTATTGCTTGAAAACTTGGTAATCAGCCAACAGTTTATGCATTAGAAGGTTCAGTTTTTATTGCTGGAGCAGCAATTCAATGATTAAGAGATTCAATTAGAATAATTTATAATTCAGCTGAATCAGATTTCTTTGCCTCATTAGTAAATGATGATCAAAGAGTTTATGTAGTGCCTTCATTTACAGGGCTTGGTGCACCATATTGAGATTCAAATTCACGTGGAGCTATTTTTGGTTTAGAACGTGGAACTAAACGTGAACATTTAGTTAAAGCAACGCTTGATTCAATTGCTTACCAATCAAATGATTTAATTCAAGCAATGCAAAAAGATTTAGGTAAACCAATCATTCAATTAAAAGTAGATGGTGGAGCATCAAAATCAAATTACTTAATGCAATTCCAAGCATCTATTTCGAATGTAAAAGTAGAAAGACCTTCAAATACTGAAACTACAGGACTAGGTGCTTCATACCTTGCTGGTTTAGCTGTGGGGTATTGAAAGAGTATTGAAGAAGTTAAAAAACTTAACCAACCAGATAGGGTTTTTGAACCTAATTTAACTAAACAAGAAACAGATAAGCTCCTTAAAGGATGAGAATTATCTGTTAAGAAAACTTTAAATTGAACTAAAGATTTAGAATAGGAAAATGTATGTTATATTTATCAGAATTTATTGGAACGATGCTTCTTATTATTCTTGGTAATGGTGTAGTGTACAGCGTTTCAGGAAAACGTATGTTTGCTAATCAGCCAGGAAAATGAATCGTTATTGCACTTGCATGAGGTTTAGCTGTGCTTGTTGCGGCTACTGTTGGTGTTGCAATGGGAGGACCTGCTCATTTAAACCCAGCGGTGACAATCTTTTCGCTAGTTTCAAATAGTTTTAAAAATGCCAAAGAACTAGCTTATATTCCATTGCAAATTTTAGGTGCAATGGTTGGACAAATCATTCTTAACTTTATTAATTGAAAACATATTCAAGAAACTGACCTTGGTTCAGTACGGGGAGCTCACTGCACTGGTCCAGCTTACGATAATTTCAAAGAAAAAGCGGCTATCTTTAACTTTGCATATGAATTAGTTGGAACACTTTTATTAGTTGGTGTTATTTTAGCTTTAGGAAGCAAGAACCTTATTACTTTTGGATGAGCTCAAGGTCCATTACCTGTTGCATTATTAGTTATGGTAATTGGAATGTCACTTGGATCATCAACAGGTTATGCAATTAACCCAGCCAGGGACTTAGGACCTAGAATTGTTTATTTATTAATGGAAAAAACAGTCTTAGCACCACGTAAAAAAGAACATGTTGGAGCTAACTGATCATACTCATGAGTACCAGTTGCAGCACCAATGCTTGGTGGAATATTAATTGGTGCAATTGCGCTTGCAGTTTAACAAAAATAAGATAAAATTAAATTTGTGCATTTTACCCTGCACAAATTTATTCATGTTTAGAGGAAAAATCAATGTCTTTTATTTATAAAAATTTAAATTTTAAGACATAAAGTCTATACGTGAAAGTTATTACTTATATGATAGAACAGAGGTTAAATTTTGAAGATAAATTTATCTAAAGCAAAAATGATCATTAAGTCAATTCATCAAGAATTGACTGATCAATTAGATTATATTACACAATTAGATCTAGTAACAGGCGATGGGGACCATGGATCTAATATTTTAAGAGGTTTTGATGCTTGCATCGAACTTGATGCAAGCAATCAAACTTTAGAAAGCTACTTTGCTAGCCTTGGTAAAATGTTAATGACAAAGGTGGGCGGCGCAAGTGGTCCTTTATATGGAATGTCATTTTTAAATGCTTCGAAAGCTTTTGCTAACTTAGAATTTATTTCATGAGATGCATTTAAAAACTTTACAAAAAGCTTTGCAAATACTTTAGAAACTTTAGGAAAAGTAAAATTAAATGATAAAACAATGTATGATATTTGAAGACCTTTTAGCATAAAAGTATTTGAATATAATGATTTTGATTCAAAGCTAAAAACTGATTTATTAGCATACTTAGAAAACCTTGTTGAAGCAACTAAAGATATGGTTGCTTCGCGGGGAAGAGCTGCTTATTTAAAAGGTCATTCAACAGGATCTATTGATCCTGGTGCATACACCACAGCAATTATTTTAAAAAACTTTGTAAGGGAATTTTAAACTATGGTTAAAGCTAGATTATTTATTTTAATTAGTCATTATCAAAAATTAGCATTAACACTAGCTGAATATTTAACTAAGATGTTGCCTCTTAACAGCGAGTTTGTTAGAATTGAAGCATTGGGTGGTGTAAATAATGGCCAAGAATTAGGTACAGAACCAATGCAAATTTATGAATTAATTCAAGTTAATCCAGAATTTGAGGAAATTTTTATTTTTTCTGACCTTGGTTCAGCTACTTTGGGAGCTGAGTCAATAGCAATGCTTTTACCAGATAAAAAGATTCATGTTGCTAAAGGAGCATTTGTGGAAAATACCTTTGGAGCATATGTTTTAGCTAATTCTGGTGCAGGTTTTGATGAAATAGTTCAAGCTTCCCATGAACCATTAGCTAAATAATATAAAAAATAAACATCATAACTAAATTTGATGTTTATTTTTCTATTTTTTGCTTTTTGGCTTTATTTTTTTTTTTTTTTGTTTTAAAAAAATTTAATATAATTTATATGTTAGTTTGAAAAATCTTAATAAATTTAAATAATTTAAAAGTAAACAGGAGTACAAATGACAAAAAAACAATGAATATTATTAGGTGGTGGGCTTGCTTTAGGTGCAGCAGTAGTAACTACTGCAACTATTATTGCGGTTACTAGCACAAATAAAACTAATACCCAAACAAACCCACAACCTGAACAACAATTTACAGTAAATAACAATTTAATTTTAAGTAAAACTGTAAGTTCTTTAACAACAAATGATGAATCAGCTCTTAATGCAGCCTTATCAGCATTTGCATCTTTATCACCAGAGAACCAAGCTAACTTGGTTAGTGAAAAAGTTAAGTTAGATCAATTAAAATACCAAATGGCTGATTTAAAGAAATTAGAATCATTTAGAGCAACTCATAAAACAATTTTAGCTAAAACTAAATCTAATGTTACTGTTGCTGATCGTAGCCTTGTTGAAGCTGGATATACAGCTTATTATTCTATCTTAGGCGAAGTTTCTGATGCTACAACTAAATTAGCTGCTGAAAAAACTAAGTTAGATGATTTATCAGCAAAAATTAGAGAATTAGAAACCGAACAAAATAAGAGCCAAGCATATACTAATGAAGCTGATGAATTCAAAAGAGTTAATGCTAAAATACTTGCTAAAACAAAAGCAAACATTGCAATTAGCGATAAAAACGAAGTGGATTTTGCAATTAATTGATATGATGGTTTCGCAGCATCAATTAAAAGTATGTTAACAAACGAACATACCAGATTGCAAGAATTAAAAACCCAAATTGCAACTTTAGAACAAGAATCTAAATATCGCGAAGATCATAGTGTTATTTTAAAAGAAACTGAAGAAGGTTTAATTTTAAAACTCAAAGACCTAGTATCTTCAGCCCTTAGCGATTATGAAGCATTAAATGCCGATAATAAAACAAAGCTTACTAGTGAAAAACTATTATTAGAAAAATTAAGTTCCCAAGTTACTAAACTTGAAACCTTAAAAGCAGAAGTAACTAGTGCTTACCAAACTAGAATTTTAATCCAAGAGAAAAAACAAGAGTTTGAAACAAATGTTAATGACGATAAAACCTTGGTTCAATATAATGAGCTTAAAGATTCAATTGAACCTTACTTAACATCAATTTATGAAACTACCAAACAAAAAATAACTAGTGAGCTAGGAGATACACCCGAAGCTAAAGAATTATTAACTAAAGCTGAAGAAATTAATAAAAAACCATCTTGAAATGATCAGGAAATGAAAGATCTTGAAAAAGAGGTGGAGAAAGCTAAGGAAAAACAAAATAGTCAAGAGCATAAACTAATTCAAGATGTTATGCTTAAAAAACCAACAATTGATCAAGAAAAAAATGAAATTCTATTTTATTTAAATTACGGAACTGATGGATCAAAGATCCAAGAATTTGCAAATAAATTTGTTAAAGTAAAAGTGGTTATAAATCAAAATAATGAAGAATTCGTTCAAGAGACTACACGGTCAATTAAAAATCCGAAGTTAGAAAGCGGTGATTTAGTAGAAAGACTTAAGATTAGATCTGGAACTAAAGTAGACCTTGGTAAATGAAAAGAGGATAAAAATCAAAAAACTGAGACTAATAGTCAACCTTTAGAAAGTAAAAATGGTACAGATAGAAATCAATCTACTAATGCTACTAATGCTCAGTTCACTGCAACTATTTACTTTAAAGACCAAGATGACAAAGAGTATCTATACGAAGTTATAACTCATAATCCAGAAACTAAATCAGACCAACAAGGAGCTGCTGCTGCTGCTGCTGCTGCATAAGATATGCTAATAAATTTTCTAAAATAACGGATTTAGTCCGTTATTTTTAATCATATTTTTATTTTTTTAGTATAATGTAAATTATTTAAAATTTATATTATCAAGGAGAAATTTGAAAAAAATTGTTTTAATTGTTATTGATGGTTTAGGTCTTAGAAAACAAACCCAAGGCAACGGCTTTGCGCTAGCTAAGACTCCAACATTTGACCATCTCTTTACAACTTACCCTAATTCTATTATTCAAGCTTCAGGAGATGCCGTGGGGTTACCTGAAGGTCAAATGGGTAATTCAGAAGTAGGTCATTTAAATATTGGTGCTGGAACTATTGTTTATACCGGATTATCATTAATTAAAAAAGCTTTAGCTGATGGAACTTACAAAGACACTAAAGCTTTTGTTGATGTTTTTCAAGATGTTTTGAAAAATAATACCACATTACATTTAATGGGATTATTATCACCTGGCGGTGTTCACTCATTAGAAGATCATTTATTTGAGTTATTACATGCTGCATATAATTATGGACTTAAAAAAGTCTCAGTTCATGTCTTTGGTGATGGTAGGGATGTAGCACCTCGCTCAATTAAAGAATCATTAAGTAAATTACAATTAATTTGTGATAAATACGGTTATAAAATAGCATCAATTTCTGGTAGATTTTATGCTATGGATCGAGATAAAATGTTTGATAGAGTATTTCAAGCTTATGATGCTATTTTGGGAAATGCAAAAGTAAGTTATATTGATCCTGTAACTTATGTTCAGGATCAATATAAACAAGAGATCTCTGATGAATTCTTTATTCCAGCTATTAACCAAACTTTAAACCAAGATTATTTTGTTAAAGATTATGACTCAATTATTTTCTTTAACTTTAGACCAGACAGGGCACGTCAACTAACCCATTTATTTATTAATTCAAACTTATATGATGTTAAAGCGCCAAAGCAAGTAAAAATTAATAAATTTACTTCAATGATGAAGTATGAAGGCTTAGATACATTAATTGCTTTTAGTGAAATGGATATTCCAATGCCAATTGGAAAAGTTTTAGAATTAGAAAATAAAAGTCAGCTAAGAATTGCAGAAACCCAAAAATATGCACATGTAACTTTCTTTATGGATGGGGGAAAAGATATTGAGTTTAAAAACTCAAAGCGTATTATGGTCGATTCTTTAAAAGTTGAATCTTATGCAAAAGCTCCCCATATGTCAGCAGAAGGAATTACTGATAAACTGCTTGAAAATGCTTTAAATTATGATTTAACGATTATGAACTATGCAAACCCTGATATGGTTGGTCATACTGGCGATCTACAGGCTACTATTAAAGCTATTGAATTTTTAGATACTCAATTTGCTCGTATCATAGAATGAGCAAATAAAAACAATGTAACTGTTTTTATTACAGCTGATCATGGTAATGCTGAAATTACAGAAGATGAACAGGGCAATCCAGCTACGAAACATACCAGCAGCCCCGTTATGTTAATTTGTAGTGATAAAAGCATCAAACTAAAAAATGGTATTTTGGCTAATATTGCACCGACAGTTCTAGATTATATGGGTATTAGAAAACCAAATGAAATGGACCAGGATTCATTATTAATTAAGTAGTAAAAAAGATAGATTTTAAAAATCTATCTTTTTTAATATTGAACAAATAAATTAATTTAGTTCATAGTTGAACATGATATTATAGATATGAAAAATCCGACATCTAAATGTCGACTTTTTGTTTAATTTAATCTATGATTTTTGCCCGTGATCTCAAACAACTTTTTCCCCAGTATCAATGTTAAGCAATGATATGGTTCAGCTTTTTGGATATAGCTTTGTCTTTGTGTTTGTGTTTGTGAAAGTTGTTTTAACTTTTAGGACGTAGTCGCTTCCTTCAGTTTTAATTCCTCAAGTAGCATCACTATAGTTGAAGATTTGTTTAGTCTCAGTTAAAATATCTCCATCTGCGGCAGTGATTTGAATTTCAAAATGTGTATATTTTTTTTGTAGTTCTTGTATTTTGTTATTATCAGTAACTAACTTAAATTTCCATTCTTGCCTAGTTGATTCAAATTCAGGTTTTGCTATTAATACAGACTCAATAAACTCTCTTTTTGCTTTTAATTCCCCAGCATTTTCCTTAGCTTTCTCCACCTCTTTTTCAAGATCTTTCATTTCCTGATCATTTCAAGATGGTTTTTTATTAATTTCTTCAGCTTTAGTTAATAATTCTTTAGCTTCGGGTGTATCTCCTAGCTCACTAGTTATTTTTTGTTTGGTAGTTTCATAAATTGATGTTAAGTAAGGTTCAATTGAATCTTTAAGCTCATTATATTGAACCAAGGTTTTATCGTCATTAACATTTGTTTCAAACTCTTGTTTTTTCTCTTGGATTAAAATTCTAGTTTGGTAAGCACTAGTTACTTCTGCTTTTAAGGTTTCAAGTTTAGTAACTTGGGAACTTAATTTTTCTAATAATAGTTTTTCACTAGTAAGCTTTGTTTTATTATCGGCATTTAATGCTTCATAATCGCTAAGGGCTGAAGATACTAGGTCTTTGAGTTAATAATATAAAAAAAGATAGATTTAATTCTATCTTTTTAAAATTAAGAATAAAAAACTTATTGTATTATATGGCGGGGGTTAAAGGAATCGAACCCTTACTTGCAGTTTTGGAGACTGTAGCACTGCCATTATACTAAACCCCCGTTTACTAATATAATTATATACTATTATTATAAATTTAATAATAGTATTTTATTTGCTGCTTGATATTATATATATTTATCAGAAAGTGTTTTAATAATATATTTAACTATATATTATCTTTAATTTACATATAAAACGAGTTGAGATTGTTAATTTTCATTTTAAAAATCATAATAATATCTAAATATTCGTGTTTTACACATTTGATAACTATTAATAAACTAATTTAATTTAGCATATTAATTGGAAATGTCACATGCAAGTTTTTTGCATGTGACATTGTTTTTGTCTGCCTTGTAATAAAATAGTTGTATTAATAATTTTTCAAAAAATAAAGGAGACCTTAAAATTATATGAAAAATTTAGAAAAATATATTTGTGTTTTTGACAAATATCGAAAAGAAAATAAATATCAACATTTTAAAATCGAAGAGAATTATAATACTATTTTGAAAATGCAAGGAGCTCTTGAGTCGCAACGAAAATTACGAGCAAACCAAATCGATCTAGAACAACTTTATAATATTTTACAAGAACTTTCTGATGGCTTCTCAATCCAAGAAGTAGCCAAGATTTTTGATAGAGACATTCGAAGTATAAAAAGCAAAATCGAAATTATTACAAATCGCAGACCACTTAGTTTAGATAAACAAAATCGCTATGTTTGTCCTAAGTGTTCAAAAAGAGTAATGCGTGTTAAAACCCTTAATTTTACCAAGTTATACGAACATTTATTAGGCTATTCATTTTCGCGACTCTTTTTTGTAAGTGATGCAATTAAAGAGAAATGAAAGGCCTACAGAAAATATTGGTATAGTGAACTTAATACATACAATAAAAATAGAAATAAAAAGAATTTGCAGCAAAAAGAAGTTAAGAAATCAGTTACCTATCTTGTTAATTGTTTTAAAAAATTATCCCCTGATGAATTTGCTCCCTCACCTAGTACAATTTATAAAATAATTAAAAAATACCCTTATTTCCTTGAATTTGACCACATTGTTAAAAAATCTGAAGGAAAATATGGCATAAGGAAGAAAAAACAAACCAAACCTAAAACATTAAAATATGCAACAGAAATTTCGAAACGTCCAGCTTATATTAATGATCGCTCTGAACACGGCCATTTTGAATTAGACACCGTTATTGGTAAAATCAATGATACATATTGTATTGTGACGATAATTGAACGGCAAACCAGAATGTCTTATGCTATGCTCTCAAAACGCAACTCCAAAGCTATAAAACAAACTCTTCTAAAACTAATCAAGAAACATAACTTAGACATTAAAACTTTAACTGTTGATAATGGTAGTGAGAATGTCTTATTGCACCAGGTAATTCCAACTGAAAGATTATTTAAATGCCAACCATATAGTTCATGACAAAAAGGTTCAATAGAAAATATGCACCGCTTAATTAGGTATTACATTCCCAAAGGAAAAAGCTTAGATAAATACTCTCAGCAAGAAATTGATTATATGATGGATAAAATAAATAACTATCGGCAAGTTGTAAGGCAATATAATATAACCTAAGAAATTTTTAATCCCCCGCCTTTGATTGCAATCAAAGGGGCCTTACTTTTGGCAAAAGTAAGCAAAACCGACGAGAAAACACTGCCGTGTTTTCTGTTTTCGCATACATTTTTTATGTAAAATTTATGTTAAAATTAAAAGACAATTATTTTGTTAATATCTCGCAAGTGACTTTTCCAAAAAACAATTTAATTTAGCAATTAATACTAACATAAATTTTTACAACAAAATGGTATAATATGAGCATGAAAAAAGTGTCTAATAAAATCTTGAAATTTAATTTAAATGACATATCATTTTTTCCAAGGTGAACCTTAAAAAAAATGGCCTTTGTTTCAATTTTAATTGCAATATCGGTAAGTTTTTCGATTGTGGTTGTACAAATTATGCCATTTGTCATTATTCCTTCTTTTAAGATTGGTTTTATTAGTTTACCAATAAAAATAACCGGATTTATTTTTGGACCTTGGACAGGATTATTCGTTGGGTTAATTAGTGATTTTTTATCTATCTTATTTGTCCCCCCCGTGGGTTATAATTTACTCTATACAGTAGCTGCTGGCGTTAATGGATTTATTCCGGGAGTTTTTAGTGTTTACTTCTTATACTTTTTAAAAGAGGCTTTTGAATCTAATTATGCTAAAGATAAATTAAATAAAAAAATTAACTTGCTTGGAGTAAAATACCAAAAAGCAGTTTTGGATAATGACCAAGATAAAATTAATAAATATTCTTTATTAATTTTAAAATATGACCAAAAGATTCAGAATATTATTAATAATAAAAGTCAAAAAACTTTAATGAATGTGAATTTATTTGTTTCGCTTGCTTTTTTAATTTTATCTTTAGGAATTGTCTTATCAATTGTGTTTTATTCTCCGCAACGTGTTATTGATCGTTCATTTATTAAGGATAAAAATATTTTACTTGCTTTAATGTCGTTTGGTTCGTTAACAATGGTAGTTTTTGTAATCTTTGGTAGATTTAAATTTAAACCAAAGTTTTACAATGTTTTATTACCAATCATTTCTTTTAGTGCAATTTTGGAATTAGCAAATTTACCAATTTTATCATATGCTGACTTATATTCATTTGGTGGATCTAACAAAGAAGATGTGTTTGTTTGATTAACTCAACATGTTCTACTCAGCCCAATTAAAATTTATTTCAATATTTTTGTAATTTATTTTGCATATTTAATTATTAGTGGATTAATTAACAAAAATTCTGAATTATCATATAAATAAACAATGCAAGATAAAAATTTATTAATTATTTCAAATATCTTTGCTAAACCCAAAAAAAGTAAATTTTGAATTTCTAAATTTCAAGATAAAAATTTAGAACATGATATTTATATTCCTGAAATTTATTTAGATAAAAAAGCTACAGGGTTTTTAATTCCCTACCAAAATAAAAATTTGACTTTTGATAAATTAAAAAAGCTTTTAACCAAAGATCAAAAATCAAATATTTTTTTATATTCATATGACCATGACTTACAAACTTACCAAAGCCATAAAGATCATTATAAACACCTTGCCTACTTAGATTTAAATAATTTATCTTTACAACAAACAACTAAAAACTCGTTTTATTTATTTTGAAAACAATGTATTAAAATTACAAAGCAAGAACTTGCGAACAAAAGCAAAAATATTTTTGACACAAAATATTCCTTAAATACTAAAAATTACTTATTTCCTAAAATATACTTTTTCGCTAATCAATTGCAAGCTACAGGGAAAGAATTTAAACGTTTACTAGATTTATTTATTGAAAGACATAATTATAAAAATAAAGCATCTTTAAATATTGATTTAATGCTTAATGATGCTTTTGCTTGAATTAAGAATTATGAAGAAGAACTAACAGATTTATTTATTGAATTTTTTAGAGAGTTAAATCTTAGTTCACAAAAATTATTTCATGATTTAGAAAGTAATGAATTATTTTTCCAAGAGCTAAAAATATTGAAATATACCAAAGACATTTTTTACATTAGAAAAATTCATAATAAAACCTTGCTCCATGTGTATAATGATTTTAAAATAAAAGCTCTTGATCAAGAACTTAAAGCTATTAAAAAATATCACTTAGCTCTTAAAATTAAAAACCAAAAGTTTATTAGTACTATTATTAAAAAGCAAAAAGAAAAATTAAGAATTATTAGAAATTATCTTAAAAACACAAATAATAATAATTTTCAAGCAAAATTTGATTTATATAAAAATAAATATTTAACAAATAATATTATAAATTTTTGAACTAAAAATAAATCACATTTTGAATATTTAGAAGAGGATTTAATTTTTGATTTAGATAATCTAGTTAATGAAGAACTTAATTCATTCTTCGAAAAAATTCCATTTATTCCTAGTTCAAACAAATTTAATTTTTATAAACAAATTAAATTATTAAAAGAGAGTATTAGGTATGAACTTAATATTAACTTTACCAATTTTTATAATATCTCTTTAAATAATAAAAATAAGATTAATAATATTATTCAAAAATTAGAAAAATATAAAAAACAAGCTCAAAACTCGTTTTTAGTAAAACAAAAAAAATATAAAGATAATAATCATATTTTACATTTAGCTGAACAAATAAAAACTAAGAATGCTCAATTAGTATGGGAACAACGTAAAGCATTAGAATTATTCAAAAAAAAATTAGAAGCACGTGAACTAAAATTAGTACGTATTTTAAAAAATTTAAAAAGTTTTCAAAATCTCACTAATAGATTTTACAAATATCTATCTAAACTTGCTTTTGCTTTGAAACTTGATCAAAAACAAAGTAACTTGTTAGATGAAATTAAATCTAAGAGATATTTAAATCACATTGTTAACTTTAGTTTTTACTTTTTTGATAAAATAGCTAATTTTATACTTTCTAAATATAAAGCTAATTATACATTTAAAGAATTATATTTTTCAATTTTAAAATTTATTGAAGTTTATAGGTCGCTTGGATTAAATTTATCTGATTATTTTATTGATTGTAATTTATTACCAACCTTAAATTTATTTAAATTAAATTTAGGGTTTCAATCATTAAAAAAACCTAGATTCATATTTATTAATGATCTTGAGATAAGCGAAAATAATGATTATAAGGATCAAATCCAAAACATTTTAATAAACCTTGCAAAAGTTTATAATTTTAATTATGTTTTTATATCTCATGATTTTAAATATTTAACTAAATATTACCCAGAAATTTATGTTTTTAATGACTATACCCTGTTAGAACTTGGGTATACCCAAAATATTCTTGCTAATCCAATTAATCCAACTGTGAAAAGTTTAATTATTAGTAATCATATAGATTATTCACAAGATAATCATTCCAAAGCTAATTTTATTAATTTTAGTTTTTTTAGAATAACTAAGGATGAATATCATTATATTTTTATTAATTGATCTAACTTTATTTTGTGAACATTAAAAACAGTAAATATGCAAGAAGGATCTGAAGATGATGTTCAAGATTCTGAATTATATAATGCTGTTATAGAACTAGATTTTTCAATTGATCAAATAGAAAATATGCCAAGTTTATATTACTTAGAAAACAACCGAGATTTATTGAAAGATTATTGGGCATGGTTAATTAAAGATAGAAATGATAATTTTAACATTTTTATTAATGACTTAAATTATTAAAAAATTCGGTTTTAAAACCGAATTTTATAATTTTGTTATTTCGATAACAGGGGTTTTTTGCTTGCTTTGACTTTCTATTACCTTAAAAGCTATCGTTTCATCTAATACAAAACGAGAATTTTTGTACAGTTTTGGTTTATTAATTTTATTAGTCAATCACTGGTATAAATACATGTCTAATTCATTTTCGTTAAGTAAGTCTTCATCAATTTCTAATTGTTTAAAAACTTTGCTCATTTTAACGTCTTCATTAATTCGTGCTCGTTCTAATGATATTTCATAGATTTTATGATCATCGTCATATTCATCATATATTTCACCTACTATTTCTTCAATAATATCTTCAATGGTAATAATACCAATAATATTTGATGAAGAATTATTTTCAACTACAAATGCCATTTGGGCACGTTCGGCTCGCATTTTTTCTAGTGCGCTTGATAAAATTGAATTAGCTGACACATTTGGTACTCTTTTAATATAATTCATAATTTTCCCCCGTTGCAAGTGAAAAATGTCTTTTAATAATAAAATACCTATTAATTGACCACCATGCATAACAGGCAAACGCGAATAATTTGTTTCTTTGAAAATCTCATGCGCTTCTTTCACAGATGATCTAAAACTAATAGATGTAACATCTTTTAGTTTTATATAGTGAGAAGACACCTTAGTTGAGTCTAAGTCTAAGGCTTTTTGTGCTAACATGCTTTCGCCTGCTTGCAGAACTCCTTCTTCTTGGGCTAAGTTAATAATACTTTTTAGATCTTCTTCAGAATTAGTTACATAAACCCTTGTTGTTAGTTTTGAAAAAGGCCATGTAAGAATTCAAAAAATTCAAAAGTTAACATCAATATACCAACTAAAGAATTGTAAGTATTTTTTGGGATTTTTCTTTGCAATCAATTTGGGAGTAATTTCGCCAAATAAAACCAACAAAGGAGTTACTAAACAAATTGAGATAATTAACCGGCTTGTTTCATTAGTTAGTAATAATCCTAGCATATAAGATGTTAAAGTGGCAGAAGCTACATTAACTAAATTATTGGCTATTAAGATAGTTGTTAAGATGCGATTAAATCTTTTATGGTGTTTTTCAATGAGTTTAGATGATTTTTCATTATTTTCTTTCATTTCATGAATTTTAACCGCAGATAATGATGAATATGCTGTTTCACAACCACTATAAATTGCACTTAATAAAAATAAGAGTAATAGCCCAACGATAATACCTACAAAAAGTGGAATATTTAAGGTAGGTAGGTTGGTTAAAGTGGATGTTGCTTGTTGAGTTGAGGCATACCTCGAGTATATGTCCATGATTCTCCTAATATTTTCGTTCGTAGAAGGTTACTTTGGCACCTTCATAAAGTAATTCACCTTCTCCAATTGGTCCACTACGGTTTTTAGCAATGGATAAATCAGTTAGAATATGTGAATTAAAACTATTGAATTGGTCTTGATTGTTATCTGGTTTTAATTTTGTTTGATTTCGACTTAAAAAGATTACAATATCAGCATCTTGCTCTATGGCTCCTGATTCTCTTAGATCACTTAATTGGGGCTTTTTATTTTCGCGACTTTCAACAGTTCTTGATAATTGTGATAAAGCTAAAATTGGAATTTTTAAATCAATTGCTAAAACTTTTAAAGCTCTTGAAATTTGTGCTACTTCATTTTGACGATTACCACTAAATTCACTGCCTGAGATTAATTGTAAGTAATCAACAATCAATAAACTCAATCCATTTTTATTTGTGGTTTGTATCTCTTTGTGCAATTGCTTGATTTTTCAAACTAAATCTGAAATTTTGCTTGAAGTATTATCATCAAAATGTAAATTAGTAATATTTTTATTCCTTGAAATAACTGATCTTAAAATGACTAAATCGTTTTGTTCTAATAATTTGGGTTTTTGTAATTTACCAAGGTTAATTGAAGCTAAAGATGAATAAAACCTGGTGGTTAGTTCAGTATAAGGCATCTCTAATGAAATAAAAGCACAACTGTATGGCCTAATAATTTGTCCTTGTGCATCAACTTGCTCTTCTTGGGTAATATTTTTAGCTATATTTAATGCAAGGGCGGTTTTACCTACCCCGGGTCTTGCTGCTAAAATAATTAATTGTCCTGGCTTAAAACCTTGAATTAAATTATCAATTAAATCATAACCAGTTTTTAACCCTTCGTTAGTATCATTCACTAGTCCTTGTGATATTAATTCTTCAAATTCTTGGGTTGCTTCATTAAAAGGAATAAAAGAACTATTCTGTAAAGATGAAGAATAGTTTTCTTCTAAGAAGGTGGTAAAATCTTGAACTGAATCTTGAAAGTTTAAATTTTTTTTAGTGTTTAAGGCTTTAAGCGAGGCTTGGTAAAAAGTTTCTAAATTACGCATTTTGAGCAATTCAATTAATTGCTCAATTTTATCTAAAAAATTATCAGCATTAGCAAATAATGAATTAATTTCATTAATTAAAGCACTAGTTACTTTTGGGTATTTGTGTTTTAAGTCTTCAGCTTCAACAAATTCCTGAATTTCGTAATAATCGTTAAAAACCCCAACTCCATGGATGTTTTTATTACGTTTTTCATTAATAAATTCGAAAAGTTGTCTATTATCATCATGATAAAAGTGTTCACCAGTTAAATATTGGCAAGCCGTCTGTTGTCTATTTGCATCATCCATCATTAAGTTTAAAACACTTTTTTCGGTTAAATCATCATTGAATAAGGTTTGTTGGTTATTTAAAAATTCAAAACTTTCAAAATTATGGTATTTTCAAATATGTTTTTTTCTATTTTTTTTCATTAGTAATGTTTAAGAATATGCGTAAGATTGCTTCAATTTCTTTATAGATATAAACTTTAATTTCATGATTTCCATGTGAAACTAGGTGGATTTTTTGTAATGCATGTTTAGGCAATTTAAAGCCTAGCTCTTTAAGTTTTTTATCAATATCTTTAGTAGAAATTGAACCATGCACATTTAAATTCCCATTTTTGTCAATCGTTGCTGATAATTGGAATTTTAATGTTAAATCTTCTATTTTAGATTTTAATTCGTGCGCTTGAGAACGTTTTTCGTGTTCGTCAGCAACTAAATTATCTAAAACTTTATTTAATTTAGCTAAATTGGCTTCATTGTAAGCGACTGCAAAACCTTTTTTTATTAAAAAATTGGTTCCGTATCCAGCTGATACTTCAATTATGGTATTTGCTTTACCATCTTTACAATCTTTAGTTAATATTACTTTCATTTTTAATTAATCTCCCTGCGGTTGTTATAGCATGTTTGACATTATCAACAAATGTTTCTAAATCTTCTTGACTAGTTGCGGCTGCTGCATTAAAGTGGCCTCCTCCTCCAACAGCCTCGCAGATAATTTGAACATTTGTATTAATGCCTCTTGCACTTAGTTTATAGATATTTTTTTTATTTTCTAACTTAGCAATAACAAAGGAAGCAATTCTTCCTTTGATACGTAAGATTTCATTTGCTGCTATTGAAATTTCATCATTCGAGGCTTCAATATTAGAATATGCTAAGAAATGCCCTTTTTTAATTTCGTAAATATTTTCAATCAATGATTGAATTTTATCATTAGTGCTGTGGTCTATTTTTAATACTTCAACACTTTGAGATGAACTAGCATTTTGACTTTGCAATCATGATGCAGCTGCAAAGGTACTTGAAGTTACTGATTTTGAAAATTGGCTTGTATCAAGCATAATTCCATTGAGTAACATTTGAGCTGCTAATTTAGATAAAACAAACTTATTTTCTAAAAAGGTAAGAATTTCTGTCACGATTTGGCAAGTACTTGAAGAACTTGTTTCAACATAACAATTAGTTTTTAGTGCAAAATCAGTTTGTTTTAATAAACGATGGTGGTCGAGTATAAAAATATTTTCACGTTTCACATTTATAATTGCCTTTGGATTATCAGTTCGCTCAGGATCAGCCACATCAACAAAGATAATTAGTGAATTAATATTGGTATTTTTTAAAGCAAAACTAGAATTATAAACAATGTTATTTTTGGGAATTTTATAATCTTTAATCATTTGAGTAGTAGTTGAATCAAAAGCGTCTGAAATAATATAAGGTTTCTTTTTAAAATGTTTAACTAGTTCATAAACAGCATAAGCGGCACCCCAAGCATCTAAATCTGCTAATTGGTGACCATAAATAAAAACTTGATCAATACTTTCATCTAAAAGTTTTTGTTCTAATTGCTCTGCCAGATACCTAATACGTGTTTTTGAATTATCTTTTAAAACTTCAGTATTTGAACCTAAGAAAAAAGTTGGTACAAAGTTTGTTTGAATAGCTATTTGATCTCCACCACGGGACTGAGCTTGAGTTAAAGCGTTTTTGGCTTTTTCGATTTTTGTTTTTAGTGATATTCATCCATAAGAAAATCCTCCGCTAATAGTTAGTTTTTTAACTAATTTATCACTAAGAACATTTTTTATATTAAAAAATAAATTAAAGTTTTCGTTAATTAATTTATGAATACTTTCTTCAGTTGTAAAAATCAAGAATTTACCATTTGTATATTGACGATAAATAAAGTTATACTTTTGACTATATTCATTTAGCACAGTTACTAAAATACTATTAATTTTAAATAATTGTTCGTCAGATAAAATTGACTGATATAGCAAATAGTTATCAATTTCAATTTCACCAATAACTGGCATTTGTTCTTGTGCTTGAATTTTATAAATATTTTCACTCGTTACATCACGAAAAATTAATAAATGCTCTGTTGGAAAAATTTGCAATTGGAAATATTGATCCTTAAAATTAATTAATAAGTATTTATCAAAAGGTAATTTATTATTTACTAAATTTGGATCAAGAGTTTTAATCATATTGGCTAAATTCACTCCAATAAAATCTTGACCAAATGTTGTTTTAATATAGTTTGTAGTTCAAATTATTTCATGGTTAGTATTATAAATGCACATCCCAAAATTATTTTGGTCTAAAATATCATGTAAAATTTTATTAAATGAAGTATCAATTATTTTCTTGTTTTTGGCAAAATTTCTTGCTCCCCAATAAACAATCAAAATTGTTATTGTTAATAACGAAATAATTGCAACCGAAATAATAGCAGAAACAATTGCCTTATTATAGTCATTTAGTGATGTTAAAATTATTATAATACTTAGCAATAGTGAAAGTATCCCAGGAATCAGTCAAATTAATGATTTTTTACTAAATTTCATTTTTACTTCCTTTACTTTATATATAAATACTTAATAATTTATATTATAACATTTTTAAACTTTTATGGCTTTCTTTTGTGTAAAAAAAAGATCTTAATGTCCAATTAAACATGGACAGCAAAATTTAACATTTTAGTTATTTATAATTCCATAGCAAATTGCTGTGGAGTTTTTCAGTTTAAGTTTGATTGAATTCGGTCATTATTGTACCAAATTACATATTCTTGTATCATATCATTAAGTTCATTAAATGTTATTTTTGAATAATCTAAATCATTTAATAATTCAGTTTTAATGATTCCAAACCAATATTCAATTTCTCGATTATCAAGAGAATTTCCGACTCTTGATAACGAAATAATACCACCAAGATTTTTAACTTCTTTAATATATTGATGATGTGTATATTGAAATCCATGATCTGAGTGAATGATAAAATTTTTGAATTTGTATTGCTTTAATGAATTTAAATTGTCTAAAACTAGTTCTAGATTATTACTTTTTGATAATTTAAAACCAATAATTTGTTTAGTTTTATGAGACAAAATTGCAGACAAATAAACGTGTGATTCTAACACATCTTTTGGCGCTTTTATATATGAAACATCAGTTGCATAAATATTTCGATTGTTTTGATCGTTATAATCACGATTTACGAAGTTATCAATTTGTGAAGATACATTTTTAATTTCTTTTCGTTTTGATTTTTGTCTAAGCTTACATTTTAGGCCTAAAAGGTTCATATATCTCCCTAATGAACGTTCGTTTATATCTATTTTGTATTTTTGAGATATGTAAACACTTAGTTTTAACCTTCCATATCTTGACTTTGTTTCTGCGAACGATTTTTCGATTACATCACTATATTTAGGGAGTTTTTGTGCAATTTTAATATTTTGAGTTTTAGAAATTGTTTGTCTAGAAATGCCAAAAACTTCTGCAAGCTTAACATAACTTATACTAAAACTTTTAGATTCAATAACTTTCTTACTTTTTGGTAATTCGTTGGTAATTTCATAATATCTTTTAGCTATTTGTAACAAATCATCACGATCAAAAATATCTCAATTTGGTTCTCTTTTCGTCTTAGGTTTGCCGCTTCCTTTTTTGCGGCTTTCACCTTTCTTTGTCTGCAATAAGTCTTCCATACCTAAATTATAATACTTAATTATTTTATTAATTCTAACTTTTACACTATTTCTTTGTAAGTTTTTTGTTTCTGGTGATATTTGGTAAATAGCTTGGAAAGCACCTGGGAAACCTGATTTTTGATATTCTTCATATATTTTTGCAAATTCTTCTTTCTTTAAATGTCTTGACATAATTTATCCTTTCAAAAAAAATTCTTCGTTGGTACCAACGAATGGTAACAGAAAAGCTAACATTTACATGTTAACTTTTCTGTCCGGCTTTACTCCTTTATTTTTTGAAAAATTATTAATACAACTATTTTATTACAAGGCAGACAAAAACAATGTCACATGCAAAAAAACTTGCATGTGACATTTCCATTTAATAAATAAAAAAGAAAATAATAAAAATAGAAAACACGTGCACGTGTTTTCTGGGAGTTTTGCTTACTTTTTCAAAAGTAAGGCCCCCTTGATTTCAATCAAGGGCGGGGCGGGGGGGGTTTAAAAATCTTTTTGTTTCATTTTGAAATTTTATAGTTAATTTAATAATATACATAATTATATCTTAATTTTTTAGACAGTAAAAACATCAAAAAATATATAAATTTTCCAATTTAGTTGCCAAAGAAGAAAAAAATTTTTTTCTTTGTTTTTTCGTTATCTTTTTTTGCAACAAAGGAATCCATAATATAAATCAAAAAATAAAAAAATGATTAACCCCAACAGAATGGGCAAAAAATTAAAAAAAGTAGTGCAAAAAAGTAGTTATTCTACACTTTTATGGCTTTATTTTGTGTAAAAAAAAGATCTTAATGATCTTTTATTTGTGTTCGTGAAAAGAAAGGATTAAGGTAGCAATAATCACTCCTAAAAATAAAATTGCCAATGTAATTAATCATTTATGTTTACTAAAATGTTGGTGGTAAAATTCGGGAAAAAATTCCACTAATGATGTGAAAATAAATATTCCACCAACTCCTGCATATAACATTGCTTTACCAGAGTAATCAATTGAGCCACCTGCAAACATGCCTATTACCATAAAAGGCAAAAATAAAAACAAACCTAAGAATGATAATAATAGTGCTTTAATAGGCGTATAGCCAGATTCTTTTAACCTTATATAAAAAACAATTTCTTCAGGTATTAAATGAATAATTAATGAAAAAAAGTAAGCAAATGTAATTGAATAGTTAACTTCACCAATTTCATTTGGGGTAAATAAACTGAGGTTGTAACCTAATAACAAACCTTCGGGGATTCGGTGAGTTAAAAGTAATAATAAAGCGATTATTTTTAGTTTTGCTTCTGTTTTTTTAAATATTGTCGAATTGGCAATGTCTATTTTATCTTGAGAATTAAAAATATAATCTTCATGAATGTGCTGATGATGTTCATGATCATCACTATGATCATGAACAAAAACACTAAGCGATTTATGTGTCAAAAGTTTTTTGTTAAATTGATATGATAAAACAAATTTAATAAAAAAAGCAAATGCAAGTCCAATTATTAAACCGACAACCACAAACAAAATATTATATCCATATAATGCGCTTTTACTATAGTCACGTCCAAATGTTTTAGATACAAATAAATATGAATTTTCAAGCGCTTCACGTAAAAACCCAAAGGTTGCTAGGACAATAAAAAAACCTGTCGAAAAAGCATATACATAAATACTAAATGATTTTTTGGATAAATATTTATTTAAAAAAGGTAAGAATAATGAAATTAAAATTGGTATTAGAAGCATTGCTGCTAAAAATATTAAAATTAAAAGAAGTTTTGCAATTATTTCATTATTTAAGTTATTTGATAAAGAGTTATATAAAGTTTCGATTCAACGCATTATAAGTTATGTTTAATTTCAATATTATGATACACTTCTTGAACATCGTCATCATCTTTAAGTTTATCAACAAATTCAAGCAATTTTTTCTCTTTTTCTGAATCGTATTCAACATACATATTTGGAATATATGTTACTTCACATTGGGTGAAGTTTTCAACACTTAAAGCTGCTTCAACGGCATTTTTTAAATTACTGAAGTTTTCGGGTGAGCAAGTTAAGATAAATGAAGCATCAGTCTCTTGTACATCTTGTGCATTATTTTCTAAGGCAACAAAAGTTACTTCATCATTTGAATAATCTTGTTTTTCAAATTCAATAACACCTCTTTTATCAAAAGCAAATGGCAATTGCCCAGTTTTTCCTAAAGTTGCATTTTGTTTGTTGAAATATGCCTGAATATTTGATTTAACACGATTTACATTATCACTTAAAGTAACAACGATAAAAGTTGCTCCACCACTTACTGTAGCATTGAATAATAATTCAGTGTACGTTTCTGAATTTTTAGAACCTTTAGCCTTCGCAATAGCCCTTTCAATATTATCTTTTGGCATATTTTTTGCTTTAGCTTTAGTAATTGCTAATTTTAAAGCTGGGTTCATATCTGGATCTGGACCTAGAGATGCTGCTACAAAAATTTCTTTTGAAAGTTTTTGGAATATTTTTCCTCTTGCTGCATCTTGTGCACCCTTACGGTGCGCAATATTTGCTGAATGTGAATGTCCTGCCATAATTTTCTCCTATTTTATGTTTCTAACGGTATATATTTTATCACGTTTATGTTGTGTTATTTTATGTTTATATTCTATTTTATCGATAGTTTCTCTATCTAAAAATTCTACTAATTTTTCTCTATTATTATAATGATTTAAATAAAAATCTAAATGATTATAACTAAAACCTAGTTCAAGTTCATCACTTTGACCTTCTCATAGTCCGGCACTTGGTGTTTTGTTGATAATTTGGTTTGGAACATTTAACAAACTTGCCAAAAATCTAACTTCTCCTTTGGTAAGTTTTGAAATTGGTAATAAATCGGCTCCGCCGTCGCCAAATTTGGTAAAGTAACCTATAAAAACTTCATCAGCATTATCAGTTCCTAAAACTAAATAATTATGCTCTTGGGCTAGGGCATATAATGTACTCATTCTTAGCCTTGGTTTGATGTTAGCAATCGCTAAATCATTTTTTAAATTTAGTTGGTTTGATAAAGATTCAAAAGTTTTGCTTAAGTCAACTCTTTGAAAAGTATCGTTAAAGTTTTTTTCTAATAATTTAATATGATCTAAATCACTTTGAATCATATTATTAATTGGCATAACAACACCAAGGGTGGATTTAGGCATAATTGATTTCGCAATTGCATAAACTAATGAAGAATCAACTCCGCCACTAATTCCAACTACAAATCCCTTTGCATTTGCCTTTAGCATTCGAGACTTTAAGAAGCTTTGAATTTTCTTTAAGTACTTTAATGCAATTTCGCGGTCATAACTTACTTGAAAATTATTATATTTACTAATTTTACTCATTTTACTCCTTTTTTGGAAATTTTAATATATAAAATTAAATATAAAGTATACTTTTTACGGTTTTTGTAATTTTTAGATTTTATATTTAATTATTTATTAATTAGATCTTTAATATTTTAATGTATAATAATGAAATATAAAAATTTTTATTTAAAATTATTTGAAAAGTTGTTTTTAATAAAAAATAACTTTTAACATTATAATAGTATATTGATTTTTTGGAACTTAATTAAATTTTAATTTCCGAAAAAAATATTTATTAAAATCAGAATTATGGGAGAAATATGAAAGAAAATAAATTAACATTAAGTGCCTTAATCTTAGATAAAAAGAAAGCTTGTGTACCTGGTGCAATTATAGAGCAAGAATTTTTTAATAATGCTGATCACCTTGCTTTTAAAAGATTTAAAAAAGGTGATAGTTTTGTTGTCGTCTATCATGATGAAAAAAATACCATTGATTCGCGTGCTATTTTAGCAACATTTTTACGTATTGCTGAAGTAAACACCCCAAATGGCAAATGACATAAAATAATTTTTAAATCAAGAAGTTATTTTGATGTAGATGATATTGGTTTAATTGTATACGACGAAAGCGATCAAAAGGCTCCATATAAGTTTTATCCACAAATCCAATATGAAGAAATTGCACAAAAATATGATCTAGGTCAAATTTCATTTGGTGTAATTGGTGAACGTGATGATTTAGACTTATTTACTGATCTAAATGCATCTCAAAACGAAAATGATTTAATGAGATATTATGACATTTTTAGATCATTACAAAACCCTATTGAAAGAGATGCTGATAATAGCAAAACTTTTGAAGAAATTTTCTTTATTAATCAACCTCTTTCTGATCAATATGCTTCAATTAACTACCTTGAAGAATTAGTTGGTAAATATACTGAATATAACTTTAAAAAACATGGTTTTGAAAGTACTAAAGAATTTTTATTAAGTGCTATTTCATATTTAAATAATGATTATTTTGATCGTGGAACAATGTATCATGAATTTTCAATATCAGAATTACAAGAAATTTTACGCCGTATTAGTGAATTTTTAGGGTTATCTGCCGGAATTTCAAAACAAGTTCAAGAAAATATGAATAAAAAAGTATCTAATCAACATAAGGAATTCATAATTCGTGAAAAGGTTAAAATTTTACAAGAAGAGCTAGCAAATATTAATGTTCCAATTGTGGAAGATGAATATGCAAATGACTTACGCGATAAAACTAAAGCACAAATTTATCCTGATTCAGTTAAAAAATTAATTACAGAAGAAAATAAGCGTTCAAGCGAAATGATGCCAGCTTCCCCAGAAGCTTCAATTTCAAAAACTTTTGTTTCCACATTAAAAAAATTACCTTGAAGAAAAACACAAAAAGAATTTTTAGATATTAAACATGCCCGCGCAGTTTTAGAAAAATATCACTATGGATTAGATAAAGTTAAAGAAAGAATTGTTGAATATATTGCAGTTATTATTAACCAAAAAAATAATGAGAGAAAATCTGCTAAAAAACTCAAACTCGATAATCAACTAGAAGTAGATTTAAACTTATTTAAAGAAGATAATAAAAAAGTTCAAGAATTCAATAATGTTCCGATTATTTGTTTAGTTGGTCCTCCTGGTACTGGAAAAACTTCTCTTTCTAAAGCAATTGCTGAATCATTGCAACGTAAATTTGTAAAAATTTCTTTAGGAGGAGTCCATGACGAGAGTGAAATTAGGGGTCATCGTCGCACATATGTTGGTGCGATGCCTGGAAAAATTATTAAAGGTATTTTAAAAGCAGAAGTTTCAAACCCTGTTATTTTACTTGATGAAATTGATAAGATGGCATCAACTAATAAAGGAGACCCAGCTAGTGCAATGCTGGAAGTTTTAGATCCAGAACAAAACTCTAAATTCCAAGATCATTATCTTGAACATGAATATGATTTATCTAAAGCAATCTTTATAGCAACGGCAAACTATTATGAAAGTATTCCGCACGCCTTAATTGACCGTGTTGAAATTATTGAACTTTCATCTTACACTTTAACGGAAAAAATTCATATTGCTCGAAAACATTTACTTTCTAAAGCGATGCAACAAGTTGCTTTACCTGAAGATTACTTGCAACTAAGTGATGAAACACTTAAATATATTATTCAACATTATACTTCTGAAGCAGGTGTACGGGGATTAAAACGTATTTTAGATAAAATCGCACGTAAATTAACAGTTAAATTGTTAGAAACTAAACAAAAAGATTGACCAAAACATCATGCTGTTGAAATTGAAGACTTAGAAGACTTATTAGGAGTAGCTCTTTACAAGAAAAATAAAGAAATTGAAGAAGAAAAACCAGGAACCGTTAATGGTCTTGCCTATACTTCAACTGGTGGTTCATCATTGCAGATCGAAGTTAATATTTTCCCTGGAAAAGAAGAGATAAAAATCACTGGATCATTAAAAGAAGTTATGAAGGAATCTGCTCAAATTTCTGTCTCATATGTTCGTTCTAATGTTGAAAAATTTGGTATTAGTGGATTTGATTTTGACAAACATACAATTCACATTCACGTTCCTGAAGGCGCCGTTCCTAAAGATGGGCCTAGTGCAGGTGTAACATTTACAACTGCCTTAATTTCTGCATTGAAAAAATTCCCAGTTCCACCAATTTATGGAATGACTGGTGAAATCACCCTACGTGGTAAAGTTTTAGATATTGGTGGATTAAAAGAAAAATCTTTTGCAGCAAACCAAAAAAATATTCAAAAAGTATTTATTCCATATGGTAATATTAATAATTTAAGGGATATACCAGCTGAAATAAAAAATACATTAACATACATTCCTGTTAAAAATTACGAAGAAATATACAACGTAATTTTCAACAAGAAAAAACCATTAAAAGTAATTAAAGAATAGTATGGGCAAGCACTTTACTGCCAAATCATTTACACTTTTTACAATCAACTTCATCGTTGGTTTAGGTTTTATAACCACAATAACCAGTGTTTTAAATCTTGGTTATTGGGGTTATCTTGTTATTGTATTATCTTTATTGACTGTTTTGGGAACATCCTTAGTATTTTCCCGTTTATCCAACGTATATAGCGATCATTACGGAGGATCATATGCCTTTGCCAGAAATATAGATGATGATATAACAAATCACACTTACTCAATGAAGAAAAATTCAAAATTATCAATGCATCAAAGATTTAATCGCTCTTTTAAACGTAATTTTATTTTCTTTATTGGCTGAAACCAATTTATTCAATCACCAATTTTATCTTCAATTTCGCCCTTGCTTTTGTCAAGAATTATTGAAGATATTCTTAGCCCAAATACACCTAACCTAATTATAATTATTTGAATTATTAGACCCTTAGCAGTATTATTATTTGGGATTTTAATTATTATTTCTACTTTTGGTTTAAAACTTAGTAAAAAAGTAATTTTAGCAAGTTCAATTTTAAAATGGTTAGCCCTTGGACTTGGACTAATTTTACTAATTACCCAAATTACAAATCTAGGTTACCATGAAAGTTTTGTGCGTTCTAAAAATATCAGCACCAAACTTATTTTTTCTAGTACTCTACTATTTATCTTTGCTTTTGCAGGAATTGAAGACATGGCTGCTATGACCAAAGATGTGCATTTTAAAAATTTTAGAGTAATTTTACTTAGCGCAATCGGGTTAGTTTTTGTTTTTTACATGATTGCTTATTCTGTAATGCTAGGACTACGCGAAGCATTTATTGATAAAAAGTTTCATGAATACTATAATTTATCTTTAGGAATTTTTGGTTTAATCATCTTTGTGGTTGGTTTTATATCTGGAGATATTGGTTATAAAATAACTCAAACTGTTTCAAGTGCACGAAAATTAGTGCCACTGGCTCAAGATAATTTAATCGTTGAATCTTTAGCATTAAAGAACAAAAATAACGAATACAAAAAAGCAATTATTTTTGTTGCCTTTTATACACTTGTATCAATGGTTGTTTTATGTTTAATTGTATTACTAGCCCCCAAAGAAAAACAAGGCGATTATTTTGATGCTGTAATTAACATGAGTTCAATTGCTTTATTACTTGAAGATATCATGACCTTTATTGTCGCCTTTATCTTGGAAAAGAAGAAAAAAATTACAAGAATACCTCTTTGAGAGAAAATGGCATATGTTGCTGGAATTATATGAGCATCATTTTTGTTAATTACATTTTTTGTACCAGGTATTTTTGGTGCTAGTTTAACTAGTGAAGTGATCTTTACTATTTTTGGATACCTTGCATTCTTAATTTCGGGCTCTTTAATTCGCTATTATTCATATTATAAATACAAACAAAAACTTAAACACATGAAACAAAAAGCAATTTTATATCATCACTAAAATCCTAGTTTAAGCTAGGGTTTTTTAGTGATTTTAAAGGTGGATTTAGGACTTTTATAACGACTTAGTTCCTAAAAAAAAAAAAAAAAACAGCTAAAAATATTTTTTAAGGCTGTATTCAAGGCATGAAAATATATTATGTTTGTAGGTTTATGCATACAGAATTTAACAATATAAAGTATAATTAAATATGTAATAATATATAGGAGGTAAATTCAATGACAAATGAATTATTTGAGAAGAAAAGAATTTATGTTAATTATAATTCTAAAATTAGTTCTAAATCGAAGAACCAATGAATTTTTATTTATAAAATTATCTTAATTCTTTTCTTTTTTGCTGGAGCTTTGTCGCTATTTTTAACACTTGACAAATCATTATTCCCAGCAACTTTAATTAAAGTTAACAGCACTAGTGCAAACTTGCAAGATTTTATTTCATTTGAAACGATTACAAAGCAAGAAAACAATGCCGTTGTCTTAATAAGGTTTAGTATTTTAATGTTTGTATTTTTATTTAGTATTTTCAAAAATTACTCAAATATTAATACGCAAAAAGAAAAATTAAAACATTATTCAATATTCTATGTTTTATACTTTTTGTTATCACTTGTTTCATTAATTTTATTTTACACATTTATTTTAACCAAAAATGATAATGGTGCGGAAGTAAAATTTAGAGCATATCAATACTTAGAATTAATTTATATTTTAATTCCCTTATTATTCATTAACGTTGCTTTTGAAATATATAACTTTTTAATTAAAAGAAAGTCAGACCCTGTTTTATATAAGTCTACTTGACCTTTAATTATTCAGGTTATTTCCCAAGTTATATTAACTACTTTTGTGTTATTTAATGTGTTGCTTTGAGTTTCATATTCAAAAGCAAATGGGGCAAGATTATTCAGAAACACAACAGGAAATGAACAAAAATATTGAAACTTTGTTGATCAATTATTTAATATTAAAAGTTTTGGTAATTTAGCTATTATTGCTGTTTCATTTATTTTCGTAATATTCTTAATCATCGGATCAAACGTAATTAAATTACAAAAATTATCAGAAAAGAATATTTACAAACATCAAGATAAAGATTCTTTCTTAATTGCACTTGTATTTGCTTTATTAGTGACAGTGTGATTAGCAACACTTTTACTGCAAGATCCTGCTAAATTTGCGATTTTAGGTGCCGAAGCCACTTATAATTTTAACAATGGGATTATTATCCTATTAGCAATTCTAGCAACTGGATTATATTTCTTAGTTTCATACTTAAAATACACTAAGACAAAAAACCCATCAAATTTAATTATTAGATTTTCAATAGCGCAATTATTAATTTGATTACCATTTATGGTATCTGTAATTCAATTTGAAAATTCTAATTTTATGATTATTAATTTATTAGTAATTAGTCTTTTATCAATTTCCACATTTACTCACTACATACTAGTAAATAAATTTATTAACAAGTTAACATTTATCATGTTAGTAATGATCTTTTCATTCAAAATTATTTTATTATTAATCTTAGGTTTAAACCACCAATTATTAATTAATAACAATTATGTTTTGGTTTCAGTGCCAACCCCAATTTCAGTAATTAAAATTATCGTTATTGTATATGCAGCTTCAATATTTACATTATTTGTAGTACAAGCATTACAGTTAGAAACTCTTGTAACCTTAAGAATATTTAAAGAAAAAAGATTTAGTTTAAAGAAGGGAAACTAGCATATGAGAAAAACAACATTATTTAAAAAAACACCAAAAATCAATGAAGAAGGTCTTTTTGATTTATACAAACAATATAAAACTGTTTATGAACAAAACGCTTCTAAGATTTTATCTTTTGAGACCATAATTAGCAAACCATTATTGTTAAATAATTTAGGTTTTAAATCGCCTGAATTTAAAACAATTAAACATAGATTAGAAAAAGCTGTTAGAGAGCGCCACAATATTCAATTTAAGGATTTCACAATTATGTTTAACTTAAATTTAAAATATTCAAAAGTTACAATGGTTCCACTAATTGCTAGTGGTGAAATCCTTTCAGATAATCATGTGATTAATTTTGTGACTGATGAGGAAGATTATGCTATTAATAATCTTTTAACAGCATTTAATACAGAAATTAGCGAATTAATCTCAAGAGGTTTTTATTTAGAGCTTATTCCTAACACACTTATTTTTCAAGGTCCTGATTCATTAAAACTATTTTTTAACCAAGAAGTAACTTCAAAAGTTGAATAATGCACATAAAGGAACTAGTCCAAAAGAAACAGAACCTAGAAAATATAAAATTAAAAGTAAATAATGATAAAAATATTTTGTTAATTAACATCCTTAATTTAACAAAAAAATTATCATTTTACTTAGATAGTGCTTTGCTTAACTCTAATTTATTAAAGTTTTTAAAATCTAAGTATACTATCTCAAATAACTTTATAACTGATTCCAAACCTACAACTCATAAATTTCTTTTTCATAAAACAAGAGAGCTCTATGTTTATATTACTGAAGAACAAAAATATGGTACTGAATCATATACAAGATATGAAAATGAAATTTTAGCAAGAGCTAAAAAATCCGAAATTGATTTGATTACTATTGGAGAACGTGCCAAATCATTTGCGCAGCTACATAAATTTAATCAATTATTACATTTTGAAAATACATTATTTAAGAACTTAACAACTTTATTAACTAAAACAATTAAAATACTATTTATCGAAAATAACTATACAAAAGTAAACTTCGTACTTAACTCAAACAAAAACTTTAAAGACGTATTTACAGTCTTGCCACTTGAAGCATTCGACGTAGCAAAATTATTACATACCGAATCTGGAGTAGATCAAAACTCACAATTCTTATCATTTGCGGAAATTTATCCAAATATTGAAAATTTTATTGAGTCACAAATTTCAATTTTCTTAGAAAATGCTATTAATTCGCTTATTACTGAATCATCATTTTATGCAGCTAAAAACAATTTAGTTACAATTGATAAAAAACTTAAACAACTTGATGATGAATTATTGTTATTAACTAAACGTATTAACCGCGTAAAACAAGAAAAGCAAATTGAAGAAATAACTTTCTTAACCAAGAAAAAACGTACTATTTTTGAGGAAGGTGGCAAATAATGGCATTTAAACAAATTTCGATAACTTTCTTAAACAATAAAAAGAAAGATAACATTTATGATTATGATGTTTTTATTAATAGTAATGATGAAGATACATGAGTTAAACTAGGTGATAATTCAATTGGTTCTTACCCAAGACTTTTATTAAAATTTGTTAATAATACATTGCAAAACACGTTTTTTATGTTCTTAGAGAATGTGAGTTTTCTTACGCATGATAATATGATGAATATTAAAACGTTTTCAAAACCTAACTTTTACAAAAAAACAAAGCAAAAAATTGCTTTAAATAATGATTTGGTTACTAAAAAACAACGAGTATCAGATTTAGTTTCAAACCAATTTATTGGTTGATCAATCGAAGAAGTACTCGAATTAGAATTTTTAGAATACGAAATCTTTAAACTATCAATGAGTAAGTTATTGAATTTAGAGGAGGTTAATAACCATGAATAAAAAATTCAAAAAACTGTTTAACTTATTAGCCCTTTCGCCAACTTTACTTGCACCTTTAGCTTTAGTTTCACAAACTCCAGGTGAAGGTCAAAATCCTAACCCAGGAACTGGGGGAGAGCAACAAAATCCTGGAGGCACACAAGCTCCACAAACCCCACCAAAAAATGCTGAAGACTTCGACTCATTTAAAGAAATTGCTGAAAATGCAACTAAAGAAATGGTTACTAACGCGGTTAACAACTTTATTTCATGAGTTGACGACCAAAAACAAAGAATTAATACTCAAGAAACAGATTTTCAAAAGAAATTAAGTAAAATTACTTACTTAAACATTCTTTCAAACTTTTTCAAAAAGAATAAGGATGAAATTATTGCAAATCCTTCGGCTAAGGATTTAAATATTATCTTCCCATTAGTGGCTGGAACCCAGCGTAACGTTGATATCTCAAACATTAAATATAACAATGAAGATTTTAATGGGGTTTGAGTTGGATCAACTAACCCAACTGATTATAAAACTCCATTAGGTGAAGGAACAACTTTTCAAGTACCTGATGGTGGTAAAGATCAAGTTAACTCATGAGATAAGAAAAAATTAGAAGAATCTCTTGGGAAATATGGAAAAAGTTTATTAGAAGAATTTAATAAATTAATTTATAAAGAAGAAGATGCCCTAGAAATTGATAAAGATTATTTTTTATCACTTAACGAAGATCCAAAAGATAATAGATATGATATTAAACCACCACAAGGTTATAATTCATGAGATGAATATATTGTTTCTAAATTTAAACCTAGAATTTCTAAGTTTGACTTAGAAAAAAATATTGAATTAACAAAAGAAGAGCAAGAACAACATCAACAGCAACAACCACCTGATCCAGATAATCCTGATAATCCAGATCAAGATAAACCAACAGATCCAGTTAAAACTCAAGAGATCTCACAAGGGATTCCACCTTTATCTCCTGAACTTAAATGGCATCAGATGGATGATAGTGACATAGCTGAAAAATTTGCTTCTAATAACGAAATTTTCTTCTTTAAAAACCCTGTTAACACTAGATATAAATATACTGTACAAAGTGTTAAAAAAGAAGGTGATAAATATATTGCTGAAGTAAAACTTAGTGATACAGTTGAAGTTGATAAGAATAGAACTTATACTGCAGAAGTAAAAGTTCATAATAATAAAAAAACTGCGGCTTTAACCGAATTAACTTACCAAACAATTTCAAAATTATTTACAGACTTATATAAGTCATTAGGAATTGATGAAAAAATAAACTATACAAATCTTGAAAGTAATCAACTATCTGATGCTTTATTTCAAATTGTTAATAGTGGTGTGCAATTAATTAACACTGCATCATTTATTAAAAATTATGAAGCTGTACAAAATGCATATGCAAATGATATTTCCTTAAATGAAGTTTCTAAAACAGTTTTAAATAGCTCTGGTTTTGAAGATAACTTAACTGAGTTAACCTTAGCTTCAATGAAAACTTCGCAAATTAATAACTTACCTTACTATTATTGGTTAGTTAATGCTTTAAACCGTAAAAAAGAGTTATTAAAAAATCGGATTACTCGTAACGATAAATTAGAAGGTCAACTAAAAGAAAAAGGAATTGACATTAAACATATCAACACCTTTTATTCTAACTTAGAAACCAAAATTTATAAACTTAGAAAATCAACTGATCTTTCAACATTTAATGTTACAAAATGGTATGAAAGATTCATTCAAAATATTAAAATAGTTTCTGAAGAATTATTGCTATTACAAAAAGTAATTGGTGAAACTCAAACATCGCAAAGCCAATCTACTCAACCAAATATTCCAGCTGGTGCTAATGCCCAAGAAAACATTCAATCTCAAGAACCAGTGTCTAACTCTGCTGAAGGTGAGCAACAAGCTGCATATAAAGAGATTATTAAACGTAATAACCAAGAAGTTAAGACTAATGGTAGCATAATTATGGGATTTGGAATTTCGCTTTGAGTTATGGGACTTATAGCAAGCATCGCAAACATTTTTGTGCTTATAAAAGCATTTACAACAGACCGTTGAAAACAATATAGAAAATTATCAATTTTATTAGCAACATCATTTGTTGTTGCAATTATTGTAGGTATTGTCTTACATATTTTAGGATTATAGGAGGAAAAATGAATAAAAATCCAACAATTACATCTATATTTGATTATATAGTAGAAGTTACTGGGGAATTCCCATATAAACAAAGACAGTTTTATCATTTATTAGATAATACTGAAGTTAAATTAATGTTAATAAATGCGACAGCAAACAAAGCCTTTTTATTAGCTAATACAAAAGAAGCTCAACTTAAAATTGGTGCTGAAATTGTGTTAGAAAATGATGATGCTAGAGTTGATACACCAAGTGATTTATTTGGAAATGTTATTGACATTTTTGGAAACAAAGTACTTCCAACACCTGAGAAAAACTATTTATATACACAACCAACAGGAGCTAAAGTTTTTGAACTCGCCCACGACTTAATGTCAGTTAAAACACTTAAAGATCAGTTATTCACTGGTATTGTATCAGTTGACTTACTTATACCAATTGGTAAAGGACAACGTGAATTAATTATTGGTGATCGTCAAACTGGTAAAACACATATTGCTATTAACACAATTATTAACCAAGCTAAGGAAGGTGTTAAATCAATTTATGTCGCAGTTGGCCAAAAACGTGAAGCAATTTCAAGAATTTACCGTACTTTAAGTGAATATGGAGCAATGCAAAATACAATTATTATCGATGCGTCTTCAACAAGTGCTTTTGAACAATACCTTGCACCATACATAGGAATGGCACATGCTGAAAACTTATCATACGAACATGATGTTTTGGTTGTCTTTGATGATTTAACAAAACATGCAAACATTATTCGTGAAATTGCACTTTTAACTGACCGTCCAGTTGGTAAAGAAGCTATGCCAGGAGATACCTTTTTCTCACACTCACAACTTTTAGAGCGTTCAGGAAGTTTTGAAAATAGAAAAACTATTACTGCCTTGCCAATTTTACAAACTATTGATGGAGATATTACCTCATTAGTATCATCTAACATCATTTCAATTACTGATGGTCAAATTGTAACTAGTGCCGATTTATTTTCACAAGGAATCTTGCCAGCTATTAACATTGATCTATCTGTTTCGCGTACTGGATCAAGCGTGCAAAGCCGTAGCGTTACTAAAGTAGCTGCCGAAGTTGGTAAAGCATATAGAAAATACAAACGTCACTTAAAACTTTCAATGTTAGATTACGAATTTAACAAAGAGACTACTGAACTATTAAACAAAGGTAAGTTAATTGAAAAATTATTTAATCAAAAAGGCTTTGCAATTTATTCTAAAAAAACAGTATTGCTTACTTCTAAATTAATCTCATGGGGATTATTTAACGGCATAAAAGACCAGGAAAGGGCCTTGCAATTTATTGATTTATTAATTCAAACTAATGATCAAGCACAAAATGCATATAATAAGATTATTAATGATACTGAAGTTTATGATGATGCCTTAGTAAGAACTTTCTTTGCATCAGCTTTAAAACAATATGCTAAATATAATGGTTATAATTGAGATATAACCATTGACCATGAATTTGTTGACTTTGAAGAAAGTTACCTTGAAGAATTAGCAATGAAATTAGGAGATAAATAATGAACGGAAAAATTTTAAGTTTATGGTCAGACGTTCTTGAAATAGAATTTTCTAAAGATAACTTACCAAAAGTAAACCATTTATTAACTTTACATAATGGTGCAACTTATTTATTAGTAAAAAGAGTGCTTAATGATACTACTGTTAGAGCTATTGTAATTTATAGTTCACAAGAAATTTCAATTAGCGATGTTGTTACAAACCTTGGACATAGCTTTATGGTTCCAGTTGGTAAAGACTCGCTTAATAACATTTACTCATTTAGAGGTGAAGCATTATTACCACAAGAATACCTTCCACTTAAAGTTGAAATGAATTCAACTATCAATAACACTCGTTTCCTTACTCGTGAATTTGAATTTATTGAAACTGGTATTAAAGCAATTGACTTCTTTATTCCAATTGTCAAAGGATACAAAATCGGTATTTTTGGTGGAGCCGGTGTTGGTAAAACAGTTTTAATGAAGGAAATGATTTTCAACATTAACCGTCAATCACCTAATACATCAAACATTTTCATTGGTTCAGGTGAGCGTTCAAGGGAAGCAATTGAATTATACAATGAGCTTAAATCTTCAAACCTAATGGACAAATCAGTTATGTATATTTCTAAGATGAATGAATCACCTGGTGCTCGTATGTCAATTGTGCCAATTGGAATAACAGCTGCCGAATACTTAAGAGATCAACATAACCAAGATGTGCTTTTATTCGTTGATAATATTTACCGTTTCTTACAAGCTGAAAATGAAACAAGTGCTACCTTAGGAAAACGTCCATCAGTTGGTGGATATCAATCTACTTTAGAAAGTGATGTTGCGGCAGTTGAAGATCGTTTATTTAAAAACGAAAATGGATCAATTACCTCATTCCAAACAATGTTTTTACCAATGGATGACTTGTCAGATCCATCAGCAGTTGCCGTATTTAACCACTTAGATGGAAACTTAGTTTTATCTCGTGCTCAATCTGCTAAAAATATTTTCCCTGCTTTTGATCCGTTAGCTAGTCAATCCAACTCAGTTACTGCTGAATTATTAGGCAAAAAACACTTTGATGCAATTATTGAGGCTAAGAGAATTTTAAAAGCTTACAAGGATTTAGAAGACGTTATTTTAATTTTAGGTTTTGATGAACTGGATGATGAAAGTAAAAACACAGTTAAAAAAGCTTTACAACTTGAAAACTTTTTTACTCAAAACTTCTTCATGACTGAACACTTTACTAAATCACCGGGGGTTTTTGTGCCACTTAACGAAACAGTTGACTCTGTTATCAGAATTCTTGAAGGAAAATACTTGAAACAAAGTCCTGAAATTTTCCAATATGTTGGATCAAACTTAACTATTCCTACTGATGAAGAACTTGAATCATCAATGCAATATAGTTAATTTTAAATAATGAGAAAAAGAAAAATATTACAGGGACTTATTAGTGTTTCATCACTTATAAGTCCTTTGTTCTTTCTTAGTTCATGCAATCCAACACAAAAAGAGTCAGAAAAACCAAACCCAGAACCTGATCCTGTTCCACTGCCGCCAGCTGTAAATGATCCAGATAATAATAATGATAGTCAACCAAAAAATCCTGGTAATAATACTACCCAAAAATCGCCAGAAGTTACTAGCACTAAAAGTTTAAACCATTTTAATTTAGTGCAACTTGATCCTTATTCACGTCAAGTGGATTTTTGATTCCATGCCCAAAACCAAAAAGATTTAAAACGTGGTAAATTCCATATTTTACTTAATGATACTGTTAAAGTTGACTTAGTTAATGGATCAGTTTCATATGGAGTATATGCCGGAAGTTTTGAAGTGCCTAACTCACTCAGTTCTTTAACTAAAGCTCAGTTATTTTATGAAGATACTACTGTTAAATATCATTCTGAGCAAATAGCGCAGCCCATAGAATTTAAAACTGACAAACTAGGTTATGTTGACTTTGAAATTACAAAACATTCTAATGATTCAAAGAAACTTGAAGATATTTATCCAACTGATTTAAAACTAGCGGATTTGGAAATTAATGTTAAAGGTCAAAATGCCAATTTATATAATTACAATGTTACAAAATTTGATTATTTTGTAGACCAAAAAGGCCAAAATATTTCTGATTGACTAGGAGCTTTAAATTTAATTATTACTTTTACAAATAAAACAAATCCAAGCGAGGTATTTACAAGATCTAAACTTATTACTGGACTTAAATTTAACCCAATTGATGGTAAAAAAAATAATGCATATGATAAAAACGATCCTCAAAACCATGAGCATTTAAACCATGATTATGTTTTATATAAACATTTAAACCATCAACAACGTTATGAAATGGATAATGTGTTATATTTAAATAGTTTGATGGCACATTTACAATTTAAAGGAATTTCGCCCCTTGATTACCGCTTAGATTTAAATATTGCTTCTAACAAAGAAGCAATAAATAATTTTGATAAAAAAGCTAAAGAATTAGGTTTAGATACATATCAATCTTCTTATATTAAGGGTTTTACATTACCAAAATATGACACTAATGGAGAATTTTTAGGTCTGGCAATGCAAGAAGGTGGAGAAATTGAAAAAGGACCTGAACGTGCGGATTCAATTGGGCGTTTCCAATGGAGATATAGTGGCCTTGCACGAACTTTAGTTAATGAACATTATAAAACGGCAGCAATGCAGACTTATAGCGTACAATTTACTAATCCAGTGGAAGGATCAACTCAATCTTCTGCTGGAACAATGTGGATTTTAGATTATCAAATTTCTGAGGATGGGAAATATCCAACTAAATGATATTTTGGAACTAACTTACACGTTGCAGATAATTTTACGAGACAAACTCGGAATGTAAGTATTGCTAAATTAAAAAATAATATTAATTTAGATAAACAATTTTCCGCAGTAAGCACTGATATAGATTTTGAACAATTTACTTTTAGAAATGGTGTTGCTCAATCTATGGTAAAAAAAGTTTTTGAAGGAAAAAACTTTTTATCTTCAAAACCTGCTGATTTTTTAACTCCAGAACAAAAAGCAAAATACGAAAATTTAGAAGAATTTGTGGATTTTGCAGTGCTAGAATTTGATTTTAGCCACGTTAATTCAGATAATGTTTGAGCCTATGATTATTCGACAAATGCTAGCTCAAATTTAGATTATGAATATGATCAAATCAAGAATAAACCTGATGAATTTGCAAAACTAATTACTAATGATTATGCAAACACCAAAGATAAACATATTAAATTTTTACAAAAATCATACTTACAAGACTATTCTCAAATTGACCGCGAACTAATTTCAACTAATGAAACTAAAAAACAGTACCAAGGGAACGAACTATATTCAGTTGGGTACCCATTATCATTTGAAGATTATTTCTTTTTAAATGAAGATGGATCAGGTGCAAATCAAAGTGAAAATTACCGTACCAGAATGGATACATATTCGCTTTGAACAAATTCAAACCCTGAGTTTTATTGGCATAAAGATGAATATGAGCAAAGTTATAAAGATTTAGGTAATTATTTATCTAGTTCACTTGGTTATCGTACTTTTACTAATAAACCAGGACTTACTGATGCTTTTTTAACTGCAACTCATACTGGTAAAGACTTTTATGTTTCAGGAAATGATAAATTAATTGGGTATGGGTTAAATTATTTACCTAAGCAATATGTTCCATATGGTGGAGCTAGTGGGACATCATTTAGAAATCAAAATAATGAGCTTGTTGGTGTTTTCCATTCTGGAAACTCTGCTGCTCGTACTGGTTTATTAGCGGCCTTTAGATCAGAAGGATTTAATTACCAAGGATTATTCGGAGAATATAATTTACCACAATACGATTTAATATATGGAGGAGGCAATCTTCAAATTAACTCATATCGCCAAGCTATGGGTCAAATATACCCTGATTCTAAAACTAATTTATTCCCTACAGGTTTTAATAATATTCCTGAAGAATTTAAATTTAATAAATAAAATATAATTTTCTTATATAATATATACATAAAAATTCGTTTTTTTATAAATTCTATAAATATAGAAAGGAATATTATGCATAAAAAACTAAAGAAATTTCTTATTTTTGGTGCAACTGCTCCGCTTTTTGCCATTGCTAGTTGCACAGCACCTGCTCCTGAACCAGGAGCAGGTAATGGAACAACGACACCCACACCTAGTGATCCTACCCCAGCGCCAAAAGATCCGACTAAAGAACCAGTTATTGGAACAAAGGAAACAAATCCTAACCCTGAAACACCAAAGACTGAGCCAAATCCTGGCAAGTCTGATCCAACACCTCCACCAGTAAATGACCCGAACTCTACAAAAACACAAAAGGAACGTGAAAACGAGAAAAATACTAATTCGTTAGATACTAATCCAGGTTCTAAAGATCAAGAAGAAAAAAAATCAGATACTGTTACATCTCCACCTTCAAAATCTCAGCAAGAGTTTCCAAAAAAAGAAGAACCTGCTAAACCTGCAAATAAAAACCAACAACAATATGAACAATTATTAACTGAAGTTCAAATATTTTTAAAAGATGAATTAAAGTCTGAGTTAAAGTATGAATTGTACAGAGATTCATTAAATCAAATAATTGATGATACTAATTATTATTTAGTTACAAATCACCCAGTAAATTCAGAAGATTTATATAAGCAACAATATAATAAATTATCTTTATCTTTTAATGAAGCTAAAAGTAAGTATAAATCAGCACCCGAGGTTTCATATACTGAATCTGACTTGCAACATAAAGAAGGTAAAGGAAAAAGAGAAGATTTGCTTTCATTAAATTATTCTAACCAAGTACCTGCAAATGCTAAAATTAATTTAGAAGCTATGAGTTATTTAAAATTCCTTAGTGCCGAGCAAATTAAAAGGTACTATGATGACAATGACCCAGCTTTAATCAAGCAACTTGGAAAAGACGGAATTTCTAAAAACCGCAAGATTATTGATGATAAAGTAAAAGATATTACCAAAGGAAAAGATAAAAAAATGGATCAAGTAAAAGCTGTTTTTGATTGACTTACAGCTAATTTAAAATATGCACAAGGTGCAGATCAAACTGCTTCAATTGACCCTGTTGAAGCTATGAATAAATTAATAGTTGTTTGCGGTGGTTTTAGCAACCTATACAAAGCAATGCTTGATTCTTTAAATGTCCAAAGTGCAGTTGTGATCGGTTGATCAAAATATGGATATCACCAATGAAATATTGTTTTTGACGAAGATAAAAAAGAATTTTTCCATTCTGATGCTACTTGGGGCCAAAGTTACTACGCTAAGACAAATGATGATTTTGCTAAAGACCATAGGTCATTTGAAATTTTAAATTCGCCATATGTAAAAGATGGCTTTGAATATAAATATTATCGTGGCTTTGCTCTTAATGGTAATAAAAACAAAAATGCGGATCAAAATCAAAAACATGCTGATAATATTAATGATTTAAAAGTTACAAGTATTTCATCACAAGCATTAAAGGAAAGCAAAAAATTATACATTGGTGAACATATCGAGCAAATTGATTATGCTGGCGGAACTGGTGAAGTAGTTGAATTTACTGTTAATCCTCATAATAAGCATTTTAGTGCTAAAGATGGTATTTTATACAACAAAGAGATGACTAAATTATTAGTTATTCCTAATAAACTTACAAATAAAGAATTTACTTTACCTAAAACAGTTCGTGAAATTCAAGATTGAAAACAATCATTCAATAACCCATATTTAGAAAAAATTAACGTAGAACCAGGTAGTTATTGGTTTGCATCTTATGGTGGCATTTTATACACTAATAACTTTGAAAGATTAGTTTTTGTTCCTAATAATATTGGCCCAACTGTTACGGTACATAAAAATGCCAATTTTAAAGAACATACCTTTGCACAACTGAAAAATATTAATGAAATCATTATACCTGAAGGTGTCACTAGATTACCACAATGGTTTGTAAATAGTGTAACAAGTTTAAGAAAAATTCATTTACCTTCCTCATTAACTGAACTTAAAGAAGATTCATTATGGAATGTTTCTAACCTTACAGTTAAAGTACAAGATAAAATGAATCAATCTGTTTTAAATATTTTAAAGAAAAAAGGTTTTAAAATTGAAAAATAAACTAAAATAACATGGCTAAGGCCATGTTATTTTTAATAAAAGTTTCTAGGATATACTCCATAGAAACTTTACACAGTATATTTGTATAAGAAGAAAAAGATAACACCAATAACTATTAACAATAGAATAATTGAAATAATACTAAAATAAAAGATTAAATGAAATTTAATTTTTTTATATTTATCTAAATTACTATTTTTTTGGTGATGTTTTATAATTTGCTCTATTTCTTGAATTTGGTTGTTTTCTTTTTCAATTTTATCTATTCGATTATTCATTATCAAATTTTAATTCCGGCATTACGCTTAATGCTATTGCTTCAGGGCCAGTATGAACAGCAATTACAGAAGGTGTTAAGAAGATTGATTGAGGATTAACTTTAAAGTATTTGTTATTCATTACAATATCTACAAGTTCTTGCTTAATACCATGAATAAAAGTGATTACAAATTTCTTATCTTTAATTTTAGATGATTGTTCTTCACAATACTCCACAATGCCCTCAATAACTTTTTGGATTGCCTTTGTAATATTTCTTTTTAAACTTGCTAGTTTAACACTACCGTCTTCTTCATAACTTAAAATAGGCAACATTGGTATTTTAGTTAAAACGAATTTTTTAAAACTTGATAGTCTACCACCTTTAATCATGTGATCAATATTTTCAGGTACAATGTTTGTTATAGATGATTCATTAATTCACACCATTTCTTCATATAATTGTTGAATTGTATAATTCTTTTGTTCATATAAATGTTTTAAATAATCAACTGTTTTAGTTATTTGATCCCCAATTAAATGGTTTTCCATAACGTGGATATTACCAAGTTCTTGCCCAATTGTACGAACTGTGTTAGCAGTTGCTGATAATTTTGAAGAAATTCCCACAAAAATTACATCATCAAATTCTTCCGAAGCATCTTTTAATATTTGTTCAATTGTATCTAGTTTTGGCAATGATGTTAAAACTTTATTAGCTTTAGAAATTTTTTCTAATAACTCTTGGCGATCATCAATACCATCAAGGTATGTTACTCCATCAATTTCTACTTGTAAGGGTAAAAATTTGTAACCTAATTCTTGTGCTTGTTGCTTTGTTAAACAAGAAAAAGCATCTAATATAATTCCTAATTTTTTCATAAAGTAATTTTAACATAAAATAAATATAAATCTAAATATTAAATATATTATTAAGATTAAAAATTTTATAAATAGTTATGTAAAACATAAGGTAATTTTAGGCTTTATGGTTATATAATTATTTATATTAATTTAAATAAATAATAAAGATGCTTATTGTTTTTTATAGGATAGCAAAATTTATATTTATGCAAATTACTCTGATATCACCAAAGTTGTTTGGTGTTGATTAATGCATTCTTTTTTTTATGATAAAAAAGATATACTAAATATTATAAACAATAATATTAACTGATATAAACGCGAAGCGGTGCCTAGCATCAATAACTTTGTAATTTTTACCTTATTAAATAAAAAAATTAATATTTCAAATAGTAGATGACAAAAAAATGAAGATTATTAAAACCTATATAATTGATATAATTATTCATATTTAAAAGCATACCTGGATAAATAGTAAAAAACTCACGCCGACTAAACAAGTATAAATAATTTGCTTATTTGAATATTCCCTGTCTAACTAGTGTGAGTTTTTAAAAAAAGATAAAAATTATTATTTTTAAGTTTGTGAACTTTGTATCATTTGCGTATATTTACCATTTATTTGCAATAATTCACTGTGTGTTCCTTTTTCTAGTATTTTACCTTTATCGATAACTAAAATTAAATCTGAGTTAATTATTGTACTTAGCCGGTGGGCTATTGAAATTGTTGTCGTTTTGTTAGTTAATTTATCCATTGATTTTTGAATTTCTAATTCAGTTAAAGAATCAATGTTTGAAGTAGCTTCATCTAAAATAATAATGTGAGGATTTTGATAATTTACCCTTGCTATGGAAACTAATTGCTTTTGTCCTTGGGATAAACTTGAATTATGATTCATTAAATATGATTTTGTACCTTGTGGCATTTTTTCTATGTGGGTTGTTAAATTTGAATTATCAATTGCTTGTTGTAATAATGATTCATTAAATGGTTTAGTTGCTCCATAGGTTATATTATTTTCAATTGTATCTGTGAAGATTTGAATGTCTTGGAGTACAAAGCCAAAAAGTTTTCTTAAGGAACTTTTTTTGATTAATTTAATGTTAATATTGTCAATTAAAATTTCGCCACTGCTAACTTCATAAAAGCGACCAAGTAAATTAACAATTGTTGTTTTACCTGCCCCGGTTTTACCAACTAATGCAATTTTTTGACCTGGGAGCACTGTAAAACTAATATTATCTATGGTAGCAATATTTTCATATGCAAAGGAGACATTCTTAAATTCAATTAAACCTTGATAACTTGCAAGTTTATCTTGTTGCTTATTAACTCAATAAAATTTATCATTTTCTTCTTTGAGATAAATCTCACCTTGGTCTTCTTCATCTTGTTGATCTATAATCCCAAAGATACGTTTTGAGCCTTCAATGGCTTTTAAAATATCGTTAGCTCGCATCATGATTGTTGACACAGGATGTGCAAATGATTTGGCAAATTGAGTAAAAGAAACTAAAGTACCAACTGTTAAACCAAGACCAGCTGAATTACCTTGAACAAATAAAATTGATCCAAAAACAGCAATTGTTCCATAACAAATTAAACCAATGTTAAATGATACAGGAAATAACATTCCAGATAAGCGGTAAGTTTTGTGACTTATTTTTTTGTGCTCATTGGTTAGTTTATGGTACTTTTCGACAATCTGGTTTGAATTATTAAAAATTTTAGTTGTGGCAAAGCTGCTAAGAGATTCTTCAACAAATGCTGTTACAATGGCATTTTGCTTTCTTTCATTTCCAAAAGCTTTTTTAGAATGTTTCATAATAAAATATGATGAAACAATAATTAATGCTAAGAAACAAAGCATAATTAAGGTTAATTGCCAACTTAAAGTTACCATCATAATAATTGAAACTGAAAGAGTTAAAATTGAATTTAGAATATTGGGAATTACATCTCTAAAAAATCCTTTTAAAGTCTCAATATCGGATGTAAAGGCAACAATGATTGAGCCCTTCATTTCTTTATTTACATAATCCATTGGCAATTTTTGAATTTTATAGTAAAGTTGATCTTGAATCTTTTTAGTTGTTTTAAATGTTACCAAGTTTAAAAATCAAGTTCCAATGAATTTAAAGATAATTGCAAATAAGAAGAGTAATGCTGACAAAACAATTACTAAAGTAAAAAAATGTCAATTAAAAGTTTTTGGATCTCTAATAGCATTTGGGTCTAAATAATCTTTTAAAACAAGATCAACAATAACTTTACCAATAAAAATTTGGTTATAAAGCATTCCAATTGAAGCAACTAAAAATAGAAAGATCCCTAAGATTAAAATTAGCTTGTTATTAGATCACAGAAGTTTAAAAATGCGCTTTACTAAATTTTTATCATGTTTAATATATTTTGAATACATAATTAAAAACTTTCTATAATTGAATTTTGATATGAATAAATATCTTTATAAAACTTATTTAATTCTAGTAATTCATCATGATTACCAAAATTGCTAATCATTCCATCTTCTAATACTATAATTTTATCGCAATCTTTAATTGAACTAATTTTTTGCGAAATAATAACTTTCAGACAATTATCAATTTGATTAATTGTTTCTTTTATGCTTTGTTCTGTTTTAAAATCTAATGCACTAGTTGCATCATCCATTATTAATAAATCAGGATTTTTAATTAATGATCTGGCAATTGCTAGTCTTTGGCGTTGACCACCTGAAAAATTTGAACCTTTTTGATTAACTAGAGTATTTAATTGTTCTGGACTATTAATTACAAAGTCATAAATTTGTGCTTTTTGTAAAACATCATAAATTTCTTTATCAATTACATTATTCTTAATTGAGGTAAAATTTGATTTAATCGTCCCTGAGAATAAAATATTTTCTTGGAAAACAATTGATATTTTTTCACGCAATCTATCTAAATCATACTCTTTGATATTAATATCATTAATCAATATTTGGCCTTCAGTAACATCATAAAAGCGGGCTAATAGGTTAACTAGAGTACTTTTACCTTCGCCTGTTTTACCAATTATTCCTAATGAAGTATGCTTATCTAAAATAAAATTAATATTAGATAAAGTGTTTTGTTTATTTTGCTGGTATTTAAATGAAACATTTTTAAATTCAATTTTTTGGATTATAAAATCTTTAATAGGATTTGCCACATTTTTAATTTGAGTTTTGTGGTTTAATATTTCGCTGAGTCGTTTTGAACTAGGGATTGCTATAAAAATATTGTAGCTAATATTTAAAATTCCTAAAAATGAAGAAGTAATCATTCAAATATATGTTCCAAATAAAACAATATGCCCAACATCTATTTTATTATTTAAAAATAAATTAACACCAATAGTAGCTAATAAAATCAACGACATATAAATGACTGTCATAAATGAAGTTTCACCGAAAGAGTTAACTAAAACAATTTTTAAGTTAGATTTCATTAATTTTTGAGTATGATCTTGAATTTTTTTAGTTTCTAAATCTTCGGTAACATTAGCTTTAATTGTTTTTAAAGAATGTAAGTTTTCTTGCAATTTCTGGTTAAATTGATCATTATATTTAAATAGTTTGCGGATATTTTTACGTACAATATACATAATTGCAAACATAACAAAACAAATTGGAATTGAAATGAGAAAAACATATGATAATTGGGTTGATTCACTTAATGAAAAGTATAAGGCACTCGAAAACATAAAGATCGAGCGAACAACAGATGTAACTCCTAACTGCAGAGTTCTTTCCATTGAACCAACATCATTACTTAACCGGTTTAAGATTGTTCCAACTGAAAAGTGGTTTAAGTCTTGTGGTGAAAAACTTTGAATTTGTTCAAATAATTTATTTTTAATATTTGCACTAAACTGTGTTTGATATTTAGATACTAAAACAACTTGGACAAATACTGAAATAAACAAAGTTGAAAAAATAAATAAAAATAAGTAACCTGCGTTTTGATAAATAGCTTGTTGTTTTGTTATTTGTCCTTCTCATTTATCTAGCGAAATAATATTAATAATGTTTTGCACATACCTTGGAGTCATAACTTCCAAAATGATTTGAATACAAATAAGGGCTATTGTTACGAAAATTAAAAACCTAATGCCTTTAGTAAAATCTCAAATTTTAATTTTATTTTTAGTTTTCAACGTCGTGGCCATCTCTAATACACTCACATTCATAACTTCGCTCTAAATCAATTTGATAAATTGATTTAAGCAATGGTTTAAATTTTTTAACAAAAGTATCATTTAAATAATAATATGAATACAATCCTTTCCTGCTAGCTGAAATTATTTGAGCTTTTTTCAAATCATTTAAATGCTTAGAAATGTTAGATTGCTTTGCATTTAACACATTAACAATTGTCATCACATCACATTCATTTTCGTGGCACGTAAATAAATGCATGATGATATTTTTTTTAATTTTTTTGGATAAAAAACCCAGGATATTTTCTAAGTTGAGTGAATTATTTTCATACATACAAATATCTTTCTCTTAGTTTAATTTTTCAATTCTTTTTCATTGTTAGTGTTTTGATTTGGTTCATTTGAATTTATGATTAAATCAAGTTCTTTACGTAATTCATCTTCGTTGATTGGATGATCATTAACTAAAGTTTTTTCATTTTCTATATTTGGTTTATTTAATATATCATCTTCAAATGAAAAATCATAATATTCAAAATCTTGGTTTTGAATGTCTGTGGTTTTTTCACTTGCTTGAATATCTTGATCGCCATCTTCTTTATAATCATCTTCATTTATTTGAATTGCTAGATCTTGTTCATCTTGTTTTGGAGATTGGTTATTTGAAATTTTTTGTTCAAGGCTTTGGACGTTTTTTTGTTGTATAACTTCATTCTTAATTTTAGTGTTTTCAACATGCTGGCTGATATTTTGAATATCAACTACTTTTTCTATTTCTTTATCAACTGTTTTTAACTGATTTGCAAAAGTTGCACTTTCTAATTGTTTTTCAACTTGTGCATTATTTTCATTTTTTAAAAAGTAGTCTAATTCACCTTTGTTCAAAATGTAGGTTAAACTTGGTTTTAGTTCTTTATTATTTTCTTGATTTCCTTCATTGTTAAATCAATATTCTAATTCATTTTGTTGATGAATTCATGAAATAGGTGAGATTATGTGTACATCATATTTTTTGGATTTTAAGAAACGGAATTGGTCTCTAATATCCATATATGTTTCGTTGTTTAAGTTAGTAAAGGAATCAAAAATAATTGCCTTAAAAGGTTTTTGATTTTTGGTAATTAGTAAGTCTATTTTCAAAGAACCAACAATATAATTTTCAAATATTTCATATTGATTTTGGTTGGATATGCATTTATTAATACTATTTTTTACTAATTCAATAAATCATTTAGAATTTTCTAAATTACTAATAATTTTTTGTTTATTAGCTTTTAAATCAAATAATTGTAAATCATCAACCGGATTATCATTTTGATTTAGGGAGTCATAAACATCTTGTTTACGTTGGATACTGGTTTTTTCTAAAAATTGCAACCATTTTTTGAAGATTTCTAAATCTTCAGAATAATTCTCAGGTAATTTAATATCAGATGCTTTAACTGTTTTAACAACAATCATTTTATCTTTTGCGCGAGTTATCGCTACATTTAAAGTATTTTTACCACTGTTTGGCTTACAAATTGATGTTGAAGAAAACCTTGTAAATTTATCATATGATACAGTAGTAATAACTAAGTCAGCTTCATGGCCTTGGATATTTTCAACATTACGAATCATAATTTTATTTTCAGTAATATCATCATAAAGCTCTGGGTATTTATTAAGCAATAAATTGTTAATATAATCACTTTGTTGTATATTAAAAGCTAAAATAATGATTTTATTATATTTTTTTAAATTTGTTTTTAAGACTTCGATAACTTTTAAAGCTTCAACTTCATTTTTTTGGTCTTTTCATTGTCCTTCTACTTGATATACTTCAATTGCATCATTGATATTATCAGCGTTTGTATCAATCACATCTAATTGCGAGTTATAAAAATGTTTTGATGAAAAAGACATTAGTTCAGAATAATTTGAACGGTAATTTTTATCTAATAAAATTTTAGTGATATTTAGAGATGAAGCATAATCTAATATTGATTCAACTTTTCCAAAAATACTATCATCAGTACTGCGACGACCAAACCAATTACTTGGGCTCATTTGTTTTGGATCTCCTGCTAAAATTTTAGTTTTAGCTAAATATAAAATTGGTAGTCCCTTTTCGATAAAAATTTGACTAGATTCATCTAAGATTGCATAGTCAATTTCGCCTTTAGTTCAATGTGCTAAATCAGTGTCAGGAGTAACTACAATAATTGGATAAATTACTTTTAGCAATTTGGCAAATTTTTTCATGAATTTTTGCGGTTCTAGGTTTTTAATGCGTACATGCTGTGCAAATTCCTGATATTCTTTGCTATCATTTTCATCTAATTTAGTAAGGCGGTTGTAGATTCGTTCTAAAATAATTTTATGTAAGATCTTTTGGTCTCAAATAAATTGTTGATATTTTAAATTTTTAGTTAATTCAATAATTTCATTTAGTTTATTAATGGTTTCTTTATCCAGAGAATTTTGCGGTAATTCATTAAAAAAAGTGATTAAATCTGAAAAACTTCCATCAAATTTCGGTATATGTGATTCGATATTTTCAGCAACAATTTTAAGCTTGCGATATTTTGGTAAAAAGGTTAATCATTTTATTTTGTTTTCTTTTTTCAAAATTTCAAGAATTTGACCGTGGGAATATTCATATTCAGGGTATAAAATATCATTTGGTAAATTAATTAACATTTCAACATCGCTTATATAATTTGGATCTTGTTTATGTTTTGCTAAGTAATAATAAGCCCTTAGGATTGATTGAATATGTTTATTTGTTAAAATATCATTTATTAAATAAATGTATTTTTGTTCTTGTTGACTAATAATGGGTGTTCGTTCGCTTGAATTAATTGGATTTTTGAAATTTTCCAATAATTCAAGGTATTTAATAATTGGTTCATAAAACTTATTTTTATTGATATTTTTAGATTTTAAAGCAAAAAGGCAAAATGATTGCAAAATACCCATTCTTTCTTTAATAACATCTAAGGCAGCCTTTTTTTGCGAAGCAACTATAGCAGTTTTGTTATAAATTAAAATATTAGTGATTAAATTAACTATGGTTTGTGATTTGCCTGTCCCTGGTGGACCTCAAATAATCGTATCTTGATTTAATGATGAAACAATTGCTTTGTCTTGAGATAAGTTTGAAGGTGTAATTTTAAAAATTGTGTAGTTAGGATTATTTATTGTTTTGGTGATTGTTTCTTGGTAAATATTCTTGTTAAAACTAACTTTTAAAATTTCATCAAATTCTTTTTTTTCAATGATTTCTTTCATTCTTGCACGTGAGTAACCACCCAATGGTTCAAAAATACCAATAATGGCACCGGGGTGAAACATTAAACTTTCATTTTGAATTTCGCTTTCACCCATATTTTCGAATGATCCAAATACTTCTTCTGGCAATGTAAATAAATTTTCCCAATCTTTTTGTAAGATTGTAATTAATGCATTCATTGAATTAATATTTAAATTTTTGTCAAGGTGCAAGGCGATATCTTTACTTTGAAAAAAGAATAATAGTTTTTCATTAACTTTAATATCACCTTCACTTATTAAAAATGGTTTTCCATTTTTAATATTAATAGTAACTTCTTTAAAGAATAATGGTGCATAAATTACTTTATCTTCAATTTTCAAACTTATAAATAAGAATCCAATATGTAATGGTCAAACATTAGTTTCTTCCAAATATTCATGGGCCTTAACTGATAATTGCTTTAAGGTAGTAACTTGACTATGAATCTTGCTTTGAATAATATTAAGAATATTTTTCTTAATTTCATTAAAATGAGTTTTAGCATTTAAAAAGCGTTCAAACTTTAATTTACGGATATTTTTGCTTTTAACTATATAAGTAAGTTCATCTAATGAATTTGATAATTCAATTTCTTTTTTTAAAGCTAATAAAGCCCCATCTAGTAATGAAATATTAAATGTTTCATTGTTTATAATTGCTTGGTATTGTTCATGGTCAATAAGATCTTTAAGATCTAAATAATCTTTGCGATTATTTCGGGTAAAAATTGCAGGATCTCCAGGTTCAACATCAAGCAAATTATTTAAAATAGTTGTATATTTAATGTCAATTGTATTCATTATGCTCCTTTACTATTTTGTAATGCATCAAATGTTGCTTTGGTATATACACCTAAAATTATTGAAATTAAATTACTTTTCACAAATAGTCCACTAACTCCCTTAAGGTTTTTGATTTTTTCTAAGTTCACTAATGAAATATCTTTAATTTCTAATTCAATTCTTGAAGGTTTATATTGTTTAATAATGTAATTATTTATGCCTAAAGCTTCGATTAATTTTGTTATTTCAAAAGGAGGATTATTCACTTGGTAAATAGTATTTTTTTCATGTTTTACTTTTTTTCACTTTAAAAGTATTAAACCAAATGTAACAATAATTAAAATAATTCTTTTCCATTTATTATTTATCATATTTAATATGATACTAGAAAATACAGAAATTTAAAACATAATGTTAATATATGCAATTAAAAAATAAAAGCAAATTGTTTTTTTGCTTTTATTTTCCGAATTTAAAGTGGCAAACATCGCCATCTTGCATAATGTAGGTTTTACCTTCTTGACGTAGTTTACCAGCATTTTTTGCACCTAATTCTCCACCATATTCTAAATAATCTTGGTAACTTATCACTTCCGCCTTGATAAATTTTTTCTCAAAATCACTGTGAATCACCCCCGCACATTTAGGAGCAGATCAACCTTTTTTATAAACTCAAGCTCTTGCCTCGATTTTCCCTGCTGTAAAATATGTTTCAAGATCTAATAATTTAAAAGCAGCTTTGGTTAAAATGTCAAGCCCACTACTTTGAATATTATAAATTGTAAATAACTCAAGTTTTTCATCATTATTTTCTATCATACTTAATTGAGCTTCTAATTCAGCTGAAATTGGGATTAACTGTTCATGGTCTTTTAAAGAACTTTCAAGTGATTTGTATAATTCATCATTTTGATAATCAATAAATTGTTCACTATTTAAATTAGCAACGTAAATAATTTTCTTAAAGGTTAATAAATTATAACCTTTAATGAATTTTGTTTCTGCTTCATCTAAGAGTGCTTCACGTGCTGGTATAGTTTGTTCTAATGATGCTTTTACTTTTAAAGCAGCATTTTGTTCAATAATTGCATCTTTATCCCCAGATTTCGCTTTTTTAGAAACTCTATTTAAAACGTTATTTATAGTTTCTAAATCTGCCAAGATTAATTCATAATTAATAATTTCTTTATCTCGTACTGGATTAATTGAGTTAGCAACATGTAATATATTTTTATCATTAAAACATCTAATAACATGAATAATAGCATCTACATCGCGAATGTTAGCTAAAAATTTATTACCTAAACCTTCACCTTTTGAAGCTCCTTGTACTAAACCAGCTATATCAACAAAATCAAAAGTAGCTCAAACAACTTTATCTGGATTAATTAATTTTGCAATTTGCTTAAGGCGCGGGTCAATCAATGGAACAGTTGAAATATTTGGTTCAATTGTGGTAAAGGCATAATTTGAAGATTCAACTTGTTTTTTGGTTAAGGCGCTAAATAAAGTACTCTTACCTACATTGGGTAATCCGATAATTCCGGCTTTTAATGACATAAGACTCCTAACTAAAAAAATTTATTTATAAAAATGTATTTTATTTATTTTACTTTAAATTTGGTAAAATTAAAAAAAATATTAGGATAATCAGGAGATTTATGGCCTTTAGTACTTTAAATATTTGAAGAAGTTTTTATAATAATGAATCAATTTCAACATTAGAGGAATTTGATAACGAAATTAAACATTACCATACGGATTTTGATAATTTAGTAAGCAAGGCTAAAAGTACAGTTTATGGCATTGAATTTGTAGGAATTAATAAATTTAATTTAGACCATTTAAATCCATTTAGTTGCCTGAGTATTTTTGCAATTTTCTTGAAAAATCTATCAAGTAACAAAAATAAAAAAATATTAATTGCAACTGATTTTGGGAATGCTCAAGGCCAAAATTTAAAAAACTTATTAGTACGTTATGCTAACAAAGCAAAGTTTGAAGTTTTTACTCATAATTATGATACCATTAATGAATTTTTATTTTATAAAACTATCGAAACTACTGGTATTAATAATGGAATCTTCTTAAGTTATAATCAAACTCAAAATAAATATTATTTGAAGTTAGTTAAAGATAAGATTGATCTAAAATTGCAAGAATATATTTTTTACTTAAGTGAATTTACTAAAATTAATAATTTATTTTTATTATCACCAAGTTCTCAATCAACAATTATTAATGTTGATAAAATACTTAAACTTTACTGTTCAAATTTTAAAACTAATTTTACATCAAAAACAGGTGATTTTGAACTAAACAAAACATTAAAAATTAGTATTATTGTATCTAATTCTCTAGATTTATTTATCTTACAAAGAATTTTGAATAATTCTAGTTATAAAGTTGTTATATATAAAAGAAATATTTCAAATAAAATGCTATTTACTATTTTGGATTTAAATTTTGGCAAACATAAAACGGATTTAATTATTCATCTTAATGAAGCAAAACAGTTAAAAATTTATGCTAAAGTTAAAAGTAGGTATATTACCCTAAAAGAAGAAGATTTAATTTACTTATTTATTAACTATAATTTTTTAACTTGAAAAAATGATTCAAGCCTTGAATTAAACCAAGTTTATTTACCATTTTATGTACCAAAATTTATTCTCAATCTCTTAATAAATTTTAAAATACCTTATGATAATAATCAAAATATTGCCTTAGGGACTAATAACGTTTTACTTAGTTACACTCATAATAAATTTTCTGCAAATTTAGGTAACCAATTAAATTATTCAAATTTTGACTTTATTTTAAAGTTATCTAAAATGTTTTTAGACTATAAAAACAACAATTATCTTTTTGGTTATAAGTATCTTAAAACCCTTGAAAGTAAATTTAATTTTTCTTTAAGCACCAAAGAAGTTAATTTTGAATACTATGAAGCCTTGGAAGCATTAAATATTTTTGAAGTGGGCAAAGTTTTTTTAAAGTCTATTAAACTTACTAAAATCCAGCAACATGAATTTGAAAATCGTGAGCAACATGATTTATTAGAAGTTACTTTTAAGTATAAAGAGCATAGTTTTTATATGTATGCTTTTTATGATTTTAACAAAAAAAACCTTGTTCTAAAATTTGAATCCGAATTAGCAATGAACTATTCTAAAACAAAGAGATTCTTAGTAAGAATAATCCACAAATTCTTACAATGAGTAATTATTAAAAACTTAAATAAATTTAAAAAAGAGACAAAAAATGCAAAAAAAACAAAAATGAACCTGAAAACAAATTCTTAAAGAATATTTAAAATTTCAATTTAAAGCAAGAAAAACTTATTTTATTTTAAGTTTATTTTTTATATTTTATTGGTTAGTTGTTTTAATTGATTTTATTGTGCAACACCGTTATGATAATTATAAATTTTTAAATTCTATAAACACTTCAATTATAATTACCTTTGTAGGTGCGCTTTTGGCTTATGGTTTAAAAATGGGCTTATTAAATAAAACGATTAATAATTTTAAAAACATTAATTCTAAAAATACAAAAATTAAAGAGCAAAAAAAGCTTATGGAAATGTCAGAAAGTCAAAAACAAATTTTTTATAAACAAAAAGAATTACAAGACAATTACTATAATAGCTTTTATTATAAAACCTCCTTTGGCTATGTTTTAAATTTAATTTTATGAACCATAATTTTTGTAATTAATATCATTATTACTTACGCTTAAAAACTAATAATATTTATTATTAGATTTTTTTGTTTTTGGTATAATGAAACTCATATGAATAATTACAGTAAAATTAATGAAACATTCTTAAATCATTTAAAGTCTTCCGGGTTTGTTTTTCAAGGTAGTGAAATATACGGTGGCCTTGCCAATACTTGAGATTATGGGCCCTTAGGTTCACTTTTAAAAGATAATATTCGTGATTTATGAAAAAAAGAATTTATCTTAAAAGAAAGCAGTAATTTTTTAATTGATTCTAAAATTTTGATGAATCCGCAAGTTTGGGTTACTAGTGGACATGTATCAAATTTTAGTGATCCATTGATTGAAAATAAAATAAATGGTAAGCGCTATCGAGCGGACAAAATAACTCAAGAAGTTAATCCAACCTTAGTTCCTGAAAAAATGACAAAAAAGGAACTCAAAGAATTCTTAGATTATAATGTTTTTGAATATGAAGGTTCTAAAACAAATTGAAGTGAGATCAGAGAATTCAACTTAATGTTCGAAACTGAGCAAGGAATCGTTGAAGGAAGTAAAAATAAAATCTATCTACGTCCTGAAACTGCCCAAGGTATTTTCGTTAATTTTAAAAATGTTTTGCGCTCTACTCGGGCTAAATTACCTTTTGGAATTGGCCAAATTGGTAAAAGTTTTAGAAATGAAGTAACCCCGGGCAACTTTATTTTTCGGACCAGAGAATTTGAGCAAATGGAATTAGAGTTTTTCAGTTTTCCAGATCAAGCTGATTATTGATTTGATTATTACGTTAATAAAGCTCAAAATTTTATTTTAAAATTAGGCATTAAGCAAGAAAGCATTAAAATTCGTAATCATGAACCTGAAGAATTGGCCCATTACTCAAAAGGAACAACTGATATTGAGTTTAAGTTTCCATTTGGCTGAGGTGAATTACTTGGAGTTGCCAATCGCAGTGATTATGATTTAAAATCTCATGAGCAAGCTTCAGGTGAATCCTTAGTTTATTTAGATCCGGAAACAAATACAAAAATTACTCCATATGTGATTGAACCAAGTATTGGTTTAGACCGTTTAATGTATGCAATTTTACTTGATACATATCATGAAGAAAATTTTGATAATGGAGATTCTAGAATCTTATTTAAATTTCCTTTAGAACTATCTCCATATAAAGTTGCCATCTTGCCATTAGTTAAAAAACTTAGTCCTAAAGCCAAAGAAATTATGTCTTTTTTAGTTGATAAAGGAATTTCATGTGTTTATGATGAAGCTGGTTCAATTGGTAAACGATACCGCCGCCAGGATGCAATTGGGACATATTGATCATTAACAGTTGACTACGATTCATTAGAAACTAACACTTTTACCTTAAGAAATCGTGATACAATGGAACAATTTAGAATTGATCTAGATCAAATATTTAAGTACTTATAGAATATAAAAATGAACCAAATAAATTTTAAAGAAATCAACCAACAAATTTTAGATAAAGCAGACATAGTACAAGTTATTTCTAATTTTATTTCCTTAACTAAAAAAGGAAATAATTATTTAGGTTTATGTCCTTTTCACCAAGATTCAAACCCTAGTTTTACAGTTTCTGTATCAAAAGGTATTTATAAATGTTTTTCATGTTCAGAATCCGGTAATGTAATAACTTTTATTAAAAAACATCTTAATAAAAGTTACCTTGAAACACTTGAATATTTATCTAATGAATTATCGCTTAATTTAGATTTATCTCACATTAATTCTCAAAATATTGCGACTAAAACTGAACAGGAAATTCAGTTGCTAGAGCTTTTAAATGTTGCTAATTCATTTTTTAAAATTAAAGCAACAAGTAATATAAAAGCCCAAGAATATTTAAAAAAGCGCCAGATTTTTGATCCTGAGATACGTAAAAAATTTAATATTGGCTATGCTCCTTATCATGAGTTACGTGAATATTTAAATACATCTGCTAATTTTTCAAATGAGCTAATTTTGCAAGCTGGGCTTATTAATAATGAATTACATGATATTTTTTGGAACAGAATTACCTTTGGAATTAAAAATGAATTTAATGAAATAGTAGGTTTTAGTGCTCGGGCGCTAGATGAAGATAGCAAACCTAAATACATCAATTCACCTGAAACAATCTTGTTTAATAAATCCAAAATCTTATATAACATTTATAATGCTTTAGAAGAGGCTCAAAATACCAAGGAAATTATTATTGTTGAGGGTTTTATGGATGTTATTGCCTTTGATAAAGCTAGTTTTGGTAATGTTGTAGCTTTAATGGGGACGGCTCTTAGCAATCATCATGTTTCATTAATAAAACAATATTCAATTACTTTATTTTTAGATAATGATTTAGCAGGGATTAATGCTACTTTAAAATCTTTAAAAACTTTATTACGTAATCAAGTGCAAGAAGTTTATGTTGCATATAATTCTGCAAATAAAGATCCAGATGAAATTTTAAATAGTGAAGGTCCACACGGCTTAAAACACATTTTAGATCAAAAAAAATCTTTTATTGATTTTATTTATGATTATTATCTTGATTTACACAAATTAAAAGAAGTTTTTGATTTCAAGAACGTGAAAAAATTTAGTGATGATGTTAAAGAGTTTTTATCATTAATAAGTTATGATAAAAAGAATTATTTTGCCTCTAAATTTAAAAATGAATTTAATTATGATTTACTGGAAAATTTAACAACACCATCCTCGCCACTACATGAATTAAATAATTTTATAAACATGGATTATGAGACATATTATGAATCATATAACATACATAATTCGAAAATTTTAAATCAAAGTAAATTTAATGATTTTATGGCCAATAATATTAGAATTAAATTCTTAATTTACTTTATTTTAAAACCAGACTTTGCAAAACGCTTTTTTCAATTAGATAATTCAAGTATTCTTTATTGTAAACCACAAAACTTAGCCAATGCTTTTAATGAAATTAAATCAAGTACTTTTACGTATTTAGAACTTGACCCCAGTTCAGAAAGTAATGAATTAGTTCATAATATAAAGCGACAAATGCACCGCAAAGTTTTTGATTTGATTAAATCTTATAATGAACAATTTCCTGAAGATGATTTAAAAGAATTTTATCTTAGTTATACTAATAAGATACAAAATACTTTGCAAGAAGAAAGTGGGAAAGTTGCATTGACTCCATTAATACGAGAATTATTAAATTCTCATAATGATGAAAATCGCAAGTTTAATATTACCCCAAGCACAAAAAACTATAATAATTTAATTAAAGAATTAAAACGTTTTAAAGAAATTAAATTATAAGGAGAAAATATGAAATCTAACTTTAAGACTTTTATAAATTTACTAAGCAATGATATGAAAAAGAAAAATAAATCTAGTTTATCTCAAGAAGAGGTAATGGATTTTTTATACCAACAAAACTTAGATGTTCCAGATGATCAAATGGATGAATTATTTAACCAACTAATAGAAGAAAATATTTTAACCAACGAACAGGATTCTGGAGATTTAGATGAAGTTTTCTTAGAAGATTTCCAAAAAGAAGTATCTAATAACTCTAAAAAAATAAAAAAACAAACTAACGAATTTGACTTAGAATCGATAACTGACGAATTAGATAAAATTGAACTTGAAGAACCTAATTTTAGTGACTTAGAAGATGGCAATGATGATGATTTGTATATTGATGATGAATCAGATGAAGAACAAGATGACGAAGATTTAGAAAAAGATTCCGATGAATATTCTGATGATGATTCAGAAACATACTATGATGAATTTAGTGACGATGATGATTTTGATCTAGGCGAGCAACTATTGAATGTTGAAGAGAAAAAATCTGAGAATTTATATAATAAACTTACTGAAACTAATGACATTGTAAAATGATATATGCGTTGGATAGGTAAATATGGTAAGTTATTAACAGAAGCTGAAGAAAAAGAGTTAGCTCGCCGCATGATGCAAGGAGGCTTTCGTGGTAAAAAAGCCCGCGATACTTTAATTAATCGTAATTTACGTTTAGTAATTAATAATGCTAAAAAATATAAAAACCGTGGTCTGTCTTTTATTGATTTAATTTCAGAAGGTAATTCAGGAATTATTAAAGCTGCTCAAAAATTTGATATTAATAAAGGATTTAAGTTTTCAACTTACGCTACTTGGTGAATACGCCAAGCAATTACTCGAGCAGTTGCTGATCAAGCTCGCACGATTAGAGTTCCAGTGCACATGGTTGAAACAATTAATAAAGTTTCAAAAGTAGAACGTGAATTAAGTCACGAACTAGGCTATGAACCCTCTGATGAAGAAATTGCAGAAAGAATCGGAGGTGCATTTACAACAGACAAAGTTCGTTACATTCGTAAAATAAATGCTGACCCTATTTCATTAGATAAACAAGTGGGTAAAGAAAATGATTCACAATTTAGTGATTTTGTTAAAGATGATAATATTGTTAGCCCAATCGATCATTCGTCAAAAGATGAGCTAAGTGTTATTTTACAAAAAATGCTTGATCGTTTGGAACCTGATGAAAAAGAATTAATTTCTAAGCGTTATGGAATTGGAGTTGACCAAAACGGTGTTCCTTATAAAGTGCATAGCCTTGAAGCTTTAGCAGCTGCTCGAAATAATGTATCAAAAGAAAGAATTAGGCAAATTGAAAATAAAATTCTTAAGAAATTAAGAAATGACCCAAAATACGGAAATATTTTAAAGGATTTTTATTAATATGACTGTAAAACAAGTAATTGAATATTTAGAAGATTTATACCCTTTAAAAGATTCTGAACCTTGAGATTATTCTGGTTTAAATGTAAAAAACAAACTTTCAAGCAAACTTACTGGTGCTTTATTAGCAATTGATTTAACAAATGAAGTTTTAAACAAAGCAATTGAGTTAAAGTGTAATTTAATTTTAACTCACCACCCATTTATTTTTAGTGATTCTTGGGGTAAAGAATATCAAAGTGCTCCGTATAAAAAAGAAATTAATTCCAAATTAAAAGAACATAATATTAGCGTTTATTCTTTACATACTAATTATGATATAGCATACTTAGGTACCTCGCACCAAGTTTTTAAATATTTAGGATTAGATGAATATAATTTAAGGATGATTCCAACTTTATATGGAGTTGTTTTTGATAATCTTGCTGGTGTTAATTTAATTGAGATTATTAAGGAAAAATTTAATTATCAAAATACCTTAAGGTCTAATTTTGATCCAAATCAATTAAAAGAATTTAAGAGAGTAGCTATTTTAGCAGGATCAGGTTCCATTTATGATATTAACAAACTAAGTTCCAGTCTAAAAGTTGATTTATTTATTACTAGTGATTTAAAATGAAATGAATGAATTAACTACCAAGAAAAACAAATTAATGTTTTAGAAATCCCGCATAAGTGTGAAGAAGTCTTTGCATATCAAATTATGCAAGACTTAGAGCAAATCTTGCCTAAAGATAAAATTTATTTTAAAGCAATAAAATTACCATATAAAAACATTATTTAATAATAAATACTAAAGAAGGTTTTCATGTCTAGAAAGTTTACAATTAAGCGAATTTTAATTTTTATTCTCCAATTATTAATTTCTAGTGGATATTTTGCTAGCATGATTTTTCTTACACTTTTTATTAATAATGACCTAATTTGGCTTTTACTGATTTTTATTTATTTACTTAATGTAATTACAACTTTTATTATTCATGCTCAAAACAGAAATAACCAGGCTAAGTTTAGTTGGTTATATTTAGTGCTATTTGTGCCTATTTTTGGTCATATTATTTTCTTTGTCTTTGGTTTAGATTTAAAATCTAAATTTGAAAGGCAACTAGAAGAATTACCCGAATATAAAATTTCATATTATTCAGATATAAATGCATCGACTCATAATTCGACAAACCCTATTATTCAAAAAATGATTTTAAAACGTAAAACATTAATGTATGATGCAAATATTCGTTTAATATCAGAAGGATATGATTTTTATCAAAAATTAATTCAAAGTTTAAAAGAAGCTAAAAAAAGTATTTTCATTGTTACATACATAATTAAAAATAGCGAAATAGCAAAAGAAATTATTGAAATTTTAAAACAAAAACAAAAGCAAGGCATTGAAATTAAGTGACTAATTGACGATTTTGGGGCAATTGGTAAACAACGTAAATACATTAATAATTTAATTAAAACAAATTTAATCAAAATTCGAATGATTGGTAAAATTTATTATCCATTTATAAATTTTTCATCATTTACACGAAACCACCAAAAATTCTTTATTATAGATTCCAAATTAGTATTTTCTGGCGGAAATAATATTTCAGATGAATATGGATCATTATCTCCAAAATACGGTCATTGAATTGATGTTAATTACATTATGCAAGGACCTTATATTAATTCCTATGTGTTGCTATTTTTCAAATTATGACGTTTAATTTCGAAAGAAAAAATTAATAATTTAAGTTATTATTTAACATATAATTCACACCAAGAAGAAACATATAATTCCAGGGCTTTATTGGTAGCTGATTCTCCAAATTATAAATACTCCACAATTGAAGACTTTTTACTTTTGGCTTTATCAAATGCAAAAAGTAGCATTAAAATTGCAACTCCATATTTTACATTAACAAGTTCTTTAGAAAAACTGTTAATAATAGCATTAAAAACCGGGGTGCAAATTACTATTTATTTTCCCGGATTGCCAGACAAAAAACTTGTTTATAAAACTGGTTTAAACCAATTAAATCGCTATATTCCATTTGGGTTAAAAGTAAAAATTTATTCTGATCATTTTTTACATTCGAAAATGGGAATTATTGATGGTGAAGTTGGTTGACTGGGAACTAATAATTTAGATCCACGCAGCATGTTTTCGCAATATGAAACAGTTGATATTGTGCAAGGTGAGATTGTCGAAGATTTAAAAACGTTATTTAGAAAATATGATAAAAAATGTATTAATTTTCACAAAATGTCGAATATTGAACGTAAATATAATAAAATTGAAAACTTCTTTTTCAATTGAATTAAAACATTAATTTAATTTGTGGTATAATTATAGTTGGCATTTATTAGAAAATAATTAATTAGATATAGAAAGGTTCATAATATGAAAGAATTGAAATGTAAAATAATTGACCCAATTGGTTTACATGCACGTCCTGCTTCATTGGTAACAGCTGTTGCTGCTAGATTTAAATCAGAAGCAAAATTATCATATGAAGGACGTGAAGGTAATTTAAAGTCAATTATGAATATTATGGCGCTAGGAATTAAATGTGGCGCAGAAATTACAATTAAAACTTCAGGTGAAGATGAACAAGAAGCTATTGATGCAATCAAAAAAGCTCTTGTAGACCACCAATTAATTTAATAAATAATAAAAAAGTGACTTGATTTCTCAAGTCCTTTTTTATTTGAATTATTTTTTATCTTGAATTGCAACTATACCAGGAAGGGCAATTCCTTGTAAGAATTCAAGGCTCGCTCCACCACCAGTTGAAACGTGTGAAAACATTGCTTCCATACCAAGCTTTTCCACAGCAGCAACACTATCTCCGCCACCAACAACAGTATAGGTATCTTTTAAAGTTGCAATTGCTTTGCAAACTGCAAGAGTCCCATGTTTGTAGTTTTCAAATTCAGCAACACCCATAGGTCCATTTCAAACCACAGTTTTTGCATTTACTAAGGCATCCTGTACAGCTTTAATAGATTTAGGACCTAAATCAAGTGCCATGTAGCCTTCTTTAACTGAAACTTCTTGAATTTCGGGTGTAACATCTTTAAATTCGGTTGCTACAGCATGATCAACTGGTAAAATAACCTTATGTTTGTATTTTGCTAAAAAGTCTTTGGCAAGCGGCAAGTAATCATCTTCTACTAATGAATTACCAACGTTAATGCCTTGAGCTTTTAGGAATGTATAAGCCATCCCCCCACCAATAATCATTTTGTCAGCAATTTTAATTAAGTTTTCAAGTACCTTAATTTTATCTGATACTTTAGCTCCACCAATAATTGCAACATATGGATGTACAGGATTTTTAAGAGCTTTTTCTAAAGATGAAACTTCTTTTTCCATTAAATAACCTAATGCAGATTCTTTGATATTTTTAGCAATTCCAACGTTTGAAGCATGTGCACGATGTGCTGTACCAAAAGCATCATTAATAAAAACATCAGCTAACGATGCTCAATAAGCACCAAGTTCAGGGTTATTTTTACTTTCAGCCTTGTCGTTTAAATCTTCATAACGTGTGTTTTGTACTAAAATTACATCCCCAGGTTTCATTTCGTTAATAACTTTTTCTAAGACTGGGCCTTTAGTTTGTTCGACAAACTTAATTGGTCTTTTAAGTTGACGAGCTAATCCAAAAGCTACTGGTTTTAAAGTATGTTTTGAAAGGCAAGAATTTTCTTTAACTCTCCCGTGGTGTGAAAGTAAGATTAACTTTCCACCATCATTTAAGACTTTTAATAAAGTCGGCAATGCTGCACTAATTCTTTTTGTTGATGTGATAATACCATCTTGTACTGGAACATTAAAGTCAACACGTACTAGGACTTTTTTGCCAGATAGTTGTAAATTGTCAATTGTATTTTTCATGTAATCCTCCTAATTTTATAATACGTAAATATTATAAATTATTTTCATAAAGATAACATTTAAAACTATAAAAAAATAGTAAATATTTTTAGGGCTAGATATGGGATGAAATGTCTTAATATCCCATTAAAAAAATTGAGTTTTATGGTAAAATATTAATACCTAAGGGTGGTTAGTATGAAATTATCATTAATATCAATCGTACCAAGTGATTTAAAACAATTAGAATATTATTTTGAAGCTTTGGAAGAGCAAACTAGTCAAGATTTTGAAGTAGTATTGTGTTTAAACAATGCAAATTCAAAAAATTTAGAAATTATCAAAGAATTGGGAAAATATCAAGCTTCTTTTGGTAAGAGGCTTAAGTTTATTTATAACTCAAAACAAAGCACTGCTCAAGAAAGTTTACTTAATGCTTACAGGGTAATTTCAGGTGAATATTCTGTTGTTTTTAATTGTGATATTCAATATATAAAAAAACATTATGTGGAAAGAATGATTCAAGCAATTGAGCAAACTAAAGTCGATATTTTGGAATTTAAACCAAAAATAAATGGTTCAATTACTTGAAAACCAACAGGTAGAGTGGTCGAGGGTCGCAAGATTAATTTACAAGAAAATAAATTAACTTTTGCCTATACTTATCCATTTATTTTCAATAAAATTATCAAAAAAAGCTTATCAAATAAAATTCTTGGTCATAAATTTAAAACAGCTAATAATAATAAATTGTGTCTTGAACTAAATTATATGTTATTTTTAGAGGCTAAAACGTATACATATTTAGATTATAAAATGTTTGCTGAATATTTTCCTACTGATATTTGATTAATTACCAAAAACTTTTTAACTTCTTTTGATAATTTACAAAACATTGTTCAAATTAAACATTTAAACTTTAATGATGAATTAGTTTATGCAAAATATTATTTTATTAAATTACTCTTAACTGGTTTTTTAAATGAAACAAAATTTATGTACCGTCGAATCTATAAAACTAAGGAAGATATTTGAGAAAAACGTAATCCAAAAGTCTTTGAAGCTCATTTTGAAATAATTAAAACGCTTGATTTGCAATATAAATCTAAAAATTATTTTATTACCAACCCATATTTCTTACGAAATAATAATGAAATTATTTTATTATCTCTGCCAATTTCAAAACTAAAAAACACCAAAATTTTAAAGAGACTTAGTTAATAAGTGTATAAAAATGCAAGTTTCTTTAAAAGATTGCTAGCAAATATTATTGATTTAATTTGTTTTTTTTCATTAGTATTGTTATCATTTTATCTTTTAAGAATTACAAAAAAACCAAATGACTTGCCTAGTGCGGGTGTTTTTTATTTCGGGGTCGTTTTAATCTGGCTTTTTCTTGCTTTATTTTACCAATTAATTCCAGTTTTATTTAATGGTAAAACAATTGGTTTGTGGATTTGCAAATTAAAAATCATTAATTCAAAAACTAAGGAATTTTCCAAAATCTCAATCTTTAAACATAATTATTTTATTACTTGGTTTTTTTTCGTGATTTTACTCATTACATTATCCTTCTTAAGCCATAAGAGTTTTGTGTGAAATGAACAAAAACAAATAACTTTACGAAATGATTTATATCATCAGATTGTGTTGAGAATCATTACTACTTTATTAACTATGCATTTTTTTATTTTAATTGCAGGGTACTTTATGCTGCTGGTTTCCAAGCGAAATTTAATTTTAATTGATTTACTAACCGAAACCCGAGTGGTTGAAGATAAACAAATTAGGCAAGTAATTAGTGAACTTAAATTCTTGCCCCAAAAAAATATACGCCGAAAATTTATTTATAAATAGGAGGAAACATGCTATTAAGAAAAATAGATTTATTAAGTGATTTAAATGAAAAACAACGTGAAGCCGTTGTTTATTTTGATACCCCCTTACGGATTATAGCTGGAGCTGGTTCAGGAAAGACAAAAGTTTTAACCAGAAAAGTATCATACTTAATTAATGATTTAAATGTTCCAGTCGAGTCAATTTTAGCTGTAACTTTTACTAATAAAGCAGCTCAAGAATTAGTGCAAAGAATTGGGAATTATTGTCAACAAGATATTGGAAAAATTAATGCTAAGACTTTCCACTCTTTCTGCGCTGATGTCTTGCGCAAGGACATTCGCCAGTTAGGATATCCTACAAGTTTTCAAATTATTGATGAACAAGACAAAGATACAATTTTAAAAAAGATTTATAAATCTTTAGGAATTACAACTACAGAAATTCCATATAAGACCGCTTCGCAATATATTTCTTGAGCCAAGAATTATTCAGAAGACCCTAAAGAATTTGCAAAAGTCTTATCTAAGGAACAAAAACCTTCGATTTTGAATAAAATCTATATTGAATATTTAAATGAATTAGCTATTAATGGTTCTTTAGATTTTGATGATTTAATAATTCAAACTTATAAACTTTTTACAATGCGTCCTGATGTTTTAGCTAAATATCAGAAAAAATTCAAATATATTTTAATTGATGAGTTTCAGGATACTGCATCTATGCAATATAACATTATGAAAATGCTTTATACAGATCACACACATTTAACAATTGTTGGTGATCCTGATCAAACCATTTATAACTGAAGAGGTGCAAAAGTTGATTTAATTCTAAATTTTGATAAAGATTATCCTGATGCTAAAACTGTTATTTTAGATTTAAATTACCGTTCAACTAAAAAAATCTTGGAAGCTGCTAATAAATTAATTAAACATAATAATATTAGATTCAGTAAAGATTTAGTAACACAAAATGAGGATGGGACTGATTTAGAATACCAACATTTATATAATGAAGAAGCAGAAGCTGCATGAGTTGTCACAAAAATAAATGAATTGAAAAAACAAAAAAATCCATTGCGCTCAATTGCAATTTTATTTAGATCTAATTATTATTCGCGGGCTTTTGAACAAGCTTTAATCGAAGCTAACATTCCCCATAAATTAATTAATGGAGTTAAATTTTATCAAAGGGACGAAATTAAAGATGTTATTGCTTTTTTAAGGGTTTTATTTGATGGACATCAAATCTCACTTGAGCGTATTATTAATGTGCCGAGCCGGGGGATTGGCGAAGTGAAATTACAAAGAATTAGAGATTTTGCAACTAGTCATCATAAAACCATGTTTTGAGCTCTGCGCGATCATTTTAAAGAATTGAATCCTAAAGAATTTGGCGTTGATTTTCTCAAAAATAAACTTAAACCATTTTTGGAAACTATTTTATTATATAAAAATGCTATTGAAACTAAAAAACTTAAAATTAGCCGCGCCCTTGATGCATTTTTAGAAAAAATAGGTTATTATGAAAGTATAAAAAATGATAAAAACCTTCGTGGGACAGCTAAGGAAAATGTAAAAGAATTAATTAAATCAATTGATAATTGGGAAAAGAATAATGTTGGCGGAACTTTAGAAGATTATCTTAATATGGTAAGTTTACTTTCTGTAAGCGATGAATATCATAATGAAACTAACTATGTTACTTTAATGACAATTCATTCATCAAAAGGTTTAGAATATGAAAATGTCTTTTTAGTTGGACTTAGTGATGGAGTTTTCCCCAGTTTTAGAATTTATGATGAAGGAGATTTTATTAATAATTCAAAGGGTAAAAGCACTAGTGAACTATTAGAAGAAGAAAGGCGCTTAGCATATGTTGCTATTACCAGGGCGAAGAAAAAATTATTTATATCATCATCACGGGGAATGGTTTACTCACTTGATAAATTTAAAGTACCTTCACCTTTTTTAAGTGAAATGGGGATTAACCTGAGTGATACGATTTTATTAGATGATCCAACTAAATTTGTTTTAAATACCGAATCATATAATGATGTTGTATTAAAAAATGAACAAATAGCAGTTGGTGATATTATTTCGCATATTACTTTTGGTGAAGGTGAAGTTATTGAGGTAGGTAATAGTAATGATATTGAAGTTTTATTCCATAAAGATCAAGTAACACGAAAATTAAATAAAACCCACCCAGCAATTAGGCTTTTAAGTAGGTAATTATGGCCATTTTTTATGGTTTTATTTTCCTTACAATCTTTCTTTTAATTATCCTCTTACTTATTGCAATTCTGGTTTGCATTTATATGTATTTTCATGCCTCATGGGATATCATGCATTATGAGATTGATATGAGTAATTTAAGGGTAATTAGATTAAATAAAAAAAATGCATATTTTGCAACTAATTTAGATGTTAAAAAAACAACAGTCGGTATGTTTAAATATGGTTCTTTAAAAGAATTCTTAGCTTATTTTGAACCAGATACTCAAATCAATTTGAATAAATTTTTAGACAATCCATTTAATCATAAAGAAACACATGAACTAGATATAAAATTTAATAATTTTGTTATTAAAAAATATCATTTTATAACTTGATTTATTTTTAAATTAGAAAGTTATTTTTTAAAAAAACATGTTGTCAAAATGACTATAAGAAGTATTGCTGCAAATAAGTTTTTTTGTACAATAACCTGGAAAAAAGTTTTTAGTAAAAAACAAATTTTTAAAATACCTGATTTAAGTGATAAAGCAAGTGAAATTGCTTGGAAAAATTTTGTAGTTATAGGTGGTTTATTAAAATTAGAAAAATATAATGCTATTTTTTATAAAAATGAAATATCTTTAATTATTAAATCTTTAGGTTTAAAAGGCAAAAATTGAAAGATTGTTAAAGATGAGGATACGTTAATTTTTTTAGTTAAAAAAGTAAGCAAATATCGTTTTAAACACTTACTGAAAAAAATAACTACCTTAAATACCCAATATGGCCTTAATCCATTTTTTGATAAATTTACTATTTTTAGATATCCTTCGCTAAATACCTTATATTACAAACATAACCTTAAAGAATTATTAAATTATTCACTTTATAATATGATTTATTCTAATTCCCCAAATAATTACCTTAATTTAAATCCAACAATTTTAAAAGAAGAAGTCTTTCAAACTTTTAGTAAGAATTTAAATTTATATAAGACTTTAAATGCTAATGCACTAAAATTTAAATTATCTAGGCAAAAAGTAATCAATACATATTTAACTAATGATAAAGTTAATTTATCGTTAGTTAAAGTGTCTATTACTAATGAATTAATTAAGCAAGAATGAATTGATTTTTTTGACTTAATACCAACACTAGCATATAAATATCAAAATCTTTGATTTGATTATGTTGATAGCTATGCCAAAGAAGAAAATCTTAATCTAATTTATAAAATACAGCAAGCAGACTTTTTACGCAATGATTTTTTAATAGACGGTGCTAAAGTTATGTGTTTATTAACTTCACAGGGCGATTATTTTGATTATAAAAAAATTAATAATAAAATAGCAATTTATTCTAATAATAATTATGAATATGGTATTTATTTAACTAATATAAATAAAAGTATTTATAATTTAATTAATTCATTAAATAACTTAAAACTAATAGTTTTAAGTAAAGATATTTGTAATAATTTAAAAATGTGAAATATCATCTTTTCATGTTATCGATTATTACAATTAACTAAAGCAAAGAATATTTTAGTGATTTATGAAACTATACCGCAAGGTTTAGAAGATTTAATTTACTGCAAATTAGATTTAAAATATACTTTAGATATAATGGACCAAAAGATACCTACTAAACTATAATTTAAAAGTAAAAATAAACACAACCAAGAAATCTTGGTTGTGTTTTAGTGTTAAGTAGATTAATTACCTGATTAAGGATTAAATACTAGCTTGTTGTGTACCCCCTGCTTGGGCTGAATTATTAGAAGTTTCACTTTGTGTAACATCTATTTCATAGAATGCGAATTCATATGCAAAATTAGGATTACGTAATCATGCTTTAATAGTTTTGATATTATCTATTTTAGTTGTGTGTTCTTGAGGAGTTTCCTCTGTATTAGCTGAATTTTCGTCTTTCTTTTCCATTTTGTACATTCTAAACTCGATTTTACGTTCTGGATTATTATTATTATAGGTCATCCCTCCATATTGTTTTTCAGGATCCATTAAAGTTTCTCATCCAGAGTAAATTTGACCATTAGTATCTTCAATTTCAAGGTGCACAGTATGGTATTCAGAAATTAAGTAAGCAAAATTTTCAAATTCTTTGCTATATTCTTCAGAATTTTTGTTTTCATTTTGACTTTCAGCATTATTTTGTATATCTACATTAAAGGTTAAAGTTAAAGTTGGTTTATTATCTGAACTACCATCAGTTTGTGAGAAAACAGCACTTTTTACTACACTTTTTACATAATCTTGCACTTGCTTGTATGCTTTTTCATCTTCTTCTTTTTGTTTTTCTTCAGCAGTTTTAGCTTTAGGTATTAAAGTTGTGATGTGGAAGTATTCTCCATCATATTTATATTTTAAAGTTAAAATTCTATTTTCTGAATTAAATTCAGCTAAATATAATTTTTTATTAGTTGAATTAGCGGTACCTTCTAATTTGTTAACATCTCAGTCTGCTTTTATTTTTAAAATAGCTGTTTCAGGTTTACCGCCAGATCCTTGAATTGATAAGTATACTTGATTATTGGTATCACTTGTTGGGCCATAATAAAGTTGCATTTGTTTTAGTTTTCCCTCTTCTTTATTAGCAGGTTTTTCTAAATATGCTTTTAATAACTGATCAAAACGTTCACCTAGTCCTTCATCTGTAACATTTTCTAAATGTTCTCCAGCTTGACTATAATCAGGTTCCTGAACTGGAGGAGTGGTGTCCCTTGGATTTTCGGTTCCTGGATTTTCGGTTCCTGGGTTTTCGGTTCCTGGGTTTTCGGTTCCTGGGTTTTCGGTTCCTGGGTTTTCGGTTCCTGGATTTTCGGTTCCTGGATTTTCGGTTCCTGGATTTTCGGTTCCTGGGTTTTCGGTTCCTGGGTTTTCGGTTCCTGGGTTTTCGGTTCCTGGATTTTCGGTTCCTGGGTTTTCGGTTCCTGGAGGAGTGGTTGTTACATCAGTTAAGGTTGTAAATGAACGTTTGACATTAAATGATGTATCGTTGTTTACCTTGATGGTATCTAGTTCGTATGTAGTTTCTTTAGTTAAACCAGTAATAGTAATTTTATATTCATTATCAGCTGGTTTGTTTAAACTTGAAACTGTAAAATTATGAGTTGTGTCATTAACTTTTACATTAAGTTGGTCTGTTCCTTGTAGACCAGTAATTTTAGCGGTGAATTCAGCACTTGTTTGAGTTACTGTAATTTCACTAACATTTTGAATAGTAAATTGTCTTTTTTGAGGCTGAGGCGCTGTACATGAAACAGCAGTAACAGCGGTAATTGAGACTAAGTTAGTTGTTACTAATAAAAATTTTCGTAATTTCATAAATCTTCCTTTTCATATAATATTTGATTATCTTAATAAATTTAAATAAAATGTAAATTTTTGCTAGATATATTTAAAATTTATTTCAGGAGTAAAAGCAAATTTTAAAATATCTGTATATATTTTATTACATTTATATAAATTACATGCAAAAAAAAAAAAAACGTACTAAATATAATTCTAAAACAGTGGATTTTGCTTGAAAAGTTAATTATTCTATAAATTTAATTTTATATTAATGCTAAATCATATAAAATTAAACCATGAAAGATATTATTTATTTACATACTAATACTGAATATTCGTTTTTAAATTCAACAATTAGACTTAACGACTTATTTAAACTTGCAAAGCAAAAAAAAGTTAAATATTTAACATTAACTGATTTTGAAAATTTCCATGCATTACAATTTTATTGAAATTTTCAAAATGAATATGACTTTAAATTAATATTAGGGGTTGAATTAAAACTAACAGAAGGTTTTCAAATTATTGCTTTAGCTAAAAATAATTCTGGTTTTTTAAAATTAAAAGAATTAGTGTTAGCTAAAAGCACTCAAGCAGAAGTTTCATATTATGATTTAGATGATCCTAATATATTTTTAATTGATCACTTTGAATTAGGAGCAAAAGCTAAGAATATTAAATTAGATAAATATTTAGGTAATTTTTATTTAAATGCCAAAACTATGCAAGAATATCAAACAGTATATGCTCCTACTAAAAAGATTTTATATTTTGATGATAATGAATTATTACCAATTTTAAATAAAATTGGTAATTTAGAAGAAAACAATACTATTTATAGTGAATATTATGAAATAGGTGAATTTTCTGATGTTAGTGATGAAGTATATAATAATATTTTATCCATTGTCAATAGTATTGAAAATTTTAAACCTGATACGTCTCTTAAATTACCAAAATATTCAAATAATTCAGTAGAACAATTACTTAATTTAATAAATGGGGAACGTTATCATCAAATTATTAAAAAATATGATAAAGAATTAGTTGATCAACGAATTAACTTTGAATTTAAAGTAATTAAAAAAATTGGGTTTATTGATTATTTTTTAATTATTCAAGATGTAATTAACTATGCTAAAAATAATAATATTTTAATAGGTCCTGGCCGTGGGTCTGCTTCAGGTTCATTAATTTCGTATTTAATTGGTATAACTTCAGTAAATCCAATTGAATTTAATTTATTGTTTGAAAGATTTTTAAATTTAGAAAGAGTTGGCTTGCCGGATATTGATATTGATATTCAAGACAACAAACGAGATTTAATTTTTGAATATTTAGCTAAAAAATACGGGCAAGATAAAGTAGCCTTTATTTCGACATTTCAAACTATGGCTTCAAAAAATTCGCTACGTGATGTTGGAAGATATTTAAATATACCACGCAGCGAATTAGATGCAATCTCGGCTTGTTTATCAATGCATGATCTTTCATTAGAACATGCTGCGCTTAATAATAAAAGATATGCTTTATATGCACAAAAATATCCTAAATTACATTATTTAGCATCGCGCCTTGAAGGTTTACCAAGACAATTAGGAATTCATGCAGCCGGCTTTATTATTAGCAATGAACCTTTAATTAATATTGTCCCTGTACAAGAAAGTAATTTTAAACTAAACCAATTACAAATGACAATGAATAATTTAGAACAATATGGATTAATTAAAATAGATTTTTTAGGTTTAAAAAATCTAACTTTTATTAATGAATTAGAAAGTGAAATTCCAAAAGATTTGCATTTTGACAAAGTAATTAATAATTCGATTGCTTTATTTAATGATTTACCAACTTTTAAATTGTTAAATTCAACTTTAACTGATGGTATTTTTCAACTTGAATCACCTGGAATGCGCAAGGCAATTAAAGAAGTGGTTATTGATAAATTTGATGATATTTATGCCGTTTTAGCTTTATTTAGACCTGGGCCAAGTAAATATATTAAAACTTATGCTAAAAATAAAATTAATCCATTATTTATTGATAAAATCCACCCATTATATGATAATATTGTAAAAAATACTTACGGAATTATTGTTTACCAAGAACAAATTATGCAAATAGTCCAAGATGTAGCTAATATGTCCTTTTCAAAAGCTGATTTATTTAGAAGGGCAATTTCTAAGAAAAAAGAACAAGAACTTAAATTATATAAAGATGAGTTTTTTGAAGGTGGACTAAAAAATGGATTTAGCAAGGAAACTTTAAACACAATTTATGCTAAGATAGAAAAATTTGCTGATTATGGATTTAATAAATCTCATGCAGTTGCGTATGCTTTTATTAGTTATAAATTAGGATATTACAAAGCAAGATTTCCAATGATTTTTTATAAGTATTTATTGTCAAATACTGGTGTTGATCAGCAAACTATTAAAAATTATGTTGATGAAGCAAGGTTGTTTAAAATTCCCACTAAAATTCCAAACATTAATATTTCTAGTTTTGAATGTGAAATAAAAAATAATGAGATTTATTTAAGTTTTGCCTTAATTAAAGGAGTGGGGCAAGCTGCTATTGAGAAAATTATTAATGAACGCCAAAGAGGCGGTTTATTTACTAGTTTTATTTCCGCATGATTAAGGTTAAAAGTTGCTGGGCTTGGAGAAAGTATTTTAGAAACATTAATTAAAGCTGGCGCATTTAATGTATTTGGTAATGTTAAAATGCTTTTAGCAAGTTTAGATATTTGCCTTGATTATTATGAATTGTTTAAATCTGAAACTAAAAAATTAGATAACCCACTTGAGTATTTAAATAAATTTATTAGTGTTCATAAGCTTGGTGATCACTTACTAACTGAAGTCATTCAGGATATTGAATTTGAAAATGAATGAGAAATTAAATTACTTGGCTCAATGTATAGCCATGAATTTTTAAAAATTAATAATACTTCTAATTTACAAAATGAACGAAATGAAATTTGCTTATTAAATTTACAAGGTCAAGCAAATTGGCTTAAAGTAAAAATTTTATCTGTTAGCAAAGGTAAAAAAGATAATCAACTGAATTTTAAATTACAAGATAATTCTAAAGCAGTAATAGCTTCAACTTGAAATACTAAATTGATTTCATGGTTAACTCAGGAATTACCTAAAACAGTTCGAGTATTAATACTAAAAAAGGATGATAAATATTATAATTTGAAAGATATCGAGGAATTAATTTATGAAGAATAATATATGTTCATTAGTAATTGATGGAAATTATTTACTATTTCAATCCTTTTATGCCACTTACCGCGGAGATTTAACTCAAATTTTACGTAATTCAAATGGAGTGCCTACAAATGCAATTGCAATTTTTTTATCACAATTAATTAAGTTGTTAAAATTTATTGAACCAACTCATTTAATGATTGCATTTGATGCACATGGCAAAACAAAGCGGCACAACATTTTTCCTGAGTATAAATCAGGGAGAATTAAAGCACCGCAAGAATTATTTGACCAATTTGATTATATAAAAAAAATACTTACATTATTAAATATTAAATGAATTGAACAAATAGGAGATGAAGCTGATGATATTATTGGAACATATTGTAAAAAAATGTCTGGAGAAAAATATATTTTTTCATCAGACAAAGATTTATTACAATTAGTGGATTTAAATACTTCATATATTATTAAAAAAGGTTTGGATATTTCTATTGTTAATTTAGATAATTTTTATCAAATTTATCAATTAAATCCAAGCCAAATAACTACATTTAAAGGACTTAAAGGTGATACTAGTGATAATTTACCTGGAGTTCCAGGAATTGGGGATAAAACTGCACTAAAATTAATTGGAGCTTATAATAACTTTGAAAATCTTTATCAACTTTTAGAATTAGGGCAATTAAACGAATCCAAAAGCATTATTGAAAAGTTAAGCAAGGGTAAAGATTCTGGCCTTTTATCTTACGAATTATCTAAAATTAATACTAATGTCCAAAATTTAAATTTAGATATTGATTTTTATTTATTAAATATAAACTATGATAATGCATTAGATTATTTAAATGAATTAGAATTAGAAAAATTTAAACTAGAACTAAAACGTTTTTTAAATAAAAAATAAAAATGGTTGCAATAGTTGGTAAAATATGTGTTGGCAAAAGCAGGATTTTAAAATTATTGTTTAATAAAGGATATCATGTTTTAGAAGTAGATCATTTTGTTACATTGTTATATAAAGATATTAATTTTGTAAAAAAGGTAAAAAATTTAGTAAAGTATGATTTGGTAACAAAAAATAGTTTAGATAAACAAAAAATTAAAACATGAATTTTATTGGATATACACAATTTGCAAATCTTAGAAAATTTAATAAATATCGAACTTTATATACACCTACAAAATCATAACTATGATTTTGTAGAATATCCAATTTTATTTAAGGCACCTAAAGAAATAATGACGTTATTTAGCGAAGTTTGACATGTACAAATTCCAGAAATAAAGCGAAAAAGTTTTTTAAATAAAAAATATGGAAAAACTGATTTAATAAAAAAATTAGATACTTTAAATACTTATAATTGGCAAAATAAGGAACTTTTTAATAATTTAAAGGTTGTGGATATCTCTTGGGAAAAAGCATTAGTTTACCCTAAGAAATAATTATTATCTTTTAAATTTATAAATATTATTTAAAATTGTTTTGCATTTAAACTAAAAAGGAGTAATCATTATGAATTTTTTAGATTTTGACTATTTTAAAATTTCACTTAAAACAACTATTTATAATTCTGATTTAAGTAATTTACGTAAATATTATGCACCTATTTTAGATCATTTAAGTATTTTACTTTATGAATACTTAAATGATTTAGCTAAAAACAATGATCTCGTTACACCGTATAGTTTTGCTACTTTAAATTTATTATTAAATACTAATGAAACAAATTTGCACCAAGCTAGGATGCAACTTGAAGCATTAGGTTTAATTAATACTTACAAAGATAATGAAAGTGCAACAATTATTTTGGAATTACATAAACCATTACAAGGGCAAGAAATTATTAAAAATCCATTTATTTCACAAATGATTAAGCAAAAAGTTGGTGATGCTAACTTTAAGCGTTTAACAAGCCTTCCAAATAAAGTTGTTATCAATAATTTTGCTTTTGAAGATATTTCAGCTAATTTCTTTAATGTTTTCCAAGAGTCATTAACTAATTCACAAAATATTGTTAAGAATTTTTATCTTAAAACAGGTCAAGATCATATTAACGAAGATAAAATTAAAAATATTGTTAAACAACGTGAAGTTTATACTAAATTAGAAGTATCGAACATTAAATACGCTAATGACTATCAAGCATTAATGCAACTTAGGCCTAGTGAATTTATTATGCAAATGACTAACAATGATAATTTTGAATTAAATGAAGGTTTTTTAGAAACATGAAGTAATGTGTTTAAGGAATCTAAAACCTTAAACTTAGTAATTTATTACAGTATTAAGCGTTATAAAAATGATACATGGCCTAAATATGTTAATTTATTAATTAAAGAATTATCTGATACTTACCTTAATGAATTTAGTGAAGTTGAAGCATACCTGGATGGTAAATTTAAAAATAGTACCCGTACCAAAAAAATGTATGAAGAAAAACTAATTTTAAAAAATGATTATTTAAAAGGTTTAAAAAATGTCTAAACTTAATTTTTCGACTAATGATAAAAAAGTCAATCAAGCACTTAGTAGTGATATAGATCAAGATAAATTAATTACAAAATTAAAAAATAATAAATTTCTTGCAAACCTTATTCGAAAACACAATTTAAATGACCAAGAAATTTTCACATATTTGCCCCAAATGTTAATTTTAGAACAAGAAAGCCATAAAACTAATTTAGTTTGACAAACAACAATTGCTAGAAATCATAAAAATAAGCTAGTTTTTGGCAAACAACTCAGTGCTACAAATTTAACAAACGAATTTAAAATAAAAACAAATATCTTATTTAAAGATTATAATACATATTCAAATGATGATCTTTTAACTAAAGCTATTTTAAGTTTATTTCAAGACGAATTAGATATTTATGAATATTTAACAGATTTGTATAACAAAAAATCAAATTTAGAAACTTTATACATAACTGGGTCAATTAAATCCAAACGCTCTTATACTTTATCGTTAATTGCAAACTATTATGCAATTAACGATCAAAAAGTAGCCTATCTAGATATTAATTTACTAGAAGATAAACTTAAACGTAGTTTTAATAAATCAAATTTAGACATTGATTCTTTGTTAGAAGACTTAGTTAATGTTGATATTTTAATCTTTGATGAAATTGGTTTAAAGCAACTATCTTTATGATTTTTAGATAGTTTCTTTTTACCTTTATTAAGTCAAAGGCTCCAAAATAAATCCAAAACATATTTTGGTTCATATTACAATTTTAATGAGCTAGGCAAACAACTTTTTAAGAAATCACCAAGTGGTGAAAATATTGACCCCAAAGGCCCACTTGCTAAAAAACTTATTTATTTAATTGATCAATTATCAAAAGAAAAGGTATGAATCCATCATGAGTAAAAATACATCTAAAATTGTTCTGGCTGGAACACCAAATTTTTCAGTACCAGTTTTTGAAGAAGTAATCAAACATTTTAATGTGGTTGCTATTGTATCGCAACCAGATAAACCAGCTAACCGAGGTTATAAGCTTGAAGCTACTCCTACAAAATTATTAGCCCAAAAATATCAAATTCCTCTATTTCAACCTAATAAAATAAGTGAAATTTATGAGGAATTAAAATCCTTGGATTATGATATTTTGCTAACTTGTGCTTTTGGGCAGTATATCCCAAGTAAAGTTTTAGATTTAGCTAAAATTGCCTCAATTAATATTCATGGCTCATTATTACCTAAATATCGAGGGGCTGCTCCTTTGCAACATAGTTTACTAAATGGAGATTGTGAAACGGGTATTACATTAATTTATATGACTAAAGAAATGGATGCTGGAGATATGCTTTTTAAAGCATCATTGCAAGTTAGTGATTTAGATACTTCTGATTCATTATTTCAAAAAGTGTCTAATTTAGCTAAAATGCAGATAACAAATTGATTAACTAAATTAATTAACAATGAAATCAATCCTGAAAAACAAGACGAAAGTTTAGTTACTTTATCACCTAAGTTACTTAAAGAAGATGCATTGCTAAGTAATCAGTTAACAGCAACGGAAGCTTTTAATAAAATTAGAGCATATTCTTCAAATCCAGGGTGTTACTTATATTTAAATAACAAACGAGTTAAAATCTTTTATGCCAGTTATACTAAAATTCCTAATTCTTTAGAACTGAGATTTAGAGATGGAACATTGTATGCAACTGATTACCAATACGAATCTAAAAAACGAGTTAAATTATCTCAATGAAAATAACCTGGAAACATTTCCAGGTTATTTAATTATTTTTGTGAATTACTAATAAAAAACCAAAAATTTGTATTATAATAAACCAGTAAAAAATGAAATTTTACATTTACACTTTAAAATATATACTTTAAATTTTAATTTTATAATAGAAGGGACAAAATGAAAAAAGTTGCAATTAACGGATTTGGAAGAATTGGTAGATTATTCTTCCGTAGATTATTAGAATCAGGGTCAAACCTTGAAGTTGTGGCTGTTAATGATTTAACAGATGCTAAAACATTAGCTCACTTATTAAAATTTGATACAGCATTTGGTAGATTAAATGCTACTGTTGAAGCTAAAGAAGGTGCAATTGTTGTAAATGGTAAAGAAATTAAAGTCTTAGCTGAAAGAGACCCAGAAAACTTACCATGAGGAGAATTAGGAATTGACTTAGTTGTTGAATCAACTGGATTCTTTACTAAACGTGAAGGAGCTGAAAAACACGTTAAAGCTGGAGCTAAAAAAGTTGTTGTTTCAGCACCATCAGACAAAGATGTTAAAACAGTTGTTTACAATGTAAACCATAATATTTTAGATGCAAGCGATACAGTTATTTCAGCTGCATCATGTACAACAAACAGTTTAGCGCCTATGGTTAAAGTGCTTGTTGACCAATTTGGTTTAAAATCAGGGTACATGACTACGATCCATGCTTATACTGGAGACCAAAGATTACAAGATGCTCCTCACAAAGACTTACGTAGAGCACGTGCTGCTGCGGCAAACATGGTACCTACATCAACAGGTGCTGCTAAAGCTATTGGATTAGTTGTTCCAGAAGCAAGTGGTAAATTAGATGGTGTTGCAATTCGTGTGCCATTAATTACTGGATCATTAGTAGACTTAACAGTATTCTTAGACAAACAACCTACTGTTGAAGAATTAAATGCTGCTATGAAGGCTGCTGCTAACGAAACAATGAAATACGAAACAGAAGAAATCGTTTCTTCAGACATTGTTAATTCATCACATGGTTCAATCTTTGATTCAGCACTTACAACAGTAAAACCAACACCTGAAGGTAACTTATATAAATTATTCTCATGATACGACAATGAAATGTCATATGTATCACAATTAGTTAGAACAGTTGTTTACTTTGCTAACTTAGATAAATAGTTTTAATTAAACTACACAAAATATAACACCATAGCTTGTGCTATGGTGTTATTAATTATAAAAATTTTTTAAACTAAATAATTACTAAATATATTAGTTATAAGCCCCAATTATATTTGGAATAGTTAAATTTATTTATTATGGTATATTTTTTTTGAGTAACAGGTGTACCTTAAATTTAATATACTACCACCAAATTTAATGGTATTGTGCTATAATTTAATAATAAAATAAAAAGAGGTAAACGTGATAAAAGTTAAGAAAATATTTATATTAGGTGTTTTATATTCGCTTTTACCATTATCAATAATTGGATGTAGTGTAAATTCGCGACATAAAGAAGACACACAAAACCCAGATTTTCAAAATAATTTTCGAACTAGATTGCAAAAAGAATTAAATTCTATATATAGCAGAGCTAAAGACAAGTTTTTATCTTTTGCAACTGTAAATAAATTTATTCCTGAGGCTATTCGAAATGATAAAGATAAATTTAAAAATTATGTTTTAAACTTTAAATTTTTTGAATCAGTTGGATCAAGCAAAAAATTAGATGTTTTGATTAAGTTACAGACTAAAGAAGATTTTGATGAAATTATTATTAAAAGGTTTAAACAACTAAATAACAGTCAAGATTTAAAAATAAACGATACGGAAATACGAGAGGAATTTCAAAGAATTTATCTTAAAAACCAAGATGTATATGAATTTTTAAAATTTAATGATATTTATATTTATGATGATGGTTCTTTAGGTTTTTATTACTACTTTGTAGTGCCATTTGAATATGATAATAATATCCAGTTAAATATCATTAAACCAGAAAGATACATCGATGAAGTAAATCTTCCACCAACAAATTCAACATGAGCTGTTTTTGCGTTACCAAAGAATAAAACTATTACTGTAAAAATGCTAAAACCACAAGCTACTAATATAGATTCTGCTTCATCGTGAGAATACAAGAACAAACTTATTAGTTGATACAATGATGAATTTAAAAATTATTTTAAATAATAACTGTAAATAATTTTAGTAAAAAGTTAACATAATAAACTGGGAAATTTTTTTCGGACGGTTTTACCTTCCCCAACCACACCATTTGGCTAAGCCAAACGTAATGCTTTGGGAAGGTTTTTTTTATCTTATTCTTTTATAATTATATCAGTTTATAAATTCTTTGATTTTTTGTGATAATTCAATAAAAGTAAGTCTTTTACAGGTTTGATCAAAATTTGGGAAAATTTCACTTTTAAGAATTGAGAAGAAATACTCAATTTCACGATTGTCAAGACTATTACCAATTCTTGACATTGATATTTTACCTTTTAGCAATTCTATTTTTTTAGTATATTCAACCGACGAATAAGCAGATCCATGGTCAGAATGTAAAATAAAATTATTTTTGAATTTTGTATTGGTGATATTATTCAAAATTAGTTCAGTATCATTTCTAAGTGATAATTCATAGGTCACAAACTTAGTTTTATGATCAATAATTGCAGATAAATAAATATGATTCTGTTCAATATCTTTTGGTGCTGGTATATAGGTCACGTCTGTTGCATATATATTATTGTTGCTTGAATTATAATCTCTTTTTACTAAATCAGGTACTTTAACACTAGTATTTTTAGATTCTTTAGTTTTACGTTTTTGTCTAACAAATGTTTTCAAATTCAGTTTTTTCATATAATTTCCTAGGGTTCTAGGATTTATTTGAATATTATATTCTTGGAAAATATATTTAGCAAGTCTCCTTCGTCCATACCTTTCTTTATTTTCGACAAAACTTTGAAAAATTATTTCTTTGTGTTTAACCTTTAGTTCTTTAGTCTTGTTGTTATCTTTCAATTTCTCGTAATATGTAGATCTTGAAACACATATCATTTTAGATTTTTTAGTATGTGACAGATTCTTGATTTTCTTTATCTTTGAGATATCTGCATCAATATTATTTTCATTAAAAATTCGATAGTAGTATTTTATAACTGCATCTTTTTCATCATCTTTAAGAGTATCAATTCATGTATAATCGAGAACTTTCTTTTTCTTTCTCCCAACACCTTTATCTTTCTTAGGTGATTTACCGCTTTGTGATTCTATGTTCATATTTAAATTATACAGTTTTCTTTTCTTTAACATATTTCTCATTGATTCTTTATTTCAGTATACTTTTCTGATATCAAAACATAAATTTTCAAATTCTTCCTTGGTTATTCCCAGGTTCAAATATTTATCGTATAAGTCAAAAATTTTGATTCATTCTTTAGTCTTTAAATGTCTCATAACTACCTCTTTTTCTTTATATTAAAAATATTCGGATTTTGTCCGAATATTTTTTCCCTGTCTATAAAATGTTAACTTTTTATATTAAGTTAATTATCATAATATTCTTATTTATAAATTTTTAGTTAGAAAAAATAAGAATTTATTAATAATATTTTTTTAACCCTTAATTAAATGGTTATTTGTTTATTTTTAGATTAAAGATTCTTTAAATCTTATTGTATAATACAAAGGACACAAATAAACGGAGGCATTTATGAAACAAATACTATTTATAAATGGATCACTTAATACAAGTGATTCATCATATTCAACACAAACTCTAAACTATGTTAAATCATTATTTAACCAAGAAGAATATGCAATAGAGGAATTTAATTTAAATCAAACCATTTTTGCACAAAAGATTCTTACTAATGGTAATTTAAAAACCTTTTGACAAGAAGTTGACAGCGATACATGAATTAATAAACTTAAGCAAGTAGACTTATTAGTTATTTCAACTTCAATGATTAATTTTGGACCAACTGCAGCCTTAAAAAGTTTTATCGATGCAATTGCAGTTGCTGAAAAAACTTTTTCATATAAATATTCAACAACCAATGATGCAATTGGATATTTAACTAATTTGAATGTTTTAGTGATTGGTGCACAAGGCTCAAGTTTTGGAATTTATCCATGAGGTGACCATATTAAATGATTAAAAGGAACTTTTAATTTCCTTGGAGCTAAAGCGATTTATAACTTTGATATTTATGGTACTAAAACAACTGAAATTGCTAAATTAAGACCAAGTGAATATGTGCAAAGCATTCAAGAAGAGATTAAAACTCTAGTTAACAAAATAAAAAGCAATTTATAATTAGCTATTTTAAACCATTTAATGCACATTATGTGCCTTAAATGGTTTTTATAAAAATTTTAAAAAAATACCAAAAGATTTAATAAAATTTATTTATAGGGTAAGTTTATGAGTAAGTTTTTTAAAAAGTTTTTCAGATTTAGCACATTATTAAGTTTATCTTTTGTAACATACAGTTGTACAAATATTACTAAAGAACCACAGTTAGTTGATGATAAAGAACCTAAAAAAATTGAAGTTAGCTCTGATAATGAAATAAGCAAAGATCAATTAAATTTTGAAAATATTTTTGAGTTGCCAGAAGATCAAAAAAATATTGGCCAGCTCTTTGATAATTTAAAAAATGAATATGAAACTAAGCAAAAAACTAAATTTAGTAAAATGAGATTATATGGTTGAACAAAAAACAAACAAGGTCGTAAAACTGATAAAATTCATTTGACAATGCCAGCTCTTGGCAATAATAAAAGAAATTCCTTACTAAAATTTCGAAAAGATCTAGATCTAAGCAACCTTCCATGAGAATATAATCCCCAGGGGCATTTTGTTAATACATCATTTGATGAAACTACTAGAGTTTTAACTATTAAATATGTTTTAAATAATAAAACATATTTACAAAAGATTTTTATCCCAAAAGCAATAGAAACAAATAATTTAGAAAATCTTAACATTGATAAAAACATTGAAAATGCTGATACAAAACAAGATGTTATTAAAAATGAAAATTCAAATATACATAAAGATTCAGTTGCAGAAACAAAAAAACAAAATTCAAACAAGTTTAATAATAATGAGTTATTAAATAGCACAAAATCTTTAACAAATAAACCTGAAGAAAGTCTTCCTTTACTTACCTCCGTTAAAATATCAACCTGAAATATTCAGAATTTCGGTAATAAAAAAATCACAAAAGAAGATTTTAGAATTCAAGCATTAGCAGAAATAATTGCTCTTGAAAAATTGCAATTTATTTCAGTTCAAGAAGTTAATTACGAGGAATTTAATGGTGTAAGTACTTTGGTTGAAGTTTTAAATGAAAAATATAATTTGAACTTTAAGTTAGCTAAAAGTCCTAAGGGCTTAAAATCAAAAGATCGTCTTGATTCTCATGCTGTTTGAGAATCATATGGTATTTTATATAATGCTAATAGTTTTGAACAACTCGATAATAGTGGTTTTGAAGATTTTGAAGGTAAGAATGTTGTTTTTACTCGTCCATTATGAATGTCATATTGGAAAGTAAAAAATTCTACTACTAAATTTTGAATTATTAATGGTCATTTAGATGGTCCAGGAGCAAACCGTAAGTATAATGAAATATTAAGCCCAATAATTGATGGATACAAATGAAGCTCGCAAGGAGACCAGGAAGTTAAAGAATTTCTGGACATCCATAATGCTTTTGAAAAACTAAAAGGTTTTTATCCAAGTAAAACATTAGAAGATTTAGTTATTTTTAATGGTGATACCAATATTAAAGAAAATCATTTTATAAAATCAAATAATTATTATTTATCTAAAAAGTACGAATTAGGATATAAAAATTCCCAATCTAAAAATGATATTGAATCTTACAAAACATCATTTTCCAAAAAGCGTTATGTGAATCCATATGATAAATTTATTGCTTTTGATCCAAATGATGAATTTGAAGCTTTGGATGCAAAAGATTTTAAATTTGATTTAAAAAATGTATTCAATAATAAATTAGATTATCAAAAGTATTTAGATTTATATATTAAAGAAAAATCTAGTTCACAATTAACAAAAGAAGAATTAGCCTTAAAGTTATCTGACCATACTTTTGCTAATGCTTTAATTAAGGTAAAAAACCCTTAATTTAATTATGCAAATAATGGATATTTTATGGTAAAATAACATTTATGAAAAATACAAATAAAATTGCATTATCATGTGAACTTTGTAGACGTAAAAATTACTATACTAATAAAAGTTTAGGCAATCCTAAACGTCTAAAAATTAAAAAATATTGCATTCATTGTGCTACACATAGTTTACATCAAGAAGAGGTCTAAAGTGGAAGAATTAATTAAAGTTAAAGACAAAAAACCAAAAAGATATTGAATTAGAAAGTTAGTTAAGGAAATTAAACGAGTACGTTGACCTGACTTTAAAACTAATAAGAAAAATTTTATAATGACAATTGTATTTGCATTTTTATTCACTGTGTTTGTTTCATTAGTAACCTATGGACTAACTGAACTGTGGTCAGTTTTATCATTAAACTAATAATTAAGTAGATGGAGATTATATGGAAACTATATTTAAATGATATGTTATTTCTACAATGAGAGGTAAAGAAGATGCGGTTATTGAATCGCTAAACAACCGGATTGAAGCTGAAAATATCTTAAAAGATTTTGATTTAAATGCTAATGAAGGCTCTGCATTTAAAATATTTCAAAGACCAACTTTAACCCAACGTGAGTGGCAAAAAAAAGAAGAAGGCTTACCATACAAGATTAAAAAAGTAAATTTATATCCAGGATACATTTATGCTAAAATGCATATGTCTGATGAAGCATGGTATTTAGTGCGTAACACCCAATATGTTACTGGACTAATTGGATCATCTGGAAAAGGGGCAAAACCAACTCCAATTGGAATTTTAGAAATTAAAAAAATGTTTAAACTTGAAGCAGACTATTGACGTTCATTTGAAGCTGGTGAAGATATTTTTGGTTATTATCAACCTGGTGATATAGTTGAAATTATCGATGGTGTTTATACTGGACATGAAGGAGAAATTACTTCAATTAATAATAATGAAAAACAAGTAACCTTAAAATTTGAAAGTTATGGAAAAGAACAAGAAATTACTGTTTCAATTGATACAATTGTTAAACTAAAGGACAAAGATTAATAAGTAAAACACAAATTTTTGAATTTGTGTTTTTTAAAGGAGTTATTATGTTGAGAATAATCAGTGGGTTATATCGTAATCGTAAAATAAATTACCCTGATTTTAAAATTGCTAGGCCAACAACTGATAAGGTTCGCGAAGCAATTTTTTCATCATTACAATTTAAAATTCAAAATAGCTATGTTTTAGATCTATTTGCAGGTTCAGGAGCTTTAGCCATTGAAGCTTTAAGCAGAGGTGCTAAATTTGCTGATATTGTTGAAAAGAACAAGGATGCTTATAAAATCATTAATGGCAACCTTTCTTCATTGGGAATTAAAAATGCTAATTTATACCAAGTTAATGCCCTTGATTTTTTATTAACTAAAAAACAAAGATATGATTTTATCTTTCTTGATGCTCCTTATCAAGATTATGATTTAATAAGCCAAGCATTAACCTTAATATCCCAAAATAATATTTTAAATAATGATGGAGAAATAATTTTAGAAACAGATAACATTTCTAAAATTATAATTCCTGCTTCTTTATATATTTATAAAGAACGTAAATATGGAAAAATATATGTCTATTATGTTGCCAAACGATAAAAAAATAACAATTGGTCAAATCTTAGAATTAACATGCCAAGAACTAAGTTATGAAGGACTAGGCACAACCCGTATTAATAATAAACCAATTTTAGTTAGTAATTTTTACCCTAATGAAGTAGCAAAAGTTAAAATTACTAAGGTATATGCTAAATATTGTGTTGGGATAATTGTTGAAATGTTGCAATATTCAAAGCATAGGGCAAATAAGCAATTTACTAATTTAGATGCTATGCCATTAGCTAATTTAAATTATCAAGCCCAGCTTGAGTTTAAACAAAGATATTTAAATTCATTATTTAAACGCAATTTTGCTTGAATAAATTTAAAAGAAATTATTGAAGCAAACCAAGTTTTTAATTACCGAAATAAGGCTAAATTTTTGCTTTTAATAGTTAATAATAAATTATCATTAGCTTCTTATTTAAAAGATGCTAATGATTTAAGTTATGATACTTCAAATTTAAGTTTAAATAATTTAGAATTAAATAAGGTATTAGAATTGATTTTACTAACCATTAATAACTTTTATAATTACAATGATAAATTAATGCATTTAAATTTTTTTAAAACAATATTAATTAGAATAAATCATCTTAACTTGGTTCAAGTAGGTTTTGAACTTGAACCAAGTTATGATTTACCTAAAAATTTAATTAATGAATTATTCTTAATTGACAATTTAATTGAAATATATGTTTTAAAAAATAATCAATATTTAAAACTTGCAAGCAAAGATCAATTTCAAATTTCTTTGTTAAATAAAACCTTTAATTTAAATCTTAACTCTTTTTTCCAAGTTAATAGTGAAATAGCTTTTAAAATGTTTACTTTAGTTAAAGAAATAAACCATACTAAATACAGCAAAGTATTAGATTTATTTTGTGGGGTTGGAATTATTTCTAATTTAATTGCTAAAGATAATCAAGAAGTTTTAGGAATTGATATTACTAAAGAAGCTATTAATGATGCTCAAAGATATGTTTTAAATAACAATTTAAAACATAAATATATTGCTAAAGATATTTTTAAATCGCAACATATTTTGAATACTTTTATTGATCAAAATACTTTAAGTATCATTGATCCTCCTAGGAGTGGTTTAAATACTAAGTTGATTAATTATCTAAGTCAAAACAATATAAATACCTTAATTTATATTTCGTGTAACCCGAGAACTTTAGTAAGAGATTTAAAAGATTTTTTAAATAATGGTTATAGTATAAACTGAATTCAACCTTTTGATATGTTTCCAAATACAGCACATATTGAATGTGTAGCTTTACTAACTAAATAAGCTATAAGAAGTTTATTATTCTTAAAAAAGAAATTATATTAAATGGGCACCAAACTAATGTAAACATTGGTTAGGCTGCCCATTTTTTAGCAATAACTTCAATATATAAAAGTTAATTTTTATTTTGTAATATCAAGCTTTTTATGTTTTTCTTTATATATATATATATATATTGTAGAATAACTACTTTTTTGCACTACTTTTTTAATATTTTGCCCAGACTGTTGGGGTTAATCATTTTTTTATTTTTTGATTTATATTATGGATCCCTTTGTCGCAAAAAAAGATATATTAAATGGAAATGTCACATGCAAGTTTTTTTGCATGTGACATTGTTTTTGTCTGCCTTGTAATAAAATAGTTGTATTAATAATTTTTCAAAAAATAAAGGAGACCTTAAAATTATATGAAAAATTTAGAAAAATATATTTGTGTTTTTGACAAATATCGAAAAGAAAATAAATATCAACATTTTAAAATTGAAGAGAATTACAACACTATCTTGAAAATGCAAGGAGCTCTTGGGGCACATCGAAAATTACGATCAGATCAAATCGATCTAGAACAACTTTATAATATTTTACAAGAACTTTCTGAAGGCTTCTCAATCCAAGAAGTAACCAAGATTTTTGATAGAGACATTCGAAGTATAAAAAGTAAAATCCAAATTATTACAAATCGCAGACCACTTAGTTTAGATAAACAAAATCGTTATGTTTGTCCTAAGTGTTCAAAAAGAGTAATGCGTGTTAAAACCCTTAATTTTAGTAAACTATACGAACATTTATTAGGCTATTCGTTTTCGCGACTCTTTTTTGTAAGTGATGCAATTAAAGAGAAATGAAAGGCCTACAGAAAATATTGGTATAGTGAGCTTAATACATACAATAAAAATAGAAACAAAAAGAATTTGCAGCAAAAAGAAGTTAAGAAATCAGTTACCTATCTTGTGAATTCTTTTAAAAAATTCTCCCCTGATGAATTTGCTCCCTCACCTAGTACAATTTATAAAATAATTAAAAAATACCCTTATTTTAGACAGGGAAAAAATATTCGGACAAAATCCGAATATTTTTAATATAAAGAAAAAGAGGTAGTTATGAGACATTTAAAGACTAAAGAATGAATCAAAATTTTTGACTTATACGATAAATATTTGAACCTGGGAATAACCAAGTCAGAATTTGAAAATTTATGTTTTGATATCAGAAAAGTATACTGAAATAAAGAATCAATGAGAAATATGTTAAAGAAAAGAAAACTGTATAATTTAAATATGAACATAGAATCACAAAGCGGTAAATCACCTAAGAAAGATAAAGGTGTTGGGAGAAAGAAAAAGAAAGTTCTCGATTATACATGAATTGATACTCTTAAAGATGATGAAAAAGATGCAGTTATAAAATACTACTATCGAATTTTTAATGAAAATAATATTGATGCAGATATCTCAAAGATAAAGAAAATCAAGAATCTGTCACATACTAAAAAATCTAAAATGATATGTGTTTCAAGATCTACATATTACGAGAAATTGAAAGATAACAACAAGACTAAAGAACTAAAGGTTAAACACAAAGAAATAATTTTTCAAAGTTTTGTCGAAAATAAAGAAAGGTATGGACGAAGGAGACTTGCTAAATATATTTTCCAAGAATATAATATTCAAATAAATCCTAGAACCCTAGGAAATTATATGAAAAAACTGAATTTGAAAACATTTGTTAGACAAAAACGTAAAACTAAAGAATCTAAAAATACTAGTGTTAAAGTACCTGATTTAGTAAAAAGAGATTATAATTCAAGCAACAATAATATATATGCAACAGACGTGACCTATATACCAGCACCAAAAGATATTGAACAGAATCATATTTATTTATCTGCAATTATTGATCATAAAACTAAGTTTGTGACCTATGAATTATCACTTAGAAATGATACTGAACTAATTTTGAATAATATCACCAATACAAAATTCAAAAATAATTTTATTTTACATTCTGACCATGGATCTGCTTATTCTTCGCTTGAATATACTAAGAAAATAAAATCACTAAAAGGTAAAATATCAATGTCAAGAATTGGTAATAGTCTTGACAATCGTGAAATTGAGTATTTCTTCTCAATTCTTAAAAGTGAAATTTTCCCAAATTTTGATCAAACCTGTAAAAGACTTACTTTTATTGAATTATCACAAAAAATCAAAGAATTTATAAACTGATATAATTATAAAAGAATAAGATAAAAAAACCTTCCCAAAGCATTCCGTTTGGCTTAGCCAAATGGTATGGTTGGGGAAGGTAAAACCGTCCGAAAAAAATTTCCCAGTTTATTTCCTTGATTTTGACCATATTGTTAAAAAATCTGAAGGCAAATATGGCATAAGGAAGAAGAAGCAAACCAAACCTAAAACATTAAAATATGCTACAGAAATTTCAAAACGTCCAGCTTATATTAATGATCGCTCTGAACACGGCCATTTTGAATTAGACACCGTTATTGGTAAAATCAATGATACATATTGTATTGTGACCATAATTGAACGGCAAACCAGAATGTCTTATGCTATGCTCTCAAAACGCAACTCCAAAGCTATCAAACAAACACTTGTCAAACTAATCAAGAAACACAACTTAGACATTAAAACTTTAACAGTAGATAACGGTAGTGAAAATGTCTTATTGCACCAGGTTATTCCAACTGAAAGATTATTTAAATGCCAACCATATAGTTCATGACAAAAAGGTTCAATAGAAAATATGCACCGCTTAATTAGGTATTACATCCCCAAAGGAAAAAGCTTAGATAAATACTCTCAGCAAGAAATTGATTATATGATGGAAAAAATAAATAACTATCGGCAAGTTGTCCGGAAATATAAGATAACCTAAAATTTTTTTAATCCCCCGCCTTTGATTGCAATCAAAGGGGCCTTACTTTTGGCAAAAGTAAGCAAAACCGACGAGAAAACACTTTCGTGTTTTCTGTTTTCTCATACATTTTTTATGTAAAATTTATGTTAAAATTAAAACGCAATTATTTTGTTAATATCTCGCAAGTGACTTTTCCAAAAAACAGCAAAAAGATTTTTAACCCCTCCGCCCTTGATTGCAATCAAGGGGGCCTTACTTTTGAAAAAGTAAGCAAAACTTCCAGAAAACACGCGCCCGTGTTTTCTATTTTTATTATTCTCTTTTTTATTAAAAAATATTAAAATTAATATGCATCAATTTTTATTTCATCATTGATGCTTCTGTGTAATGTTCGAAGTATCTCTAAATACTCGGCCATAATCTTATTGGCTTCAAGGTTATTTCCTTGTGCATTCACAGAGACACTATTAAACTTTGAGATGTATAATTCAAGAGTTTTAAAAAATGAGTTTGTTTTCTTATGGATAAATGCTAGTTTTCCAACGGCAGGGATAGAATAATCTAAACCTTTCTCAAGAGCTCACATTTCTGTAAAGCTTAGATATTTTCCATTAGGTTCTTTGGCAAAGTATTTTTTTCCATTATATTTAAAATACAAATTATCATCAGAACAATGTACTAACACAACATCAGAATTATAAGGAAATATAATCCTTTTGTCATGCATATCGAAAGCTGCAAGGTTTTTACCTTGGTATCTAACAACACCATTTAAAACTTTTCTATTAATCTCTAAATCAACGGCTCAATTGCCGTTTTTCTTTCCTTCTTTTTGAAAGACATTATGTTTAGAAATTATTTTTTTATTCCTCGTGTTGTAATAATTTTGAAATACTTCGTTATTTTGCTTTAAATCATTAATATCTTTATATCCGTTTTCATGAATTAATAATGGGTATTGATCTAATGATGTTCTAAAAGATCTCTCAACGTGAGGTTTATGTTTGGGATTAGATGAACTGAGTACTTCTATTCCTTTTTTTATTTATATCTTTTTCAAAAATTGTTTGTGCGTTTTCGTTTCCCCAAAAAGTTCTTCTTTTATCAGTATAAATTTTCTTTGGAAATCCATATTTCTTAAATACTATTTCTAACAGTCTTTGATATCCTAATGTTGTTTCTTGTTCTTCAAATCATGCTGCTAATAATGTTCCAGTGGCAACATCAATTGCATGATAAAGATAGAATGGTTTATTATTTTTTAAATATGGTTCAAGCTGAGCATCGATTTCAACAATTTCACCAAATTCTAAATTTTTCTTTAGACCCAAAACTTGTCTTTGTTTTTCATTTTGTTTAATTTGTTTATAATATTTTTTTAATAGCAATGTTGTCTCTTGTGAAGTTTTTTTCTTTGATAATTTTGCTATTTTTCTTCCTCTTTTGGTTGTATGTATGTTAAATAATCCTAATTGGTTGAATCTTCTTACCAAAGTTTTGTAAGAAATTTTTTGCCTTATAAAAGAACCATATTCTGAATAATAATAACTTTTAAACGAAAGTTGGTTATTTGTTAGAATGCTATTTAAAATAATTTCACATGTTTTTAAATAATCTTTAAACACTAATTGAATTTCTGAATCTGTAACTTTGCAACTTCTTTGTTGATTTTTATTTTTATGACTGATGTAAATTTCTTGATTACTTTTTATTATTTTTTTATATCTTTTTACAGTTGACACACTAAGGTTTGTAATTAAACTAAGTTGCGATAAAGATTTTTCAATATTTGTAGCAATTAATATGAGAGATTGCTGTTTTTTTAGTTCGTAGTTTGTTAAGTTTTTGTACTTATCTATGTTATGTTTGATTCTCATAAATAATTTATACCATATTTTAATTAAATTAGTTCACTTTCCATGGGATTTATATATGGACCTAAATAGTTGTCATTGGACACATACCAAATTTTATATATTAATATTTATATATATATATATATATATAATGTTATAATATAAATATAATTAAAGGAAAATACAAAAAGGACAAAATATGAGACTTAAACGAAAATACAAAATAGTTTTAATATCCCTTGGTTCTGCAATGGGTATAACTACTATTTTTACAACTGTGCAATCATTGCAAATAGATTCTAAAAATAGTCATAAGTATAATGTGCAACAAACTGTTAATACCTTCTTAGACAACAATACTGCTGATCCTAAGAATTCATATCCAAATACTTATGATGCAAATTTAGATCGTAAACCAAGAGAACCTGAACCAACTCCTCCTAAAGAAGTTGAAGAGCCTCTTACAATACTTCCAGATCCCCCAAAGATTATTGATGATAAAAAAGAGGAACCTAAACCAGTGGACCCTCCTAAATTAGAAGAAGATGCATTGCCAATTCCTACTCCTGTTCCGCCAGTAGAAGATACTAAACCAGTTGAACCCGATGTTCCAATTCAAAAAACTCCAATTGAGGTAAAGCCTGAACCGGATAAAGAACCTTATGAAAGAGTGCAACGTCGCGAACGGAAAGAAATTAACCAAGGTGGTATTAAATTTACAGCTGATATTGCATATTTAAATCCCCCTAAAACTGAAAGATATGATCGAGATCGTGGAATTGCGAACCGGATTGCATATCAAAATGAATTTCAAGAAGTTGAAGGTATTTATAATGCTTTAACGGAAGCAAATATTAAAATTTCTGTGGAAAGATCGCAAAAAGGCGCTAAAGATGCAGATTGACTTTTCCAAAATTCAAATACTTCATTCCATGAAGTATTACATGATGAAAAGTTAGATATTGAAGCTCAAATTGATTTCTTTAAACGTAATGGGGATGGTGCTATTGAATCATTAGGTAACTTATATGCAAGGTATTTTAGACTTTTAGAAAAACCTGAAAAACTTAAAGAATATCTTGATGAAACTGGTTTAAAAAACTTTGATAAATGGTGAAACATGACAAAGATCTTCAAATACCGGCCTCCGCTTGCAAATCAAGATGTTGAAGTTCCTCTTGGTAAATTATTGCTTTTAATGCATATTGATCAATCTAAAATTAATAAAGTTAGCGATCGTGTTAAAAAATACCTCGAAGAAGGTTATGTAATTTCAGAAAGCGGACAAGTATGAGTTAATGAAAATGGTGAATGAGAATCATATGTTTATTCACCACCAGTTAACAATGTTCAATTAAGAATCCAATACGATAATAAAAATCGTCGTGTTTTATGAAATAACGAAACATGGCCTGGTCGTAATTCTGATGACATAAGATTAGGTAATTATAACGGTTGAACTAAAACTTGGGCAAACCAAGAATTTGAACAAAATGGATATGCTGATTTAATTGCAGGATTTCATGGTATCACAATTAATAGGTTTACTAATAATAAACCTGAAGAAGGAAAACTCAAAGAAGCTATTGTTGTTGAAATTGATGTTGAACAACCAAAAGCATATCAAAATGCTAAAGCATTAATTGAAAGACTTCAAAAAAATAATGTTAAAATTACTGGTTATCGTATTAAAAGTATTGGAAGAGTTGGTGCAAACCAAGATATGGATAAAATCTTTGCTGCTTTACCAAACAAATTGCCAATGCTTGAATTATTCTTCGCATCAAAAAATACAACTGCTTTAAAATATATTAAAGGCAAAGAAATTGATGAATTAGCCATGTATACAGACCAAAAATTAAATGCTTTAGCAAATGACTGGGCATTTAATCCATGGGCTTTAAATAAAGTTGCTTGAGTTAACATGGATGATTACAATATATCATGAGGTGCTTTAAATAGCCAAGAAAGAATTTATTCTCGAATTAGTTTTGACAATTTAGCCTTTGATGAAGAAGACGTTATCGTTAATGGAAAATATGATTTAACAATCATTAACGATGGCTTAAGAATGGCTTATTGAGCTAGAAACAACGAAAGAATCTTCCAAGGTGGTTGAGGTGGTGGTAACAAGCCTGATAGTCAAAGGGATGGAAACTCATGGCCTCTTGGCTTAGATTTCAGCAATGCGCCAAGTATTAAAACATTAGCAGGTATGGTATTTGAAGACGTGTTAGGAAATAATAGTACTGTTCGTAAACTACGTAGAATTAAATTATTCAATGATTCAGATATTTGATCTGTATCTGCCTTTGAAATGAACAATGCACAATTTAGCAAAATTCTAATTACTGGCGAGCCAGGTGATCCAAGCAAGATCTTCTTTAGCAATGGTAAAGAAACCAAGAAGATAATGATGAGGGCACTAGAACCTGGAAAAGGTGAAAAACTTAATGCAGAAGGTGCTGGCAACTTACGTACTTTATTAAATAATAGTGATGGAACCTTTAATTCAAACACCGAAATTATTGTTCAAGCAGGGGAACAAGCATTACTAGATTCTTTAAAATCTGCTGGGTTTAATGCAAGGTATGAAGTTGAGGATGACAAATATATCATTTTATAATTAACAAAAACAATATGTGTACAAGCATATTGTTTTTATATATAAATTTTATTAGTCTAAATACACAATAAATGCATTTAATTGAATAAATTAGGTGCATACAATTTTATGGTTGTTTTTCTATCTCAATGTGATAAATATTCATTAAATAAACATGGACAGCAAAATTTAACATTTTAGTAACTTATAATGCCATTGCAAATTGCTTTGGCGTTTTTCAGTTTAAGTTTGATTGAATTCGATCGTTATTATACCAAACTACATATTCTTCTATCATATCATTGAGTTCATTGAATGTTATTTTGGAATAATCTAAATCATTTAATAATTCGGTTTTAATGATCCCAAACCAATATTCAATTTCTCGATTATCAAGTGAATTTCCCACTCTTGATAACGAAACAACGCCACCAATATTTTGAACTTCTTTAATATATTGATGATGTGTATATTGAAAGCCATGATCTGAGTGAATGATAAAATTTTTGGGTTTGTATTGTTTTAATGAATTTAAATTGTCTAAAACTAGTTCTAGATTATTACTTCTTGATAATTTAAAACCAACAATTTGTTTAGTTTTATGAGACAAAATTGCAGACAAATAAACGTGTGATTCTAACACGTCTTTTGGTGCTTTTATATATGAAACATCAGTTGCATAAATATTTCGATTGTTTTGATCGTTATAATCACGATTTACGAAGTTATCAATTTGTGAAGATACATTTTTAATTTCTTTTCGTTTTGATTTTTGTCTAAGCTTACATTTTAGGCCTAAAAGGTTCATATATCTCCCTAAAGAACGTTCGTTTATATCTATTTTGTATTTTTGAGATATGTAAACACTTAGCTTTAGCCTTCCATATCTTGACTTTGTTTCTATGAACGATTTTTCAATTACATCACTATGTTTAGGGAGTTTTTGTGAAATTTTAATCTTATGAGTTTTAGAAATTGTTTGCCTAGAAATGCCAAAAACTTCTGAAAGCTTCACATAACTTATGCTAAAACTTTTTAATTCAATAACTTTCTTACTTTTGGGTAATTCATTGGTAATTTCATAATATCTTTTAGCTATTTGTAACAAATCATCACGATCAAAAATATCTCAATTTGGTTCTCTTTTCTTCTTAGGACTGCCACTTCCTTTTTTGCGGTTTTCGCCTTTCTTTGTCTGCAATAAGTCTTCCATACCTAAATTATAATACTTAATTATTTTATTAATTCTAACTTTTACACTATTTCTTTGTAAGTTTTTTGTTCCTGGTGATATTTGGTAAATAGCCCGAAAAGCACCTGGGAAACCTGACTTTTGATATTCTTCATATATTTTTGCAAATTCTTCTTTCTTTAAATGTCTTGACATAATTTTCCTTTCAAAAAATTTTTTCGTTGGTACCAACGAATGGTAACAAAAAAGCTAACATTTACATGTTAACTTTTCTGTCCGGCTTTAAAATAAGAATTATAAGAAATTTAATTATTACCGGTGATTAATAAGTAATTTAAACAAAAAAAACTTAGCCATTAGACAGGGAAAAAATATTCGGACAAAATCCGAATATTTTTAATATAAAGAAAGAGAGGTAGTTATGAGGCATTTAAAGACTAAAGAATGAATCAAAATTTTTGACTTATACGATAAATATTTGAACCTGGGAATAACGAAGGCAGAATTTGATAATTTCTGTTTTGATATCAGAAAAGTATACTGAAATAAAGAATCAATGAGAAATATGTTAAAGAAAAGAAAACTGTATAATTTAAATATGAACATAGAATCACAAAGCGGTAAATCACCTAAGAAAGATAAAGGTGTTGGGAGAAAGAAAAAGAAAGTTCTCGATTATACATGAATTGATACTCTTAAAGATGATGAAAAAGATGCAGTTATAAAATACTACTATCGAATTTTTAATGAAAATAATATTGATGCAGATATCTCAAAGATAAAGAAAATCAAGAATCTTTCACATACTAAAAAATCTAAAATGATATGTGTTTCAAGATCTACATATTACGAGAAATTGAAAGATAACAACAAGACTAAAGAACTAAAGGTTAAACACAAAGAAATAATTTTTCAAAGTTTTGTCGAAAATAAAGAAAGGTATGGACGAAGGAGACTTGCTAAATATATTTTCCAAGAATATAATATTCAAATAAATCCTAGAACCCTAGGAAATTATATGAAAAAGCTTAATTTGAAAACATTTGTTAGACAAAAACGTAAAACCAAGGAATCTAAAAATACTAGTATTAAAATACCTGATTTAGTAAAAAGAGATTATAATTCACGTAACAATAATATATATGCAACAGACGTGACCTACATACCAGCACCAAAAGATATTGAACAAAATCATATTTATTTATCTGCAATTATTGATCATAAAACTAAGTTTGTGACCTATGAATTATCACTTAGAAATGATACTGAACTAATTTTGAATAATATCAGTAATACAAAATTCAAAAATAATTTTATTTTACATTCTGACCATGGAACTGCTTATTCGTCGGTCGAATATACTAAAAAAATAAAATCACTAAAAGGTAAAATATCAATGTCAAGAATTGGTAATAGTCTTGACAATCGTGAAATTGAGTATTTCTTTTCAATTCTTAAAAGTGAAATTTTCCCAAATTTTGATCAAACCTGTAAAAAACTTACTTTTATTGAATTATCACAAAAAATCAAAGAATTTATAAACTGATATAATTATAAAAGAATAAGATAAAAAAACCTTCCCAAAGCATTCCGTTTGGCTTAGCCAAATGGTATGGTTGGGGAAGGTTAAACCGTCCGAAAAAAATTTCCCAGTTTACATGATAAACATGGACAGCAAAATTTAACATTTTAGTAACTTATAATGCCATTGCAAATTGCTTTGGCGTTTTTCAGTTTAAGTTTGATTGAATTCGATCGTTATTATACCAAACTACATATTCTTGTATCATATCATTGAGTTCATTGAATGTTATTTTGGAATAATCTAAATCATTTAATAATTCGGTTTTAATGATCCCAAACCAATATTCAATTTCTCGATTATCAAGTGAATTTCCCACTCTTGATAACGAAACAACGCCACCAATATTTTGAACTTCTTTAATATATTGATGATGTGTATATTGAAAGCCATGATCTGAGTGAATGATAAAATTTTTGGGTTTGTATTGTTTTAATGAATTTAAATTGTCTAAAACTAGTTCTAGATTATTACTTCTTGATAATTTAAAACCAACAATTTGTTTAGTTTTATGAGACAAAATTGCAGACAAATAAACGTGTGATTCTAACACGTCTTTTGGTGCTTTTATATATGAAACATCAGTTGCATAAATATTTCGATTGTTTTGATCGTTATAATCACGATTTACGAAGTTATCAATTTGTGAAGATACATTTTTAATTTCTTTTCGTTTTGATTTTTGTCTAAGCTTACATTTTAGGCCTAAAAGGTTCATATATCTCCCTAAAGAACGTTCGTTTATATCTATTTTGTATTTTTGAGATATGTAAACACTTAGCTTTAGCCTTCCATATCTTGACTTTGTTTCTATGAACGATTTTTCAATTACATCACTATGTTTAGGGAGTTTTTGTGAAATTTTAATCTTATGAGTTTTAGAAATTGTTTGCCTAGAAATGCCAAAAACTTCTGAAAGCTTCACATAACTTATGCTAAAACTTTTTAATTCAATAACTTTCTTACTTTTGGGTAATTCATTGGTAATTTCATAATATCTTTTAGCTATTTGTAACAAATCATCACGATCAAAAATATCTCAATTTGGTTCTCTTTTCTTCTTAGGACTGCCACTTCCTTTTTTGCGGTTTTCGCCTTTCTTTGTCTGCAATAAGTCTTCCATACCTAAATTATAATACTTAATTATTTTATTAATTCTAACTTTTACACTATTTCTTTGTAAGTTTTTTGTTCCTGGTGATATTTGGTAAATAGCCCGAAAAGCACCTGGGAAACCTGACTTTTGATATTCTTCATATATTTTTGCAAATTCTTCTTTCTTTAAATGTCTTGACATAATTTTCCTTTCAAAAAATTTTTTCGTTGGTACCAACGAATGGTAACAAAAAAGCTAACATTTACATGTTAACTTTTCTGTCCGGCTTTATGAGCTAAGTTTTAAGTTAGTCTTTATTTTGTTCATGTTGTTGTAGACTTGGTTTTATCATATTTTGTGCTTTATAGTTTTTAAAACTGATCAATTTAATAACAAATGGGTTAAAGTATTTTTCGGTAAAGCCTTGCACAAATAAGTATAAAAATGGTGCTAACAATGTACCAAGCAACATTGCAAAAGTTCCAGTTAAAATACCATTATATGCTTGTGCACTTGGGTTTGTTAAAGTTCAAGAAATGCCAAGGTTATTTGTGTAAGCAGCAAAGCCATTTGAATAGGTATCTTCAAATAATAAATTCGGTAATTGCTGTGCTAAACCTCTGGCTGGATTAATTGCAGCAGACCCAGTTAATATTCCCATTCAAACGCTAAATGAAATAATTGCCATAATAAATGTATCACGGTATTTATTATCAATTCTTGGTGAAAAAATTGGTACTAATAATACAACTGTCACAATCATTTCAAAGAAGAAAATTCATGTTGAGCCTGAGGCCATTATTGATCCTTCACCATTTTTAACCACAAAAGGTGAAAATGATTTTTTAGCAGCTACTAGTGAGTTAATTGGTGCATTAGCAACATAAGTATCGCCTACGTTTGCCTTTCCAACTGCATAAATAATTGCACCTGCAATAAAAGCCCCAATTACTTGCATCAAGATTTTAAATAAAGTATATTTACCATCATTTGTCCCATTTAAATATCTTGTAATTGAAACAGCCGGATTTAAATCACAACTAAATCTTAGAAAAATAAATAATACTAATCCAACTGCCACAAAACCCGCAAAGAAACCAACCAAGACTGGGTGAATCAAATATTCTTCTATAATAATGGGGTGCCCATCTTTATCTTTAATAAAGGTACTAAGGCCTGCTAATAATAATGAAAGCAAAATTGTACCAATTATTTCAGAAATACCATGAATTAATCAAGTTTTTGGATCCTTTGGTTTTTCTGCATTTAAACGTTTATCTTTGGTTAATTTAAAATAACTAAAGACCGATTGAGTTTTTAAGGTTTGCTTTTGTTTATCCATTTTTAATTTTTCCATTTTCTAAAATAATTAAGGCATTTTCAAAGTTGTTATTTTGCGCTGCATCTGCATGATCTAACGTTACTTTAGCAATTTGGGTAAGGGCTAAATCAGTTAGAAATGCTTGGTGTGAGGTAATTAACACATTTGGCATTTCAATTAATTCTTTTCATTGAGGATCTAAGCTCTTTAAATCTTCAATACGAGCTGAAACATCTTCGTAAAATCTTCCTTCTTCGCGCTCTAACACATCAGTTGCTAAGCCACGGATTTTTCCAGATTTAAGAGCCTTAATAATTGCTTCTAAGTCTAATATTTCGCCACGGGCTGTATTAACTACAATAACACCATCTTTCATTTTATCAACTGCAGCTTGGTCTAATAAATATTTTGTTGATGGTAGCAATGGACAGTGAATTGAAATGAAATCTGACTCTTCTAGCAATTTACTTAATGAAACAAATTCAATTTCTAATTTTGCAGCTAAATCAGGGAAGTTTTCTTGTGCATAGGCATCAAATACTAATACCCTTGCACCAGTTGCTTTGGCAATTTTAATAAATGTTTGCCCAATTTTTCCAGAACCAATTACTCCAACTGTTGAATTTGCAATACATTTACCATCTAATCCGTTTAAAGAAAAGTTGTATTGTTCAACTCGTTTATTTGCTTGAATTAAATTTCTATTTAGTGCTGATAAACCGGCAAAGGCAAATTCTCCAATGCTTTCAGCTGAGTAATTAAAGATTCTAAAAACATTAATTCCTAATTTGTTAGCTGTTGCAATATCAATCTTATTATATCCCATTGATCTTTGAAATCAATGTCTTACCCCCAACTTTGCTAAAACATCTAAAATTACTTTATCTCCGTATGTATTAACAAAGGCACAAACTGCATCATATCCTTTGGCCAAAGAAGCAGTATTAAGGTTTAAATTTTCTTTGAAAAATGTAATTTGGTGTCTGCTTTCATTATACTTTTCAAAATATTTTATGTCATAATCTTTCGCATCAAAAAATGCTATTTTCATTCTGTCTCCTATTTCTAATTTTGTGAATTTAAAATAACTTATAAAGTTATTTAAAATTATATAAAATTATGCCTATAACGTAAATAAAAAATGCGGAATTTATAACGAAAATTGTTAATGAATATTTTGATGTTTTTGTTTACAAATTTTAAAAATATAATATAATTATAAAGCCATTTGAACAATAACCTACTAACCTGGTCAGGATAGAGATATAGCAGCCATATGAAGAAGTATTGTGTCAGGTGGTCTTTTTTATATTTTAATAAAGGAGTAATTTATGGATATATTTTTTAAAAATAATGAATTTTTATTTAAATTACGAGTTGGTTATTTAGTTAAACATGATAATAAAATTTTATTATCAAAAAATCCAAATGGTACATATTTTTATTTACCCGGGGGCAAAATTGAATTTGGCGAAACTTCGAGCAATGCCCTTAAACGCGAAATATTTGAAGAATTAAAACTTATTCCCAATACAATTAAGGAATTATTTCACGAAGAAACTTTTTATTATTCAGACTTTTTTAAAGCAAACGTGCATGAAATTTGTTTTTATTTTGAGGTAAATTTAAACATGCCCAAGCATATGTTAAATGATGAATTTGAAATTTGTGAAACTCCAACTAAAAGACTATATTTTAAATGGGTTAATGAACAAGACTTAGAAAATATAAATTTTGTTCCCCAATCAATTTTAAAATACCTTAATAAACCAAATGCTTTGAATAAATCATAGTATTTGGTTTTCTTTTTATACTTAAAATATAAAAAGAAAACCAAGATCATCTTGGTTTATTAAACTTTTAGTTATTTTCGAATTCATCATAAGTTTCATTGTAATCTAAATCAAAATCATAAGTTTCTTGCATTGGTTCATTTTCAACATCCTCAATGATTTGATCAAGTGAAAATTGTTCTATTTCAGCTCTTAATTCTTCAGTAAATGTTGGCTCTGGTTCTTTATGTTTATCAGGGAAATATGAAGCAAAACTACGAATGTCATATTTACCTTTTAATTCATAATTAGAGTTAGTTCCAGCAGGAATTTTTTGACCTAAAATAATGTTTTCTTTTAATCCTTCAAGCATATCGATTCGTTTACCAATTGATGAATTAACTAAGATCTTTGCTGTTTCTTGGAAAGAAGCAGCAGCTAGGAACGACGTAGATTGAAGCGGAATTTGTTTAGCTCCAGAAATTTTTGGTTTACCATATGCAGGACGTAATCCTTTAGCTAATAATTTAGCATTTTCAGTTTGGTAAACATAAGTATCAACTAATGATCCACTAAATAATCTTGAATCACCTGGATCAATAATTAAAATTTTTGACAACATTTGTGAAATAATAATTTCAATATATTTATCGGCAATTGTAATACCTTGGAGACGGTATAGTCGTTGAATTTCTTTAAGTAAGTAATTTTGTACAGTTCTTACATCGGTGGTATTTAATAATTGGTTTAAAACAATTGGACCATCAAAGATTTTTTGACCAGGAACAACCTTATCTCCTTCTTTTACTCTTAATCTTTGAGTAGTTGATCCAGTTACAAATTCATTAAGTAAATTGCCTTGATCGTCTGTTGTTGCAATTGTAACTTGTGTTAAGTCAGCAAATTTTTTGGCATCCTTACTTAAGATTTGTTCTATTTTTGTAATAGTACCATTTCATTTAGAAATTGCGGCTGTTTTACCTCATGGATTATCATAAGCATCGATCAACTCAATTAAACGACCAAACCCACCAGTAATATCTTCAACTCCGGCAACCCCTCCAGTATGGAAAGTACGCATGGTTAGCTGAGTTCCAGGTTCACCAATTGATTGAGCAGCTACAATACCAACGGCTTCACCAATATTTACAACACGGTTGGTTGCTAAATCTTTTCCATAACAAACCTTACATACCCCGTTTTTGGTGTGACATGATAAAACTGAACGAATATCAACAGTTTCTAACTTTAATTCATTAGCTAAGTAATTTGCAATTTGAGGTGTAATTAATTTGTTCGCGGCAATTACTAAGTTACCATCATTATCGTAAATGGCTTTATTTGTATATCTTCCTTCAATTCTTTCGTATAGGGATTCAATGACAACATTTGTTTTAGTATCTTTAATATTTTTAACGACAAACCCAAAATCTGAACCACAGTCTTCTTCACGTACTACAATACTTTGTGCCACGTCAATTAATCTACGTGTTAAATACCCAGATTTAGCAGTGTTAAGTGCTGTATCGGTAAGTCCTTTACGTGCACCATGGGTTGATGAATAAAATTCGTAGGCACTAAGACCATTTAAGAAAGATGACTTAACAGGGATTTCGATGGTAGAACGTACGACACGTTCATTTTCAGCATCAGCTTTTAATGTTTTGGTGTTGTTTGACATCAGTCCACGCATACCGGCCAGCTGAATTAAGTTAGAAGTATTTCCACGAGCCCCAGAAGACATCATCATAAATAATGGATTATCTACTTCTAAATTAGTTATTTCCTTAAGGGATTTTTCGACTTTATCTTTGACTTTTGATCATTTTTCAATTGTTAATTTATAACGTTCATCATCTGTTAAATAACCATTTTCAAAATATGTTTTTAATTCAGCGATATATCCATCACCTTCTTTTATATAATCTTTAGTTAATTCAGAAGTTTTAACATCATTCATTGAAATAGTAATTCCTGAAATAGTTGAATAATGGAATCCTAATTCTTTAATATTATCTAAAATTTCAGCAACGTAGTTGGAATATTTAAACCAAACAGTTTCTAAGGCTTTTGAATATTGTTCTAAAGTTCAATCTAATTGTTCTAATGATTCATTAGGAGAATGTGAAAAAGTGTATTTGTCAAATTCTTCAATAATAAAATTATTTAATAATTTAGCATGTGTATCAGGTAATAATTCACCTTTATAATCAACTAAAGCATTAAGAGCTTCCAGTTGGTCTTTATAATTAGTTTTATTAATATTGTTAATTACACTTGCTAAATCTTCAATTGTAATAACAGAAACATATTCTTTGTAAATTTGATGAATAATTTTAGCGGTATCTTTTTTAGATAAAGCTAAGTTTAGGTCCACATTTGCAATTACTTGTCTAAAGTTTTGTCCATATTCCAAAGTATAACGATCTAATGCGTCAAGTGAAGTATGAATTACTTCTTTAGTTGAAACCTTAGTTTCGCCATTAGAGGCTTTAACATAACTTTTTTCTACGTATTTACCAAAAATAAACTCAAATTCTTTTGGCAATACGTTGTTGTAAATGAATTTACCTACTGTAGAAAAGATGTATGGTTTAGTTGTTTGCTTTAATAATTTAGGTTTATTTAAACTACTAATTGGTAATACAACTCTTGTATGTAAACTAATATCATTACGTTCATAAGCGCGCATCATTTCTTCAAAGTTTTGATAGTAATTTCCTTCACCCTTTGCTTGATCACCTGTTTTTTCAATGGTTAAATAGTAAATTCCTAAAATAATATCTTGTGAAGGATTAATGATGGGTTCACCATCTTTTGGACCTAAAATATTTTTTGAGGCTAACATTAGTTCTTGTGCTTCACGAACCGCTTTTTCAGAAATTGGCACGTGAACTGCCATTTGGTCCCCATCAAAGTCGGCATTAAAAGCCGTTGTTACTAATGGGTGCAATTTAATTGCTTTAGAACGAATTAAAACCGGTTCAAAGGCTTGAATCGATAAACGGTGTAAGGTAGGAGCACGGTTTAACAACACCGGGCGACCTTTAATTGCTTCATCAACATACGGTCAAATTTTTGGATCTAAATTTTCAATTAGTTTTTTAGCAGTTTTAATGCTTGTAACACTTTCTTCCTTTGCAATTAAATCTTTAATAATTCATGGTTCAAATAATTTAGCAGCAATATCTCTAGGGATTCCTACTTGGTACATTTTTAGCGATGGCCCAGCAACAATTACACTACGAGCCGAATAATCAACACGTTTACCTAATAAATTTTGACGGAAACGACCTTTTTTACCTGTTAAACTGTCTGAAATTGATTTTAAAGGATGATTATCCCTTGAAGAAACTGGAGTTGGTTTTTTACGAGCATTGTCAATTAAAGCATCAACAGCTTCTTGGACCATACGGTATTCATTTTGTCTAATTAACATAGGAGCATCAGTATCATGCCATTTTTCAACACGTGAGTTTCTAATAATGATCCGGCGGTATAATTCATTAATATCACTAGTTGAATGTCTTCCTCCATCAAGTTGTACCAGTGGCCTTAAATCAGCAGGAATAACTGGCAATTCATAGATTAACATATCTGTTGGTTTTTGGCCAGAACGAATGAATGATGAAATAATTGTTAAACGTTTATATAATTTTTGACGTTGTTGAATTTTTGAAACAGAAACATCTTTTTGCTTATTGATTTCTGAATTAATTTTATCTATTTGTTCTTGAACTAATTGTTGTTCTTTATGGCTATCAAAGTTTGTTAATAAATACTCAATAGCTTGCGAACCTGTACCAATTAAAGCATCTGAATATTCTTTAATAATATCGTTATATTGGTAAAAATCAATACCATAATCTTTACCATCTTGAGATTGAGCATAATCGCGTAGTTCATATAAAGCTTCAATAATAATTTCTGAGGCTTCTTCGTCATCTTTGTTTAATTCTTTTAATTCTTCTAAAGCAGCTTCATAAATTGTAGCTGCTTTGTTAATATCAATAATTGTATTTTTCTTGAGTGATTTTAATGATCCACTCTCTAACACAATATGTGATTTATAGTAAATTAATTTTTCTAAATCTGATTTTGAAACCACTTGTTTTTCATCTTCAACTCTTAGGCCAAGCAAATTGGAAATAACTGAGTGATCAATTTTAAAGAATCAAAAGTGGACAACTGGAGTATGTAAGTGAATATGACCCATTCTGCTACGACGCGAAATTTTAGGTAATATTTCTGGATTATATCTTTTACATTGAGGAGTTTTAGAACATGTTGAGTTAACATCACTTTTTTTGTATTTGGTACCACAAATTGGACATTTAAAATCTATTGTAGGACCAAAAATTAACTCATCAAACAAACCGTCGCGTTCAGTTTTATAGGTTTTATAATTAATTGTTTCAGCTTTTGTAACTTCTCCGTGCGACCATTTTAAAACATCTTCTTTAGTTGCTAAAGAAAGTGTGATTTTACGAATTTTATCTTTTTGATTTTGTTTAACAGTTGCGTTATTCACTTTCCCCTCCTGTTTCATATTGGATTATTTGATCTTCGTCTTGTGGACTCTCAAAACTTTGTTCTAATTTCATACCAAGACCTTTTAATTCATAACTAAGCACGTTGAATGATTCTGGAACACCTGGTGTTGGGACTTCTTTTCCTGATACTAAAGCACTATATAAGTTATTACGACCTAAAATATCATCAGATTTATAAGTTAAAATTTCTTGCAGGATATTTGTAGCACCATATGATTCTAAGGCCCAAGTCTCCATTTCACCAAACCTTTGACCACCATTTTGAGACTTACCTCCTAGTGGTTGTTGGGTAATTAATGAGTATGGACCAACTGAACGTACGTGCATTTTATCATCAACCATATGGTTAAGTTTTAACATATACATAACACCAACTGAAATTGGTTTATCAAATTTTCGACCTGTAATTGGGTCAATAATAATTTGTTTACCAGTTTTATCAAGACCAGCTTCTTCTAAAGCTGCTTCAATATCTGGTTTTTTTACTCCATCAAATGACGGAGACACGAATTTAACATTTAATTTACGAGCTGCCATACCAAGGTGTAACTCTAAAATTTGACCAATGTTCATACGTGAAGGTACCCCTTGAGGATTTAACATTACATCAAGTGGTGTTCCATCTTCTAAGTGAGGCATGTCTTCTTCAGGTAATACAATTGACACAACACCTTTGTTACCATGACGACCGGCAACTTTATCTCCGACTTTTATTTTACGTTTTTGTGCAATTGATACTTTAACAATTTTTTCAATTCCTTCTTCTAAAATATCACCTTTATCACGTGATAAAACTTCAACGTGTGTAATAGTTCCGTTATGTCCGTTTTTAACTTTTAATGAAGTATCTTTATCTGTTGGTGCTTTTAAAGATAAAATTTGGTATAGTAATTTATCTTCTTGAGAAGGGTTTTCTTCTGCTTTAGGGGAAACTCTACCAACTAATACGTCTCCTGGATATACTTCTGAACCAACTTTAACAATACCAGTTTCATCTAAATGACGTAGTGCATGTTTTGAAACGTTTGGCACGTCTTTTGTTAATATATCATCTCCAGATCTAGATGAACGGAATTGAATTGTTTGTTCTTCGATATGAATTGAAGTAAAGACATCATCACGAACTATTTTTTCATTTAAGATTACAGCATCTTCGAAGTTATATCCATTTCAAGTTGTGAAACCAACCAAAACGTTTTTACCTAAAGCCATTTCACCATCTTTAAATGATGAACCATCAGTTAAAATGTCACCTGTTTCAACAACATCTCCTACTCGAACTAATGGGATTTGTTGAATTATAGTTCCTTGGTTAGATCTTTCGAAATTACGAAGAGAATATTTGTCTGTAATACCTGTTTCATTTCTTTGAATGTGAATATGTGATCCATCAACATAGGTAACAGTACCAGCATTTTTAGCTAGCAAGTTATATGATGAATATTTAGCTATATCAGCTTCTATACCAGTAGCAACTAATGGAGCTTCTGCTTGTAATAACGGAACAGCTTGACGTTGCATGTTTGATCCCATCAAGGCACGGTTTGCATCGTCATTTTCTAAGAAAGGAATTCCGGCAGCAGCTACTGATAAAATTTGTCTTGATGAAACTTCGACAAAGTCTACGTCCCCTCCATTACCATTTACATAAGTATAGTTTTTACGAATGGTTAAATTATCATCAATAATACGGTTATTTTCATCAACATTTACCGATGATTGTGCAATTGAATAACCTAATTCTTGGCGAGGGTTTAAATAATGTACATCATTATAATCAACTACACCATTATTAACTTTGAAATAAGGAGTTTTTAAAAATCCTTTTTCATCAATTTGTGAATAGGTAGCAAAATTTAAAATTAACCCAATGTTTAGACCTTCAGGTGTTTCAATTGGACAAATTCTCCCGTAGTGAGTTGAATGTACATCCCGAACCTCAAATTGAGCAGTATCCCGATTAAGACCACCAGGCCCTAAAGAAGTTACGCGACGCTTATTAGATATTTCAGATAAAGGATTAATTTGATCCATAAATTGTGAAAGTTTAGAAGTATTAAAAAAAGATTTAAATTGATTTGTAATTAATTTGTTGTTAGTAACATTTTTAACAGTTACCTTCTCAACATCTTTTGCACCAATTGATTCACGTGTTGTTTTTTCAAGTTTACTTAATGCAATTTGTAATTGGGTTTCAATCAATTCACCAACTGAAACAACACGCTTGTTAATTAATGAATCAGGTTCATCATCTTGCCCAAGGCCATCTGTTAAGTTAAAGTAGTAACTAACAGCTGCTACAATATCTGAGATTAATAAGTGGTGTTCAATTGCTGAAGGGTCATTACCAATAACGGTAACAGGTTCTTTTTCTGGATCATTCATTCATTTTTTACTTGGGTAAACTTTAACCTTAATAACTTTAATTCTTTTTCTTAAGATAGGATTATTAAAAACAGTATTTGGATTTTTCTCATTTAATTCAGCTCGATATAACTTATAGTATACATGTTCTGGGTCCAGATCAAGTTTTTCAGTTCTAATAAATCTTTGATTAAAATTTTCTTGAATTTCTTTAGCTTTTTCAAAAGTAATAAAAGTTCCTTTTTCGAATAAAATTTCACCACTTTTGTTTTTAATGTCTTGAGCTAAATATGTGTTAGTAATACGGTCTATTAATGAAAGTTTATTATTAAGCATATAACGACCAACATCAGATAAGTTATATCTACGTTTGTCAAATAAAATACCAGGTAATAATGATTTTTTAGCATCTTGTGTATCACGATCACCTTTTCGTATTGTTCTAAAAATATCTTCTTGTGCCGCTGCAACTAATTCATCTTTATCGTCAACATATCTTTCTAAGATTTTATCTTTTTTAATTGTTTCATCAAGTAAATCATTTGGACCAAAAAGTTTTTGAAGTTGTTTTTGGGTAAATCCAAAGTAAGCTAAAAAAGTACCTAGCTGAATGTTTTTGTTACGATCTAATTTTACCTTAACAGGATCAAGAGTTGATGAGGTTATTTTATGCGATACTTCAAATCACGAACCTATTTTTGGTAAAATTTCAAGTTTGTTAAAAAGATCGTCTGATTGTTTGTTCCGCACGCCAACCCCAAAGTAAGCTCCAGGGGATCTTACTAACTGGCTCACAATAACTTTTTCAGAACCATTGATAATAAAACTACCACCAGAGGTCATGTATGGTATTTCTCCTAAAAGAATTTTATCTTTTTGGATTTCACCAGTATTAATATTTTCTTTTTGAAGATAAATGTAAACCTTTGAACTGTAGTTAATTCCTTTAGCTTTACATTTATTAATTTCTTCTGTTTCGCTTGTTATCTTTTTAAACGGATATTCAATTTCAACAGAGTTTTTAATATAGTCAAGCTTTACTTGACCGGTAATGATTGGATAAATTTCGAGTAAAACTTCATTAATACGTTTTTTCATGAAGTTATCAAAACTATCTTTCCGACTCATTAAAAGATTTTCTAATTTTAATGATTTTTTAGTCACTGAATAATCACGGCGTTGCGTAATTGGACCAAATTTACGAATTGTATATTTTGGTTTTTGATTCATACAAGACCTTCCTTAATTTTATGTTTTTGCTTATAAAAAATGTTATAAAAATAAAATAAACTTTTGCATAATAAATTAAAATATTACAAAAGTAATATAATTTTACTATATTTGTTAAATTTAGTAAATAAAATTATTTGTTTTTTATTCATTGTTTTTGATATAAAAAAATTATTAGAAAATTTTGAAAAGGTTTATAATTAATTTATGAAATTTAAATATTCCAAATTAGTAAAATCCCTACTTACAATTATGCCACTTGTAATAGTTGCTTCTTGTAATAATGTCAATAAAAATAAACCTAAAAAACCAGATATTCCCCCTGCAATAATAGGCAAAAAGGAAGATCCAGAAAAAGAAAAAACTATTAATTCAGTTGTTAAAACTGATGATATTAAAAAAAACATAGATAAGCCATTTGAAGACAAACAAGCACCTAAAAGACAAGAGGATCCAAGTTCGAAACATAATAATGTAGCAAATAATAATTCTCAAAATCCTGCAAATGAAACTGATACAATTCTAGGCACATCACCTTCAAATATAAACCATACTGACAAAAATAATGAAAATATTAATAAAAATAATAACGTTATAGAAAATAACGATAAGCCTAGTAAACCTGGTGATGAAAATAACAATTCAGATCCAGAAAAAGATTCCGGATTAGATACTTTAAAAGAACCAGATTTTAGTGATTTAAATACTTTAAATTTGAATATTAATTTAAATATCAAAAAATATCAAGATTACGATGCATTATCTTATAAAACATTTATAAAAGATAATTCTAATTCAATAATAAGTTTATTACAAGTCCCAGGTGATATATATCAAAAATATACTATTATTTTAGAATCTTATGAATTATTAAATATAGATAACGAAAAAGGAACAATTAAAGATATAAATCTTAAATTTACTTTAAAGAATACTGATAAATTTAAAGTTTTAAAATACTCTTTAAGCGGATTTAAAACTTTAAGTTCACCTAAAAATAGTAATCCAAAATATGATTTTATTACAAAACAAGAAACTAAAAGTTATAATAATTTTTTAAATCTTTTTCCATCTTTAGTTGGTGCTTTTTTACTTTGAAATAAAAATGATCAAGTTCAAACTAACCTTAAAAAAAATTCTCTTGCAAGTACTTATGCTTTTGAATCACTTGCAAATAAAAAAGAAAATGAATATTTTAAAGATCCTAATATTGTTTTTAACCCTTCACTTCCTTATTTATTCTTAAAAATTAATCAAAAAGATCAAGAAAAATATAATTTTAAAATATCTGGCATTAATGCAAATGATATAGAAGGTAGTCTAACATTGCAAATTGATATTTTCGATCGCTCTGAATCAGTTGAACAAAATAAATACCCAGACGTAACTAAAACAATTAGTTTTGATAATTTTGCATCATTTAATAAAAACATTAATGATTATAAATTTGCAATTAATTCTGAAGATTTTAATATAAATCTAAAAAAATATACAAAACTAGCCAAAAAACTAAATGAGGATATTTTTGCTAAATATGCTAATCAGGAAATTAATGGTCAAACTGATATAACAAGCGAGTTTAGTACTTTTGAACAGCAGACTTTAAAAAACGCTTTATTTAATTCTTTAGTTTTTGATATGAATAATGATATTTATCAAGTATCAAATATAAATAACTTACTAAAAATAACTGATACCTTTGCCTTTCAAGGAAATTATTCAATTTACCCCTTTTTAACTAAATTTAATAATGATTACCTTAATATATCTAACGTAACATTATCATTAAATGAAGGCAAATTCATAATTAAATTTAATATAGAATATTCGTTATTACCATTTATTTCATCTGGGTTTACTAATTTAGATTCCTTTGAATTTGCAACTGAAGGGATTACTAAATCTTTTACGTATCAGTTAATCCAGGAGTAAATTGCATAATTCTAAAAGAGCCTTTAGTAATCAAGAAACAGTTGATAAATATGCTATGAGTATTTTAGACGTAGGATTATGGAAATCTGAAGAATTTTTAATTAATAAATATGTTGCTAAAAATTCTAAAATATTAGATTTAGGATGCGGGACCGGAAGAACTACTTTTTGATTATATAAGCTTGGTTGAAAAAACATAAAAGGTGTAGATATATCCAAAGAAATGATTAATAAATGTAATGAAATTAATCAAATCTTAAAGTTTGATATTATGTTTTATCACCAAGATGCAACTAATTTATCTTTTAGTGATAACTTGTTTGATTTTGTCTTTTTTTCATTTAATGGTTGGCCTGGAATTGTTAATTTCAAAAGCAGAATTAATGCACTAAAAGAAATATACAGAGTGTTAAAACCTGGGGGCATTTACATATTCACAGCACATACCCGAAATGAATTAGAATATCATCAAAGATATCAAACTAACTTTATGAATTGTACTGAATTTCAATTTAAAGAATATGGCGATTATGTATTTCAAAATGAAGAAGGATTTTGAGACTTTATGCATTTATATTCAACTAATGAATTAAGAAATCTAATTAAAAACCATACTAATTTTGAAATTTTAGAAATACTCGAGCGGGATAAATATTTTAAAGAATCGCAAAAAGTACTTGAATTTTCTGATAATACTAATTTTTGAATATTGAAAAAATAGAGTAAATTTAATTTACTCTATTTTTATTTATGATAAGTAATATTATGTTTAATTGTATACGCTCGGTAAATTTGTTCAATTAACATTATCCTAAATAATTGGTGTGGAAACGTTAAATCTGAGAAGTTTATTTTAGTTGTAAATTTATCTTCAATTACACCGTTTGATCCACCAATTACAAAAGTAATATTATCAAGGGCAGTAATATAACTTGAAAAGGAGAATGAATCCATTTTTTTACCATGTAATGATAAATAGATTACCATGGAATTTTTAGGAATTTTTTCAAAAATTAACTGTGTTTCCTTGCTTTTTTTTAATTCTATATTATCGATTTTTTGTTCTTTAATTTCAATTACATTTACTTTAGCAAAGTAATTGACTTTTTTTAAGTAACCATTAAAAATAACTTGGTATTCTTTAGATAATGATCCTACTGCTATAATATTTAATTTCATTATTTTTTCTTTGTTGAAATATAAAACATTAACATTTGAATATCAGAAGGGTTAATTCCTGAAATTCTTGATGCTTGTCCAATTGTTGTAGGTTTTATAAGCATGAGTTTTTGCTTAGCTTCTGTGGCTAAATTTGTAACTAAATTATAATCTAAATCAGATGGTATTTTAAAATTGTCTAATTTAGCCATTTTTTGTGCTAAAGATTCTTGTTTTTTAATATAACCATCAAGGCGTACAATAGTTACTAATTCATTTTTATATTCAAAATCGCCTAAAATATCTTTAGCATCTACTTCAGGACGTGAAATTACCTTAAGAAGTGAAACTCCGTTTTCAATTTGATATTTTTTGGCTAATTCACTTTTAGATGAAACAAATTTAGTATTTAATTCTTGAATTTTTTGATCAATTAATTGATATTTATTTAAAACATTTTGGTAATGCTCTTTAGTTAAAAGCCCAACTTGATATCCATATTTTGCTAAGCGAATATCAGGATTATCATTTCTTAATAATAAACGATATTCAGCCCTTGAAGTAAGCATTCTGTATGGTTCTTTAGTTCCTTTAGTTACTAAATCATCTATTAAAACACCAATATAAGCATCTGAACGATTTAAAACAAGTGGTTCCTTTTGTTCAATTTTTTGACCTGCATTAATACCTGCAATTAAACCTTGAGCAGCAGCTTCCTCATAACCGCTAGTTCCGTTGATTTGACCTGCAGTAAATAAGTTTTTAATTATTTTTGATTCTAAAGTATTTGAAATTTGCAAAGGGTTAAGGGCATCATATTCAATTGCGTAACCTCATTTTTGAACTTTTGCATTTTGTAAACCAGGAATTGTTTTAAGCATCTTTTCTTGAACTTCAATTGGCATTGAAGTTGACAATCCATTTACATAAATAATGCTTCCATCAGCTGTTTCAGGTTCAAAAAAGATTTGATGCCTATTTTTATCTCTAAAACGCATTACTTTATCTTCAACACTTGGACAATACCTTGGTCCTATCCCTTCGATTAAACCTGAATACATTGAAGATTTATTAATATTTTGTTCGATAATTTGGTGAGTTGTTTCATTAGTATAAGTTAAATAACATGAAATTTGCTCATTTAATTTAACTCCAGAACGGTTTGAAAAAGTTAAATATGTATCATCTAAGTTTTCTTTTTCAACTTGACTAAAATCAATTGAAGATGCATAAACTCGAGGGGGTGTTCCTGTTTTGAGACGTTGTAGTTCTAAACCATGGTTTAACAACGATTGGCTTAATTTAGGGGTAGTTTTTTGATTATCCGGACCACTAATTGTGATATCTTGTCCCCTTAAAATACGTGAGTTCATATATGTTCCAGTAGTAATAACAGCTGTTTTTGCTTCTAACATCATCCCACTTCATAATTTTACACCATAAAATTCTTTATCTTTGTTTACTAAAATTTCTTCAACTGTTGCTTGGATTAAAGTTATATTTGGATGAGCTAAAAGGGCTTGTTTGATAATGTAAGAATATTTTTCTTTATCAATTTGTGCCCTTAATGCACGAACTGCTGGACCTTTTGATTCATTAAGCATTTTAATTTGAATCATGGATAGATCCGAAAAATATCCTTGCATCCCTCCTAATGCATCAATTTCCCGCGTTATTATTCCCTTGGCAGGTCCTCCAATTGATGGATTACATGGCATCATTGCTAACTTATTTAAATCAAATGATATTAAAGCAACTTTATGTCCTTTGTTTGCTAAAGCAAAGGTTGCTTCCACTCCGGCATGGCCACCACCAACTATTATTGCATCGTATTTAGTATTATTCATAATTAATTAAATTTTACCAAATATTTAATTAAGAAGGTTAATAACTTATTAACTTTCCACTAATACGTTTTTTGTCTTTATCTAAAACAGTAATAATAGCATTGATTAGTTGGCCAGGGGCAAAAGTTTCATATTGACTTAAATTATTTGTAAGGTTTAACTCTTTAGTTGGAATAAATAAACTTTCTTTTAATCCGATGTAAGCAAAAATTCCAAAATCAGTAATGTTTTCAATAAAGCCAGTTATTTCTTGGTTTTCTGATAAATCCTCAAAATTAATAATCGAACTTTTTAAAATAAAGCCTGTTTTATCGCGTTTAATTGGTTGAACACTTGTTGACAGTGCTTCTAAAATTAATTTAACATCATAGTAATCAGCATTAAACTCTTTAGCAATCATTTCCATATCTAAATGCTCAAGGTTTAGCCCAGTATCTTTAGGCTCTAAGTTATATTGTTTGATTATTTTAAAGGCAAGGGGGTATAAATCGGGATGGATTATGGTTTTGTCTAAAAAATTATTTGAATTAAAAATTCTTAGAAAACCAACGGCTTGCTCGTAGGTTTTTTCACCAATACCTTTAACATTTAATAAATCGCTGCGGTTTGTAAAATCACCATTTTCACGCCTATGTTGCACGATATTTTGAGCATGTTTATTTGAAAGTCCTGAAATGTAAGTTAAAATTTCTTTGGTTGCCAGGTTAATATCAACTCCAACTTTATTAACTACTTTTTGCACTTTAAAAGTTAGATAATTGTCTAATTCTTTTTGATTTACATCATGTTGGTATTGGCCAACCCCAATTGATTTAGGATCAATTTTCACATATTCGTTTAATGGATATAAAAATTTTCTCCCAATATTAATTGCACTACGTTCTTCAACAGATAAATTAGGGAATTCTTCAATAGCTATTTTTGAAGCAGAATAAACACTAGCCCCAACTTCAGAGACAATTGTATATTTAAGGTTAGTTAACTTATATTTGGCAATTAAATCAGAAATAAACTTTTCAGTTTCCCTTGATGCAGTTCCATTACCAATTACAATTATGTCAATTTGGTGCTTTTGAACTGCTTTAAGGATAATTTGCTGTGCTTTTTCTATATCTTTATAAGGTTCGTTTGGAAAAATTTTATTAACTTCTAAAACATCTCCATTTTTATTTAATACGGCAACCTTGCAACCATTTTTAAAGCCTGGGTCAATTGATAAAACATTAACATTATCAATTGCAGGAGTATTTAATAATTTTTCAACTGAATTAGAAAAAATTTCGATTGCAGATGCTTCGGCTTTGGAAAATAATTCATTGAAAATTTCGCGCTCAACTGATGGAAGTATCAAACGGTTTAAAGAATCAATAATTGCTGGTTTTAAATTCTTATGATTGATTTTTTTGCGATCCACCATATACAAAATATATGAAACAAAATTGTCAAAATTATATTCAAACGATAATGAAACAATATTTAAATTAACAGCTCTATTAATAGCTAAAACATTATGATTTTTTAAATATTTAAGGGGCATTTTAAAATCATAATAAAGTTTGAATTTTTCTTTTTTATCATTTTTATTTTTTTTAGCATTGGTTTTAAGTATTCCATAAGTATAAATGCGCTTTTTAATTTCAATTTTTATTTGAGTGTCTTGTGAAATTCATTGGGCAATAATATAATTAGCGTGTTCTAATGCAAACTCAATATTTGGTATTTTATCAGATAAATATTTAGAGGCTTCTTGAGTAATATTAAATATTGGATTTTTATTTTTAAAAATACTTAATGCTAAAGGTTCTAATCCTAAATTTATTGCTTCAGTGGCCTTGGTTTTTTTACCTACTTTAAAAGGTTCATATAATGATTCTAAATCACTTTTAGATGTAATTTGATTTATTTTTGCTAATAATTCATCAGTTAAGAGTTTTTTTTCATCTAAGATATTGATAATTGCCTCTTTACGTTTGTTTAATGCTTCGTGATATTTATACAATTTGTCAATTTGATAAATTTGTTCTTCGTTTAGTCCTTTTGTGACATTTTGGCGATACCTGGCAATAAATGGTACAGTATCACCATTAGAAAGCATCTCTAATACTAAGTTTACTTGGTTAGTCGTTAATGATAGTTCGCTTGCTGTTGTTTGAATACTTTTTTGGGCGATATTAAGATTTTGATTCATATTTTCTCCTTTGTTTCATAACTTTATTTCTAAAATATAGTTTTTCAGCTAAAGTTGAAATTTCAAATGCTTTCAGTGTATTATTAAATTCTTTGATATTAATACTTTGAGGTAATTTAGTTGCTTCGTGACTTAGTTCTAAAAGTTTTGCTTCGAGATTACTCATATTAGCAATAATTACATGTTGTGGAATATTACTTATTTCTAGTTTTAATTCATCGGGAAAAACAATTAATGATGCATATGAAATATGCTTATTTGTAGTTTTGAAAATATTCTTAATGTGTATTTCGTTTTGTACTATTGGATTTTTGGTTTTAAATTTTTTGTTTTTTCCTTTACTTAAATTAAGTTCAGGAGCATTTGCATCACCAGATAAAACACCTTGAAAGTATTTGTATTCAGAGCATACTAACATTGATTCATTAAAAAAGATCGAATCAACTTCATATAATACTTTATCAAACTTATAAGCTCCACCCGGGATAAAATTAAAATTGGTATTTTTAAGTATTTTTTTAATTTTATTATTAATTGAATCTTCAAATAAAAAACCTTTTTTCTTACTTTTTATATTATGAATATATTTATGTAAAACAAATAAACTAAAATAAATTATAATCCCAATTGAAAAGAGTGTAATTAATGTTATTATTATGATAAGAAATTGTTGTTGATTCATATTTTTTCCTAACTTTAACAAATATTTTAAAATATTAAGGATAAAAAACATTTAGTTGAACTAAATGTTTTTTATTATAGATGTTAATTTGCATCTGCAAATTTGTATTCTTCAGGTACATTTTCTAATGCAAAACCATTTTTAAATAATCAAGTATTACCTTTGTTTGCTTTAAGCATCGCATCACGGTATGAATTTTTTTGATCTTTTCCAGTTCCATAAATTACGTCGTATTGAGGTAAATTGTATGAACCATATAATCCTTGATAATCAAAACCACTTGAACGAAGAGCTGCTGCAACACCAGTTGATGCTGTTAAATTGGCACTATGGAAGATGGCAACAACCTTATTTTCTTGAGTACGTACTGATGATCCTGAAGCACCGCCTCCTGGTACATAGCGACGAGGCAAGTATGCTAAATTCATTGCTACATATTGTTTATTATCATGACTTGAACGATATGGGCCACTTCCAGTAACTGGATTAGATAAAAATTGATCTACAATTCCAGGCTTATTTGTAAAAGTACGGTATCCAAGGTTGTAAGATAAATTATATCCTAACTTATATACAATTTGTGAACGTTCATCTTTAGTTGGCAGCTTTTGATATAAATCATAAGCTGCATTAGTTCATAAACTATATGTATATAATGCAACACTTAGTAAATTTTCATCTTGGTAATTATCTAAGAAAAAGTCTAAAAAGCCTTGTGATTGAGTAGCTGGAAAACCAAGAATATATAAATTATCATAGTTTGTTAAAACACTCTTAAAATCATCTGTGGCTAAAGGTCAATCGATTTTTTCATATTTTGATAAATAATCATAATTAGCAAATGAAACTTTTTTCTTATCTTCTAAATTAGCATAATCATTGGTTAATGCTTTAATTTGCTCCTCAGTATAATCAGTTTTACTAAAGTCAATTTCAAATATTGCAAAATCCATATATTCTTTTAAATCTTGACTTTTATCTGCAATATAGTCTTTTGGATCTAATTTTAAATAATCTCTTCCATCAAAAATACGGCTAAAAGCTTCTTTGTTTTGATCTGAGAAATTATAAGATTTGAAACGATCGTCAAAATGAATTGTTTGTAATTTTTGGTATAAAGAAGGAGTATTTTTGTCTAAGACAGTTAATTGAAAACTATCTAATGCATCATTAGCACCATCAATGACGTGCAAATTAGTTGCAAAATATCATTTCTTTGGATATGAACCATCGCTAGTTAATTCATAATCCATAATTCAGGCCGTTCCTGAAAAAGGTGAATGAGTATTAGGATAATTTTGTAGTTTATTAAAGTCATCTTCTTCACTAATTTTCGAAATTAGCTTTTCTTTAACTGATTCTTGTAATTCAGTATTTGCTTTTACTCTTGCAATGACTTTATCTTGGTGACCTTTAACATAATCACGGTATTTTTTTACAGCTTCTTGATAATCATTTTCAGCAATTAATAAGTTAAAGGTTTGTTCAATTAATTGCTTGACAACACCTTGATTATCCTTGTGGCGTGAATAAACTCCTAGGATACGTTCTTTTTCTTGTGCATTATTAATCATATTGATAAAGACTGTTAAATCTGCATCGTTTTTTAATAATTCACTAGCAATAGCACGTTGCTTAGGATCTTTTGAAATACTTCAATTACTTATTTTAAATTGATAGGATTGAAGCGAAATATTTGAATATGTTTCATTTGTAATTGTGCGTGCTAATCCTTTATTAAGATGACTTTCTTTAGTATGTGAATCTACCCATGAAGAACCCTTACCTGTTTCAGTTAGTTTTAAATCCAAACCTTTAAAATTACCTTGTTCATCATAACTTGGGATAGTCATTCCTAAGCGATTTGAACGATCGTAAGTAGGTAAATTTAATTCCTTAGCTTTCGCATCAAATTGAGCCTTTGTTTCCTGTGTAATATTTGTATTTCTTAATTCAGTATTTAATGCAAGGCCTCTATCATAATCAACCATATCTTTTTCATAACGCTCTTGCTGAGTTGCATTTAGATATTTACTCCATTCTGAATCAGATTTTTTAGGTGGTTGAATAATATAACTTTGTTGTTTAAATCCATTAACTCGATATTTTAAAGTATCGTTAATATTATCTTTATATATAAAGATAATTTCAACACTATTATCAGTATCTGATGCAATTGAATTTAAAACTTTTAGGTCAGTATTACCATCTTTTAAATTTATTTTAACTTCACCAGTAACAACTTTTGAAGAAAAATCATTTTTATTAAAGTTTTCTTTATAGTTATTTGGATCAACAAATGAACCTTCTACTTTAAAAAGTTGGTCAAAGTCTTTGCCTTTAAGAGATTCAGAAAATTGTGCAAAGGTTAATTCTTCTTTTGGTTTGGAGTTTGCATCACCTGTTTTCGGTTTGCCATCTTCAGGAGTAGGTTCTTTATTAGTGCATGATAAAGCAGTTGTTAAAAATCCTAAAGAACTAAGTGAAGAAAAAAGTAAAGTATATTTCTTTTTCATTTTGCCTCATTTGTATTTTTTTATGTTTATTAATTATTTATTGTTGGCTTAAATTTAAATTCTTCAGGAACATTTTCTAAATTAAATCCATTTTTGAATAATCAAGTATTTCCTTTACCTGCTTTAAGCATTTCATTTCGATATGAATTTTTTTGATCTTTACCCGTGCCATAAATTACATCATATTGAGGTAAATTATATTCACCATATAACCCTTTATAATCAAACCCATCACTTCTGAAAGCGGCCGCAAGTCCAGATCCTGCATATTGATTAACACTGTGGAAAATTCCAACAACCTTGTTATCTTGAATTCTTACCTGCGAACCACTTGCACCTCCTCCTGGGATATAGCGACGTGGTGCATAAGCTAGGTTCATTGCGACATATTGTTTATCATCTTGTGGTGAGGTATATGGAGTAGATCCAATGATTGGAGCAGATATAAACTGATCAACAACTCCAGGTTTATCAGTGAATGTACGATAACCTAGGGTGTAAGAAAGTCCATAACCTAATTCATAAGTTGTTTTAGATTTTTCATCATCAGTTGGTCCTGGTTTTTTATAAAGGTCATAAGAAGCATTGGTTCATAAACTATATGTAAACCATTGTTGTTCATAAAGAGTCTTGTCTTCATATTGGTCAATAAAGTAATCTTCAAAGTGATCTGTTTTAGTTTTTGGATAACCTAAGATGTATAAATTATCATATTTTTTAAGATCTTCAATATTACGCGTAGCTAAAGGTATATCAATTTTTGAATATTGATTTAAATAATCATAGTTAACAAATGAGATCTTACGATCATCTTTATTAGCATAATTATTTGTTATAAATTTAATATCTTCTTCTGTGTAGTTGGTTTTTTCAAAGTCTATTTCAAAAATTGCAATATCAATAAATTCTTTTTTATCAAAAGTTTTGTCAGCTAAAAAATCTACTGGATCCTTAGTTAAATAATCGCGGCCATCAAAAATTCTTGTAATTGCCTTTGAATTATCGTCATTAAAGTCATATGATTTGAAACGATCATCTAATGGAATTGTACGTAATTTATTGTATAGTGAAGTCATTTCTTCATGTAAAACAGTTAATTGAAAGTTTTTAAAATGAATTTGGTCCATTGCATCAATGACGTGCAGGTTAGTTGCAAAATATCATTTAGTTGGATATTTACCATCTTTTGGCAATTCATAGTCCATAATTCAAGCGGTACCTGCATTAGGTGTAAAACTTTCTCATAAATGTTGTAAATGGTTAAAGTTTTCATTTCTTTTTGCGTGGTTAACAGTAGAAATAAGCTTATTTTTAATTTTTTTATCTAATACTGTTTTATTAATTTTGTCAATTAATAAAGATCTTCTGTGTTTATTGAATTCATCTTCATATCTTTGACGTGCAGGATAAAGCCCAATTTCAGAAGCTAATTGTTCAAAGGCTTTATCGTGAATTACCACAACTGTATCGGCATCATCATAATTACGCTTTAATTTTTCAAGTAAGTCACTTTTAATTTCCTCATTTGACAACATTTTAATTAAATATTCATGAACAAATGGATCTGGAACGAAAATTTCTTTGGCAATTAATCGATCAGCTTCATGAGCAGAAACGGCTCAGTTTGTTAATTTAAGGTTATATGAAGATAAGGCCATATTAGCATAAGTTTGGTTAGTAATTGTCCGAGCTAAACCAGCATTTAAACCTTTAATTCTTCCATAACTATCAACTCATGAATCTGCTTTACCTTGTTCTTGCAGTTTCATGTCAAGACCTAAAACCTTTCCATCTGCATCATATTTAGGAATGGTAAAACCTAATAAGTTTGAGCGATCATAATTTGCTAAGTTTAATTCTTTAGCTAATTTATCATACTGTTCTTTGGTTTGAGTTGTTGCACCTAATTCACGGGCTTGTGCTCCACTTGCGAGTAATTGATCATATGCTTTCATGTCTTGATCATATCGCTCTTGTTGGGTTGATTCTCGGTAGATTGTTCAGTCACTAACTGGTTGATTGTTATTTGTTGATAGTGAATTACTATTTTTGTCAAGAAAGCCATCAATATCAAATTGAACTAAGTTATTTGAATTATTTTTATAAGCAAAAATTAGTGCAGCTCTATTTTGGTTTTCAACTGATATAGCATTAACGATTTTTAACGTTGTATCATCATTTTTTAAAGTAACCTTTAAATCACCAGAAACAACTTTTTCAATGAATTGGTCTTTAGTAAAATTAGCTTTAATATCATCTAAACCAAAACTTGTTCCAGTTATTTTAAATAAATCACTAAAAGTTTTGTTAGCAATTGATGTCTTAAAGGTTTCAAAATCACCGTTAGTATTTATAGTTCCAGTGGAGTCTTGTCCTGTGTCATTGCCTGGATCAGGATTTGGTTTAACAGGTTCGGGGTTTTGCACTGGGTCACTTGTGCTACAAGATACCAATGCTCCAAAACTTACAATACTTAAAATTGAACCTAAATTAAGAAAAAATTTCTTTTTCATTAGCTGTTTTTAATTATTCCTTCAGGGAATAAAGCTGTTTTAGGGTATTTAGATGTTAAAGTTGTAAGTTTAGCAAGATTTTGACGATATGATTTTTCTTGTTTTGGATATTTGGATTTATCACTTCCATCAATAAGATTGTATGCAAAGTTTGTAGCTGGATTATCTTGGGTCATAATTAACTGGATAAATCCGCCACGTTTTGATAAATCTGATGCACCATCAGTATTGTCAACTGTTGAATAAATACCTACAGGAACTCCATATTCATTAAGCACCATTGAACCACTGGCACCATAGTATAGTGAAGAATTATCAACATTGAAACTGTAGCCAAAAGGAACTGTTGCTCTTTTTGAATCAAATACAGGTGAAACTGTTAAATTGTTTGTGAATGTATTATTTCTGTATGTAATATCGTGGTTTAAATCAGTTGAAGTATTAGTCATAAATACAGATCCAAGGTCACTAGCTTTAGGATATCCACCAATATAAATTCTTTCAGGTTTTAAAGCTCTACGATTATTTTTTTGATATGAAGAAGCATAGTCAAATGGGATGTATAAAGTATCTCCATCATGTTTTAACGATTTTAAATCATCATCAAATGATTTAATTGCTTTATCAATGTGGTCTTTCAATTCTTTATGTTCTGAATTATTTAATGAAGAATATTTGATTTCAACAGCGAATACTGCAAAATCAATTCCAAGTTTTTGGTCAGTAAATTCATCATTAGGTCTTACACTCGCTGTTTGTTTAAGTTGATTATTTGAAGTTGAATCAAAAATATCAATTGCAGCAAATACTGTTTTTGGATTTCCTAAGATATCTCCAATTGGTGTTGATTTTTGTTTATCAGTAACTGAATCAGGTAAGTTAGAGTACAATTTAGGTATATTTGTTTCAATACTTGGAATTTGTTTATTTTTAATTGGAGCAGTATTAATATTTGATTTTGGAACACCTAAAAAGAAGTTAGTGTTTTTTGAATCTTCAGTTGTTTCGTATTCTAAAAATTTACCTTTATCAGCAGTTCCTTCAAAAGTGTTTGCTTGTCTATTATGAACGTGTAAATTAGTTGCTAAAAATAAAATGAGGTTTTGTTTGCTCTGATTATTATCAAATGCATAATCAAGTAATCAACCTGTTCCATCATAATTTGAGTAAACCTGTTCACCTTTGTTTTTATAACCATATCCAATTGAAAAACTACGGTCTTTTAATTTTTCAATAGCTTTTTCTTGAGATATTTTTTGGAAACTAAATGTTCTAGTTTCGGTTGGACTTGTATCTTGGGCTGCTTCTTGTTCTTCTTTAATAGCGTTTTGAACTTCAGTTTTCAAGGCTTCGAGTTGTTGTTTAGTTTGACTAAATTCTATACGAAGACCAAAAACACCTTTTTGTCTGTTATCATCAGGTAATTGTTGGATTAAAGCTCTAATTTCTTGTTTTAAGGGTTCTAATTCTTGAGGGTTTTGTGTTGGCTCACCAGGTTGTCCAGGATTTGCTGTATGACCCTGTCCATTATTTGGGTCTGAATTATTATTTGTATTTGATCCTCCTGGGTTTGTGTTAGAATTAGGATTTTTTTCTTTATTTTCTTGATCTTTAGCTCTTTGTTTTAATGAATTAAAGTTTGATTCTGTTGATGTATTAGAATTTTTAAATCCATTAAACTCAGTTGTTAATTGGGTTTTAATTTGTGTATCAGTAACTTTATCAATTGCGCTTTGTGTTTCTGTTACTAATTTATTTCAATATTCAGTAATTTGATTTTTTAAACGAGTTAAATCTTCGGTAGTTGAAGCTGTTTCCAAATTACGTTTGTATTGGAATGATGTTTGTGTATTTAATCTTAAGATGTATGCATTAATATCAGCTTTTAATTGAGTATTGTCTGACGCACCTCTTTCAGGTGCGTCAGTTGTACCACATGATACAATCACTGGCGTGATTGAAGTTGCTAAAGTTAATGCTAAAACATTTTTAAATTTCTTATTAATCTTTTTCATATAATTATTATATAGATTTTTCTGTTTTTTGTAATAAACTTATCAGGAAAATTAAGGAGAACCATGAAACTATTTATTTATCAACAAAACAACTTAATTCAAAAAATCAAGCTTGCAACAAACCAAGATATCTTTAATTTAATAATTAGAATATACAGCAAAACCTTTTATAAGTGTGAAAATTTTAATCATGCTTGTTTTAATAATTCTTTTAAATGAGTAAATGCAATTTTGGATACTTTTATTCATTTAAATAAAGTCTTTTTACATAAAAATCATGATCAATATATTAAAGATCGCATAATTCATTCGCTTGTTTTTGATCAAGAGGATATAAACCTATTAGATACAAAATTACCCAATAAAATTGTTTTAAAAGAAAAAGAGTTTTACAACCTTAAAATAAAAGATTCGCATTTTTCTAGCAAAATAAAAACTAAAAATTGAACTGACTTTATTGAATGAAATAATAATTTTTTAAAAAGTTGCTTTTTGCACCAAAGTGATTTGCAAATAACATACCAAAATTTTGAAGTAAAAGAACAACAAATACTTAAAACAAAAGTTCAACAACTAGTAAATTTAAATATCAACCCCCATTTAGAAAAACTTTTTGAATTTATATTAAATGACAAAATTAAAAGTTTTTAAAATAATGACTATCTTTTATGTCAATCATTATAAAAATCCATATTTTTAAATACTATTTCTAACCCCCTTTGATACCTTAATGTTGCTTCTTTCTCTTAAAATCGGGGTGTTAGCAATTTTTATTGTTACTATACTAATTGCTGGTAAGATATAATGGTTTAAGTTGTACACAATCTCAACAATTTCATCTAATTTTTAAATATGTCTTTGTTTTTATTTTGTTTAGTTTGTTGAAACTAAATTTCTAATATTAACGTTATTTATTGTGAAGTTTTATTCTGTGCTAATCTTGAACTTTTCTTACTCTTTTGGTTGTTTTTGTATTAAATAAACCTAATTGGTTGAATCTTCTAATTAAGGTTTTGTAAGAAATTTTTTGTCTTATAAAAGAACCATGATTCAGAATAATAATAAATTTTAAACGAAAGTTGATTATTTGCTAAATTACTGTTTAAAAGAAATTCACACCTCTTTAAATAATCCTTAAACACTGATTCAATTTCTGAATTTGTAACTTTGCAACTTCTTTGTTGATTTTATTTTTGTGAGAAATAACAATTTTTTGATTACTTTTTATTATTTTTCATATTTTTTTACAGTTTATACACTAAGCCTTGTGATTAAACTAGGCTGGGATAAAGTTTTTTCAACATTTTCAGCAATCAATCTAAAAGATTGTTCTTTTTTAATTCGTATTTTGTTAAGTTTTTATACTTAATTATTTTATTAATTCTAACTTTTACAATATTTCTTTGCAAGTTTTTTGTTTTTGATGATATTTGATAAATATCCTGAAATGCACCTTGGAAACTTAAATTTTGATATTCTTGGTATATTTTTGCAAATTCTTCTTTCTTTAAATGTCTTGACATAATTTTCTTTTCAAAAAATTTTTTTCCTTGGTACCAACGAATGATAACAGAAAAGCTAACATTTGATGTTAGCTTTTCTGTATGGCTATATATTTAATCAATTTGGCTTAATTTATTTGAGATTTATATATGGACCTAAATAGTAGTTATTTCAAAAATTAAAAGTTTTTAAAATAATGGTTAGCTTTTAAGTTAATTTATTTTATAATATTACTGTGCAGTAATATAGAAAGGAAACTATGAACACATTTTTTAAGTATATTTTCTTTATACACAAAATTACATTAAAAAAGAAAAATACCTTAATTATCCCGTTAATATGGTTAACTGTGGCCCTTATATTTTTGGCTTCTGTTATCTCATTTGATTTAAATACAAACATAAAAACATTAATTTTTTATATCATTGTTTTTATAGAATTACTATTAACCTTATTATACTCATCTATTAAATCAATTAATATTTTTAAGGATTTAGAAGAAGAAGGTATTGAACTATTAACTTTATCTAAAGCTATATCTCGTAAAAGCATAATATGAGGAAAAACATTGACAAATTTTTTATTTGCCTTTTATTGATCATTGGTTTTAGCAATCTCAAATTTTATAATTTTAGGAGCTTTAAAAGACCATAATATAATTGCTTTAGGTTTTTTATCAATACCAATTTTTAGTTTAGGATATATTTTATTTGGTAATATAAGCTCTTTAATTGCTTATAAAGTTAATGCTAAAGTGGCAATTACCATTCCTTTGGTCTTATTTAGTCCACTTGTAATTGGTGGAACCATTATTTCAACTAAAAGCACTTCAACAAGCAATAATATTGCTTATTATTTAAACACCAAATATGAAAATAATCCTTCTGGAAACTTGCCAAACTTAGAAAAATTTTATTTAAATAACAAACAAGATACCTTTTACATTATTCCTAACGGAAATGATAAAAAAGAATTACGAGCTGACCAAAGAGAATATTTAAAAGAAGCATTTAATTATTCAAAAAACTCAGCCTTAGAATGACAAATTTATTCTTATTTATCATTACCTTACCAATTTGTTGATTATTTTAATACTCAGAATAAAAATATTGCTGAAACATTTGTTGAAAGTTCAAACAATAATTTAAGTAATTATATTTATTATAAAAATCAAGATACTTATACTTATAATTATGATTTAAATAAAAATGTTAATTTAAAACTTTATCCAATTACTAGTCATATTGTTAAAAAACAAGATTCAGATGGTAATTATCTTAAGGATCAATATGGAAATGATATTATTGAATCTAGGGTCAATAAAAATGCTTATTTAATTCCTGGTTCATTAAAATCATATAGTCACATTGAAAACTTAGTTAATACAAACTTAATTTATGCAAGGGAAGGGGCTGAAAGTTTTGGACAAAAATTCCCTGAAGATAAATTTATTTATTCAGCTTCAGATAATTTAGTTGGCCAAATTAAATGAGAATATTTAAAAGAACTTTTAGAAAGCGAAGTATTCCAATACTATGCAAAACAATTTGTACAAGCTTTGGCTAATGAATTTAAAGAAGCTTCCTTAGATAATGTTTTTGAAGTGAAAGATATTATTTTTAAATTAATTTCACAACATTTAAAAATAGATTCAGAATATGAACTTTTAAAAATACATGATATTCGCTCTGTTGTTTTGAATAAAGATTCTCTTGAAAACCGTAGTATTAAAACTATTATTGAGAAGAAAATTTATATCGCACTAGGATTAATTTACTATTTATATTTTACATATAATAATACATTTGTGGCTGATGCTATTTTATTTAATACAACAACGAATAATTTTGATCCTCATTCAATTAATTTAGATATTGAAGGCTTTAGATATAACTTAGGAGGTTTTGCTAACTATGTAGCAAAACAACAAATTGAAGAAGATGAAAAAAAAGAGCGAAAAGTAATTATTAGATATGAATTAGAACCATCTAATAATTATGCCTTTCAACCGGTTGAAGAAGTTTGGCAAGTAGCAAGAAATAACATTCAAACAGTTAATAAAAATTATTACTTTTTAATCTGAATTATTTTAATTGTTGGTTTTGTTGCACTTAATAATTGACTATACTTTAAAAAGGATTATAAATAATGGAAACAAAAATTTTAGAAGTCAAAAACTTAAGTAAAATCTATGACAATAAAAATGAACAAACTGGTATATTTGATTTAACATTTAGTGTTCCAAAAGGATCATTCCATGCTTTTATTGGCGAAAACGGAGCAGGAAAGACAACCACAATCAAAACAATTATTGGTGCATATATTAACCATACTGGTGAAGTATTTATTAATGGGATTAGCATTAAAGACCATAAAAGCCGCCTTGCACTTGGGTATATTCCTGAAAATGCAATTTTCCCCAAAGAATTAACAGTCTTAGATTACTTAATGTACCTTGGACAATTAAATGGAATTCCAAAAGAAGAATTATTACAAAAAATTGATCAATATTTAGAAGAATTTGAAATTAGTGATTTAAAACGCAAAAAACCATTTAATTTCTCTAGTGGCCAAAAGAAAAAAGTTTTATTAATTCAGGCTTTGCTAAACAACCCTGAAATAATTATTTTAGATGAACCAGCTGCCAACTTAGACCCAACGGCTCGCTACCAATTGTTTAACATACTTCAAAACTTACGTGAAAAAGGAATTACAATTTTTATTAGTTCACACATTTTAAGTGAAATTGATAAATTTGTTAATACTTTAACCTTAATTCATAAAGGTAGAATTGTATATTCAGGTGAAAAATATGCAAGCCTTGAAGAAATTTTTTATGAAAAAGTTATTAAGGTTTAATTTATTAACAGTAAGTTTTGTAAGTATGCCTTTAATTATTTCATGTTCAGAACATAATAAGCCAACAACTTCTCCTTACCAAGATTTAATCCAAGAAGATTACCAAATTAATGAAATTATTAAAAAGTTTGTTAAAGATAATTTAAAGCAAGATGATCCAAAAAGATTAAAGAGTTTTTTTAATGAACAATTAAGAGTGGAAGAAAAATTTAAATCAGAATTGAATATGTCTTTAACTTTTGCACCTTTATTTATACCTAAAATTGAGGAAATTGCAGAACGTTGAAAATTAAAAACAGCTCTTAATTCAGTTAAAATAATATCCTCAACCTTGAATGATCGTTGGTTTTGGTATTTACAAAATATTGGTAATTTTACATATGTTTTTAATAATTGAATGCCAAATTTTAAAGAACATAGAGCCCAATACCAAGAGGAATATTTGAAAAACCAATCAAGTTTTGAAGAATATTATACAAACCAAAAAACATTAAGCAAAACATTTAAAGATTACCAAATAGTTGAATTTAGCAACTCATTTAGTTTATGACAAAATCCAACAAATAAATTTTTTAATCATAAAATTACTTTTTTAAGATTGAAAAACAAACAAGATCATAACATTCTAATTCCTATTTTTCTTTTTGAAAAAACTAATAATAGTTCACAAAGAGAAATCTTTTTAACTGGGGAAATATTTACTTTTCAAAATACGATAAATAATTTTGAAATGTTATATCAAACTTTATCATCATATATTTCAAAAGGAATGGAGTTTTATCCACAAAAAGAATTAGATTATTACCAAAAACTTAATTCTAATAATAATTTTGATCCTAATCCAATTTTAAGTGAGTTTAATGATGAATATTTTTTAAATCATTATCATAAAAATAATTATGCAAATGCATTTTATTATGCAAATGAATTATTTAATAAAGAATCACCAAATAATAAAATGTATCGCTATACCTGGGGGTTTATTGATGAGAAATAAGAAATTTAAATATCTTTTTTTTACTTTAAGCATGTTACCTTTTGCTACAGTTTCATGTGTAAATTATTCAAAGCAACCAGAATTAAATAAAATAATTAATAACGTTGATGCAATAACTTCAGTTTCAGATGATAATAAAAACAAAACTCACAAAACTATTATCGATACAATTTTAAATAATGCCTATCGGTTTGATTCTCTTAAAATTCAAGAATATGTTAATTCCCAAACATCCCCTGATAGTTACCAAAATTTAGTTAATCAATTTAAAGAAATTACAAATAACTTTAAAAATAGCAACGATAAGAAAAAATACGCCTTAGAGCAAAATGACTTTTTTAGTAAAAATTGGTATTTTATATTAAATAATCTTGATAAAATTGAACTTACTTTTGTTGAATTTGTTACTGTTGACTTAGCTAAAAATTATTCAACTAGTGAAGAATACAAAGAAGAAATCATACCTAAAACTAACAGAATAAAAAATGGCATTGATAGAGGAACTTGGGAATTTGAAAATCACTTTTTGGAAGCAATTAGAGAAGGTATTGAATCAACCGAACTAGGTGATGTGGTGGTTTATTATATACGTAAAAATAAACTTATCTTTAGGGTGATTATTAATAATCTTCGGGCTGAAAATACACAACCTGAAGTACAATTACGTCCAATTAATTGATATTTTGGTGAATCTAAAGCAAATACAATTTCACCTTCGCTAATTTCAAATGTAGTACATCAATTATTTATTCATGGATACGAGCGCGGGCGTCAAGAATTTGAAGTTGAAATGGTAAAAAAACAAAAGTATGGCTCACCAAGCTTTGTATTCCTAACTTGGAAAGATAAAAATGTTTAGAAAATTAAAAAAATATTTATTTGTATCACCTTTAATGTTAATTACATTTGGGTTAACTGTGAGTTGTTCTTCAAATAGCTTTGACCAAAAAAATCAAGAAATTAAATCAATTAAAATATCTAACCAATCAAAAGTTGACCAAAATTGAGAAAACTTTATTAACCGTAATTACATCCAAGTAATCTTAAAGTCAATTTATAAAGATGATTTAGAAAAGCAAAATAAATACATTCAAACACAAAAAGCTTTAAACCAAGATTATTTTGCAGAATTACGTACCAAGATACGATATTCCAATAATATAATTTATCCATATTTTAATAAAGAAGAAGAAAAATATAAAAATAATCAAGCACATTATGCTGCTTTAAGTGGTAATAATGCTATTGTTGATTTATATACTAAAAATTGATTATTCTTTTTATATAATTTAGATAAATTTACTTTCTTACAATATACTGAATTGCAAGCTTCTGATGAAGCACAAAATGATTTAATTGATGAAATTGAAACTAACAATTTAATTTACGATGCTTTTTATACTCCAGCAAGTAACGAGATAATTGATTTTGTAGTTCAAAAATATTATAGCGAGAAAATTCAAGTAAGCGATTCACAAAATACTAGTGAACCTTATGAAATTAGAATTTACTTATTAACTAAAGATGGACGAATCTTACATTTTGATATCAGCGGAGATAATTCAACTAATTCAATCTCTGAAAGTTCGCCACCTGCTTTGCATAGTTATTTATATTCGTATCCCAAACTAATTACTAGTAAAGATAAATTGCGTGATTTTGATTTAAAAAAATACGTCGAAGTAGCAGCTGAATGAGACGATGAAAACTACAGTTATAGCGATATAAATAAAACCTTATTTACTGATGAATATGGTGCAAAAGAATTTCGCTACATATTAATAAATATCAAAGGATAATATTATGAAAAAATGACTTTTAACTTTAAATATTTTACCAATAATTGGGGTTATCTCATGCACAAACAAAGATCCCCAAGCTGGCAATGCAAATACTAGAGACATTGATTTATCTAATCCTCAAGCAGTTGCAAGAAATGTTAAAAATATTGCCAATAAATTAGGAATTGAGGACCTTGCTGCTTCAGTTAATAACATAAATTTAAAATGAAATGAGTTTACTAAAAGGTTTGATACTTTAAACTATACTGATAGTGATTATGAAACAAAGTTAAATGATTTATTAAATGAAAATTGGGCTTTGTTCCTTTCGAATCTAGATTATTTTGCTTACTATAAATATCCAAATACTAAGTGATTTTTATATCCAGAAAAACCTAATGCAAAATATTCCGATATATATAAACATAGTATTGGATTAATAAAAATTGAAAATGAATCCATCCCACACAACCACATTAAACAAGTTGATAAAGTTGTCGGTTTTAAATCCTTTAGCGATATATCTGAGAGTTTTACCTCTAAAATAACAAATAATACTAGAGTATATGTTTCGCTGGGTAGAGTAATTATGCAACTTGAAAAAGTTGACAACAAAGTAAAAATTATGCCTCAATTATTGTATTTTATTAATGAACCAGGATCTTATTCAGGAGCAATTAATGGAAATTATTGGGAAGTTGTCAAAGAAGTTTTAAATGTACATCCTGATAATTTTACTGAAACATTAGGTGCAATTATCGATCGCACTACTAAAGAAATTGGTTATCCTGCATATGTCTATTTGGGGAAAAAATAATTTTGCAAAAACCACCTATAAATTTATAGTAAACTGGGAAATTTTTTTCGGACGGTTTTACCTTCCCCAACCATACCATTTGGCTAAGCCAAACGGAATGCTTTGGGAAGGTTTTTTTATCTTATTCTTTTATAATTATATCAGTTTATAAATTCTTTGATTTTTTGTGATAATTCAATAAAAGTAAGTCTTTTACAGGTTTGATCAAAATTTGGGAAAATTTCACTTTTAAGAATTGAGAAGAAATACTCAATTTCACGATTGTCAAGACTATTACCAATTCTTGACATTGATATTTTACCTTTTAGTGATTTTATTTTCTTAGTATATTCAAGCGAAGAATAAGCAGATCCATGGTCAGAATGTAAAATAAAATTATTTTTGAATTTTGTATTGGTGATATTATTCAAAATTAGTTCAGTATCATTTCTAAGTGATAATTCATAGGTCACAATAAACATGGACAGCAAAATTTAACATTTTAGTAACTTATAATGCCATTGCAAATTGCTTTGGCGTTTTTCAGTTTAAGTTTGATTGAATTCGATCGTTATTATACCAAACTACATATTCTTGTATCATATCATTGAGTTCATTGAATGTTATTTTGGAATAATCTAAATCATTTAATAATTCGGTTTTAATGATCCCAAACCAATATTCAATTTCTCGATTATCAAGTGAATTTCCCACTCTTGATAACGAAACAACGCCACCAATATTTTGAACTTCTTTAATATATTGATGATGTGTATATTGAAAGCCATGATCTGAGTGAATGATAAAATTTTTGGGTTTGTATTGTTTTAATGAATTTAAATTGTCTAAAACTAGTTCTAGATTATTACTTCTTGATAATTTAAAACCAACAATTTGTTTAGTTTTATGAGACAAAATTGCAGACAAATAAACGTGTGATTCTAACACGTCTTTTGGTGCTTTTATATATGAAACATCAGTTGCATAAATATTTCGATTGTTTTGATCGTTATAATCACGATTTACGAAGTTATCAATTTGTGAAGATACATTTTTAATTTCTTTTCGTTTTGATTTTTGTCTAAGCTTACATTTTAGGCCTAAAAGGTTCATATATCTCCCTAAAGAACGTTCGTTTATATCTATTTTGTATTTTTGAGATATGTAAACACTTAGCTTTAGCCTTCCATATCTTGACTTTGTTTCTATGAACGATTTTTCAATTACATCACTATGTTTAGGGAGTTTTTGTGAAATTTTAATCTTATGAGTTTTAGAAATTGTTTGCCTAGAAATGCCAAAAACTTCTGAAAGCTTCACATAACTTATGCTAAAACTTTTTAATTCAATAACTTTCTTACTTTTGGGTAATTCATTGGTAATTTCATAATATCTTTTAGCTATTTGTAACAAATCATCACGATCAAAAATATCTCAATTTGGTTCTCTTTTCTTCTTAGGACTGCCACTTCCTTTTTTGCGGTTTTCGCCTTTCTTTGTCTGCAATAAGTCTTCCATACCTAAATTATAATACTTAATTATTTTATTAATTCTAACTTTTACACTATTTCTTTGTAAGTTTTTTGTTCCTGGTGATATTTGGTAAATAGCCCGAAAAGCACCTGGGAAACCTGACTTTTGATATTCTTCATATATTTTTGCAAATTCTTCTTTCTTTAAATGTCTTGACATAATTTTCCTTTCAAAAAATTTTTTCGTTGGTACCAACGAATGGTAACAAAAAAGCTAACATTTACATGTTAACTTTTCTGTCCGGCTTTACAAACTTAGTTTTATGATCAATAATTGCAGATAAATAAATATGATTCTGTTCAATATCTTTTGGTGCTGGTATATAGGTCACGTCTGTTGCATATATATTATTGTTGCTTGAATTATAATCTCTTTTTACTAAATCAGGTACTTTAACACTAGTATTTTTAGATTCTTTAGTTTTACGTTTTTGTCTAACAAATGTTTTCAAATTCAGTTTTTTCATATAATTTCCTAGGGTTCTAGGATTTATTTGAATATTATATTCTTGGAAAATATATTTAGCAAGTCTCCTTCGTCCATACCTTTCTTTATTTTCGACAAAACTTTGAAAAATTATTTCTTTGTGTTTAACCTTTAGTTCTTTAGTCTTGTTGTTATCTTTCAATTTCTCGTAATATGTAGATCTTGAAACACATATCATTTTAGATTTTTTAGTATGTGACAGATTCTTGATTTTCTTTATCTTTGAGATATCTGCATCAATATTATTTTCATTAAAAATTCGATAGTAGTATTTTATAACTGCATCTTTTTCATCATCTTTAAGAGTATCAATTCATGTATAATCGAGAACTTTCTTTTTCTTTCTCCCAACACCTTTATCTTTCTTAGGTGATTTACCGCTTTGTGATTCTATGTTCATATTTAAATTATACAGTTTTCTTTTCTTTAACATATTTCTCATTGATTCTTTATTTCAGTATACTTTTCTGATATCAAAACATAAATTTTCAAATTCTGACTTGGTTATTCCCAGGTTCAAATATTTATCGTATAAGTCAAAAATTTTGATTCATTCTTTAGTCTTTAAATGTCTCATAACTACCTCTTTTTCTTTATATTAAAAATATTCGGATTTTGTCCGAATATTTTTTCCCTGTCTATAGGTGGTTTTGTAATGCTTTTAAATATTAAAGTATTTATATCTTGAATTATCTTTTATGTAAGAAACCATCTTTTAATGAGTCTAATAATATATCAGTATTTGCACGTCCTGTATATCTATCATTGTAGCCAACACGGTAGTAAACATAGGCTAATAATTGATCTGATCAATAGTTTCAATGACGTGTACTTGAAGCACGGTTTCCTATTATAAAATCGGTATTATAAGATCTAATGCCATATCACGAAGAATAACCACCCATAGCTTCTAATTCTTTATTAGATAGTTGCTTAAACTTATCTGGATAAGTATCTCTAGCATCACCAAAAGCCATGCTTAAAGAATTAACCACCATGGAAACGGCATCTAAACCGATATTTCAGAACCATCCGCCAAGTTCAGCTTTGTCTTTTAAGAATCATAATACAAGTGCTGTTATACGATAAGCAGCATGATATTCTGGATTACCTTTAGGATTATTTATATTATATGTTTTATTTGACAATTTAACTAACATTTGTCTAAAAATTGGACGGTAGAATATTCTTAATAAATCTGCAACTCGATCCCTAATTGTAAGTACACTGTAATCTTGGTAAAAACCATAACCTTCTTCTGTATCAATTGGTGCTTCAGGTGGTGTTGGAGTAGGAGATGGACTAGGAGTAATTGGTTTACCAGGATCCACTGGTGGTTTAGGTGGATCAATTGGTTTACCTGGTTTTTCGTGTTCTCATTCTCCATTCATTAATGTATTTTTTATAAATCCGTAAATACCAGTCATTTTAGTGCGGTCACTTGCTTCAAAAATACGGTTAATAAATCTAACATAATTATCATCCCCTAAACTATCAATTAAAGCCTTTAAAAAGGGAATATTCTCATAAATTTTGCTAAGTTGGAATGTTTTATAATCTCATGCTAATAGAAAGTGGAATGCTCCATCAGTAATTGCACGAATTACGATTTTTGGATCATCACGTTTTAGTTTTGAAAAATCAATTAACCTAATTCTTTCATAGATTTTATCAATCATACCCTTTAATTCGTTGCGGTCAGCAATAAATTTAAAGAAATTACCAACCATGTTATTAACCATCGTGGCATCTTGGCCTGTAAAACTAAACATAACATTTGAATCTCTTAGTTTTGAAATTAAAACTTGTGCCGCACCTTTAACTAACCTTTGATCAGGATTTTTTAAGGTTGCTTTTATTCAATTATAGAAATTATCTTTTAATTTACTTGAAGTTTCTGTAGGAGCATTTAACAAGGTGTTTAGAGCCGTTAATCAACTGTTATTTTTTTGGTATTCATTGATTCTAGTTATAAAATCACTAATTGAAGTATTTAATGCTTGCCGCAAATCAGGGTTATTAATTGCAAGTATTAACATGTCTTTGACAAGTATTTTATCAATATCTGGATAACTTGCTGTTATTAATTCTACAATGCCAAATTCATCAATTGCAGCCCTTATTCTATTTTGATCATTAATGAAGTTACTAATTGCTTCAAATGCAAAATCAATAATTAATTTTGAATTCTTTTGAATTAATTCATCTTTTAAGAGTTTTTTAATTGTATTAAATTCAGATATCTTTAAATTGCCACTTAATGCATTTGCGATTACACTAGGAATTTGTTTAAGATTATTTGCACGTGATACTGTTTCAAAAACAGCATTTAGTGCATTTGTAAAGATTTCCTGGCGTACTAAAAAATCACCAAATCCATCAGCAAACTTACGTTTTAGTTTATTTGCTTGTGAAGTATTACGAATATTGAAGAATTTAATTCCTTTGTCAAAAACAGCTATAATAGCATTTTTGGCGTTAGTTTTCTTAAATCCATTTTGTAAAATTTTAACAATTTTAGCCTGGAAGTTTTGTTTGTTATTTGGGTTATTAAAGTAAATTTTAAAGATATCAACTAAGTTGTTAATATTTGCAAATTGTGATTTATTGTTAATAATATAAACCATAATTTCGCCAACAACTTCTTTAATTGAACTTGGATCTAAAATATCATCAATAACACCGGTAAAGTGTGTTTTATCAATGAAATTACGGGTAATAAATGCTCTTGAACTACTTGGTAATAAACTTCAAACGAGTTCTCCAAGTTGCACATCTTTTATTAAGATAGTAGTAGCATTTTCAACCACAACAGTTAAATCTAACTTAGCAATTTCAAAAGCAGAATTATTTAAAACTTCTTTAAATAATTGTGCAGCTCTTAAGTCAAAATTATCTTGACTTATAAAATTATTGACACTTTTTACTAAACTATTAATAATTGAGTTAATTGTAAGTGGGTCTTTTGATTTTTTAAGATCCAAAATTAAATTATCAACTAAGTTATCAGTAAGTTTTAAATTCTTATTAAAGATATTGACAAGTGAAAATGAGTTTTTAACAAAATTTTCAGAATTTGACAATCTGTCAAAGATTTGACTATATTTAGTATTCTTAACTTCATTAACCGTTATTTTACTAATAATGTTGTGAAAATTAGTATTTATTAAAAGTTTGTTTAAGATAGTTTTTAATAAATTTGCAGAACTATTTGAAAAAGAAGAGTCTTGCAATAATCTATTTAATAAATCTCAAAAATCATTTGCTGATTTAAATGCATTTCAATTATTAACTGAAGCCCCAAATAGATCTTTAAAATTATTTAGAATCTGGTTATCACTTAAAATAGCTTTTAAAACGCTTTCTAAATCAGTCTCAGGAATTTGGTATTTAACTAATACATTGCTTTGACTTGCAGTATTTACAAAAGATTTAAGTAATTCATTATTTTGGCCAATATTAGTCAAAACACTGTTGAAAATTTGTTTTAAATCATTTTTATTATTACTTAAATTTTCAAAATGAATAAAGAATTTTTTATATGTTTGATATGAACCAAGATTTAACTTGCTAGAAATTCAATCTTGTAACCTACTTATAGCGTGCTCAGTATTAATTGATGAAGTAATTGAATCAAGAGTTTGAGTAAATAAGTTAGGTAATAATTGAATATCTTTTAAATAATTGTTAAGATTATTTAAAAGAGCAGATACTAATGCAGTTTTATTAATTCCATTTAGGTTAATTTGGTAATTTTTAGCTAAATTATCAATTAATCTTAAAGCTATTTCAAGCACCTTAGGATTGTTAGATAATGAATTTGCAAAAGTATTTAAATATGAAATAATTGCATTTTTAACAGGTGCTTTTGTTAAAACTATTTTAAGTAATTCAAAAAGATTATTTGTATGATTTAGCCAGTTTGTATCATTAATAAGTTCAGGGACAATACTGGTTAAGGCATTATTTAAACTAGTATTATCTAAAGCTATTTGCCCTAATAATTTTAAGGTTTGTTTATCTACTAAGGTTAAAAATGCTGTATTTTGCTCAATATTATCAACTACTTGGTTAAAAATATTTGCTAAAACACCTTTATTTTTTAAACCAATTAATAGTTGCGAGATTACTTTTGCTAAAGTTGCTTTGTCATTTTTTAAAAAGCTAAGGTTTAAAATCTTATCGACAAATTGTTTTGGATTATCCTTTAATTTTGATTGAATAATTAATGAAACATCATTAGTTAATGCTTTAAATTCATCAAGCATTCCTGTTAAATTAGTTTGAGAACTTGCTGATTTAATTCTAATAAAGAATTTATCAATAATTGGTTTTAAAATATCAGCAGCTTCAACTAGTTGATCTAAATTATTACTTATATTCGTAATTAAATTTTTAATTTTTGCATCAGTAACTGAAACTCCATAAGTAGTTAAAGTTTGCATTAAAAAGTCATTAATTGCCTGCTTAACTTCAGTTGAATTTTTTAATAAGTCATTTATTAATCCATTAACGTCGGTTTCAAGTTTATTTGTATCAATGATACTTAATGTTTTCTTTAAAACATCAAAATATGAAGCAACATCTTTAAATTCGTTGATTCTGGTTATAAAGTTATATACAGTATTATTGAAAATTGAGTTAAAGTGCTGGTTTGCAAGGATGTAATTAAATAATGTTTTAAGGGAATTTAATGGTATAAATTTAGCAATAGTGCTTTTAGCACTTTGAGGTAACGCATCAAGAGCATTATCAAAAGTACCTTGTGTTTTTAAAATATTTATGATATTAGAAAGTAATTTAGTTAAATCATCTTTATTTTCTGCAAATAATTTTGAATTAGCTAACTCTTTAATTAAAGCAATAACTTTGCTTTCTTGGTTGGTTGAGTCTCCTAAATGTTTTTGTAGTCCATTAAGAATTACATTTGCAGTTTTAGTTATGTTAACTTGGGAACCATAAGTCGCTAAGGCATCAAAAATTGTATTGAAGATCAATTGGCTAAAGTTTAGATGTTTATCAATTATGTTATAAACATCTAAAACATTATCAACAATTCTTTGTTTATTTTCTATTCCTTTGAAGTATTCTGTAAAAGAAGGATTATTCAATAAGTTAGTAAGCAATTCTCTAAATGAAGTTTTAAATTTATCATTTAAGATTGCATCTTTAATAAATTTAACTAAAGGTTGCTCAATTTGTGATTTTAAAGATGGAATTGTAAAAATTGCTTTTACTAAATCATTATATGTTGTTGCTTTTTGTAAATGATTTAAGTTGTCTAGCACAGTATTAACAATAGTTTTAAGGATTGCTTTAAAATCGTCTTTTACCAAAATATCTGCTAATGCATTTTTTAAAGTATTGTTAAGACTTTCAGATCCAAATAAGTTAAGACTAACGTTAGTTAAAATTGGGGTAAGTGTTTCTTTTGTTACAAATTTTTGAATTAATTTTTCAATAATATGTTTTATAAATTCTTTTTCTTTACTTAAAAAGTTTGAATGAATAATTGATTTAATGAAATCATATTCTTGGATATTAACAGCATTAGTAAGATTATTAATTAGTGCTGTTTTTAGAGTCTCTAGATTAGTAATTGATTTAAGTTGCTGGTCACTAAAATTAAGTGTTTTATAAATTAATGAAACATTAGAATCAAAATAAATAACATCCTGAACAAATTCGTTGAAGTTTTTAAATTGATCTAAGGTAAGTTTTTTACTTTCATCGATAAGTTGTTCACTCACTAGTAATTTATTAAGTGGTTCTAAAAGTAAATTGTAATTATTTAATAATTCTAAACTTGCAAATTCAATAACTTCCAAGAAGTATGTTTTATTTTTAGTAATAACATTAGATTTAACAAATGCCTGTATTATTTGATCAAGCTTAGTTGTTAAATCATCAAAGATACTATTGGTTAGTTTATTAATACTTAAATCATTATATAAGTCATTAAGATTTTTATGTGAAGAATTTCCAATAGCATTTGAAATATAATCAATAATTTTTTGATTAAAGTTTGCTATTTTATCTATTGCATAATAATCTTTAATTAAGTTTTCAATAAATCCTTCAGTAGTAGATTTTTTGTATATTTTAGGATATTTATTTTCTAAAATTTGCGCTAAAAGTTTAACAATTGAATTGCTTCAAGATGGAGTATTAACCTTACTAAATATATTGGTTAATAATGTTTTTAGTTTAGTATGATCAATTGATTTTAAGGCTGTAAAAATTAAATCTGATAAAGAGTTAATTTGAGCAAGTTTTTGACTATTATTTAAAATTGAGCTAACTAATTCGAAAATGTTGTTTTTAACTTCGTTATCACTTAAAACTAAGGTTGTTAAATCCGCAAGGTCGCTTAAGTTTGCATATTCTTGAATTTTTGATTTAATATTTTCAGGTAATATTCCACTAAGCAAGGTTGGGAATTTCTCTTTATCATTAGCAAAATGATTATAAATATTTTTAAAAACTTGTAATATTGCTTGTTTATTTTGTGTTAAATAATTTTGACTTATCGCTTTAATAATTCTAACTAAATTAGTTTCAAGTTTATCAGCTGCAAATTCTTTGAAAAGTTCTTTAATAAAAAATGAGATTAAACTACTAAAATCCAGCGAATCACTACTAATAAATTGTTCTAAGCCACCAAATAAATGTTTAATTAAATTAAGGTTGGTTAACTCACTAATTAAAGTATCATAAGTATTATTTAAAAATGTTTCTTTATCATTAACATTTTCTAATACTCAACTATATGAAGGCTGGTTTAAGAATCCTTGCAATAGGTTAACAATAACTTTTTTAATTGTGCGGTCTTTATGAACTGCACTAACAAAACTTGCTATTTCAGTTCCCAAGCTTTGTAAATTAGTTTTATCATTTAAAACCACTTTTAAAGCTTGAATTAGGGAAGTTGCATTTTTTAGGTTATCAAGGTTATTAAATAATAAATCAATTGCTAAATTAAATGCTTTATGCAAGTTTTCATTATTGTAAATTAATGAAATAGTTGTTTTTATTTCATCCTTAGTTATATTATAAGGTAAACTTTCAGGTAATAAAGAATTAATAAATTCAGGGAATTGCGGTGATTTTATCTTTGTTAAGAAATCATTTAAAAATTCTTTTAATAAGTCTTTAGTTTCTAAAACTATTGGAGATGTTAAGATAACTTTATAAAGATTTAAATCTTTAAAATCAAAGAAGTCTTTAAATTTATCAAATAAATTAGAGGCAATTTGATCAATACTATTTGTCTCAGATAGCGTATTAAAAATTAAACTAAAGAATTGCTCATATTTATTGGTTGATTTTAAAATATGTTTAATACTTGGAATAACATTATGAATTAATGATTGATATTTTTTATCAATTGCTAAAAAACTATCTTTTGATATTTCAACTAAGGTTTTCGCTAAGGTTTTATTCAGTGAAATATCATTAAAGAGATCAATGCTAATATTTTTTAGGCTATTTTTAATTAACTTTTTGACATCAGCTTTTACTAATAATGTATTAATTAAATCATTTGTATCATTTAGTTTATCTAGTAAATTAGGATCATTAATAATTACTGTAATTGCACTATAAATAATGTTTTGTGTTTCAGGGTTATTAATTAGTGTAATAAATAATTTTTTGATTTCATCTTGGTCAAGGTATTTAGATACATTTGCATTTTCAAGCAATGTAAACAAATTATTATTCACCAAGTTAACTAATAATCCTTTTGCATTTAAATCAGCATAGACAATTTTGGCAATTGTCCCAATAAAATCAACATTATTTTTAATATATGGTTTATTAATAAGTTTTTTAGCAAAAGCAATAGGATCATTAATTTTTCTTTGGATAACATTTAAAAGTTTATCTGAAAGACCATTAAGATCACCAAGGATGTTATCTGAATTTTTAATTTCTTTAAGGTGCTCAAAGAATGTATTAATAACTGGTTCTAAAATATTAATATCATCTAAGGTTGGATTTAAATCATTGATTAATGATTGGATAAATTCATGATCTTTAGTTGTTAATTTAATATTTGCAGAACTTACATAGTTAGTTAATGAACTAATTAAAAATTGTTTAAATTCAGATGAATTACGGATTTTATTTAGGAAGCTTACTAAGTTTGTTTTAAATAAATCTAGGTTAAAATTACTAATTATTTTAAGAATTACTTCATTTAAACTTTGAACATTTTTAAAAGTTTCATAGTTTTTTAATGTTGCATCAACTGTTGACAGCAACATTTGTTTGGTTTCAGTTAAATTAAGAACAAATTTAAATACATTATTTAAATCTTGTTCATTGAAAAATTTACTCAATGTTTGGTTGCTTCTTATTGCACTAGTTAAGACCATGCTTACAGAAGAAATATTTTGAGAATCTAAAAGGTTATTTAATAGTTGTGAAAGTAAATCTTGGTGGCTAGCTATAAATTTAGAATTAGCTAAGATTTTAACTACTTTTACTATATTACTTTCATAATCATTATTTAGTAAAAATGATTTAAATGAATCAACAAAAGCTTCTGAAACTACTTGAGTTATATTACCAAGGCCGCGAATTGCAATTTTGTTTAATACATTTGCAATCAAGTTATCAACAATTTTAAATTCAATATTTAATTCTTGTAATAAATCAAAACCATTATTAGTCGCTTGTTTCAGTTGTTCTTTAGTAATATTTTTAGTTAAATTAGCTTTTTCTAGTGAACTATAAACAACATTGGTTACTAAGTTTTGAACACCTTCATTATTAATAAAATATTTAAAATTATTATTAATTAATGATGATAATTCTTCGTTATTCTTTTTATCTGCGATAAATGCATTAATAAATTGTGAAAGGTTTGAAAGATCACTAAATTCATCAGAATTGTAGATAAAGATATCGATTAACTTGCTAATTAAAGCAACAAAATCTTTAGAACTAATTAGGTTATCAAAAATCTTACTTATATCAGATTTTTGAATATTGTAGTCTTTCAATACATTATGAATTGGATTAACTAATAAATTACTAATTGGATCTTTAAAGACACTTAAAATATTTTGAATAACTTCTTTAATTGCTTTTGATAATTCATCTTTATTAAATTTAACTAATTCACTTCGTGCAATTCCGCTAATTACGTATGCTAAATTATCAAGAGATAGAATATTACTTGTGACAATTCGTTTTAAACTTGCAAAATCTAGGTTTTTATCTTTAGTAGCTAAATCAATTTGAATTTGAATATTAGCTAGAATTTGAGCTATTTTTTGTGAACTAAAAATTTCTGAAGTTAAATTGGCAAAATAAGTATTACCTTTAGTTGAAGTTTTATTAAGTAATGTTTTAAGAACACCATTTGGATCAATTTGTTCGTAAACTGAGCTATTTGTTAAGAAATCAAGAACATCACCAATGTAATAATCAAAGACATAAGCTAACTCTTTTAAACGGCCCATGAAGTTTAATGGTGTTCTTAATAAATCAATTGAATATTCATAATCACTTGTTGTATTAATATATTCATATGAACTTTTTCCTAAAACGCTTTGATCAGGATTATCAACTTGAATTTGATAACTAGCTGTATTGGCATCTAATTTTAAATATTGATCTGTAAAATTGTAATTATCATAATATTTTTGATTTAAATTTGGCTTTGTGATCTTTAAATATAAATCCATTGCCATTTTTTTGTAACCTTTAGTTCCAGGGTGTATATCAAAGAAAATGGCTGATAGATCTTTTGCATTTTCATTCCAAAATTCATTATTATAAGTATTAACGTAATTTACATCTGAATTAATTGCTACTTCTTTTAATAAATCATTAAGTATTTCTTGTAATAAGTCTAAAACTTTTAAACTACCTAAATTACCTATTAAGTTAGTATTAATATATTCATTAAGAACATTGAACAACATTAATAATGGCATTGGATATGAAACAATATTAATATTAGCTTTTGGTGCTAATTCTTTTAATTGCTTTGCAAATGCAATTAAACGCTTTCTCATTTCAGGCAGTGCTTTTTGAAATAAGCGGTTAACAAATTTAATTGCATCACCTAAAATTGGTTTATTATCAAAAAAGTTTTTAATTAAGTCTAAACTTTCGGCATCTCCAATTGTGTCAAATAATAGACCAAAGAAGTCATTTGCTCCCAAAGTAAAGGTAATTAAGTTTGAGTTTTGTAATTCATTAATAATTTGTTGTCGTTTATTATTAAGTGAACTAAAAATAACACTTGGATTTGTGCCAAAGCGTTTATTATCTAGTTCAAAATTTAAAAACTTTATTCAGTCCAGAGTTGTTGCTCCCGAAATTGCATAGTTATTAAATGATTCAACACGATTATTTTGATTTAACATTCGTGCTAAAAATGCAGGATATGATAAACCTGAAACACTATTATTAGCTTCGAGTTGACCTTTATAATCTTTTGGTAAAGTACCATCAAATCCCGCAGTAATCGAATCACCAATTGCAACATATCTAATTTTTTGGTCTGAATAAATGATGTTATTAGATATTTTACGTGGTAAATCACCATCTTGTGGTTTTGCAAGTTTTTGGGTATTATTTCCTGCTTTTGGATCACTTGTCACAAACTTTATTTTATCAAGTGAATCACTTGGTTTTTCATCTTCCTTAGGTTTTGGGCCTTTAGGTTCTTGATCACCTGAACGTCCAATTTGAACTGATGAACCTGGTGCCTTGCAGGCAGTGACTACTGATGTACTGATGCCTAGTGCAAAGAGCACTAAAAATAAACTACGTTTCTTATTTTTTGATTTCATAATGCCTCACTTTTTAAATAATATAATATATTAATATATATTATATAAAATTAAATAAAAAATACAACACTTAGACAGGGAAAAAATATTCGGACAAAATCCGAATATTTTTAATATAAAGAAAAAGAGGTAGTTATGAGACATTTAAAGACTAAAGAATGAATCAAAATTTTTGACTTATACGATAAATATTTGAACCTGGGAATAACCAAGTCAGAATTTGAAAATTTATGTTTTGATATCAGAAAAGTATACTGAAATAAAGAATCAATGAGAAATATGTTAAAGAAAAGAAAACTGTATAATTTAAATATGAACATAGAATCACAAAGCGGTAAATCACCTAAGAAAGATAAAGGTGTTGGGAGAAAGAAAAAGAAAGTTCTCGATTATACATGAATTGATACTCTTAAAGATGATGAAAAAGATGCAGTTATAAAATACTACTATCGAATTTTTAATGAAAATAATATTGATGCAGATATCTCAAAGATAAAGAAAATCAAGAATCTGTCACATACTAAAAAATCTAAAATGATATGTGTTTCAAGATCTACATATTACGAGAAATTGAAAGATAACAACAAGACTAAAGAACTAAAGGTTAAACACAAAGAAATAATTTTTCAAAGTTTTGTCGAAAATAAAGAAAGGTATGGACGAAGGAGACTTGCTAAATATATTTTCCAAGAATATAATATTCAAATAAATCCTAGAACCCTAGGAAATTATATGAAAAAACTGAATTTGAAAACATTTGTTAGACAAAAACGTAAAACTAAAGAATCTAAAAATACTAGTGTTAAAGTACCTGATTTAGTAAAAAGAGATTATAATTCAAGCAACAATAATATATATGCAACAGACGTGACCTATATACCAGCACCAAAAGATATTGAACAGAATCATATTTATTTATCTGCAATTATTGATCATAAAACTAAGTTTGTGACCTATGAATTATCACTTAGAAATGATACTGAACTAATTTTGAATAATATCACCAATACAAAATTCAAAAATAATTTTATTTTACATTCTGACCATGGATCTGCTTATTCTTCGCTTGAATATACTAAGAAAATAAAATCACTAAAAGGTAAAATATCAATGTCAAGAATTGGTAATAGTCTTGACAATCGTGAAATTGAGTATTTCTTCTCAATTCTTAAAAGTGAAATTTTCCCAAATTTTGATCAAACCTGTAAAAGACTTACTTTTATTGAATTATGACAAAAAATCAAAGAATTTATAAACTGATATAATTATAAAAGAATAAGATAAAAAAACCTTCCCAAAGCATTCCGTTTGGCTTAGCCAAATGGTATGGTTGGGGAAGGTAAAACCGTCCGAAAAAAATTTCCCAGTTTAACTTGTAAATGTCTTTCAATCAGTAAAAATATATTAAAAAACAAGCATTTTAATTTGCTTGTTTTTGTTATAAAAAAGTTCTAAAAGTTGCTCAAATACTAGTTTAAAAATATTATTAAAACTTATTTTATACAGAAAAAGGAGGTACAAATGTAACACAAAACAGGGCAGCAACTATATTTAATATATAGTATTAAATAATAAAAGCATTTAAATAACTAAAATATGCTTAAATTATAATGTTTAAAAATGTAGCTAATATTTTTAAACAAGTTATAATACTAAGTTAATTTAATTAAGTAATGATTTAATTATTGCCTTAAAATAAATATTTAGTTTATTTTTTTAATAAGTTTATCTTATTAAATGTGCGCACAAATAAACTTTAAGATTTATCATTAGCCCAAAACAAATAACAAAGTTTAATTTAATAATCAGCTAAATTAATTAGATTAAACTAAAATTTTATTTATAATAATTATTAATTGAAAGGAAATTATTTAAATATAAACAATATTTTGATTTACTAAGCAAGTTTTTTGATAACTCTTAATTTTGCACTTTTAGACCTTTTATTTTCGGATAGTTCCGATTTTGAAGGAGTTAGTTGTTTAATCACATATTTTTTTACCTCTTGAATCGGCATCTTATGAGGTAAATTTGAATATGTGATTTTTTTAATAAATTGCTTTACAATACGATCTTCTAAGGAGTGAAATGTAATAATCGCTAGGGTGCCATTATTATTAAGTAACTCTAATGCATCGTTAAGCATAGTTTTTAACGAATCTAGTTCGTTATTTACTTCAATTCTTAAGGCTTGGAAAACTTGTTTGGCGGGGTTTTTTTTGCGTAAAAGTGCTGCAGGGTATGCTTTTTTGATAATCTCTACTAATTCAAGTGTAGTTGTAATTGGACGGTTTATTATGATGGCCTTAGCAACTTTTTGTCAAAGCCTTACATCAGCGTAATCACGTAAGATTCGTTCTAAACTAGCTTGTGAATAAGTATTAATTAATTCAAGAGCAGAAAATTGTTGCTCTTGGTCCATACGCATATCCAAGGTAGCATCTTTGTTATAACTAAAACCACGGCTTGCTTGATCAACTTGAGGTGAGGAAAATCCTAAATCAGCAATAATACCATCTACTTTCTCGATATTCAATTCCCTTAATTTTGATTTTATATTTTTGAAATCACTTTTAATTAAGGTGTAATTGAGACTTACTTGTTTTAACTTAAGATCAGATTCCTTTATGGCAAATGAATCTTTATCAAAACAATATAAATGTCCGTTCGTTATTTTTTCGAGGATTTTAGCTGAATGACCTCCTAGGCCTAATGTTAAATCAACATAAATACCATCAGCCTTAATCTCAAGAGAATCAATAGTTTCATTAAGCATAACTGAATAGTGTAATTTATCCATTATGTTTTTCAGAAAGTTCTTGTGCGATTAAAGCAATATCATCAAGAGTATGTTCATTAACAAAACTATTGTATTTCTCTGCAGATCATAATTCTACTAGTGTTCCAGCGCCAATAAAAATTATTTCTTTTTGGATAGCGAGTTGTTCGACCATTTGTTTTGGTAAACTAATGCGATTCATATTATCTAAGGTTACTTCAAAACTATTTCCTAAAATAGAGCGTGTAATAATCCGGGCTTTTTTATCAAATACACTTTGATTTTCTAACATTTTAATGTATTTTTGAAATTCTTCTTTACTGCGTAAGTCAGCATTCCCATCAAAGCCAATTGAAATCATAAAATTAGTGCCTAAATACTCTTTTATATTAGATGGTAAAACAACTCGGTTTTTTCCATCCATGTTTCGTGAGTGTGTTCCGTAGATAATATTTGACATTTTTTCCCACCATCCTATAATATTTTACCACTTATCGACCTTCTTGCCAAGAAAATAGTAATAAAAAATGAGTTTTTTCAAACTCATTTTTTGCTTTAATGAATAATTATTCTTGTTGGAGTCATTCAAATGCTAGGCTGACATCTGAAATATCTCCAATTAAGGTAACTGTATCATTATAATGTAATAATGTTGAACCAGTTGGGCGAATGCTTTTACCATTATTTTTTACTAAAACTAAACTTACTCCCCGCTTGTTAAAATCAACATCTTTAACTAATTTATTATTAAGTGAGTGGTTTTTTATTGTAGTTGTACCAATTACAAAATCATCACCAATTTCTTGAAAATTTTCACTATATTTTAAAAAGTTACTATTAGCAGCTATTAATGCAGTTCGTTTCCCTGATTCATTTTCGGGACTAACAATTAAATCAACACCAACTTGTCTAAGAACACGGCTGTGTCTTGGTGTAGTTGAGCGTGCAATAATGTTTTTAGTTCCTAATTCTAATAATGCGGCAACAATCTCGATATTTTCAGGAACTGCTACAACAACTGTGCCAACTGAACTAATTTTATTAGCTTTTAGTAAACGAGTATCAGCGGCATCACCCAAAATTAAATTATCTATATCATCTTTATAACGTTTTAGCAATTCTTCATTACTATCAATAATAGTTATTTTTTTGTTTAGTTTTAAAAGTTCATCTACAATTGATTGACCAAATCGACCAAGCCCAATAATAACTATATCATCTGAATAACTAAATTTCATATTTTCCTAACCTATAACTATGTCAGTAGTTATATATTCATAATGTCTCTTATTACTTTTTTTTCTATTTCAAACAAGTAGTGATGAAGAAATTCCAAATTGACCAATAAACATCACAAAAATTAGTGCAATTTTAGAAACAATATTAAGATCTCTTGTAATCCCTGTCGATAAGCCGGCTGTTCCAAAGGCGCTAGCGACTTCAAAGAAGATATGCTCAGACTCATAAGAGGTAATATGAGCTTCAAATGTTTTACTTAATAATGCCTGATCTGTATTAACATTTCCACCATAAATATCAAAGGAAGTAAATAAGACAAAGGAAGCCATTAGCAATATTACTAAACCAATAATAAATACCTGGCCAGCCATAAATACATTTTCAGGGTTGATGCTGCGCTTAAAAACTCTAACCCTTGAACGTTTCAAGATAACTGAAAGAATTGTTAAAGAAACAATTGCAAAGGTAGTTGTTCTAATCCCTCCACCAGTTGAGGATGGTGCTGCGCCTATAACCATCATAATTAATAAAACAAAAAAACTTGTTCGTGAAAAATCCCTCATGTTAACAGTAGCAAAGCCAGCACTACGCGTTGATAAAGAAGTAAATACTAAAGCGAAAACTTTATCAAAAGTACCGCCATACATTTGACCTTGGTTTAAAAACTCTTTTAAGGTGCCATTTTTATACCCAATTAACATACCATTCTGATCAAAAAATTTAATAATATTAAGGTGGCTTTTATTTAAAATATTAAATCATTCTTTAGCACTATCTGTTGTTAAAGCTGAACTATCATTAAGGCTTGTTAATGATCTTAGCTCTTGATAAATTAACTTACCTTGCTCAGTTGGATTTTCTGAATAAAAACTTAAAGTATAAAGCCAATTATTATAATCATTTTTCATAGCATCTGGAATGTAGACTTTATTTCAAAAGGTATTTGCATTAATTGAAAAAAATTCAAAACCAAACAACATTGCCAAACCAACTAAAAAAATTAAAAGATATGTAATTGTTGATACTTTGGTAAATAATAAGAAACGATATTTATTTTTTTTACGTTTAAGTTTATGTTTAAAATAACGGTTTATATCATAAATAACCGGGAAGCCTAGTCCCCCTAAAACCAGCAAAATAATAAATCAAAATTGCAAAGCAAAATTTTGATAATAAGGCATTAAGGATCTACCTGAAATTAAATCAAAACCAGCATTATTAATAGCTGATATTGTATGAAAAAAACCAAACCTAAATGCTAGTGACCAATTTCCCTGTGGATTAACATATCCATCAAGAGTTTGTTGGATACCAAAAGTATGCTCAGGATTAGCATAATAAAAATAAAAACTCATGGCAAAACCAGAAACCAAAATGACAGATAAAATAAATGTTACTGAAGAAGTTAATAAATTTCCAATTTTATTTACTTCAGTATGGTTTCTTTCATATTGGATCATTTTGTAAACATTCATAGATTTTATATTTCGTTTAAAAATAAAGTTAAAAATGTAAAATTTTAAAACAAAAATCCCTAAACCGCCACAGATAATTAAGATTGCCAAAATAATTTGTCCTAGAATATTTCAATGTAGGTGTGTGTCGTAAAGAACTAATCCTGTGTTACTAAAAGCACTTGAAACTGTAAAAAGAGAATTTAAATAGCTCTTTGCACTATATCAATCTTTCTCTGGATTAGTTTGAGTAATTGGGCTTCATAAAAATAAACTTGCAATAATCAGAATTAATAAATAAACAAATAGTAAATACTTTAATTTAGAGAGTCTTTTCCACCTTTGATAAAAATTATTAAATAATTTAAAGAGTGGATTTTTTTTAAATTTAGATTGTAATATCATTATTTTCATATTAATTGAACTTTCTGAAAAAATCCAAAAAATAAAAAACATTATTATTAAATAATGATTTAATATTTATTAAATTAGTTATCTTTTGCATTTTGCATAGAACGCATGATTTGGCGGATTTGTGTTTCGCTTGCTTTTCTACCCATTTGATTAAACATCACACGCAACATTTTTTCATTTACCGGTGGGTTTTCACGCAATTGTTTTTCAAAGAATTTTTTAGTTAGCATAAAAGTAACAAATGCAGCTGCAGCTACCGCTCCAATTACTACTAATATAATCATTAAAATAAATATTCCAGTAGTCATTTCTACCATAATTTTCCTCCAATTTTTTATTAATTCTAATAATTTAAATTAATTATACTATATTTTACTTAAAAACAATATTTTGATATGTCTCATTATCAAAATCTTCTAAGAACTTTATAATTAAATTAGCAGTTGCCATTAAATCACTTATGGCACAAACTCCAATAGGGCTATGTAAATATCGTTGTGCTAATGAAAGAGTTAAAGTTGCAGCCCCGCCATTAGGAGAGTATTGTAACTTAGCAGCATCAGTTCCGCCACCTGCAGCTACAAACTTATATGCTGGTATATTGTATTTTTTTGAAATATCTATAAAACATTTAATAAGTTTTGGGTCCATAAGTGTCCCACCATCTTTTACCCTTAAAGCAGCACCTTTAAATAATGCAGTAGTTCCAGGTATTGTACCAATTGTATCATGGGTTGATGTTGTATCTAATGCTATAGCAATATCTGGTTTTATAATAGATACCGAGGTTCTAGCGCCCCTAGTTCCTACTTCTTCTTGAACAGTTCCAACTAAATATAAATCTACATTTAAATCTTTGTTTGCTAGATCATTTGCAATTTTTTCCAAAATAGTCACCCCAGCACGATTATCCATTGCTTTCCCACCAAGTAAATCTGGATTATCAAAGTATATTGTTTCGCCTGAGATAAAAATCGGATCTCCTATTTCAACACCATTATCTAGAGCTTCTTGCTCACTTTTGAAACCAAAATCAGCGTACAATTCATCATTAGTTAATGCTTTTGCAACTTTTTCACGTTCCATGATGTGAATGCTAGTATGTCCAAAAACACCTATGAATTCTTTACCAGTTCCTACTTTTAAAATAGCTTTTGTCCCAATAATAGTTGAAGCTCAAATTCCGCCAATTGCTGATAGTAAAATTTGCCCTTGTTTTGAAATTGATCTAACAATGTAACCAACTTCATCCATATGGGCTGCAATCATTACTTTTGGAGCATTTTCAACTTTTGACTTTTTGTAAAAAATTACTGAGCCAAGTTTATCCCGTGAAACCTCATAAATGCTTGGAATATTTGCTTTTAGTTCGTCAACAATCGGTTCTTCATATCGTGACATTGCTTTGATTTCTAAATATTTTGTTAATCTTTGTTTAAAATTATTTTTCATTTTATTCCTTTCAATTATAGCGAGCAATTAAAAAATTAATATTTTTACCTTGATTTGCTCATTTTGTTTCATAGCCTGTTTGATAATTGTTAAGATTATAATTAGATTTGTGTAAATCAGTAGTGATATCTGTAATTATTCAGTTGTTTTCTTGTAATGATTCAACTGAGTAATTAAATAATTTATCATTATCTGTTTTAAATCACAAACTACCATTTTTAACAAGTAAATTTTTGTATAAATCTAAATAAGTTTTGTAAGTTAAACGGCGTTTCTCGTGAGCATTTTTTGGTCAAGGGTCAGAAAAGGTTAATCAAATTTGCTCTACTTTTCCAATAAAAATATCGCTTAATTCTTTAGCATCTTTAGTAATAATAAATAAATTCTCTAGATTATATTGTTTTATCTTACTTAAAATTTTATTAGCAACAGTTTGATATTTTTCTAATGCATAATATTTTATATTAGGATTATTTATCGCAAGTTGCACAATCATTTCCCCTTTTCCTGCTCCAATTTCAATGACATCATTTTTGGATACTTGAATTGGGAAAGTTTGTAGATAAAATTTAGAATTATTAAGTTTATCCTGTGCTGTATTATCAAAACGTAATCTCATAATTACATATTATAAATAATTATTGTATTTATAAACCAACTTATTTATAAATTATTTGATTATTTATATATAAAAACACCTTAATTATAAGGTGTTTGATTCTCATCGTGTTTTTGAGTATTATTAATATTTTTTAAAACTTCCACCGCAACAATTTGATCTTTATTACGTAAATTAATAACTTTTACACCTTTAGTATTTCTTGCTGTTTGGTTAAATTGATCAACTTTAATTCTAATTGTATTGCCATTTGAAGTGATTATTAATAATTCATCTTCTTGATTAACAAATGAGGCAAAGACTAAAGGTCCTGATTTTTCTGGATTAATACCTGTAACTCCTTTAGCCCCACGTCTTGTAACTCTATATTCAGATTCATGAGTAATTTTTCCAAATCCTTTAGCTCCTAATGAAAAAATTAAATCTCCATCTTTATTTGAAGAACCATTAATTACATATTGGCCTTCTACAAGTTTTATTGCTTTAACACCAAGTGAGTTGCGACCCAAAGTACGTACTGAATCAATATCAAATAGTGCAATATTTTTATAGTTATTAGCAACAAGGACATTATCGCCAGATGTAGCGATAAATGCTCTGACTAATTGATCTTCATCTTGTAATTTAAAAGCTAAAATACCCGAGCGGCGTACATTACTAAATAATGAAAGAGGTGTTTTTTTGAAAATACCTTTTTTTGTAATGGTTGCTAAAAATAAATCATCAGCAAATTCATCAACAGAAATTATTGAAATAATCTTCTCATCTTCTTTAACGTTTAAGTTTTCTAAAATGTTAATAAAAGGTTGCCCTTTGCTTTGTTTTGACACTTCTGGAATTTGATATCCTTTTAAGGCATATGCTTTACTAAAATTTGAAAAAAGTAGTAAGTTAGAGTGTGTTGAGGATTTTAAAATTAATGAAATATCATCATCATCATAAGTCTTCATACTTGTTGAACCTGAACCTCCGCGGTGTTGCGTAGTATATTGATCTAAATTAATTCTTTTTACATAGCCATTAATGGATGCAGTAATTACAATTTCTTTACGTGGAATTAAATCTTCATCATTAATTTTTCCCACTCCATAATAATCAATGCTAGTGCGGCGATTATCACCATATTTATCCCGAACTATTTCTAATTCTTCAATAATTAGATTAACAAGTTTTTCTTCGCTAGATAAAATTTCTTGATATCCTTTTATTTCAATATATAGTTGGTTAATTTCATCAACCATCTTTTCATAATTTAAAGCAGTTAAACGACGTAGGTTCATATCTAAGATTGCTTTAGTTTGGCGTTCAGTAAATTCAAAGCGAGCAATTAAATTATCTTGTGCAATTTGATCAGTTTTAGAACTTTTAATAATTTTAATAACTTCGTCAATATTTAAAATTGCAACCTTTAACCCTTCTAAAATATGAACTTTTTCTTGTGCTTTAGTTAAATCATAATTAAGTCTACGAGTAAAAACATCCTTTTGATGATCTAAATAAACATTTAATGCTTGTTTTAAACTTAAGGTTTTAGGTTCTCCATTAACTAGAGCAACTAAATTTGAATTAAATGTAGTTTGTAAATCTGATTTTTGGAATAATTGATTTAGTATAATACTTGGACTATATCCTTTTTTAATATCAAAAACAATTCTAATTCCGTTAAGGTTTGTTTCATCCCTAATATCAGCAATTCCATCAATAACTTTTTCTTTAACAAGTTCAACAATTTTTTTAATAATTGTGCTGGTCTTAATTGCATAAGGAATTTCAGTAACTATAATTTTTGACTTAGTGTTAGCTTTTTCGACAATTTGCGTTTTAGATCTAACGATAATGCTACCACGTCCTGTTTCATAAGTATCAAGAACTCCTTTAGTACCTAAAATTATTCCTCCAGTAGGAAAATCAGGTCCTTTGACACTTTGCATTAATTCCATAGTTGTAATCTGAGGGTTTTTAGCTAATGCTATCGTGGCATTAATTATTTCTGTGAGGTTGTGTGGCGGAATTGAAGTAGCCATACCTACAGCAATACCTGAGGAACCACTAACTAGTAAATTTGGAAATTTAGCAGGTAAGACAACTGGTTCTTGCTCTGTTGCATCATAGTTATCGACAAAATCAACTGTATCTTTTTTAATTCCTTCAAGGAGTTCACTTGATAGTTTTGTCATTCTTGCTTCAGTATAACGCATTGCCGCAGCTTGATCGCCATCAATTGAGCCAAAGTTTCCGTGTCCGTCAACTAATGGATAGCGCATAGAGAAATCTTGTGCCATACGCACCATTGCTTCATAAACTGATGAATCACCATGCGGGTGATATTTACCTAAAACATCCCCAACGATTCTTGCACTTTTACGGTGTTGGGAACTTGGGGTAATTCCTAGTTCAAACATATCATATAGAATTCTTCGGTGTACTGGTTTTAAACCATCGCGCGCATCAGGCAAAGCTCTGGAAACAATAACACTCATTGCATATTCTAAAAATGATGTTTTCATTTCGTCATCCACAATAACTGGCTTAAGTCCACCTTGTGGTTCTGTAATTAAACTAGGTTTTACTAAATAATCATCGTTATCTTGAGGGATTATTTCTTCATCATTATCATCAATAGTTGATTCTATATCATCTTTAAAAACTACTCTTTTATCTTCTTCATATTCAGGTTCCAAAGTTTGTTTCTTGTTATCTGCATTATCTAAATTAAATATCATTTTTGCTCCTTTGATTGTTAAAATTCAACAAAATTATTATAAATAATAATTTTATTATATCACAAAAGTGAATTTTTAAACTCTTGCATACTCTATATTTATAACTTAGATTAACGAATGGTAAAAGCAACAAAGTAAGCTTTGTTGCTTTTACCGTTATTATTTATAACACTTTCAAAACATTTAGTTATTTTATTCAATCATATTCTATTTTTAAATTAATCTCATTTGAATCTGTTACTTTTGTCTTATTGAGTATAAGAAAATAACTTCTATATCAACTATTAGAACCTATTGCTTTATCATTAATTCAATTACTAGAATCAGAAATTCAAAAATATTTCTTCATTTTATAGTTTTTAGTTCATTCTAATCAAAGAGTATTTGTAACATAATCATATTTATAATTTTTTATATCCCATCCTATTTTCCTGCGATCGCCCCGGCTTGGCATTGATGGACTATAATAATTATTTAATAAAATTAAATCATGTATTTCAAAATTGATGTCATCTAATAATTCTTTAAATTCTTTAATAATAAAATCTTCATTTGGATATGAATGAATTTCGCTGCTAACACGTCTAAACAAGTTTATAAAATCTTGTTTTGTTTTAAAAATATATGTAGTATTTTTAAAATTATTACTTGAATAAACTCATGGTGAGTTTTGGTTGTTCTCGTCAAGTCGGACATCCATATTACTATATTTTCATGGTTCATAATAATCATATTCATTTTTTATAGTTACCTGGCGATTGGGATCTTTTATAAATAAACTTGGATACCCCGATTCTAAAGTTAGAAGTGTTCTATCTTTATTCCAATAAGAACTACCACCTTTTTCACTGTCTTTTTGCCATTGATTATGTTCAATTCAATATCAAGCATATAATGATGTTGATATTATTAAAACAGAAGAACCTAAAAATAAAAGTGCATACTTAAGACTTTTTCTCATTTTTCAAGCCATTATTAGTTATTCTCTTCCTTAACATATGTAATTGCTACTTGAACAGGGTTTGTGTTTTTTGAATATCTATATGCCTCAAATCTATAAAAACCTGAATTCGGAACAGTGAATTCAACAACTTCAATATTTTTATTACCAGATGAAGAGGAAGCGATTAAGTTACCGGATGTATCTTTAATTAGAAAATCTATATCTGTTTTGTCGTTGGTGCCATTATATAAAAATGCTAAAGAAGCACGAATTTTATCACCTTTAGATAAATATACCTGGCGGGAATTTTTTGATCAATCATTACTTTTATCGGTTTTTGGTAAAATAATTAAGGACTGAATTGCTTGTTCTATTTTTTTATAATTTGGAATACCATAGCCAGTTTCATTTGTGTAAATTGAACTTATATTATTGGGTTTGCGTGACCCAGTAATAAGCGATGATTTGAAAATAATTGAATCAAATCCCTGTTCAAAATAAGATTTGTATTTTTGTTTTAGCATCCCTGCTATGGCTGTAATAACCGGGGTAGAAAAACTAGTACCGGAATTGTTGTATCCCGCTGTTATTAATGTTCCGGTTTTATCTATGTACTGAGTTCTATCGGTGAACCGATAATCACCTCCGGGAGCAACAACAGAAAGATAATTTAAGTCATTACCTATTTGACTGTAATATGCTTTTCTTTCATTATTGTAAGCATCTGTAGCTCCAACTATAATACTATTTCTAGATAAAGCGATTTCAAAAATATCATTCTTTTTAGAATAAATATTTCCTGCCGCTATTATATTGATTAATTCAGGATTTTTATATATAATATCATCAAAGTACTTAGAAGCTCAATTATATGTGAGTATATCTTTCGGTATGTCTTCTGCTTTATCTGAATTATATCCAGGTAAACCTCAACTATTGTTAATTATATTTGTATAATTTAGTAGGTAGTTTAATTCACCAGAAATACCATTTCAATTTTCTGTATCTACTTGAACCGATACAATACTTGCCGTAGGGTTAATGCCCTTTTTACCGGCAATTAATTCTGCAACTTGTGTCGCATGTCTAGAGTATTTTTCAGTATAAAACCAAGCATTTCTTCATCAAAGACCGTTACCATATTTACGATTTCATTCAAAAGCTTCACTATGGGTTTCGGCAACACCTCATTCTAAAACTCCTAAATTTAATTTATTATTAATAAAATTGTTAAAATGTCTGACCCTTGTTTCTTTATCCAAACCAACAAAAGAAAAAATTCTGTCATTTTCTAACTCAGTTTCAAGGTTACTGTTATAGTATCTACTATTTTGTATACTTTTATTCAATTTAATTGAATCGCTTCGAAGACCAATTAAGAAATCTTTATAATATATTCCAGTTGTAAAGCTATATATTTTTCTATATAATGTATTTTTATTATTAAAAAAAACATTTATAAAATCTAAGAGTTCTTTATTATCAACTTCTTCCAAATGAGCTATAGATAATACACCAACATTTTCATCGTATTTTACTGGTACTTTAGCCTTAAACTTAGAGTTTAAACTAGTTTTTAATATATCTACAAATTCATTATTAAAGGATCCTAAAATATCAAACCTATTTACACCAAATTTAACTTCTTTTATATTTGTATCATCGCTTTTATTTGATATAACTAAATTATTTATATTAATATCTTCAAAGTTTTGTTCATCAAATATTAATTTCTCTGATATATATTTGTTTTTATGAAAAAAACTGAAAACAGTTGGCAAAGATACAAATGCAAGTCCAAAAATACTATAATAAATTTTAGATTTAATTTTTTTCATTATTTTAATTTCCCTTAACTCTTACTTATTTTAATAAAAAAATTATAACATGTATATTACAGTTTACAGTAGAAAAAATTATAAAAATTTAATGTTTTTGGAAAAGTCACTTGCGAGATGTTAACAAAATAATTGTCTTTTAATTTTAACATAAATTTTACATAAAAAATGTATGTGAAAACAGAAAACACGGCAGTGTTTTATAGCGAACCCATAAAATTGGACTAAAATTAATTTAAGGATTGATTCCTATATCCTAAAGGCGTCAGTCCTTTTAATTTTGTGATAATTCTTTTTTTGTTGTAATAATTTATATACTTGCGCATCTCTTTTTCTAAGTTTTCTAGAGTTTTGAATTCTTTTTCATGACCATAAAACATTTCGATTTTCATGGTTCCAAAAAATATTTCAATAACACAATTATCATATCAGTTTCCTTTTCGCGACATACTTTGTTTAATACCTCTTTTACTTAATTTGTCATAATATTGTTTCATTTGATATTGTTATCCTTGGTCAGAATGTAAAATAAAATTTTTTTTGAATTTTGTATTACTGATATTATTAAAAATTAGTTCAGTATCATTTCAAAGTGATAATTCATAGGTCACAAACTTAGTTTTATGGTCGATAATTGCGGATAAATAAATATGATTTTAAAGACTGACAAAAAAGCTAACATTTACATGTTAACTTTTTTGTCATGCTTTAAGATTAAATTAATTGAATTAATAATACTTTTTATATTCTAGGTTATATCAATTCGATATCTTAGTATAAAAACCCTGGAAATCTCAAGGACCAGTTCCATTGATTCGTTCTAAATTAAATTCATTTATTATTATTTGTGCATTTTTATTAATTGAGAAAACTTCTCAATTATATTTAGCAGGCATAACTGTTGGACGATGCAAATCGTTAATATTTTTAATAACATTTAAAGTTACTTTATTATTATCATAAAATGGAATTAAATATTCCTCTTCTCCATAGTTTGAGTATTCAATAAAGGGTTTAATGTAAATATCTTTTAGTTTCAAAACTTCATATATATCTTGGTTATTTAAGTATAATCTTTCAAATAATGCTTTAATTTGTGCATCTTCATTAAAGTCATTTTGATTATTTAACTCTTTAAAGCGTTTAATAATTTTATTATTAAATTCTTCCTTGCTAGATATTTTAATAAAAGAATTATATGAGTACTCATACTCAGAATTAAAATAATTTAAATTAAATGTTGTGTTGTTTTCTTGCTTTCTAGGTTCTTTTATATATTCTACATTATCACCATTAGTTTCCACCCAATCTTCAGGGGCAAATACTTTAAATTTAGAAAAACTTTGATTTGTTGGGAGAATTAATTTGTATATCTTATTAACTTCTTTTATAGCATCTTCTTCAGTTAAAGGTTCTGAGCAGGAGAAAGTTAACAATGGGGAAATTGATATTATTGACCCAAATAATATTTTTTTAATTATTTTCATCTCTTACCACGTGTGTTACAGCAATTAAATCATCGGCAGAATTTGCAAAATTTATTGCTGTTTTCTTAGTTATTTTATATCTGTATTTTCCTTTTTCATTCGCTTTGTACTCAATTAATTCATCATTTGTAAATGATTCATTGATACTTTTTACATTCCTTCAAGTTCCATCTGGATAATATTTTTCAAGTGTTAGTTGATAGTCATTGAATCACTGGTTATTGCTCCGTTTTTGTACGCCATTTAAGTTTAAATGGTCTTTGTCGATATGTGTGTAATCCCATTCATTTCCAGCTTCCCTACTTGATGGAGAAAATCATGATGTAAATATATTTCATCAATTCTTTTCTCATGGTCGATGTTCACTATTTTTTAAAAGACCAGCATTAAACATCCAAGATGCCGCAATCTTAAGAGTTTGTTGTGAGTTTAAATTTATGATTTCACTTGTAAATACATCTGTTTGTTTACTAGTTACTGGTACTTTTATTGTTTTATAGTTGTCACCTGCTCTCAACATTGCAACAAAGTCAACAGTTCCAGACCCATATTTTTCCAAATAACCACTAGATTTTCTTTTTAGTCCATAAAATTTAGGAGTAACCGCTGAAGCGGACAATACTGTTTTAACTATTGGTACTACAAATTCACTATGTGCAATGTCAGGTTTATATTTTAGGAAATTTGAAACTAAACCTGTTACAATGGGTGCGGCATAACTAGTGCCTGGCTCAAATTTATTTGCACCATTTCCGGGGTTATAGAAATAACCTGGCGCCACAACTAATGGCTTTGCTAAATTTTCATGCCCTTTAGGTAATCTATAATTAGAATAGTCAGCTATGATGTTGCTCCCCAAATTTTTATTGTTGGCTGAATTAGAAAGAGCACCTACCACAATAGAATTAAGTGCATGTGTACGTCCTGTAATTATATGATACATATCTTTTCCCTTGTTTCCTGCTCCCATAATATTTATAATGTTATATTTACGTGATAAATAATCAAGGTAAAGTGTATTTTCATTATAATCTGCATATGCAGTTTTACTTCTATAATTGGTAGCATAACTATGGTTAATTATTTTTACACCATCTTTAACCATTTTCTCTAATGCTTTGGTTCATTCAGCATCGGTGTTAAAGGATGATAAATAAACTTTCGAGTTTCTGTCAACACCATGATTACTTCCGGATATCATTGCAACAAGAGTTGAGTGACCTTTAAAATCATTTTTTAAAGTACCATTTATATCATTCACCTCTATTCCTTTAGTAAAAAGATTTGAATAATGATTATCAAAAGGGTATGCATATGCCTCAAGAATACCTATTTTATTTGGTCATTGATTATCTAAATAATATTTCGCATTTACTATGTCTATATTTTTATTCATTGTATGTTTAAATGATTCTAAATTATAGTCGATAAAATAACTTGCATAAATATATTTATTCTTTGGCAATGTTGGTTTTAATTCTGTGCCATAATTATTACGTTCAAAATCGTGAATAATTAAAGCAGATTGAGTTATCTCCTCATTTTTGTAAATTATTACTTTAAAAATTTCGCTTCAGTCACTTATGGTATTAGTAAAATTCTTCCTTTGTTCTTCATTTTCAAAAGTAAATCATGCTACGGGCATAATTTCACTAATTTCGTATGATTTATACTTTAACTTTATTTCATTAATTTTTGTTATGAAATCTGAATTAAACTGTTTAATTACGTTTTCGTGTGTCGCTTGTGTACCTGGATTTAATAACAATTTAAGTTCATAGCCATTATCAATAGGAATTTCTATTTCATTACCATTTGTATTTGAAATTTGCCGGGTTGCTTGATTCCTAATTTCAAACTTGTCACTTTTTAAGTTATTATATCAATAAGTACCATTTGTATTTTGGTTTATTGTTGAATAATGTGGTACTGATACTGTACCAATTGTTGCTACCATACCCAAGGGCATTAGTAGTCTTTTTTTAATGTTTTTCATAAAATATGTTTCCTTTCAAATATTTGTTTCAGTTAATTGTGGTAATATTTTTTCTGATTTACAACACATAAATTATATAATAAATTTTATATTATTACGTTCAATATATGATATATATCATACTTCATAATTTATTTTTTATAAAATTAATCAATTAAGAAATTTGTAAACAAAAAGTTTAGAAAATAAACTAGGAAATTTACTATGACAATTTTTATGTCATATATAGCTAAAATATTAGTAAGTAAAAAATCAAGCCAAATAGACTTGATTTTAAAATTATTTATCAATTTTAATTTTTACACTTGGTCCCATTGAAGCAGAAACTGTTAAGTTCAACATATAAGTTCCTTTAACTGCAGCAGGTTTTAGTTTCTTTATTAAAGAAATAAGAACCTTTGCATTTTCTGCTAATGCTTGTGTTGACATTGACTGTTTACCAATTAATGAGTGGACAATACCTGCTTTATCTGTACGGTAGTTTGCTTTACCTTTTTTAAGTTCTTCAACTGCTTTTTCAGGAGTTGGTGTAACTGTACCAGTTTTAGGGTTAGGCATTAAACCTTTAGGTCCTAGTTTTTTACCATACTTTCCTAATAAAGGCATCATAGCAGGATCAGCAACCATTACATCAAAATCAAATTCATCTTCTTTTATTTTTTGTTCAAGGGCTGGTCCATCCACTACGATATCTGCGCCTGCTTCTTTAGCCGCTTTTGATTTTTCAGGGCTGTTTGTCGCAACTAAAACTCTAATTGTTTTACCTGTACCATTTGGTAATAATACAGATCCACGAAGTTGTTGATCAGCCTTACGTACATCCAGGTTTAAGTTAAATGCTAAATCAATTGAAGCATCAAATTTTGCATATGAAGTTTTTTTAGCTAATTCTATTGCTTCTTCTAAATCATAGGCAACAGTTCTATCAAATTGCTCACGAGCATTTTTGAGATTTTTAGATAAATGTCTAGCCATTATTCAACTCCTTCATTAGTTTTTTCTTCATCACTAATAGTTGTAACTTCAATACCTTGTCCTTTAGTTTCAGCTAAATTTGCCAAGTCAGCTTCTAAAGCCGCGGCTTTCAATTCAGCAAGTGCAGCTGATTTGGCAGCAGCTTTTGCTGCAGCTTTTGCTTTAAAAATATCATCATAACCTTCAACTAAAACACCCATTTGTTTTGCTGTACCAGCAATTGTAGCCATTGCAGCATCAATATCATTTGTGTTTAAGTCAGGTAATTTATATTCAGCAATTTCTCTAAGTTGATCTTTAGAAATTGTAGCAACAATAGTAGTTTTAGCATTTTTTGACCCTTGTTGAATCTTAGCAGCTTGTTTAATTTTGTATGATGCAGGCGCTGTGAATAATTTAAATTCAAATGTCTTATCTTTGTAAACAGTAATTAAGACAGGAACTGGTTCATCACCTCTGTCTCTGGTTGCATCGTTAAATGCTTTAGTAAATTCTGGCATGTTAACGCCTACACCAGCAAGAGCTGGTCCAGGCTTTGCTTTTCCAGCTAGGAATTGCAATTTAGCAACACGTTGTATTTCTTTTTTTGCCATGTTAGTATCCTTTCGATATTGTGGTCTAGCGATATTTTGATATCTCCCACTAGTAAGAGGCAATAATTAAATATTGCTTTTCTATTATAATAAAAAAAATAATTTTTAAAAGTTATTTTTGCTTGTTTTTTTGGATGTTTTTGACAGAATACTAAATTAAAGACAACCAAAATAATATATAAAAAACCTTTCAAGTTTATTTTGCTTTTCCAAAATATTGAAAGGTTTTTAGTTTGTTTAATTACCTTTAACTTCTTGTAAGAATCAAGGCAAATCAACTTCAGCAGGTTTTTTAAGATGTCATCTTAAAATTTGAGCTGCTACTGAATTTGTGTTTTTAATACTTAAAGCTTCTTGGCCAGGTTTATTAACTCCTAAATAGTTATAAGCAGATGTTTCATAGTTTCAAGCTAATAATTCAGTTAAAGGAACTCCAGAATTAATTGTTGAAATATATGAATTATTTGGTCCTAAAATTCCCGTTCCAGAATTTCCTGAATTAAAGAATGATTGCACATAACCATTTTGTCTAAATAAACTTATTACACTTGAACTAGTTTGCGCTCGATTAACAAAGTATCCAGCTTGTTTTCCATATGGAAAACCATTAATAGCAAATTGTTTGACATTTGGTCCAAATTGAACTCCATCTTCAGAACCAAAATAGTTCATATCCATATTTGGTAATTTATATCAATTTTCAAATCAAGCAACTAAGTCAAATTTTCCTTCTTTACGAGCCGCTTCAATTAAGGGTTTAATATCTACTGCAAAGACTGTTATGTCAACTTGCATACCAGTTACTTTTTCGCCTTTTTCATTAATTTGATCAACACCTGATCAAATTACTTCAATAGGTACTTCATTAGCAACATTTAAGCCACCTCAATATGAAAATCCATCATCAACATCATTCCCAAAATTATTAGATGCTTTAGTTAAATAACTACTTTTTTGTTTTTTGCCTAAATTCTCGCCTTCAACTTCGCTAAAGTTTGAAATATGTTGCACGTGGTTATTAGTTATAACGTAAAATCTTCCGTCAGAAAGATCTTTTGATACCTTAGCTAACATAGTTGCTGAACCACGGTTATACGCAAAGCTACGAGCCCTTACATTATCAACTAGGTCAATTCCTTCTCAAGAGCTATGCATATATTCTTGGTCTAGTTTATAACCTTCGTGTAATTTATAACTAACATTTTGGTTTGGATTATATTCATTTGATTTGATTATTTCTTCTGAATTATAGAATAAAATTGGTTGATTTTCTTGAGTATAATCTAACTTTTGGTAGTTAAATTGATTTGTTTCTCAATTACTAAAAGTTTCTTTTTGAAGTGAGTTGGTATATTGTATTGTTACATTAGCCCCAGCTGTATTAATTAAAAAGGCTTTGTTTTTATCAAAAGTACCAAATTTAGAGTTATCTAATGTTTCTTTATAAGTAATAGCTTCTTTATATGGATTAGCTACTAATATTTTATATTCATTATTATCAACAGTAACTTTAAAAATAACACCTTTACCAGATTCATACTTGGCACTTAAAGTATAGTTAAATTGTGGATAATTGCCACCACTTAATTTTGAATATAATTTGGTTTGACGTGAAACTGATAAAGTTTGACCTGAAAATAGTTGCTCAAAGTCAAATTCATAAGGGGTATGTTTATAAGTTTCTTCACCTTCACCACTAATTCTTTTTAACCTATGATCATCTTGAATTAATTGGTTAGCAAATAATGTGACTGTTAATTTTCTTTGAGTTGCATTATTTGCTAACAGAGTTTTTGAGATATATTTTTCAGCTAAAGTTCATGATGCTGAATTAGTTTTAGCATCATAAGTTCATAGCAGATCTTCAAAATATGGTTCAATTTCCCTAGTTCTAGTTATGCTTGAACTTGAGTCAAAAACTGTTTGCAATGTTGTAGTTTTAAAAGTTAAGTTTTCTTTAGTTGTAGTTCCTGATCTAAAACCAGTTATTTTATATCAAGTATTAGCAACGTATGATAAATTAGTTGTTGGATTTGTAACTTTAAACTTAACATAAACTGAATTATTATCACCTTGCTTTACTTCTTCAATGCTAAATTGATCTTTGCTAAGAGTAAAGTTTTTATAGGTTTGATTATTTTTTACACTGACATAAGATTTTAAAGAAGTTTTATCTTTACTAATAAATTCTTGTACTGATAATGAACTAATGTTAGCAATAGTTAAATCATCATAAGTTAAAGCATTTACTATTATTTCAGGATATAAGTTTTCTTTATAATCATTTCTAAGGTTTTTAAGAGTAATAACCTTAGAAGAATTAGTATATCTTTTAGTAGTATCAGTTTTGCTAATAAATCCTAGTTTAAAACTTAGTTCATTTGAATTATTACTTGCAACATCATAATAATAAACAAAATAGTTCTTTTGGATTTCAGTTAAATTTATTGAATTACTTTGATCACTTGTATTAGCAATGCTTACACTAGAAGATCATAAACTTTCTTGTTGCTTACTATTTTCAATTTTCTTATCATCTGATGCACTAGTTTTACTTGGATTTTTAAATTCATTATTTTTTGAACTATCTTCACTTGTTGCATTAGCCTTTAATTTAAGTAAATAATTAAGTTTATTAGCGGCATTTTGAGTTACGATATCTTTTGGATCTATAATTGCATAATTTGTATCTTTAGCTACGTTAGCTTTACGTAATTCAAAGTTAGTTGAATTAATTTGATCAATAATACTTTTATGATTTTGATCAATATTAGCAGAACTAAAATCTGATGCAGTGAATCAACTATTAGAATTAGCAGGTTTAATGTCTAAATATGTTAAAGGTTTAAAGTATTTAATTGTTTTAGAGTATTCTGAAAGACTTTGATAATTGACTAAAAATCTGTTAGCAGTTTTATCAACTTTAGTTCCATTTTCTTTAATTCAGAATTTAACTTTTGCACTTCCTCCAACACTAGAATCTACAAAGTTTTTTGATTCAGTTAATTCATCAGCATATATTTGGAATTTACCTACTTTTGGTAATTCGTAATATTCATTAAATGCATTAACCGCATCTTTAGAATTAACTTGATTATGAGTTTTCTTAGGATCTTTAACCTTTGTTAATTCTAAAATTTTGGAAGCATCCTCTTTAGTCTCTGTTTTAATTAAATTCAATAAATAATTAAAATCATTTTGATCTTGGTTAGTTGATTTATCATTTTTTTCATTTGCTAATTCAACATCAATAATTTGTTCTTTATCACCATGTTTAACTTTAAATTTAAAAATAGCAACATCTTTATTAGAATCATTAACATGGAAAATATCAGTTTCATTATAGTTAATTCATTCATAACTTACACCACTTGGAACAGTAATAGTAAAAATTTGAGAAATAAATGTTTCTTTAATTTTTGCATGAACTTGTTTGATTTCTTCGGGTGTTAAAGCATTTTGGTTATTGTTATTTTTTACAGTTGGATTAACTAAATTAACTTGTGATTTAAGTTCTTTATTTTTTAAGTTTTCAATCTTAGCTTTTTCAGTATTAAAAATATCAAGTGCAAATCACGTTAAAATATTAGAAGATCTTTGTGATACGAAAAAAAGATATTTTTGTTGAAAGTCTGATGCAGTATGTGCAGGTTGTCATGATCCAGGCTCTTTATAGAATTTTTGTTGCTTGAATCAATCACTTGGGGTTATACTTACACCTTTTAACCATTCTTCTTTAAAAGTAACATTATTTTGAGTTGATAATTCCAAAGTTTTAATAACTCTTTCGTTAACTAAAAATTCCAGTTCTGCTGCTACTTTATAATTTTCATATTTAAAACTTCCTGCCTTAAATCTAAATTTAAAATAGTTATGCAAAATATTATTTTTGGCGTTAAAGTTTTCTTTAATGTTAGCTTCACTAGCACTTAAATCACTTTGGTAATATTTTTTTAAATTTTCATAGTTTACAGTAAAAATTTCATCTAAATTAGTGTAATTAAGTAAATTTAATTTAGTATTAAAATCATTCGTAAAAGTATATGTTTTTTCTACGTCGGTTACTAGCGATGCTTCGCTTGTACTTTTAGCTGTATAAACAAAGGTAAGTTGGTTAATATTGCTTTCAACAGTTTTAATTGCTTTTAAAGTTAAAGTTGCTCCTTCAACTTTTGGATTAGCTAAAAAGAAGCTTTTGTTTTGTTCAGTAATATTTACACTGTATACTTCACTAGCTAAATTATATCTTGTTAAATTCTCAGATAATTGCGGTGTAAGCTTACTTTCAATATCTGTTTTAAATTGTTGAATTTCAGCACTTGAAGCATTACCGTTTAAATTACTTTGAGCTTCAGATAAATTATTTAAAATGTTGTTAATAGAATTAATATTTGAAGCTGAATTAACGTATTCAACTTTATTAATCAATAAGTTATTTTCTAATAAATTTGATGCTTCTAATAAATATCTATCAAAATCAGTTTTATTAGAAGCATTATTGTATTTACTTGTGTCTTTAACTTTATTAGCTTCATTAATTGCAGCTAAAATATTTGTAACTTTATTATTGTATAAATTAGCATTGTTTTTAGTTTCATTAATTAATGATTCAATATTTAAAGTGTCAATATGAGCTCCAAATGCATTTTTAAGTTCATTACTTAAATTATTTAAACTATTAATATTTGTTTTTGCTTGAGTTCTTAAGTTATTTAAATTCTCCTGGTTTTGAGAATTTTTACTAATTTCATTAGCTTGATTAATAAAAGTATCTAATTGGCTAACCAAGTTAGGGTCAGATAATTTAGCATTATTAATAAATTCTCCATTGTAATATGAACTTACTGAATTAATAAAATCATTAGTTGCTGCATCTTTATTAGTTTTAGCTACAAAAGCTTTATAAATAGTTTTTAAACTTAAAGCTTTTGTATTAATAGATGAATATTTATTAATAGACTTTAATAAATTATTATTAGTTTTATAATCATTAACTGCTTCTAAATTTAATAAAGAAGTTTTAACTTCAGAATTAAAAATTGAATTTTCTTGGTTAAAAATCTTAACTATTTCATTAAAATCATTTAAGATTTTTTCACCATTTGCCTTAAAAATTACAAAACTAGTTTCAAGCTCTTGAAGTTTTGGTAATTCATTTGTTAAATTTGTTAAAATTTCTTGGTTGTTTGAACTAATTAAAGTAATACTATTTTGATATTGAGTAAGTAATGAATTATAGTTTTTGTCTAAAACTTTTTCTAAAAAGTTTTGATATTCACTTACATAATTTTTTGTTTGATAAGCAGAAGAATTACTATTAATAGTTAATAAGGTATTAACAAAGTTCGTTAAGGTGTCAACACTAACTTCTTGCAGGTATGTTTCATTATTTAAGATAATATCAAATATTGAAATAACACCAGTTGGTAAACTAGCTGCGCTTTGTTTAATAGCATTAATTTTGTCTTGTTTAACACTTAATTCATTTTGTTTTGTAGGTTCATTTGGTTTATTTGGATCGCTTGGACTAGGGTTTGGATTTTGTATTTGATTGTTTTGAGTCTCTTTAAGTTCGCGTATTTTTTCACTTAATTGATCTAATAATGCTTTTTGACTTGTTAAAGCATTTTTAATATCTGAATTTAAATTATTATAATCATTTAAAGCAGCATTTAATTTAGATTCATCTGTTAGGGCAACATTACTTGGAATTTTAGCTAGAATTTCTGCATGAGTAGTTGTAAAGTTCTTTACACTGCTTTGAATTGGGTCAATTGGATTTGCAGGCTTTTCTGGGTCTTTATTACACGCAATAGCAGCAACAGAACCAAGTGGTAAAGCTATAATATTTGTTAATAATATAAATGTTTTCTTTGTTTTTTTCATATAGTCAATTCCTTTCTTTGTTTGAATTTATATTTTAAAAATAATAAACATTCCAGAAAATGAAATATTTACTATAAATATATTATATAATATATTTGTGAAATCACAACAAACTATAATTAATTTCATAAATAATATTAAAGCACCAACAGTTTTTGAAGCTGAGTTATACAAAATTTTAAAAAATTTTATTAATTATTTTAATTTACATGACAAGCAAACAATTATTTTAGATGTCTCACTTGTTTCACGCAATGAAATTAAAAAATTGAATAAAACATATCGTAATAAAGACTATATTACTGATATCTTATCATTTGATTTCCGCGATCAAGAATTATATGATAAATTGCCGTTACTACACTTAGGAGAATTGGTGATTTGTTGAGATCGAGTAAAGCGCCAGGCAATTAAATTTAATCATTCTCTAAAACGAGAATTTTGTTACTTATTTACCCATGGGCTGGTACATTTATTTGGTTATGATCATGAAGAAGAAAACGAAAGAATCGAAATGAACAAAATTGTTGATGCTATATTTAACCCATTAAATATTACACGTGAAGGATAACAATATTATGAACATTGAAAAATTAAGATATTTATTAACTAAATCATATGCACCATATTCAAATTTCCAAGTAGCCGCTATTGCTATTGATGAATCAGGCAATGAATACCCTGGAGTTAACGTTGAAAATGCTGCTTACCCATCTGGTTTATGTGCTGAGCGTAGTGCCTTATTTGGCTCAGTTGCTTACGGAGCAAAAGTTGGAAGTTTCAAAGAAATCCACATCATTTCTAAAAAAGAAGATGAAATAAGTCCTTGTGCTGGGTGTCGCCAAGTAATGAGCGAATTTATGCCGCAAGATGCATTAATTTACCAATATTCAAATGATGGGCAAAAAGTGCGCATAAACAAATTATCTGAATTAGTTCCATTTCCAATTACACCAAAAGATATTAAATAATGAAAATTTGTTTTGCTAGTATTTTAGGAAGGCCAAATGTCGGTAAGAGCAGTTTAGTAAATGCAATTGTTGGCTATGATATTGCAATTGTAACAGATACTGCCCAAACAACAAGGGACCAAATAACTGGTATTTATACTGATGAAGATTTCCAACTTATTTTTACTGATACTCCTGGAATTCATAAAGCTGAAAATAAACTTGGTGAAAGTTTAAACAAATCTGCTTACGAGTCAATTAAAAATGTGGATGTAGTTTTATTTTTAAGCCCAGCTGACGAAAAAATTGGCAAAGGTGATAAATTAATTTTAAAAAAAATTACTAATCAAACGCATAAAATTGCAGTTATTTCTAAAGTCAATAAAATTAAAGGAAATCCAGAATTATTAACATCCAAAATATCTGAATTACAAGCATATAACTTTGATTACATTGTATCTACTGATATAAGTAATAAAAATTCAATAAATTATTTACTTAAATTAATTAAAGATAATTTTGCCTATGAAGATACTTTGCAATATGATCCAGATTACATTACCGATAAATCTATACGTTTTATAGCTAAAGAAATCATAAGGGAAAGTGCCATTAATTTACTGTATGAAGAATTGCCTCATTCAATAGCAGTTGAAGTAACAGAATTTAACGAATCAGATCCTGAACATATTTATATTGATGCATATATTTATGTTAAAAAAGATTCACAAAAAGGTATGGTAATTGGTAAAAATGCGTCTAAAATTAAACAAATAAGCCAAAATGCAAGACACAAAATAGCACACCAATTGCAAACCAAAGTTACCTTAACATTAAAAGTTAAAGTAGCCAAAAAATGAAATGATAATGAACAACAATTATCAAAATTTGGATATTAAAACATAACTTAAAAGCCATATGTATTAATATAGTGAACCCCACAAGTTGGACCAAATCAATTGGTAAAACTTAGGGGGTTTTTATTATGAAGTTAAAATTAGAAGATAAACTAAAGATTATAAAACTATATAAAACTGGTAAGAGTAGCAAACAAATTGCCGAAATTTTTAATGTAAATATGCGTACAATTCAGTTTATAAAGCATTTGTACAACCTCCACGGATTAGAAATATTTACAGAAAGAAATAAACGACGAAACTTCAGTCCTAGTTTTAAATTAGAAATTATTAAGCAAGTATTAAATGGTAAATCAATCCGCTCTTTGGAAGCAAAACTATTAATTAATTCTGGAATAATTAATTCATGAGTGAAAAAATTTAAATTATTTGGGTATAATGGTCTTATAAATAAAAAGAAAGGTAAAATGCCAATGACCATGCCAAAGAATAATAACCCAAAACAAGATAAAACATTATCTAGAATTAAAGAACTCGAAGAAAGAAATGCCCAGCTTGAAATGGAGGTAGACCTCTTAAAAAAATTGAGAGCCTTGGTTCAACAAAGGACAGAGCAACCAAACAAGAAAAAGCAAAAGTAATATTTGAATCAAGGAATAAATATAAATTAAGATTAATGCTAGACTTTTTCCAATTAGCAAAGTCAACATACTTTTATATTGTTCAAAGTTTTTCAAAAAATGATAAAGATTTTGATTTAAAACAAGTAATAACGAAAATTTTTAATGAGAATAAATCCCGTTATGGATATCGAAGAATTTGTTTAGAATTAAGAAATAGAGGTTATATTATTAACCATAAAAGGGTTAAAAGATTGGTGAAATTACTTAATTTATTTGGTTTACAGCCAAAATCAAAATATAAATCATATAAAGGTGAAATTGGAAAAATTTGTAATAACTTACTCCTTACAAGGATTGTTGACAAAAAGAATCATAACACTTATTATGAGCGAAATTTCAAAACTATAAAATTGAATCAAACTTGAAGCACTGATGTTTCTGAATTCAAAATAGCAAGTGGAAAACTATATTTATCACCAATTATAGATGTACATAACCGCGAAGTTGTTTCATACACAATTTCAAAAAGTCCTAATTTTGAACAAGTGAATCAAATGCTAAATAAAGCTTTTAAAAAGTATAAAAATCTTAATGGTTTAATTTTACATTCTGACCAGGGATGGCAATATCAAATGAAACAATATCGTGACAAATTAAGTAAAAGAGGCATTAAACAAAGTATGTCACGAAAGGGAAATTGCTATGATAATTGTGTTATTGAAATATTTTTTGGAACCATGAAAAACGAAATGTTTTATGGTCATGAAAAAGAATTCAAAACTCTAGAAGACTTAGAAAAAGCGATGCGTAAGTATATAAATTATTACAACAAAAAACGAATTATCGCAAAATTAAAAGGACTGACACCTTTAGGATATAGGCATCAATCCTTAAATTAATTTTAGTCCAATTTTATGGGTTCACTATATAAATACATATGGCTTTTATTGTTAGTGGTTTACATTGTTTAATTTATTTTGATTTAGTATTATATGGGATTTTCTTATCTTGTTCTTTTTCATACCTAGCATTAAAACCAGCATCTTTTATTGATTGAAATAAACTAGTTTCGCCCTCTTGAACAATAATAACACTATATTCATCAAAAATACCTTCATTATATTTTAATAAATTTCTTAGTTCAGCTATTCCATTATAATTTAGCCGCTCATAATTATTTGGTTTTTCTACAACTATCCTAATTTCCTTAGTTGCTTTAGCGTTACTAAAAGTAATTTTAGTTGGTACATTATTAAAATTATCACCGACTAAAATATCACTAAATTGACCTTTATTCATATCTTGAGTAGAAATTGTTCAAATAGATTGATTGTTATAGAGTTTAATTTTGTTTAAATTTCTTTCATTACCGTTTCGATCTTTAAGCTCTAAACCTGCTAAGTTTTTTATGCTTGGTACATTAGAAAAATCAAGACCAAGTGGTCATGACGCAACAAAATTACGACTATTATTATCCTTAAGACTATAAGTTCGATTTAATCCTTGGAAGAATTTTTCATTATTTCTGGTTCAATAAAACATCTTTAAAGCCTTGTTCACTTTATACAAGTCAAATTCACCAGCAATATAAACATCTTCTTCATCAAATGATAAGTTGTCAAATTTAATCACATCATATGATCTAGTTTTATTAGTATTGTCATTTAGATTTAAATTTTTGACTTTAGTTAAAACAAGCGGGTTGATTGATCAATTTTCAATATTGGATCCAGTATTTAAACCTGGCTCAGTGTAAAAGTTTAATTCTTTAATTTCCTTATCTTTTAACTTTTTCATTACATTTGTATTAGTTGAAGCGAAAAATAATTCTAATAAAGGTAATTTATCAGGTAATGCATCAAAGATTTCATCCATATTTTGATTACGGTTACTTTTACCAATATTTTTAATACGGTAACCAGTCACTTTATATTTAGGATCATTGTTTAACTTGGAAATAAAAGCCTTAGCATTTTGGTATGCATTTTGCTGTGAAACATCTATTTCAATGATAATAGCATATTGATATTGATTATCAACTTGTTTAATAGTTTTATATTTAGTTGCACTAATTCCATCTACATTACCAATTAAACTTCGATATCCATTTGATTCAAGTTCATATTTAATATTTTGAATGCTTCAATTTTTCTGGTAATTTTGTAAACTGAAATAATCTAGCCTGTGTTGCTCAACATCTAGTGTATCAAAACCAAGAATGTTATTTTCATCACTAGTATAATTAGAGTTTTCGTAACTTGGAGTTTGTGTATCTGTATTTGGATTATTTGGTTCTGGATTTTTATCACTTTGTTGTGAACCTTGGTTTGCCTGTTTTAAACTTATTATTTTTTTATTTAAATTATCAAGAAGGTTAATTTCAGCTTGCAAGTTACTTTTGGTCTCTCTATCTAAGCTATAATATGCATTTACAGCATTTTTAACTTTAGTTTCATCATCTATTGTAATGTTGTTAGTATTTTTACGTAAGACCTCAGCATGAGCATTTTTATAATTATTCACTTTAGTATTAATATTTTTTTGGTTTTGTTCAACACGTTTTAAATCAGTTATTGTATCTTGTAAATTTAATAATATATTATAGTAATAATCTAATTTATTTTTAACGTTATTGCTTAAGGATTGATAATCACTAAGTGCAGAATTTAATCTTGCTTCATCAGCTAGAGAGACATTGCTAACAGTCTTGTTCAAAATAACATTATGAATATTTCTAAAATTATTTATTTGGCGATTTTCTAAACTAACTATTTCTTTTAAAAGGGAATCTAAGTGGTTTTTTTGTGGTTGCAATTTAGTTTTAACTTCTTTGCTTAAATTACTATACTCATTGATTGCACTTCTTACTTTTGGTGCATCAGCTATGCTAATATTATCAACATTTTTATCTAAAACGGTTTTATGAGCATTTTTATAATTAGTTTCTTCTTGAGTTTGTTGTTGTATGTTAAGTAAATTATTATTTATAGTATTATTTAGTAATACATCAACACCTTTTTTAAATTCTGGGTCTTTTAAACTAATTTTAAAAGCTTCTCGCATAGCTTCTTTTTGCTCACTAGTAATAAGGTGTTTTGAATCTGCAAAAAGTTTGTCAAAATATTTTTCGAATTGTTCATCTTCAGGAGAAGAACATGATACTACAGATAAAGTTGTTACACTTGTAAAGGTAGTTAAAAGTATTATTTTTTTTAATTTCATGGTTTGTTTCCTTTATTTAATTTATTATGTTATTTGTCATTGACTTATTATAATATATATATATATATATATATAACTAAAAAGTATAAAAACTTGTAATATTAATTTGACTAGATAAGAATATAAAAATTAAAAGTTAAAAAACCTGACTATAATTAGTCTGGTTTATTAATTTAATATTTTATTACGTTGTAATTAGCTACTTAACTATATTTTTGAAAATAAATACTATGATTTGCAAATTTTGATTAAAACCCAAAAAAGTTTTGCATAAAAGATAATACTAATACATTAATTTTAGATAAACTAACTAATGAATATTAGACACTAAGGTCTAATGCTTATTTTTTTCTGCTTGTAATGCTTCGTTAATATCAACTTCAATATTATTTTCTTTAAAAATTCTGTCGTAGAACATTATTACCGCATCTTTCTCATCCTTTTTTAAAGTATCAATTCAAGAATAATCAAGAACTTTCTTTTTCTTTTTGGTGGCAATTTTGTTTGTCTTAGGTGCATTTTTGCTTTGTTTTTTTATAATCATAATTAAATTATATAGTTTTAATTTATTCTTTTAGTTATTTATTAAATTATTTTTCTAATTTTGTGAAATATACTAAAGTCTGCTTAAGATGTTAAAATTTAATATTTATTATATTGCCTAAATTTTTTTAATTCTTCAGTTTTTTAAATATCATTTAATAATATCTTTCTTTTTAATAAAATATTCGTATGTTAAATCTGGACAGAAAAGTTAACGTGAAAATATCATCGTTTCTGTCCAGATTTATTTTGATAAATATTTATTTTTTTAATTGTGGTTGTGGTTTATTTTAAAATTAATTATATACAAAGTCAATGTCTAACTCTTCTGCATTTTTAGCAGCTGATTTTGGAACAATTAAAAAATAGGTTTTATATCACTCATCATTTCCAAAAGCACCATGTACTCCTCATTTAAAATCATTAGTGAATAAAAATTTACGAACTTTATCATTATACTCAAAATTTATTACAATTTTTTTATTATTTGTATCCAAATTGTAGTCCGAAATATTCCAACCCAATTTTCGGTTATCAGATCAAGCTAATTTAAGACCTAAAAAATTATTTAACATTAATAAATCATGGGACTCAAAATTAATTTTGCTCAATAGTTCTGCATAGTCATTTAAGATAACTGTATCGCTAGTATAATAATTAGGTTGGTTCTTCTTTAATAAGTTGATAAAATCATCTTTGTTTTTAAATAGATAACTATTGCTTTGTATATTTTTTGTTTTTCATTTGGGGAATTTTTTATTATGCAAGTTATCATAAGTTAAGTTATTATAATACTTAAAAACATGATAAAATCCAAAACCAGAACCAGGAGTATAATTATTTATTTCAATATGTTCTAAATAACGTTTATCTTCATCAGCAATCCTATCTTTATCAATCGCAAAAACTTGTGGCGATCCACCTTCTTTTGTAAAAACACTACTATTAGAGTTCCAGAATGCATAATTACGGATTTTAGAATATTCTTCTTGTTTCTTCAAATCATTATAATGTATTAATAAAAGAGTTGTTGGAATACTAAGAATACTTAAAACCAAAAAACAAAACAAAGTATATTTTCAAAGTTTCCTTTTATTAGTTTTCTTTAACATATGTAATTACAGTCTCCACACTATTTCTAGTAGTTTTAGGTATATAAGCTTCTAGTGTGTATCATCCTGAAAAAGGAACAGTAAATTCAACAACTTCAATATTGTTAAATGAAGAATTTGAGGAATCTATGGTTATACCAATTTCATTTTTAACTTTAAAATCAACATCAGTTATATCATTTGTACCATTGTATAAAAATGCTAGCGAAGCTCTGATTTTATCTCCTTTATTAAAGTAAACTTTTCTAGTGTTAGTAACAGGGTTATTTCCTTTTTTAGCATTTGGTAAGACAATTAGAGATTGCAATGCATTTTCAATTTTATCATATTGAGGTATACCGAATCCAGTTTCAACTGTATAAAGATTATTAACACCTTTAGGTTTTCTTGAACCTGTAATAAGTGCAGATTTAAAGATAATTGAGTCTGAACCTAAATCAAAATAACTTTTATATTTTTGTTTTAACATAGCAGCTATACTGGTAACTACCGGAGCTGAAAAGCTAGTTCCAGAATTATCGTAGCCATATTCTATACCCTCATAAATTGTTCTATCAGAGAATCAATAGTCTCCACCAGGCGCGACAACTGATAAATAGTTTTTGTAATTCGCAACTTGACTATAATCAGCACGCTTTTCAGGATTTGTATTTGAAGTGGCTCCTACAACAATACTATTCTTAGATAGAGCAAGAGCACTCATTTCTTTTTGTCTACGATAACCATTGCCAGATGCAACAACATTTATTAACTCAGGGTTGTTAAAAATTAAATTGTCTAAGTAATTATACAATCATTTCATGGTATCATCTGGATCATATGGATATCCCCAACTATTATTTACTAAATTAGTATATTTTAGTAAATAATTGAATTCACTTGAAAGGCCATTTCACTTCATATCAGCTTGAACAGATACTACAGTAACTGTTGGATTAATTCCTTTTGTACCAGCTATTAATTCAGAAACTTGGGTGGCATGTCTCGATGATTTTTCACTATAAAATCATACGTCTCTTCACCAAATACCATTTCCATATTTTCTATTTCAATCAAAAGCTTTTGAATGTGTCTCGGCTACCCCTAGTTCTAAAACACCTACATTTAATTTGTTGTTTATAAAACTATTGAAATGTCTTTCGCGTGTCTTTTTAGTTAGTCCTACAAATGAAAATAAATGATCATTATCAGATTCATTTTTAAAATTTACATAGTTGTATCTGCTTTCAGGTATTTGTAAATTTTCTGCACTATCATTATCAAGTTTGCTTTTTTCAAAATCTTCGTATTGAGTCTTTGTATTAAAATTATAAATATTGTTATAAGTAATTTTATTATCAATAAAATAATTAAGAACTTTATTAATTAAAATGTCCTTATTAATATTTTTTAAATAAGCAATGGATAAAACACCTGCAAATTCTTCATATTTAACTGGTATATCGTTACCAACATTTTCCTTTATAAATTTTATAATCTCAGATTGCTGAACATTGTTTAACTTTGTAAATATTTCTAACCTATTTACACCAAAATTTAACAAACGTTGCTCAGATCCGGTGCTTTGAACTTGTAAAAATTGACTTTCCAAATTTATATTTTGTATCTTTAAATCTTCTGTTATAATGTTATTTAGACTATTTACAGTATCGATTCCATTTATGGCAACCAATGGAATTGCAGATGCTGCTATAGACGAAATAATAAATATTTTTTTAAGTTTTTTTGTGTACATATATAACTCCTAATTCATTAAGTAATACCAATTTTTTGCCTTAAAAACTAAGGCATTTTTATTATACCATTTTTTAGTATTTATAATAAAATTATATATATATATATATATATATATAATAAAAGATATTTATAAACAATAAACATATACTACGGGGAAATATCATGAAATTACGAAAATTTTTATTAGTAACAACTAACTTTGTTACCATTTCCACAATTACTGCTGTTTCGTGTACGGCACCTCTGCCTCAAAAAAGACAATTTACTATTCAAAATGTTAATGAAATTACAGTAACTCAAACTAGTGCTCAATTCACCGCTAAAATTACTGGTCTACAAGGAACAGACCAACTTAATGTAAAAATTAATGATACAGTTCATAATTTTACAGTTTCAAGTTTAAACAAACCAGCTGATAATGAATATAAAATTACTATTACTGGTTTAACTAAAGGTACTACATACGAACTAGATACCATCAAGGTAAACAACGATACATCATTTAATGTCAAACGTCCATTTACAACATTAAACCATGTAGTAGCTACAAATCCACCTATTGAAAATAGAGAACAAGAAGAGCCAGCAAATCCTAATCCACCAAGAGAAGAAAATACACATTCTAACCCAGGGACAAAAGAACCAGTAACAGAAGATCCTAAAACTGTCACGAAGCAACCAGAAGCAGAAAAACCCAACAATAGTACTTATAATAAACCAAGTGGTTCTGATAATTCAGAAAAAGTAGATCAACAACCTACACCCCTACTAAATAGTGGATCTGATGCACAAGAAGGTTCAAAACCAAATGATAATAAATCCGGGAGTAAAACTCAAACTAGTGATAGCGATTCAACTAATACTAATCAAATTGATACTGAAAAAGAAGCAATTAATGAAAATGAACCAACTAGTGACAACACCATTGATAATAATGCATATAAGGGTCAAGAAGAATCGAAGGATCCTTCTAAACCAATACATGAAGCAAAACCACTAGTTCCATTGCATAACTTTTTACCTATTTCAGAAAATGAAGTATTTTTAACTGCTAATATTACTAATGAAGAAAAACAACAATCCTTAGTAAAACTAAATGAAAGTATTTATACGAGCCTTGATAAAGTAGAAGAAAAAATCAGGGGTAAACAACCCTTCCTTGAATATCTTGATCCTGAGACTGAACTTATCTTTCGAGAATATAGTTATACAAATGATGATGGAAAAACATATAATTATCTACTTGGTAAACAAGGTTTGCTAATGTTAGTTCATGAATTTAAACGTAAAATACCTTATGGTCAAGAAATCAAAGATTTACAGGCACTTATCTTAAATGATTATAAAGCTATTGATGAAAATGCCAATGGATTGTACATGCCTGATTCCCGCAGAATCTTCGTGAATGGTTCGGGGGCTCAAAATAAGCAATTTGATTTATATGAAATTATTGGTTTTTTAATGCCAACTATCATCCATGAATACATGCACCACTGAGCAAGTGTTTATGCTGAAATTGGACTAATCGAAGATCCTAAAATAGACGTGAAAAATGAAGTAGCAAAAGATTTAAACAAACGCCAAACAACAGAAATATACTATAATCCTCCACAAAATAATACAAATGATGGACATTCACACGGAGCAAGGCAATTTTGAAATTCGTATTTTACTAGTTATTTTTATAGTTTATTAAATTATGATATAGATAAAAAAGGTTATATTAATCCAGAGATATTGAAAAAGTTTGGTATTCCTGATGAAATAAAAGATTATTTACTTTTCCAAAATTTATCTGTAAATGACCTTTGACGTTTAGCAAATGAATTAGAAACTCCAGATCATTTAAAAAAATATCCAACTTCTGAAACTCCACTGTTCTTTTCGCCTGGCGGATCATTTTACACATATACTCCAAGATTAAAATATACCTTTTCGTTAACTGAATTAGTGCCTCGTGAATACACTAAGTATGCTTATGAATCATACTTTTCTATTAATGATCAAAATAAATCATATATGAATGAAGAAACCAAACCAAATTCAGTGAATTGGTTTGGTGCTTGATATTTCAATATAGATTCTAGTGGTTATGTTTCTGGTTCTTTTTCACCATCAGGTAATGCTGAAGATTGATCCCATACTTATTTAAACAATTTTGATTCACCAATCAGGCAAGGTTGATTTCAAAGCGGTGAAGGTGTTAATCTTTACGATAATTCTCCTAAGTTTAATGCCGCCACTGCTATGCCTAATTCTATATTTGATATTAATAAATTTAGGTATTTAAATGATTTAAATCAAATCACTGAATTACCAGCTGAAAAAACTAAAAATAGAGCTAATGAATTTTATAAATTATTCTTAGAAACCATGGGATATGGTAAAACAATAAGTCAAATTTATACTTATAGTGAAACCTCAAATAGCGAACAAGGCTTAGAAATGACAAGTACTAGATACCCTACATTGCTTAGATTTAGTGGTTTTATTGACTCTAGTAAAAAAGTAGATGGTTTAGTTTTAAAAAGAAATGATCAGATTTATAACCAGGTTAAATTTGACTATAGCAATGCTTTTAACTTTTTTGGTAAGTCTAATTATGATGAAGGTGCTTCTCTTTATGAAATAGCAGATGATCAAAATTTAAAAATTACAAAAGACCGCCAAACTCAAATTAATAAACGTATTTATCCTGATGATGTTGGATATAGTGCAAATTATTTAAGTTATATAACTAAAGAATTTATTAATGTTAAAGATAATTCAACTATCCATTTATGAATTGATAAGGATAATGATGGTAAAGCAACCAATGATGAATTAATTGATCAAGAAATAACTCTCCCAACCCAAAGAGCAGTAACAACTCAAAGGGCTACTAATGCTACTTATAGCAAATTTGAAAAATTCTTAATTCAAAGTGAAAATGGATTAACTACTTTGAAACAAATTAAGCAATAATAGATATTAAAACATTTGCAATTTTAATTGCAAATGTTTTTTATAGAATCACTATTATTTATAATATTTTATAAATTCCTCCCTGTATCATTTATTGAGTTTTCCGTAATATTCATTCGCTTTTTCAAGGGGCGTATTATGGGTAAATTTATTATCAATAAAATAAGTATTTAGCTTAAAATTTTGTTTCTTTGGTAAACTAAAAACTTTTCATGCTTGAGCACTTTTTCTGATGGTATTTACATAACCTGAAAGATTATTAATAAGTAATGTTAATACTACTGAATCTTCAGTTATAAATGGAGCAGCAAGATAGTAAAATGCACCGCTATGATGAGCATATAAAATATAAAGATCATTATTTTCAAGATGTTGATAAATGTTTTTATAATTTAAAAAAGATTTTTCAAATTCAGATATAATTTCTGCATGTGTAGGCTTATAGTTTTCTAGAGTATGTAAATCTTGATATCTTTTTATAATTAGATTCTCAAATTCATCTTTTGTAGATATTTTAATAAGTTTACTTGTATCTTGTGTGCCATAAAGTGGGTTAGTTACATGGTTAAAAAACTTAAATTCATATCCAGATCCATTTTTTTCATCAATTTTTTGTTTATAAGAAGATATTGATGGTACATATAAACTATTAACAGAACCTATGGTGTTTAGTTTTGCTCGAACTTGGCCATGAATTTCATACACTTTATTTTCTAACTCAGTTTTAAACCTGTTATGATCTTCTTGAGTATGGGCTTCAGAATCAATGGATGAACAAGATAAAGAACTAAGAGGAAATGCAATGCCACTGGCTCAAATTAATATTTTTTTGATTTTAGTCATTTCTTACTCCTATTTGTTACAAAAATAAACTTGTAACTATTTTTTATTAAATTTTTATACCTTTATATTTATTTAATACATGTACAAGCACTACTTGCAAGCACATAAATTTATTAAATCTCATAAACATAATTTAATTCTTTATGTATAAATAGTTATTAACTATTATTCAAAACTGCTATATTATAATTTTACTATATAAAAGCCTATAATGGTAAAAAATAATATATATTAATGTTTTTTGGAAAAGTCACTTGCGAGATATTAACAAAATAATTGCGTTTTAATTTTAACATAAATTTTACATAAAAAATGTATGAGAAAACAGAAAACACGAAAGTGTTTTCTCGTCGGTTTTGCTTACTTTTGCCAAAAGTAAGGCCCCTTTGATTGCAATCAAAGGCGGGGGATTAAAAAAATTTTAGGTTATCTTATATTTCCGGACAACTTGCCGATAGTTATTTATTTTTTCCATCATATAATCAATTTCTTGCTGAGAGTATTTATCTAAGCTTTTTCCTTTGGGGATGTAATACCTAATTAAGCGGTGCATATTTTCTATTGAACCTTTTTGTCATGAACTATATGGTTGGCATTTAAATAATCTTTCAGTTGGAATAACCTGGTGCAATAAGACATTTTCACTACCGTTATCTACTGTTAAAGTTTTAATGTCTAAGTTGTGTTTCTTGATTAGTTTGACAAGTGTTTGTTTGATAGCTTTGGAGTTGCGTTTTGAGAGCATAGCATAAGACATTCTGGTTTGCCGTTCAATTATGGTCACAATACAATATGTATCATTGATTTTACCAATAACGGTGTCTAATTCAAAATGACCATGTTCAGAGCGATCATTAATATAAGCTGGACGTTTTGAAATTTCTGTAGCATATTTTAATGTTTTAGGTTTGGTTTGTTTCTTGTTCCTTATGCCATATTTTCCTTCAGATTTTTTAACAATGTGGTCAAAATCAAGGAAATAAGGGTATTTTTTAATTATTTTATAAATTGTACTAGGTGAAGGAGCAAATTCATCAGGGGATAATTTTTTAAAAGAATTCACAAGATAAGTAACTGATTTCTTAACTTCTTTTTGCTGTAAATTCTTTTTATTTCTATTTTTATTGTATGTATTAAGTTCACTATACCAATATTTTCTGTAGGCCTTTCATTTCTCTTTAATTGAATCACTTACAAAAAAGAGTAGCGAAAATGAATAACCTAATAAATGTTCGTATAGCTTGCTAAAATTAAGGGTTTTAACCCGCATTACTCTTTTTGAACACTTAGGACAAACATAGCGATTTTGTTTATCTAAACTAAGTGCTCTGCGATTTGTAATAATTTGGATTTTGCTTTTTATACTTCGAATGTCTCTATCAAAAATCTTGGCTACTTCTTGGATTGAGAAGCCTTCAGAAAGTTCTTGTAAAATATTATAAAGTTGTTCTAGATCGATTTGATCTGATCGTAATTTTCGTTGTGTCCCAAGAGCTCCTTGCATTTTCAAGATAGTGTTGTAATTCTCTTCAATTTTAAAATGTTGATATTTATTTTCTTTTCGATATTTGTCAAAAACACAAATATATTTTTCTAAATTTTTCATATAATTTTAAGGTCTCCTTTATTTTTTTAAAATTTATTAATACAACTATTTTATTACAAGGCAGACAAAAACAATGTCACATGCAAAAAAACTTGCATGTGACATTTCCAATTAATATAATATATATTAATAGTAAGTTTTACGTAAATTATTTTCTTAATATATAAAGCGGCATCATAGATTCATAAAATTTCATAATATTTATTAAACCTATAAATATTTGTATAAAAAATAATCAACAATTAAGTTATTGATTGTTGATTATTTAATTGTTATTTTTACTATATTTTGCTCTTAATTTATTAATATTTTCAAAGGTTGCTAAATATTTTACAAGGCCAAAGATAAAAATATAAATTGCAAAAACTGTAATAATATCATATTTATATCAAGTTCAAATTAGTATCGGTTCTTTGTCAGTGGGTTTGTATAAGGGCATTCAAAATAATGTCATTGTAACGCCAATTATAAAAGCAATAATTTGTAAATAAATAACTTTTAATTTATTGTAGTAAGCGAGTAGAAAACTGCTTACTAAAAAGCCCGCTGTATACAAAAAACTAACCAGAATACGATAAGGAATTTTTAATTCATAACTAGAATTAAAAATTATTTGTCAAGGAATTAATTTGTCACTTATTAATAAAGTAGCAATTGTCATTAAAAAAAAGATAACAAAAAATATTTTATTTAAAAGTTTTTGTTGTTTTGTTTTTTTTAACATTATTTTTTATTTACCTTTAAATCAGTAATATAACCTATAAATTCATTTAATGGGAGCGTAGTTGAATTATCTTTACCATATTCGCGATAGGTTACAGTGTTAGATAATCGTTCCTTTTCACCTAAAATAAGTTGGATTTTTGATTTAGAAATTTGGGCTTCTCTAATTTTTTTATTTAAACGTTCCGCAGATAAATTTACTTTTGACCTAAATCCAAGGCTAAAGAGTTTAGTATTAATTAACTTAGCATAGTGAACATCTTCATCAAAGTTTGTAGCTGGAATTATCGTAATTTGCTTTGGTGCAAGCCAAAATGGTAATACACCTTTAGTTTGTTCTAATAAAATAGCAACAAATCTTTCATAAGTTCCAATTAAGCCACGATGAATTAATACTGGTGTTTCTTCTTCATTATTTTTATTTATAAAACTCATGGCGAATTTTTTAGGTAATAAAAAGTCTAGTTGTAAGGTTGAAACTGTAATTTCATGTCCTAAGGCAGTATAAATTTGAATATCCATTTTAGGACCATAAAAAGCTGCTTCACCTAATTTTGCTTCATATTTTACATTTAATTCATCTAATACATTGCGAAGTTGTGTTTCAGCTTCATTTCACATCATCTCATCATCATAATACTTATCTTTATTTTCCGGATCTCTTAATGATAAAGAAACATAACTAATTTGGATGTTAAAAGATTCTAAAGTTTCTTTAATAAGTTGATACATTGATTTAAATTCTTCAGAAATTTGCTCTTTTCGTACAAATAAGTGCCCTTCAGTCAACAGCATACCACGCACTCTTTCAAGACCAGTTAAAGCACCTGATTTTTCATAGCGATATAGTTGAGATTGCTCAGAGTAACGAATTGGTAAATCACGGTATGAACGCTTTTCACTTTTATAACATAAAATATGGTGTGGGCATGTCATTGGACGAGGAATTAACCTTTCATTTTCAACCACAATAGGTTTAAACATATCATCTTTATAATGAGCTAAATGACCTGAAATTTGGTAAAGCTCTTCTTCTCCAAAATGAGGTGTTAAAACTTCAGTAAAACCATATTCACGATCTTTTTGTAATACTAGGTTTTTAATTTCATTATGAATGTACATTCCATCTTCTAACCAAAAAGGTAAACCTTGTCCACCTAACTTATTAAAGGTAAATAATTTCATTTCTTTACCAATTTTACGGTGATCTCGTTCCTTGCGATCTTTTAAAATTGCTAAAAATTCTTCTAATTCAGCATTTGATTCTCAAGAAGTTCCATAAATTCTAGTTAATTGAATATTATCAGAATTACCACGTCAATATGCTCCAGCTAAATGAAGTAATTTAAAATGTTTAATATGTTTGGTATCTTGAACATGATCCCCAGCACACAGATCTGTGAAAATAACTTCATTATTTTGAGGATCTACTAGTGAATAAAAAGTAATGGTTTTATTTTGCTTTACTAATTCATCATATAATTCTTTTTTATATGGTTTATTTTCAAAACTATATTCATCAATGCTTACTTGCCTCATAACTAAATTACGTGAAGCAAGTTTTTTCATTAATTTTTCAATTTTAGTTAGTTCTGTATCACTAAGTGGATCAATAAATTCAAAATCGTAGTAAAAACCTTCTTCCGTTGCTGGTCCAAATCCCAGTTTTACGCCAGGATATAATATTTCAATAGCAGCAGCTAGTAAATGTGATGTAGTATGGTTTAATTGTTTATTTGCTTTCATCTTCACCTCCGTAAAGTCCAATTTTGTTTTGTAAATTATTTATAGTTTGTTTTGCAATTTTTTGAGCTTTTAAAGCTCCTAATTTAGTAATATGGTTAACTTGTTGTAAATAAATTTGGTATTTGCTTTGAATTTGGCTTAATAAATCTTTAACACTTTGGGCAACTGCTTCTTTAAAGTCTTTGTAATTAGCATCTTTAAATTTCTCTTCAGCTTCTGCTAAAGATAAATCATTAAGTGAAGCATAAATATTTAATAAATTTAAAATACCTGGTTTAGCTTCCGAAATATAGATCTTATTTTCTGAATCAGTAACAGATTTTAAAATTTTATTATAAGCACTTTGGGGATCTTCTAATAAATAAATAGTTGATTTAGTGCCCCTTTCACTTTTTGACATTTTTGCATTTGGGTCAGTTAAAGATTTAATTTTAGCACCAATTTTAGGTAAAATTGCTTGAGGAATTTTTAGGTTCGTTTTGTAATTCTTGTTCAATCTTTGTGCAATATTTCGGGTCAATTCTAAATGCTGAATTTGATCTTCTCCAACTGGTACAACATCAGGATTATACAGTAAGATATCAGCAGCCATTAAAACTGGGTATGTTAATAAACCAGTTGGGATTTTTTCAGTACCATTAGCTTGCTTTAATTTTGAGGCTTGATCTTTAAATTGTGTCATACGCTTTAATTCACCTAAAGTAGTTTCAGAGCTACATAACCATTGCATTTGAGCATGTTCTAAAATTTGTGATTGGTAAAAAATTGCATTTTTTTCATAATCTAGGCCACAAGCTGCATATAAAGCGACTATGGCTTCTCGAGCGCCCTTTAATTCATTAGTGTTAACTTTACCAGTTGTTAAAGCATGTAAATCAGCAACAAAGATGTAGGATTCGTACTCATTTTGCAATTTTAGAAAGTTTTTAATAGCCCCAATATAGTTACCTAATGTTAGGGATCCAGTTGGCTTAATACCACTTACTAATCGTTTCATAATCCTCCATATTAAAAAGTTTTTTAATAATAAAATATTTTAAGTATATTTTGAAGCAATTAAAATCATTGCTTCAATTACACTATGTAAAATAATATTGGTTAAGTTGAATTTTTGAAAATATTTTAAATCACCACCAGTATAAAAAACTGGCGAATTTATTCTATTTATATCATTTATCAAACCGATAATACCGTAATAATTACCATTAATTATACCAATTGATAATGCATCTTTAGTATTAGTAGCTAATGATTTTGCTATTTGATAATTTAAATCTTGCTTATTTATTAATGAAATATTTTCAAAGAATGATTTTACACCTTGCTTAATACCCGGAAGTAAGATTACTCCTTCAAGAGTTTTATCAATAATTTGGGTAATAACAGTTGCGCTGCCAAGGGAAACTAAAATAGCAGATTGATACTTATTGGCAATTAAATAAGTATTTAATAAAATATTAATTCCTACTTCTTTAAATTTAATTAAAGGGTTTAATTCTAAAGTAAGGTTTTTAAATATAAATTGATGGTTAATTAACTGAATCTTAATTTTTAGTCTTGTTATAATGTTTATTAATTTATTTGTATATTTTAAATTTACACTACATAATCATGCTTTTTTTATTTTATGACTAAAATTATCCAAGATTTCTTTAATTAATTTATATGAAATTAATTTAACATTTAAAACCTTTACAATTGTTTTATTATCTTGTGTTTGAAAACCTATTTTTAAAGCTGTATTACCTAAATCTAAATAAATCATTATTGATTAAACATTAAAAATGATAATTTTGCCCTTAATAAATTCTTTATGTTTAATTTCTTTGCCTTCTATAAATTTTTGTACATTTGGATGGTTTTGAGCTAAAGCAATAATTTGCTGATCATCTATATCCGCAGTTTTTTCAATAATAGCTCGAACTTTTCCATTAACTTGCACAACTACTTTAACTATTGATTCTTTGATTAGTGATTGATTATATAAAGGCCAAATTTGGTCTTTTATTTGTTTTTTGTCTAAAAGTTCTAATAATTCTTCAGAAATATGTGGAGCTAGTGTCGAAAGCATAATCAAGAAATCAACTAAAGGTTGAAGGTTATTTAATTTTGTTACTTTATATAAAGCATTAATAAAGACCATAAGTTTACTAATTGCAATATTAAATTTTAATTGATCGATTGCTTCGGTTACTTCTTTAATTGTTGCTTGTCATACTGAATTAAATTCTTTATCTTCATATGAATCATCAATTAAAGTATGATTTAAAGCAAATTTTTCAATAATCACAAAAACACGGTCTAACCACTTACGAATACCTTTAATTGAACTCACACTTCATTCTTTCGTATCAGTTAATGGGCCCATAAACATTTCATAAACCCGTAAAGTGTCAGCACCATATTCATTAACAATATCATCCGGGTTAATGACATTACCCCTACTTTTAGACATTTTTTGCCCATCAGGTCCCAAAATCATTCCTTGATTAACTACCTTCATAAAAGGCTCAGATACTGGCAAAATATTTATATCATATAAAAATTTATGTCAAAATCTAGAATAGATTAAGTGCCCAACAGCATGTTCTTGTCCGCCGATATATAAATCAACGGGAAGCCATTTTTGAAATCTTTGATATGCTTCTTTACTTTGGATATCTAAATATGTTCCATCTGAATTTTTTAAAATATAGGCTAAGAAATATCATGAACTACCTGCCCATTGCGGCATGGTATTTGTTTCTCTGCGATATTTTTTACCATTACGTTCAAAATATAACCATTCTCTATTATTAGCAAGTGGTGATTCACCAGTTAGTGATGGTTTAATATTTTCCATATATGGCAATTCAACAATATTTTCTTCTAAGTAAATATTGTTATCTTCATCAAAGTAAACTGGAAAAGGTTCTCCTCAATATCTTTGACGAGAGAAAATTCAATCCCTTAGTTTATATGATATTTGACTTTGTGCTAAGTTTTGTTCTTTTAATAAATTAAAAACTAAAATTGTCCGTTCTTGTTTAGATTGCTTTTCAAAATTAACTAAATCAGTTATGCCAAAGTTTTTAGTTGGAAGAATCAAAGATACAGCTAAGTTATATTTAGTAGCAAATTCTTGATCGCGTTCATCTTCGGCTGGAACACCCATAATTGCCCCAGTTCCATAAGTATTTAAAACATAATTAGATGTTCAAATTGGTAAAACTTCCTGAGTAATTGGATGAATGACATTTAAACCAGTGTATACACCTACTTTTTCTTTATTATTTGAAATCCTGTCTCGATCACTAATTGTTTTAGAATATTCTAAGAATTCATTTACTTCTTTTTGGTTTTTAGCTCTCTTAATAATATCATGTTCGGGCGCAACAATTAAAAAACCTACTCCAAAAATTGTATCAATTCTTGTGGTAAAAACTTCAATAAAATCATCTGCATTTTCTAATTTGAATTTAACAATATGTCCGACAGATTTTCCAATTCAGTTTTCTTGTAATGTTTTTAGTGATTCTGAAAAATCAACATCTTTTAATCCTTCTAAAAGTTTTTCAGCATATGCAGTGATTTTTAAGACTCATTGTCTCATTGGTTTGCGAATAACTGGGAAATTACCTCTCTCACTAACTCGTTGACCATTTTCATCAGTTATAACTTCTTCATTAGCTAAAACAGTCCCAAGTTCTTCGCACCAGTTAACATCAATTTCTTTAATTTCGGCAAGGCCTTGTTCGTATAACTTTTTAAAAATTCATTGTGTTCATTGGTAATATTTTGGATCAGTCGTATCAATTTCTTTATCTCAGTCAAATGACATTCCAAGACTTCTAAGTTGCTTTTTAAAAGTTTTAATATTATCTTGTGTAAAACTTGCTGGATGGTTACCAGTTTTTAAGGCATATTGCTCAGCGGGTAAACCAAAGGCATCTCACCCAATTGGATGAAGCACATCAAAACCATTTAAACGTTTATAACGAGCTACAATATCAGTAGCTGTATAACCTTCAGGGTGACCAACATGCAGGCCTGCTGCTGAAGGATATGGAAACATATCTAAAGCATAAAATTTCTTATCATGATTATTTGTTGTTTTGAAAGCTTGAGTTTTTTCTCAAATTTCTTGCCATTTTTGTTCAACTTCTTTGTGTTTATACATAGTTAACTAATTATAACCTAAAAATACTATATATATAATATATAACTTAAATAATATATAATATGATATTATATTTATAATTAAATAAATTAACAAAGTTGATATCATATTATGTAAGGAGAAGCAAATGGCAAGATTTATTGATGAAATAACAATTTCATTACAAGGCGGTAAAGGCGGAAATGGAATGATTTCTTTCCGCCGCGAAGCCCACGTAGATAAAGGTGGTCCTGATGGGGGTGATGGAGGCCGTGGTGGTCATATTTATTTTGTAGGAGACCATGGAAAAAATACTTTACTAAGTTTTTATAAAAATAAACATATTAAAGCAGAAGATGGTGTTAATGGAGGCCCTAAAAACTTGTATGGAGCTAATGCTAAAGATACCTACATTAAAGTTCCAATTGGAACTTTAGTATATAATGGTGAAAAATTAATTGCCGACGTAATTGAGGCAAATACACCATATTTAGTAGCAAATGGCGGAAAAGGGGGACGGGGTAATAATAAATTCAAAACAGCCAAAAACACCGCACCTAAAATAGCTGAAAATGGCATGCCCGGGGAAAAATATGAGGCTAAAATAGTTTTAAAAATTTTATCTGATGTTGGGTTAGTTGGTAAACCTTCTGCTGGTAAATCAACTTTTTTAAATGCAATTTCTAATGCAAATGCAAAAGTAGCTGAATATGAATTTACTACCTTAGTTCCTCAACTTGGAATGGTTAAATATCACGATGATTCATTTACAATTGCTGATTTACCAGGGCTTATTAAAGGTGCTTCACTAGGAAAAGGTTTAGGAATACAATTTTTAAAACATATCGAAAGATGTCGAATTATTGCTCATATTATTGATTTTGGATCAGTTGATAAAGATCCTGTCATTGATTATCAAACAATTAATAATGAACTTAGTTCTTATAATTTCAAACTGGAAGAAAAACCTCAAATTATAATTGCAAATAAATCTGATATGGAGGTTTTTCAAGATAATATTGCCAAATTTAAACAAACATACCCAGATATAGAAATCATTGAAATTTCAGCTATTTTTAGGCAAAACCTTGAAATGGTTAAAGCTAAATTAGCAAATTTAGTTAAGCATTATTCTCTCGCAACTATCGAAAAAAAAGAAGAAAAAATTAAAGTTATTGAATATGAACCAGATTTTAAAATCGCAAGCCCTTATAAGGGACATTTTATAATAAGCGGTAAAAAAGTTGAAGAGTTATATAATAAAATTCCAATTAATACTTATGATAATTTAGTTCGTTTTAATAATATTCTTAAAAAAATGGGTGTTTGAGATGAATTAATTAAAAGAGATATAACCCCGGGTGATACTGTATCAATTTACGGGTTTGAATTTGAATGAGAAAATGAATCATAAAAAACAAAGCTATGCTTTGTTTTTTGTATAATTTTATTATGAATGATTTTTCTTTAGAATTACATGAGAAAGTGAATAATGCAGCAAATAAACCAGGAATTTATTTATGAAAAGATATAACTGGTAATATTATTTATATTGGAAAAGCAAAAAACATTAAAAAAAGATTAAAACAATATTTACAAGGATCGGAGAATTCATATAAAACTACCAAAATGTTTCAAGAATTAGCAGACTTTGAAATCGTTTATACTCTTAATGAGCGTGATGCATTACATCTTGAAGAGAAAATGATTAAAGAGTATAAACCAAAATATAACATTAAGCTTGTAAATTCGCAAAAAAATCCTTATATTAAAATAAGTATTAATAAAAAGAATTTAATTAATTTTAGTTTTAGTTCAAAAGTATTTAAAAATAATGATCCTGATACAAATTATTATTTTGGACCTTTATTTTATAATGATGATCATAAAAACTTTATTAACGCACTTAAGAGCATTTATACCTATAAAAACGGATTTTTGATTACTAGCCAAAGTTTAGAAGAAGCCAAAAATATATTCAACGAAATAAAAAGTATTTTTGAATTTAAAAATAATAATTTTAATCAAAAATTACAAGAATTAGAAAATGAGATTGCATCTAAATTAGATTTTCAAAATGCATTAATGTATAAAAAAGCGCAAGATTTTTTAATTAAAACAAAAATGCCTCAGGTTACAGAAATTCATAAAATTAGTTTAATTGATTATATTTATGTTAAACAAATTAATCAATTAATATTTGTAGCTCTCAAAACATATAATTATGGGATAGTCACAAATATAAGTATTAAATATTATGAATTTAATGGATTGTTACAAGAATTTTTAGAATACTTTTTAAATAATTATTATAAAGATAAAATTATCCCTAAAAAACTTTACTTAAATAATGAATTAGAATCTTTAGACTTAATTATAAATAATGAAATACAAAAAATAATTAGTTATCCAAAAGTTGGCATAAATCAAAAAATTTTAGATAATTTAAGAGATAATATTGAAGAAAAATATCAATCGTTAGGTTTAAATATAAATGAAAATATTTTACAAGAATTAAGCCTTAAGTTAGGTTATCAAGATTTAATTCAAAATATTTATATCTTTGATAATTCATTTGAAAAATCAAAAGATGGAGTGGGTGTTGTATTATGTTTTAACTTAAAATCTAGCTCAAAACCCAAAGTTTTTAAATGATCTTTAGAAAAAGATATTCAAAAATTTAGTACTGAAGATGATTTAAAATATATGTATTTAAATACACTTCAATTTTTAAAAGTAAATCAAGATAAAATTAATCAAAATGATCTTTTTGTTGCTGATGGAGCGATTAGTCAAATTAACGAAATTAAAGAAGCTTTAAAAAATTATAATTTTAACAATAAGGTAATTGGTTTAGTTAAAAACCAAAAGCATCAAACAAGTAAAGTTATTAATGATCAAAATATAACTTTAGATTTATCAATTAGTACTTTCAATTTTTTAAGCAATATTCAGTTCTTAGTAGATAAAAAAGCAAAAGAATATTTAAATAAAACACGTAACAACAAAATTAGCAATTCACTACTCTTGCAAATACCTGGAATTGGTAAAAATATAGAAAATAAATTACTGCAAGCATTTTCTAATATCAAAAAAATAAAAAATGCACCAATATTAGAAATAGCCAATGTTGTTGGAAATAAGTTAGCATTAAAAATAAAAGAATATTTTGAAAATAAATAATATCTACTATAAGAAAGTAAAAGAAAAACAATAATCAGATACTTCTGAATATTGTTATGTCTATTTGCTCCAATCGTTCAATTTTCTTATTACTAAGATATTATTCATATTCAAAATTAATATTTAAATCATCAACATGTTGAATGTTTGTTTTATCAATAATTAAAAAATAAGTTTTAAACCAATCGTCAGCACCAACTAATGCATTTGAACCTAATTTTTTATCTGAATGAAATAAGAAGAATCGATAACTATTATTAAAATTGAATTTAATATTAAGTTGGTGTACCGCCTTATCAAAAGTAAAACTTTTGATATTTAAACCTTTTTCTCTGTTATCTGATTCTGAAATTTTTTTATATAAATAATTATTTAAAATTACAATGTCTTGTGTATCAAAATTAACTTTATCTAATAAGTCAATATGTTCTTGAATTATTTTTTCTTTATTTTGGTATTTTCTTGGATTATGTTTTTGTAGTAACTGAATAAATTGATCTTGATTTTTTATTAAATAGCTTGTTCGTTTTAACTTATCAGTTTGTCATTTTAGTTTATTTACACTATCATAATTAATATTGTTAAAATATTTATATGCAATGTCACTAGAAAGATAATTAAATTCGTTTTCTTGACTATTTTCTTTTCATCTAGAATAACTATCCTTATCCTTATCTAGGATTTTATCTTCATCTATAACAAATAGTCTTGGACTTACTCCTTCTTTGGTCCAAGCATTTTTATCATTGTTTCAATAGGTGTGCTCAGAAATTAAACGAGATTTTTCAATTGTTTTAACTTCATAAAAGTAAGCTCCAAGCAAAGATGCAGGTAAAATAGCTAGGACAAAAGTTACCAAAAAATACTTTATAAACTTTTTTTTCTTAGTTTTGTTTCACTTATGTGATTGCAACATGTTCCATTTTATAAATTTAATAGAATTTTTATGAAATTTTTTTATGTTCATGAACATACTCCTTTTAAATATTCTTTACATAATAAATGAAATAACTTAATTTGCCTTGCGTAATATATAAGACATTTTTATTATATCATTTTTTGAATATTTAAATTAAATCTTATATATAATAAAAAATATCTGGAAATATTTCCAGATATTTTAGATCTTTGTTTACTAAATTACTTCATATTGATCATCTTCAGTTTCGAAGCGGGCATTAAAGCCAGCACCTTTAAGTGCTTGAAGAATTTTATTTTGTCCTGTTTCAACAATAATTTCTGTGTTTGAGTTAAATGTTCCATCGCTTCAATTGATTAATGTACGTAAGTTAGCGATACCAGCTCCAGTTAATGTATCACCATTAGTTTTATCAAGTGAGAAGAATTTAATTTTCTTAGTACTTTTACCATTACTAAAGAAGATTTTTGAGCGATCGTCAGGAGTTTGTGGGCCTTCAGTAATTAAAATCTCACTAAATTGAGCCACGTTCATTTCGGCAGCTGATACTTCTCAAGTATCAGAATTATTGTATAGTTTAATGCGTTTTAATCTACGTTTTGAGGAATTATTCCCTAAAATATCGTGAAACTGCATTCCTGCTAAGGTTTTAACGCTTGGTGCATAGCTAAAATCTACACCAAGAGGCCATGAGTTTCCATCTCTTCCAGAATCAGGCTTTGTTCCACTACCTCAACCACCTTGGAAAATTCGTTCATTGTTTCTGGTTCAATATGCCATTCTTAAGCCTAAGTTAACTTTTTTAAGGTCATAATCACCTTTTTCATTTTTAACATCTTCTTCATCAAATGATAAATTATCAAAGGTAATACGAGTATAAATTCTTTCTTGACTATTTAAGTATGCTCAATTAACATTGTAATCATTCATATTTACTCAAGCAACTTTATTTAAAGCTCAAGGGTTGATTGCTCAATCGTTAGCATTACCATTTAATTTTTGGTCCGTATACATTGCGAGCTCATCAATTTCTTTATCTTTAATAAACCTAATTGCAGAAGTATTCTTAGATGCAAAGAATAATTCTAATAAAGGTAATTTTGTCGGTAAAGCAGCAAAAATTTTATCCATATTTTGATCTGCACCTACTAAACCAATATTTTTGAAACGATATCCAGTAATTTCATAACCATCTTTTTTTAGTCTCTCAATTAAAGCAAGTGCATTTTGGTAAGCTTTTGGTTGTTCAACATCAATTTCAACAACGGTCGCTTCTGTACGGTTAACACCTTGAATTTCCTCACGTCTTGTATATTTAGTAATTGTGATACCGTGAAAACCACCTATTAAATCACCATATCCTTTGTTAATAAATTCTTGATTTAAAATACGATCATCTCAATTGTAATATTTACCACGTTTAATATCATCGGAATTTCTGGTTGGCCATTGCGAATTATTACCTAATACTTTCTTAAATTTATTATCTTCAGTATAACGACGTTGCACATTATTAATTGGTGGGCTAAAAGTATATGATTCTCATTCGCCTTTTTCATTTACTCAAGTTTGGGTGTATTCCTCTGGAATAACAAAACCATTTTGTAATTGACGCTGCACTTCTGCACTAACTTTAGTGATTTTGCTTTGGTCAATATGCATTAATAAAAGTAATCTACCATAAGGAACACGAATTTTATCATTTGATCTATATGGTTTTCATTCAACTATTTTTGGATCATCTCACCATCTGTCAAAGTTAGCAAAACCAGTTTGATCAACAAAAGTTCTTAATAATTCTTTATTTTGCAATAATCTTTCATAACGTGCTCATAAGTTACCTAATTGCTCAGGTGCTCCACCATCTCCAGCTAAGTATGCATTTAAATTTTCAATGTCTTGATTTTCATCATGGAATAAATCATAATAACCAACACCCTTATTCTGAAAAATATAATCATTTTTCTTAGCTCCTCTTGCAGCAATAACACCACTAAGGCGAATGTTTTCTTCAGTTAAAGCACCAGTAATTGATACAATCTCTTCAAATTCATTTTGGTATGGAATACGGTTGGCAATTCCATTATTTATATCATATTTTTCATCCTTAGGCGGATTTAAAACATCAATTTCGGCAAGATATTTAATTCCACCTTGGTTAATTTCTCTTTTTTCTCTACGTTGTACTCTTTGATATTCAGGCTCAGGTTTAGGTTCTGGTTCAACTTTAATTGGTTGAGTTGGCACAGGAGCCTCAGGAGGAGCCGGAACTGGTTCTTCAACTGGAGGAACTGGGGCAGGCACTGGCACAACATCATCCTCAATTTTTGGAGGATCTTCAGGTTTTGTCTCTTCTTTAATTTCTTCTTTAGGATCTTCAATAATCTTTGGAGGATCTTGAACAATTATAACTGGTTTGTCAATTTCTAAAGGTGGACTTGGTTTAATTTCTTCTGGTTTGCGATCTAAATTATCATCAAAAGCATTTGGGAGTGAATTCTTTGGATCAGCTTTATCGTTATCTAAAAAAGTATTAACTCCTTGTTGGATGTTATACTTGTATCTATTTTGAGCATCAATTTGTAATGATTGAATAGTTGTAAAAATAGTAGTTGCTCCAAGAGCTCCAGATACAACTAATAAACCTATTTTATGTTTTCTTCTAAACTTCATATACTTCCTTTACTTATATAAATATTTATACATTATTTTCTTTTATTTACTTCTCATTATATTATACCAGAATAATATATATATATATATATTATATTAATTTTAAAATTTTGTTTTTTGGAAAAGTCACTTGCGAGATATTAACAAAATAATTGCGTTTTAATTTTAACATAAATTTTACATAAAAAATGTATGAGAAAACAGAAAACACGAAAGTGTTTTCTCGTCGGTTTTGCTTACTTTTGCCAAAAGTAAGGCCCCTTTGATTGCAATCAAAGGCGGGGGATTAAAAAAATTTTAGGTTATCTTATATTTCCGGACAACTTGCCGATAGTTATTTATTTTTTCCATCATATAATCAATTTCTTGCTGAGAGTATTTATCTAAGCTTTTTCCTTTGGGGATGTAATACCTAATTAAGCGGTGCATATTTTCTATTGAACCTTTTTGTCATGAACTATATGGTTGGCATTTAAATAATCTTTCAGTTGGAATAACCTGGTGCAATAAGACATTTTCACTACCGTTATCTACTGTTAAAGTTTTAATGTCTAAGTTGTGTTTCTTGATTAGTTTGACAAGTGTTTGTTTGATAGCTTTGGAGTTGCGTTTTGAGAGCATAGCATAAGACATTCTGGTTTGCCGTTCAATTATGGTCACAATACAATATGTATCATTGATTTTACCAATAACGGTGTCTAATTCAAAATGGCCGTGTTCAGAGCGATCATTAATATAAGCTGGACGTTTTGAAATTTCTGTAGCATATTTTAATGTTTTAGGTTTGGTTTGCTTCTTCTTCCTTATGCCATATTTGCCTTCAGATTTTTTAACAATATGGTCAAAATCAAGGAAATAAGGGTATTTTTTAATTATTTTATAAATTGTACTAGGTGAGGGAGCAAATTCATCAGGGGAGAATTTTTTAAAAGAATTCACAAGATAGGTAACTGATTTCTTAACTTCTTTTTGCTGCAAATTCTTTTTGTTTCTATTTTTATTGTATGTATTAAGCTCACTATACCAATATTTTCTGTAGGCCTTTCATTTCTCTTTAATTGAATCACTTACAAAAAAGAGTCGCGAAAATGAATAACCTAATAAATGTTCGTATAGCTTGCTAAAATTAAGGGTTTTAACCCGCATTACTCTTTTTGAACACTTAGGACAAACATAGCGATTTTGTTTATCTAAACTAAGTGCTCTGCGATTTGTAATAATTTGGATTTTGCTTTTTATACTTCGAATGTCTCTATCAAAAATCTTGGCTACTTCTTGGATTGAGAAGCCTTCAGAAAGTTCTTGTAAAATATTATAAAGTTGTTCTAGATCGATTTGATCTGATCGTAATTTTCGTTGTGTCCCAAGAGCTCCTTGCATTTTCAAGATAGTGTTGTAATTCTCTTCAATTTTAAAATGTTGATATTTATTTTCTTTTCGATATTTGTCAAAAACACAAATATATTTTTCTAAATTTTTCATATAATTTTAAGGTCTCCTTTATTTTTTTAAAATTTATTAATACAACTATTTTATTACAAGGCAGACAAAAACAATGTCACATGCAAAAAAACTTGCATGTGACATTTCCAATTAATAAATTTTAAAATTTCAATTTAACTATTCTAGGTAAATTTGCAATATCATTGATTATTTCAATATGGTATTTATTAGTTAACCTTACCCACCAATCATAATGTAACGGATTAATTTCAAAATAAATTAATCCGTTCTTAGTTAAATAATTAGGAGCTTGGTTAATAATCTTTTTATAAAATTCAAGGCCATCATCATTAGCAAATAATGCATTATGAGGCTCAAAATTTAAAACAGATTTATCAAGTTTTTCATCATGTGATAAATATGGTGGATTACAAACAATTAAATCAAAAAGGTTATTACTTAAATTTTTAAATAAATCACTTTGATAAATATTAACATGTAAATCATTTATTTGAGCATTAATTTTAGTTTGTTTAATTGCTTCAACTGAAATATCACTTAATGTAATATCCCATATTGGCCTAGCTTTTTTTAAAGCAAGGCCAATAAAACCTGATCCTGTACATAAATCAAGTACTTTTATATCTGAAGAACTAGTATGATCATTTAAAACTTGTAAAATAAGTTCTTCGGTTTCATAACGAGGGATTAAGACATTATGAGAAAGATCAATTTTAACATTTGCCATTTCAATATAACCAATAATTTTTTGAACTGGCATTCCTTTATTTAGTAATTCTTCTTCAAAAGAAGATATAGTTTGTTTTAGATTGTATCTTCTTTTTTCTAATAATAAATCTGTTTTAGTAGGCATTAAAAATTTGAATCCTGTAATTTTAAATTTTGTTCTTCGGTCAATAATGCTTCAATTATAGCATTAAGTTTGCCATTCATAATTGACGTTAATGAACTTGAGTAGCTGATACGGTGATCAGTGACACGATCTTGTGGGTAATTATATGTTCTAATTTTTTCACTACGAGCTCCAGAGCCAGCTAACTTACGGTAACCAGATTCTTCTGCTTGTTTTTTTTGTAATTCTAAATCATATAATTTAGATTTCAAAATCCGCAATGCAATTTCTTTATTTTGAATTTGGCTTTTACCTTCTTGACATGAAACAACTATTCCGCTTGGATAGTGAGTAATTCTTACAGCTGAATCAGTTGTGTTAACAGACTGCCCACCATTTCCACTTGAGCGAAACACATCAATCCTAATATCTTCAGTTTTAACTTGAATATCAATATCTTCATCAATTTCAGGCATAACAGTCACTGTTGCAGTAGAAGTATGAATTCTACCTTTAGTTTCTGTCACTGGAACCCTTTGCACCCTATGCACCCCAGATTCAAACTTTAATTTTGAATAAGGTTTTTCTCCTTTAATTGAAAAAGTAATTAATGTAAAACCTCCGGATTCAGCACTTGATGATTCTAAGATACCTATTTTCATATTATTTTGTGCAGCTCATTTTGAATACATTTTATAAAGATCACCAGCAAAAATATTTGCTTCATCGCCTCCAGCTGCTCCTCTTATTTCAACAATCACATCTTTTTCATCATTCTCATCTTTAGGTAAGATAAGAATTTTTAGTTCACTTGATAATTGTTTTAAACTAGCCTCATTTTCTTGAATTTCTAATTTTGCTAACTCAATTAAATCTGGATCTTTTTCTAAAGTTAATAATTCTTTAGCAGTTTTTAAATTTGATTCAGCATTTAAATAATTATTAAAAGTTTCTACAATATCACTAATTGAGTTAAGTTCTTTATTTATTTTATTATATTTTTTAATATCATTAATTACATCCGGGTTAACTAACTCAGATTTAAGTTGATCATATTTTTCTTTAATTTGTTGCAATGAACTATACATCTTTAATTCCATAGTGTTTTAATTTTACCATAATAAAGATTTATAAATTATGTTAAAATTAAATTATTATATATAAGGAAAGATTATGAATAGAATAGAAAACTTAATTAAAGAATTATGTCCTAATGGAGTTGAATATAAAAAACTTAGCGATGTTGCAATTGTAACAGCCGGAAATTCAGCACCACAAGATGGAAAATTCTTTATTAATGGAAAATATCCTTTTTGCCGTACTTCTGATGTTGGAAAAGCAAAGAAATCAGTTGATTTTTCAAATATTAGCGATTATTTGAATGAAAAGGGCATAAAAGGATTGAAACTTTTTCCAGCTGGATCAATTTTAATTCCTAAAAGCGGAGCATCAACTTTACTTAATAACAGAGTAAGGTTGGCCGTTGATTCTTATGTAGTTTCTCATTTAGCAGTTGTTATTCCAAATGATAAACTTATTAATAGTAGGTTTCTTTATTATTCTCTCGAAAGTTTTGACATGGCAACATTAGTCAATGATAAAAGTTATCCAACAGTTAAAAGCTCAACAATAGCCCATTCTATTCAGGTCCCTTTGCCGCCCCGCGCGATCCAGGATGAAATTGTGAAAATTCTTGATAATTTTACAGAACTTACCACAGAACTTACCACAGAACTTAAATACCGTAAGCAACAATATGAGTATTATCGCGATAAATTATTAACTTTTGATGATTCAAAAGTTAAGGTTGAGTATAAAACACTAAAAGAATTATGTTCAATAACAACAGGTAAATTAGACACAAAAGAAAAAGTTGAAGATGGATTATATCCATTTTATACATGTAATATTACTCCATATAAAATAGACAAATTTGCCTTTGATGACGCAGCAATAATAATTGCTGGTAGTGGCAGCCAGCTTGCTCATGTGCATTACTATAAAGGTAAGTTTAATGCTAATCAACGAACATATGTTTTACAAGGATTTAAAGATATTAATCCTTTATTCTTAATGCATTACTTAAAAACATATTTAAGAGATTATGTTTATAAATTTACAATTAATTCAGTAATACCTAATATAACTTTGCCAATTTTGCAAGGTTTTTCAATTCCACTTCCACCTCTTCCTGTTCAAAACCGCATTGCAGAAGTCTTAGACAACTTTGAAAAAATTTGTCATGATCTCAAAATTGGATTGCCTTCTGAAATATCTTTAAGACAAAAACAATATGAATATTATAGGGATCTCTTATTATCATTTAATATTAATGATATTGAGAGAGAGAGAGAGAGAATAATCCAGGATTAACCAAACTTTTTGAATATGTCTTTGGTTTTGAACTAGTTAGTTTTGGGTATGGGGTTAAATATAAGAAGCTTGGAGAATTAATTAATAATTTGTCTAAAGATACATTAAAGACTACTGATTTAATACCAAACGGAAAATACCCTGTTATAAACTCTGGTACATCTATTTATGGATATTATGATAAATTTAATAACAATGGTGATGCAATAACAGTTGCTTCAAGAGGTAATGCTGGATTTATACAATACATGGATCAAGACTTTTGGGCTGGTGGATTATGCTATCCTTTTAGAAGCAAAGATGATAATGAAATATTAACTAAATTTCTATATTATTACCTAAAAAATATTCAACAAAAAATTAGAGAAACATTAGTAAGTGAAGGATGTATGCCAGCACTAAATAAAAAGGATTTAGAGGATATTATTATTCCTATCCCTCCACTTCAAATTCAAAACAAAATTGTTGAAATATTAGATAATTTTTCGGTCTTAACAAATGATTTAACTAAAGGCTTACCAGCTGAAATATCTTTAAGACAAAAACAATATGAATATTATAGAGATAGGTTATTGAGTTTTGATAAAGTGAATTAAAACAAACATTTAAAAAAAGGAGACAGGGATTAAATATTTGGACAAATTCCAAATATTTAATCCCTGTCTATCAATTTATGTTTATTTTATTCAATCATATTTCATTTCGATGTTTAATGAATTAGAATCAGTTATATCTGTTTTATTAATAATAAAAAAGAAACTTCTATATCAATCGTTTGTCCCAATATCCGTATCTAGAAGATAATTATTTTCTTCTGGTATTCAGAAATATTTTTTCATATTATATTTTTCTATTCAATCTATTTCAAGCGTTTTTGTTGTTTCATTGTATGAATACTCTTTAATATCTCAACCTATTTTTCGGCGATCTCCACGAGCAGGCATGAATGGACTATTATAATTATTTAATAAAATTAGATCTTGAGTTTCAAAATTAACCTTATCTAATAATTCTTTAAATTTTTTAATAGTAACTTCTTGGTTTGGGTAAGGGTGAATTTCGCTGCTAACACTTAAAAACAAGTTTATAAAATCTTGCTTTGTTTAAAAATATATGTGCTATTTTTTAAATTATCTGATGAGTATATTAAAGGGCTAGATTCATTATTTATATCTAGTTTAATATGCTTATTGCTGTATTTATGTGGCTCATAATAATCATATTTACTTTGCATATTTAATAGCCGCGCTGGATCTTTTACGAATAAGGGAGGGTATGATCCTTCATTAGTTCAAAGTGTTTTTGTTTTATTTCAATAAGAACTACCACTAATTTCATTGTCTTTTGACCATTGATTATGTTCAACTCTATACCATGTATATAATGACACAGGGACTATTAAAACTACAGACCCTAGAAAGAGAAGTGGATATTTTATAATTTTTCTCATTTTTAAAGCCATAGTTTAATTTTGAGCCTTTGTGTATGTAATTGCCACCTCAACTGGGTTTGTGTTACTTGAAGATCTGTACGCTTCAAATCAATAAAATCCTGTGCTTGGAACAGTAAATTCTACAACTTCAATATTTTTATTTCAAGAATTTGAAGATGCAATAATATTACCATTTATATCTTTGATTCTAAAATCGATGTTAGTTTTATCGTTTGATCCATTATATAAGAATGCTAAAGAGGCACGAATTTTATCACCTTTAGATAAATATACTTGTCTTGAATTATTTCATGAATTATTGCTTTTATCAGTTTTAGGAAGAATTATTAAAGATTGTATAGCCTGTTCAATTTTTTGATAGTTTGGAATACCATATCCTGTCTCATTAGTATAAATTGAATTTATTCCCTGGGGCTTGCGTGAACCAGTTATTAGTGCTGATTTAAAGATAATTGAATCCGATCCTTGATCAAAATATGATTTATATTTTTGTTTTAACATTCCTGCAATAGTACTTATAACTGGTGCTGAAAAACTAGTCCCCTCATTATCATATCCAAGGTCAATTTTTTTACCATCAATTACAATTTGTGTTAGATCACTAAATCAATATTTTCCGCCTGGAGCAACAACAGAAACATAATTAAGATTATTACCAATTTGGCTATAATATGTTTTTCTTTCTAAATTATCAATATCAGTTGCGCCTACTACAATACTATTACGTGATAGGCCATTGCTAAATAATGTATCAACTCCTTCCCCATTTAAATTACCAGCTGCAACAACATTTATTAATTCTTTATTATTAAAGATTAGATCATCTAAATATTTAGACAACCAGTTGTACTTCACCATTTGTGGGTCAGCTTGCTTAGTTTTCCTTATGTAACCGTGTGCTCAACTATTATTAACAATATTTGTATGTCTTAATAAGAAATTCATTTCTCCAGAAATACCATTTCAATTAACAGCAACTTGAACAGAAACAATACCTAGCGTAGGCATAATACCATTTTTTCCTGCTATTAGTTCGGAAACTTGTGTTGAATGGCGTGTATGTTTTTCCTCGAAGAATCATTCATTACGTCATCAAATTCCATTTCCATACTTACGGTTTCATTCAAAAGTTGGGAAGTGACTTTCAACAACACCTGTTTCTAGGACACCAATACTTAACTTATTATTTATAAAACTATTAAAATGTCTTGTTCTTGTTTCTTTGTCCAGTCCAACTGAAGAAAATAGATTTTCATTTATATTTTCTTTTGCTCAATTTGAATGATAATATCTGTTATCATAAATACTTGTATCTTCAAGTGATAAATTGTTGTTTTGTAAAAATCCAGTTTTTAAATAATCTTCATAATAAATATTTGTATTAAAGTTGTATATTTTTCTGAATTCAATACTGTTCTTATCTAAAAATTCAACTGTGAACTTTAACAATTGCTCATCATCAATTTGTTTGTGGTGAGCTATAGATAACACACCTGTATATTGGTCATATTTAAACGGAAATTCATGATTAAAACTGTTTTTAAGTTTTTGTTTTAGTAAATCTAGATCTTTAAAATTAAAATTGGCAAAAATGTCCAAACGATTAACACCAAAATTTACGTTATTTGAATCAGAGGATAAACTAGCCGATTCAAATAATTTATTAATTGGAAATGTCACATGCAAGTTTTTTGCATGTGACATTGTTTTTGTCTGCCTTGTAATAAAATAGTTGTATTAATAAATTTTAAAAAATGGAAGGAGACTTTAAAATTATATGAAAAATTTAGAAAAATATATTTATGTTTTTGACAAATATCGAAAAGAAAATAAATATCAACATTTTAAAATTGAAGAGAATTACAACACTATCTTGAAAATGCAAGGAGCTCTTGAGTCGCATCGAAAATTACGATCAGATCAAATCGATCTAGAACAACTTTATAATATTTTACAAGAATTTTCTGAAGGCTTCTCAATCCAAGAAGTAGCCAAGATTTTTGATAGAGACATTCGAAGTATAAAAAGTAAAATCCGAATTATTACAAATCGCAGACCACTTAGTTTAGATAAACAAAATCGCTATGTTTGTCCTAAGTGCTCAAAAAGAGTAATGCGTGTTAAAACCCTTAATTTTTCAAAGCTATACGAACATTTATTAGGTTATTCATTTTCGCGACTCTTTTTTGTAAGTGATGCAATTAAAGAGAAATGAAAGGCCTACAGAAAATATTGGTATAGTGAGCTTAATACATACAATAAAAATAGAAATAAAAAGAATTTGCAGCAAAAAGAAGTTAAGAAATCAGTTACCTATCTTGTGAATTCTTTTAAAAAAATATCCCCTGATGAATTTGCTCCCTCACCTAGTACAATTTATAAAATAATCAAAAAATACCCTTATTTCCTTGAATTTGACCATATTGTTAAAAAATCTGAAGGAAAATATGGCATAAGGAAGAATAAGCAAACCAAACCTAAAACATTAAAATATGCAACAGAAATTTCAAAACCTCCAGCTTATATTAATGATCGCTCTGAACACGGCCATTTTGAATTAGACACCGTTATTGGTAAAATCAATGATACATATTGTATTGTGACCATAATTGAACGGCAAACCAGAATGTCTTATGCTATGCTCTCAAAACGCAACTCCAAAGCTACAAAACAAACTCTTATCAAACTAATCAAGAAACACAACTTAGAGATTAAAACTTTAACTGTTGATAATGGTAGTGAAAATGTCTTATTGCACCAGGTTATTCCAACCGAAAGATTATTTAAATGCCAACCATATAGTTCATGACAAAAAGGTTCAATAGAAAATATGCACCGCTTAATTAGGTATTACATTCCCAAAGGAAAAAGTCTAGATAAATACTCTCAGCAAGAAATTGATTATATGATGGATAAAATAAATAACTATCGGCAAGTTGTAAGGCAATATAAGATAACCTAAAAACTTTTTTAATCCCCCGCCTTTGATTGCAATCAAAGGAGCCTTACTTTTGACAAAAGTAAGCAAAACCGCCGAGAAAACACTGCCGTGTTTTCTGTTTTCGCATACATTTTTTATGTAAAATTTATGTTAAAATTAAAAGACAATTATTTTGTTAATATCTCGCAAGTGACTTTTCCAAAAAACAGATTCAAATAAATTATTTTTAATATTGACATTTTCTATTTTTTGTGATATAGTTTTACTCAATCCATTTTCATAATCTGCAAGAACTGGAGTATTAAATATTGTAATGATCGGTCCAATAGTTAAAGATATTAATAATGGTTTTTTAAATTTATATCATTTCATAATTATTTCCTTTGGTTTTTTATGATTTAAATAATTTATCTATTAATTTGTACATAAGTCGCTAGATATACTTATCTTGCCTATTATTATATCATTGATTTTTTCGTTTACAAAAATCTTTCAATAAGCAAATGTAAAATATTCAAGATAGAACAAAAACAATAAATAGCAATAACTACATGTTAGTTATTGCTATTTTCTTTTGCAAAGTTTAATAATTTAACCCTGTAATATTAACTATATTTTTGTCTTAATTATTTCCATGTGCTTATTTTATAAGTATTTAATTTGAATTATTATTTTGAACATCTAAAATATTTGTTTTAGATTTTTTCAATAAAAATCAATAAGCCCCTAGTGAAACAACTGTATCAAAGGCATTACCAACACCAAATAAAATAGCAATGCCGATTAATGAAGGTTCTCACACACCTGTTACATACAAGATAAAAGCAATACCATAATAAATAGAGTTAGTTACAACTGATTCAAATAACATATAATGAGTTTTTCCTAAACCGTAAAATGTGGCATCAACAACATTTTGGATTGCAAACAATAAATAGAAAACAAATAAAACCATTACTAGTTCAAATAGTTTATCTACTTCGCTAAAGTTTAAAACATATTTCATGAATGGTTTATAAGCAGGTATCAAAATAATTCAAATAAGCATTGTAATACCAGTAATTGCAAAATATCCTAAGGTATTATTTTTAACAGCATTTTTGTTTGTTGAAGTTTCTTGTTTAATTAATTCACCTAGTTGCAAAATTGGTAGTAGCATTCATCCTCAAATAAAGTTATTAGCAACCCAATAAGTTCCTTGTTCATTGACAACATTTACCATTCTAGCAATCATAATCATATATGCTAAATTTCTAACAAATGATTCAAATCCTGAAATCCCACCAATTTTTGCAAATTCTTTTGCTCATTTAAAGTCCATTTTATCTTTGTTGAAAATATTAACACCATTTTTGGCAAGTAAGAATAATCCTGTTACTAATAATATTGCATTGACAATAATATTTGTAACCCCTATTCCGTTAACTCCCATATTGGCCGAAAGAGATAAACTAGAAACTAAGAATAAATCTAGTATTACAGATAAAACTAATTTTACTGCAGTTAAAAGATAAACTAATTTGCTTTTACCTAAAATGACTAAACCAACCAAAACAAATTGGAATAACACACCAAAAATATTCGCTACTGCTTCAATTCTTATATATTGTGCGCTAGCATCAATAATTGATTCATTTGTCGCCATAACTTTAAGTAAGGGATTAGCACCACCTATTACAATTAATGATAAAATACTATAGATTCCAAAAGTTAGTAGCAGTCCAGTTTTCATGCGATTTGTAAAATCCTTTTTGTTAGATAAAACATTACCTACAAAATAAAATAACGGCAAAATAATCGCTTCATTTATAACTTCATAAATTAAATTAACTCAAGATAATTGCCCTGCAATACTATATGATCATTCGCCAGGTAAGTTACCTAGTCAAAATACTCTTAAAGTAGTATAAATTATCGGTGCTAAACCAGTAACCAATAAAGCAAGAAATAATTTGTAATTAATATTTTTTAATGATATTTTTAATTTAGTAAGCATCTTTATATCCTCCTTTTAAATATTTATATTTTTAGTTTTAAGAGTCTGCCCCCCCCTATTAATAAAAATCTTTTTATTAATAGGGGGGGGCAGATATTTATAAAATTTAAGTTTTCTTGTCTTAGTATTATAACATATTCCAGCTAAAAATCTATTTTTTGGTTAAAAAGAACATAGTGCATCATTAATCAACTCTAACAATTTATAAATTATTTAAAATTTATTTTCTATTTACTTTCATTGCTATATTTGTCAAGATTTAATATGCCAAAACCAAAATCATTAACCATAATTAAATTTTACCATCCAAAAACACACTTTTAATTATCATTTATTCACAATAAAAATTAATATAAAAGTGTTATAATATAAAAACACTTAGAAATATAAATAAATTATTAAGGAGTATTCATGATTGATTCAATTAAATCATTTTTATTAAAACCAGTTTTTTATGATGGTTGAACTAATGTTGAAGTAAAAGGATGAATTTCATCAAACCGAGGAAACAAAAAAATACGTTTCCTAGAAGTTAATGATGGTTCAACTATTGAAAATTTACAAGTAGTTTTTAAAAGTCAAAATTTTGATTTCAACATACTTGATTCATTACGACCTGGAGCTGCTGTTATAATTGAAGGAACTTTAAATGCAACGCCAAATTCTCCACAACCAATTGAATTACTCGCCAGTGAATTGGTGGCATATAAAAATGTTGATGAAGATTATCCAATTCAAAACCAAGAAATTAAACTTGAAACCTTAAGGGATCTGCCACACTTAAGACACCGTACATCACTTTTGAGATGTGTTATGCTCATTCGCTCTACTTTAGCTCACGAAGTCCATAAATATTTTATAAACAAAGAATTTCATTATTTAACAAGTCCTATTATTACAAGCAATGATGGCGAAGGAGCTGGCGAAACATTTAATGTTTCTGATACATCTAGTCTTGAGCCGTTTTTTGGAAAAAATAAAAAAGCAACTTTAGGAGTGACAGGTCAATTACACGGGGAAAGTTATGCTTTAGGAATGCAAAAAATTTATACTTTTGGACCTACCTTTAGAGCCGAAAGATCTAACACTAAAAAACATTTAGCTGAATTTTGAATGATAGAACCTGAAATGGCTTTTTATGATTTAAATGATAACATTGCTTTAGCTGATGATATGCTTAAAGTAATTATTAGAAATACTTTAAGCAAACATAAAAAAGAATTTAGTTTCCTAGATTCATTACACGAAGGATTATTGGATCGTTTAAATCAATTTATTGAAACACCAATTCAAATCGTAGATTATCAAGATGCTATAAGTAAACTTGCTGAAGTTAAAGATATTTTTGAAAATAAAGATATTAAATATGGACTGGATTTAGCTACTGAACACGAAAGATATTTAACTGAAAAAATTTATAACAGACCGATTGCTGTTATAAATTTCCCAAAAGATTTTAAGGCATTTTACATGAAGCAAAATGATGATAATAAATCAGTGGCTTCTTTTGACTTATTAGTGCCAGGTATTGGAGAATTAATAGGAGGAAGCCAGAGAGAATGCGATTATGATAAAATTGTGCAACGAGTAAATGAATTAAATATTGATCAAGAAGATTTACAATGATATTTAGATCTTCGTAGATATGGTCATATCATGTCATCAGGTTTTGGGGTAGGTTTTGAAAGATTAGTAATGTATGTCACAGGAATTGAAAATATTAGAGATGTAATACCATACCCAAGAACAACTGGAAATATTAGAATGTAAAAAGATACCACTGTAATGTTAGATACAGTGGTATTTATTTATTATTAATAGTTAAATTTTATTTCAATAAGAAATTAATCAGCATATATTTTAGAGAATTTATAAATAGTATTTTGCAAAGACATTATTATATCACTTAACAAATCGATCTCTATAATTTTGAGCTGATTCATCTATATCTCTATTTATACCATTATATTTTGGTGTAAACCCTTTTTTAACTAAAAAGACTTCTCAAACATAATCTGGTGATGGAATATATGCAGCAGGCGGTTGTAAAAGACGAGGATCAATGCTTTCATAAGAACCAATTCAATTTATGGTTACTTCATTATTTTCATAAATCGGAATTATAAAGCCACCATTTGGTGATTGTTTTGAACTTCTATATTTTATAAAAATATCATGATCTTCTAAAAGAGTATAAACATCTTGGTTATTTAAATATAATTCTTCAAATAGTTTTTTGATTTTTGAATTTTCATTATATTCACTATTATTATTTAATTCTTTAAACTTATTTATAATATGAGTGTCAAATTCATCTTTTGTTTTAACTTTTATTATACTACCCTCAATATATTCATGATAATTATGATTAGGATAATTACGGAAAAAACCTGTATTAAATGTATCTGATCCTTTTTGCCTATACTCGTCTTTTACTCTTTTTTCTTCTTCTGACACTCATTCTTTTGGAGCAAAAATAGCTGTTTTAGTAATATTTTCATAGATTGGATAAATCACATCATACATTTTTTTAACTTCATTTTCATAATATTCGTCAGGTTTGTCAAGTATAATTCTCGGTGCAATAGGCTCTTTTCCAACAGGCGGTTTTTCATTACATGAAAATATAGTTATAGACAATACTAAAGAAATAAGACCAATTAACGATTTTTTAATTATTTTCATCATTTTTAACCACGTGAGTAATTGCTATTAAATCTTCAACAGAATTACTAAAGTCATATTTCTCATACTTTTTAATTCTATATCTATATGTTCCTGATGAAGTTGCTTTATATTCTAATAATTCATCATTACTTAGAGCTGATTGAATCATCTTCACAACAACCCATTTCCCATTTGATTCCTTTTTTTCTAAATATAAGTCATAATCAGAAAATCAATTGTTGTTTTGACGTTTTATTGCCTCAGATTGAGTCAAACGAATCTCAGATTTATGAGTTAAGTCTCACATTTTACCCTCTGCTATTGTTTTTTGTTTTTCTAATTCTTGGCTTTTTCTACGTGATGGAGAAAAGAAATTTAAAAATGAATTTCACCAACTTGTATTTTCTTTATACTCTGGCCTAACTTCAGATTGATTTAAAAGACCAGCATTAAACATTCAAGAACTAGATATTTTTATCGTTTGATTCTTTTTTAAATTTATTTCTTTACTTAAAAATACAAAACCACTATCATTAGTTGGATGAATTTTTAGTGTTGAATAGTTGTTAGCTGCTTCTAACATTGTTTTAAAATCTACTGTTCCAGCACCATATTTTTGTTCATAACCACTTGACTTATAGGTTAAATTATCGTGATTTGGACTAACAGCAGATGCAGATAAAATTGCTTTTACAATAGGAACTCTAAATTCACTATCCCTAATATCCGATCTATATTTAAATAAGTTTGAGATTAAACCAGTTACGACAGGCGCAGCATAACTTGTTCCACGAGAATAATTGTTTCTGTTATAAACAGGATTATAAAAATGTGCTGGAGCAACAACTAAAGGCTTTGATATATTTTCAAATTCTGGTAATAATTTGTAATTAGAATAATCTGCAATTATATTTTGTTTTTGATATTCTTTAGATGATCAATCTGATAAAGCACCAACAACTATTGAATTGAATGATAGTCGTTTATGTGTTATTAAATGATAATCTTTATTTCCCTCATTACCAGCTGCAAATACATTTATTACACCATACTTAGGAGATATATGATCAAGGAAATATGAATTTTCATGGTAACCCTTTTTATAGTTGTTACTTTCATAAGTTTCACCATTTTTTTCGTAATACCTTATAAGACCATAACTATGATTAATTAATTTTATTCCATCTTTTTTTACCATTTTTTCAATTGTAGACATTCAATGGCTATCTGTTTGGTTTGTTGTATATAAATATATTTTAGATGATCGGTCTATTCCATATTGTCCACCTGCAACAAGTGATACCATTGTTGAATGAGTTTCATAACCTGGTCATATTCTTTCGTTTATATCGTTTATCTTAATACCATTTCTAAAATATTTTTGATAGTTTTTATCAAAGGGATGAGCCCATGTTTCTAATATTCCTATTTTATTTACATATGGATTATCTAAATAGTTTGTAACATTTACAAGATCTATATTTTTGTTCATATGTTGCACATAATTTTGAAAATTAAAATTTATTCCATAACGACCATAATTACTTACTTGTCCACTTTGTGTATACATATTTTTAATCTTATTTGTGGAACTCGGGGTTATGTATCCTTGTGGAATTGTATTTGTATTTTCAAATATAATGAACTTATAAATTTCGTTTCAGTTTTTTATTTTATTAACAAATTTTTTTCTATCTTCTTCTTTTTCAAAATAAAATCAGACAATTGGCATCATTGTTAGTTTTTCAAATGATTTATAAACTAAATTGCTTTCAGTAACTTTATTTATAAAATCATCATTGAATTTACTTAAAAATTCTTCATTCTCATTTTCAAAGCCTGGATTTAATAATAATTTAAGTTCAAAATTATTATCAACAGGCAAAGAAAACGTTTCATTATTTTGATTAAATGCGATAGTCGCTCCCTGTCCCCTGACCTCAAACTTATCATTATTAAGATTTTTGTATCATATTGTATCTGGAGTGAACTGCTTTGCGACTGGGGTAGCAAAAAATGTTACTAAAGCACTTGTGCTAATTAATGTTAAAACAGAAATTTTTAGTTTCTTTTTCATAATTGTCTCCTTAAGTTTTGTAAGCAAAATTTGTGTTTAATATTTTTTTTGAGTAGAAATTGTTTAGAAATGTATAATGCTCGTTCCTTATTTCTAAACTTATAAATATTGGGTATTTTATCTATACCTAACAAAATTTTAGCATTAAAAAAGTTAAAAACAAATATTTTCAGTTTTTATCATAATTTCCACACTTTTCCAGGTTCCTTATATAAAATACTTATAGATATTAAGATAGTCTAATATAATAAAATTTAGAATACTTAGAACTATTTCTAAATTTTTTAAACTATGTGGGATTAATATTCACATAGTTTTTTTTGTAAAGTATAAAAATTCTTTTCATCGAGCTATATTGAAAAGTAAATAATAATATCAAGAATTGGAAATAACATTGTCAAAGCATTAGATTTGGATAAGTCAAATGGTATAGTTAGGGATGGTAAAATAGTCCGAATAAATTCCCAAGTTTATTATTTTTACTATATTCTTTTCTTTTTAAACGTACAAGTTTTTTAACTTTCTTCATATATATATATATATATATTAAAATTAAAGTAGATTAACAAATCTATTAATTTGATTTTAGACAAATTAATTATTATATAAATATATTTATATGAAAGGAAGATACGTTATGAAATTACGTAAATTTTTATTAGTAACAACTAACTTAGTTACTATTTCCACAATTACTGCTGTTTCGTGTGCAGCGCCCAAGCCCCAAAAAAGACAATTTACTATTCAAAATGTTAGTGCAATTACAGTGACTCAAACTAGTGCTCAATTCACCGCTAAAATTACTGGTCTACAAGGAACAGACCAACTTAATGTAAAAGTTAATGATACAGTTCATAATTTTATAGTTTCAAGTTTAAGCAAACCAGCTGATAATGAATATAAAATTACTATTAGTGGATTAACAAAAGGAACTACATATTTATTAGATACCATTAAGGTAAACAATGACACATTATTTAATGTCAAACGTCCATTTACAACATTAAACGATGTGTCAACCCAAAACCCACCTATTGAAAATAGAGAACAAGAAGAGCCAGTAAATCCTAATCCACCAAGAGAAGAAAATGAACCATCGAATCCAGGAACTAATAAACCTGCTCCAAAAGACCCAACTAATAGCACCCTACAACCTCCTAAGACAGAACCAAAGGAGCCAAGTACTGGTAATGATGCCCAACAACCTCCTAAGACAGAACCAAACCCTACTCCAGTTCCTAAAGATCCAACTACAGAGCAAGGTAATAGTGATAACACCCAAGAAACTCCAAGAGAAGAAAATACACCATCTAACCCAGGGACCAATGACCCATCTCCAAAAGAACCAGCAACAGAAGAACCTGAAACTGGTGTAAAACAACCAGATGAAGAAAAACCAAACAATGGCACTGATAATGGTTCAAGCGGTGCAGATGATTCAAGAGATAATACCCAACCAGGGCACGATCCTGCTCCTAATCAACCAGTAGAGAAACCAATTCAAGGCAATGATGATCAAGAAACAGATACAGGAACAATAACTACGGAAGAAGATACTAAATCTCAGCCTACTGATAATCTAGAAAGCACTAACCGTAATCAACCTTCTGACCAAAAAACTACCGAAACACCGGGGCAAGATCCAAGTAGTTCAACAGATGGAGATACATCAAAAGATAATTCTAACTCTGCAAAAGAAGAAGAACCTAAGGACGAATTAAAAAATTCGAAAGCAAGTGCTAGCATATTACAAATAATAGTAGAACCAAGTGGCCCTTCATGAGATCCTAGTCGAAAATATATTAGAATAGCAGTAAGAACTACTAAAGAAGTATATGAAAAAATAAAATCAAAAACTATTACTCATGAAGTATATTTAAAAAGTGCAAGAATTTATACAAATGACTCAACAGCGCCAGCAAATATCCAATATTGGCGTAATATAGGTGAAAACGAAGTCGATTTTATTATTAATGCACCAAATCCATGACATAAAGGAGCTTATACCATAACTAGTCTTTTTGTTGCTGGAGAGGAAACTTACGACTTACTCCAAGGACAAACAAAAGATTTTACTATTAATTAAATTTTATAAATAAAATAACTAATTAAATATAACTATAAAATTATTAATTGGAAATGTCACATGCAAGATTTTTTGCATGTGACATTGTTTTTGTCTGCCTTGTAATAAAATAGTTGTATTAATAAATTTTAAAAAAATGAAAGGAGACTTTAAAATTATATGAAAAATTTAGAAAAATATATTTGTGTTTTTGACAAATATCGAAAAGAAAATAAATATCAACATTTTAAAATCGAAGAGAATTACAACACTATCTTGAAAATGCAAGGAGCTCTTGAGTCGCATCGAAAATTACGATCAGATCAAATCGATCTAGAACAACTTTATAATATTTTACAAGAACTTTCTGAAGGATTCTCAATCCAAGAAGTAGCCAAGATTTTTGATAGAGACATTCGAAGTATAAAAAGTAAAATCCGAATTATTACAAATCGCAAACCACTTAGTTTAGATAAACAAAATCGCTATGTTTGTCCTAAGTGTTCAAAAAGAGTAATGTGGGTTAAAACCCTTAATTTTACTAAACTATACGAACATTTATTAGGTTATTCATTTTCGCGACTCTTTTTTGTAAGTGATGCAATTAAAGAGAAATGAAAGGCCTACAGAAAATATTGGTATAGTGAGCTTAATACATACAATAAAAATAGAAATAAAAAGAATTTGCAGCAAAAAGAAGTTAAGAAATCAGTTACCTATAAACTGGGAAATTTTTTTCGGACGGTTTAACCTTCCCCAACCATACCATTTGGCTAAGCCAAACGGAATGCTTTGGGAAGGTTTTTTTATCTTATTCTTTTATAATTATATCAGTTTATAAATTCTTTGATTTTTTGTGATAATTCAATAAAAGTAAGTTTTTTACAGGTTTGATCAAAATTTGGGAAAATTTCACTTTTAAGAATTGAAAAGAAATACTCAATTTCACGATTGTCAAGACTATTACCAATTCTTGACATTGATATTTTACCTTTTAGTGATTTTATTTTTTTAGTATATTCGACCGACGAATAAGCAGTTCCATGGTCAGAATGTAAAATAAAATTATTTTTGAATTTTGTATTACTGATATTATTCAAAATTAGTTCAGTATCATTTCTAAGTGATAATTCATAGGTCACAAACTTAGTTTTATGATCAATAATTGCAGATAAATAAATATGATTTTGTTCAATATCTTTTGGTGCTGGTATGTAGGTCACGTCTGTTGCATATATATTATTGTTACGTGAATTATAATCTCTTTTTACTAAATCAGGTATTTTAATACTAGTATTTTTAGATTCCTTGGTTTTACGTTTTTGTCTAACAAATGTTTTCAAATTAAGCTTTTTCATATAATTTCCTAGGGTTCTAGGATTTATTTGAATATTATATTCTTGGAAAATATATTTAGCAAGTCTCCTTCGTCCATACCTTTCTTTATTTTCGACAAAACTTTGAAAAATTATTTCTTTGTGTTTAACCTTTAGTTCTTTAGTCTTGTTGTTATCTTTCAATTTCTCGTAATATGTAGATCTTGAAACACATATCATTTTAGATTTTTTAGTATGTGAAAGATTCTTGATTTTCTTTATCTTTGAGATATCTGCATCAATATTATTTTCATTAAAAATTCGATAGTAGTATTTTATAACTGCATCTTTTTCATCATCTTTAAGAGTATCAATTCATGTATAATCGAGAACTTTCTTTTTCTTTCTCCCAACACCTTTATCTTTCTTAGGTGATTTACCGCTTTGTGATTCTATGTTCATATTTAAATTATACAGTTTTCTTTTCTTTAACATATTTCTCATTGATTCTTTATTTCAGTATACTTTTCTGATATCAAAACAGAAATTATCAAATTCTGCCTTCGTTATTCCCAGGTTCAAATATTTATCGTATAAGTCAAAAATTTTGATTCATTCTTTAGTCTTTAAATGCCTCATAACTACCTCTCTTTCTTTATATTAAAAATATTCGGATTTTGTCCGAATATTTTTTCCCTGTCTACTATCTTGTTAATTCTTTTAAAAAATTCTCCCCTGATGAATTTGCTCCTTCACCTAGTACAATTTATAAAATAATCAAAAAATACCCTTATTTCCTTGAATTTGACCACATTGTTAAAAAATCTGAAGGAAAATATGGCATAAGGAAGAATAAGCAAACCAAACCTAAAACATTAAAATATGCAACAGAAATTTCAAAACGTCCAGCTTATATTAATGATCGCTCTGAACATGGCCATTTTGAATTAGACACCGTTGTTGGTAAAATCAATGATACATATTGTATTGTGACCATAATTGAACGGCAAACCAGAATGTCTTATGCTATGCTTTCAAAACGCAACTCCAAAGCTATCAAACAAACTCTTATCAAACTAATCAAGAAACATAACTTAGACATTAAAACTTTAACAGTAGATAATGGTAGTGAAAATGTCTTATTGCACCAGGTAATTCCAACTGAAAGATTATTTAAATGCCACCCATATAGTTCATGACAAAAAGGTTCAATAGAAAATATGCACCGCTTAATTAGGTATTACATTCCCAAAGGAAAAAGCTTAGATAAATACTCTCAGCAAGAAATTGATTATATGATGGATAAAATAAATAACTATCGACAAGTTGTCCGGCAATATAAGATAACCTAAAATTTTTTTAATCCCCCGCCTTTGATTGCAATCAAAGGGGCCTTACTTTTGACAAAAGTAAGCAAAACCAACCAGAAAACACTGCCGTGTTTTCTGTTTTCTCATACATTTTTTTATCTAAAAATTATGTTAAAATTAAAAGACAATTATTTTGTTAATATCTCGCATGTGACTTTTACAAAAAACAATAACTATAAAATAAACCCAAAATATAATATTTTGGGTTTATTTTGATATAGTTTGTAGCAGGATATTGAAATTTTAAATATTTTTAAATAAACAAAACAGTAAACCAGGATAAATATATTTATAATATATAGCAAGTTGTTATGTACTTTTATCAATAAATAATCTTAGTTGTAAATAAAAATTTACTTTCACTCGTTTTTATTTTCTCTAATATAGGCAGTGGTATAAAAATAAATCTTTATTATTTTATAATATTTAAATTATGAATCTTATTTTTGGCTTCGAAATATAAATCAAAAGCCAAGTACTAAAAAAGATAAGATTGCACCAGTTCCAAGAGGAATTACCACAAAATTTAATCAATTATTATTTAAACCTTCAATTTTTACACAAAGGATTATTCCAATTATTACACCTAGTAAAAAGATAATTGGAATAGTAATTTTAATTATCTTTTTAAACATTTAAAATTCTTCTTTAAATCTTTTTAGTAAATTCTTACGTAATCTTTTAGCTTTAAAATCATGATTTTCTATTTCTAAAAGTGAAAAACTTGCCCCTACTTTGGTTACAACATAACCAGCAACTAAATTTGCATGAAAAACAATATTAATTAAATCTTCATCGATAACAACTTCTTTTGAATTTGCTTGTTTAGTATCAAACCATTTACCGATAAACGTACCAAAGAAAGCATCACCAGCTCCGGTAGAATCAATTTGCTTTACTTTTTTAGATTCAACTAAAAAATGTTTTGAATCTTTATAAACTAATGTGCCTTTCTCACCTAAAGTAATTAAAAATAATTTATTTTTAAAATTTTCAAGAGCTTTTATACCATCTTTTAATGTATTGGTATTTGTTATTAAATATAGTTCATCTTCAGAAAATTTAATAAAATCAGCTAAATTAATAAATTCTTTTGCTTTTGCAATAAAATCATCAAGATTATTTTGATAAAGGGCCTTTCGATAATTAGGATCAAAGAATATTTTCTTGTTTTCCATTTTAGCTTTTAGAGCTAAGTTCTTGTAAGTTTCAAATAATTCACCACCTAAAAAAGCTGTTGCAGAAGTTAAAACTAAGGCATCAAAATAAATATTTTCAACATATTCATATTTTAAATCAGCATCAGCGCCTCTAACAAATTCAAAACTTCTTTCACCATTTTCATCTAAGGAAACTATTGCTTTTGTAGTATTTTTATCTTTTATTTTTATAAAATTATCTGGATCTAACTTATCCATAGATACAGAAAGAAGTAAATTAGTACTATCAGCAAAACCAACAGCACCAACAAAAATAGCAGTACGTTTGGTTTTTTGAATTGCCGCTGCTACATTTAAAGAAGCTCCTCCAACATTGACTTTAATTTTTCCATTACCTAAATGATATTCATCATAAAGAGCTTCACCTGGCACTAAAAGTTGTGGACGATCACCCCAATCAATATCAACTTCATCAAGTTCACCAATAGTTGCAGTAATATTACCATCATATTGAAATAATAATTCACCATCTAAAAAGTATTTTGTAGTAATCACGTACTCTCCTTGATTTATATAAAGTTCTAATAATGATGAATCTTGGATAATTTCAATATCTTTAATATTCTTAATATTTCTAGTTATTTTGTTAGGGTAATTTGGTGCAAAACTATGTGACATATTAGTTCGATCAATTGTTAAAACACCATTAAAGTAGGAAAACATAATGTAATGACCTTCCTCATTTTTAAACTCAAAAACCCATTTTTTACCGCTAGGTTTTAAGTGGAGAAAATTCTGGCGATTTCATAAATCTACAATACTATCTGTAATTCGATAATACGGTTGGTAAATAAAATTAAAATTATCTGAATATTTTTGGTATAGTTTTCCTTTTTCGATTCACATAGTTCTTGGTAAGGTTAATGAATGAGCGTATCCTTGTTCAAAAGTTGCAACAGCATCTGTATCTGGTGTTCCTGCTCATGCAATTGAAAGATTATAATAATAATCGGGACCATTCATAATTTGAGGCGCATAGTAGTCAAAACCTAAATCAAGTAAATCCCAATGTGTAACTGTAAATGTTAATGTTTTTCAATTCATTTTACCTAGGAGGTAAATTGAAACATCCCTATTTTGGTTATCTTGATCATAAAAATAAGCCCCCTGAGTTGAAATAAATAATACATCTTTATTATGTATCTTAGTGAAACTAGGACACTCAAACATAAATGCTTCATTAAGTTGCTTTGGCCCATTAATAAATTCGATTTCACCCTTTCAAGTAAAATCAGCATTAGGTTTATCAGAACTATAAACAACAATTTTACCTTTTTTATCTAAAGTTTGTGCTCCATGTAATAAATAATAAGTGTCTTCAACTTGGACAATATACGGATCTCTAAAATGCCTTGTATATTTAGTTTTATCAACACTAAATAATAATTTTTTGCTTGCTTCAGTTTCTTTTCAATCATTGCTATATTTAGCAACTAATGTATGAGATGTATCTTCAGGAGCATTATAAATATTTCCTTTTTTTACGTTACCAGTGTAATATAAATAAAGGTTATTATCTTCTGATAATGCTGAACCTGAGTAAACCCCATTTGCATCATATTCATTTGATGGTCTAATTCCTAAACCATGACTTTTATATTCTAAAAAATTTTTTGTCGTAAAATATCCTTGGTGCTTATTAGCGTGGATTGGAGTAAACGGATTTCATTGGTAAAAAATATAATATTTCTCATTATGATAAACAAAATTATTTGGATCATTAATCAAGCCTGAAAATGAAGAAAGGTGAAGTTTATTAAAATAAACATCGCCTTTGGCTTGTTTTAATTTATTAGTTAATTCCGGCAACAATGCATCGGTATATACATAGGTTTTACCTGTATTTTGTTGCTTGATTTGATCTAATTTTCTTTGCTTATCTTTGTAATTAACAGGTTTAAGCTTTTTCATGTTCTTTAATAAAGTTTTCGAGTGCTTCTTTACCAAATGTTTTTGCAAATACAAATGTTAATGAACTAGATACAATTGAAGAAATTACAGAAGCAATTGCAATATTACCTAACGGTGATAATGCTCTATGGAAGAACATTTTATTTCCTCATGGAACCACTTTTTCATATTCTGTATAGTAAGCTAATAATTTATCACTTTTTACAGGTGAGAATTGGATAAATCCTAATCATGAAGCTGAACCAAGTGAACTAGCTACAGCTTGTGATATACCTACTCAATATCCACCAATACCTGCTCCAATAGAAGCTGCAATCATTGGGAAGAATAATGGAATGTTTGTTCCAAACATAGCAGGTTCAGTAATACCTAAATTAGCTGCAATACCAGATGAAAGTGATGAAGAAGCTAATTTTTGTGATTTTTTGTATAAAAGACCAAACATTGTAAGAGCTGCAACTCCTTGTGCAATATTAGATACTGTTGCAATTGAAGTAATTCAAGTAAATCCTTGTGAAGCAATTAATTGAGCTTCGATAGCAGTAAATCCTTGGTGCAATCCAGTTACAACAATGAATGGGTAAGCCATTCCAATTAATAACCCACCTAAACCAAAGCCTGGGAAGTTAGTATATGTAAAGATTGCATTTGCTGCATATCCAATACCAATTCCAATATATCTTCCAATTGGTCCAACAAATCAGAATCCAAAGAAAACGCTAATGCCTACGGTAAATAACGGAACTACTACGATTGCTAAAGCTTCTGGTGTGTATTGTTTGAGTAATTTTTCAATGTAGAATGCTAAAGCAATGATTAATAACACTGGGAAAATTTGGGCTTGGTAACCTATGAATTTTCATTGGAAAAATTCAGGTAACTTAGGGAACAAGGCAAAAGCCCCCTCAACAGCTTCTTTATTTGATGAACTTCATCCATTAACAAGGGCTGGTGAAATCATTGTTAGACCAATTGCTAACCCTAAGAATGGATTTCCTCCAAATTTTTTCATTGCAGTATATCCTACAAAAGCAGGTAAACCACCAAGAATAGCACCCCCAATTAAATCAAAAAAGTTTTTAGCCGATGTTGCAGAAGTACCAGAAGCAACTGTTGAAATAAATGAAGATAATGCTAATGAAATACCGCCTGCAATAAAGACAGGAATTAAAGGTACGAAGATTTCAGAAAACGATCTAACAAGTCACCTGATTAATAAAAAGGCATTGCTTTTAAATGATAATTCTTTGTTTCAAAGAACTTGTTTTCTAGCTTGCGTTGTTGTTTGGGTTTTTGTATCTGATAAATAGTTTCTTAAGTTATCAATTACTTTATTTACAGTTCCAGGACCATAAATAACTTGCAATTGATCACCGTCACGAGAAGCTCCTTTTGCAAGTGCGACTTTTGAAAGTGTTTTCATGTCGATTTTAGAATCGTCATGCACATACACTCTAAGCCTTGTGGCACAGTTGAAATATTCTTTAATATTCTCTTTACCGCCTAATGCTTCGGTAACTTCTTTTGAGACATTGTCTCAATCAAATTTTTGCATATTATTCCTTTTCCTTTTGTTTTAGTAATAAATTGATTTAAAAACAAATATTATTAAAACAAAAATAATAATTAAGTTTTAAATCTGTACATATTATATATTATTATTATTATTATTATTATTTCTGTTTTTTTGTATTTTTTCCACAACCCTTGAAGATTTGTATAATTTTAATTAAATTAAAGAGTGAATATTAAAGTACTAAAAAATTTGACTAAGCAACTTGATACTAACTTTTTGAATAACATACTTATATTATAAATTACTAATTTAAAGCCTATTAATTCCAAATATAAAATGCCTAAAATTTTCTTATACTTCTAAAAACCATAATATCAATATTTTTTAAAGAAATGTTTACATATTTTGTAGAATAACTACTTTTTTGCACTACTTTTTTTAATTTTTTGCCCATTCTGTTGGGGTTAATCATTTTTTTATTTTTTGATTTATATTATGGATTCCTTTGTTGCAAAAAAAGATAACGAAAAAACAAAGAAAAAAATTTTTTTCTTCTTTGGCAACTAAATTGGAAAATTTATATATTTTTTGATGTTTTTACTGTCTAAAAAATTAAGATATAATTATGTATATTATTAAATTAACTATAAAATTTCAAAATGAAACAAAAAGATTTTTAAACCCCCCGCCCTTGATTGCAATCAAGGGAGCCTTACTTTTGAAAAAGTAAGCAAAACTTCCAGAAAACACGTGCCCGTGTTTTCTATTTTTATTATTCTCTTTTTTATTAAAAAATATTAAAATTAATATGCATCAATTTTTATTTCATCATTGATGCTTCTGTGTAATGTTCGAAGTATCTCTAAATACTCAGCCATAATCTTATTGGCTTCAAGGTTATTTCCTTGTGCATTCACAGAGACACTATTAAACTTTGAGATGTATAATTCAAGAGTTTTAAAAAATGAGTTTGTTTTCTTATGGATAAATGCTAGTTTTCCAACGGCAGGGATAGAATAATCTAAACCTTTCTCAAGAGCTCACATTTCTGTAAAGCTTAGATATTTTCCATTAGGTTCTTTGGCAAAGTATTTTTTTCCATTATATTTAAAATACAAATTATCATCAGAACAATGTACTAACACAACATCAGAATTATAAGGAAATATAATCCTTTTGTCATGCATATCGAAAGCTGCAAGGTTTTTACCTTGGTATCTAACAACACCATTTAAAACTTTTCTATTAATCTCTAAATCAACGGCTCAATTGCCGTTTTTCTTTCCTTCTTTTTGAAAGACATTATGTTTAGAAATTATTTTTTTATTCCTCGTGTTGTAATAATTTTGAAATACTTCGTTATTTTGCTTTAAATCATTAATATCTTTATATCCGTTTTCATGAATTAATAATGGGTATTGATCTAATGATGTTCTAAAAGATCTCTCAACGTGAGGTTTATGTTTGGGATTAGATGAACTGAGTACTTCTATTCCTTTTTTATTTAAATCTTTTTCAAAAATTGTTTGTGTGTTTTCGTTTCCCCAAAAAGTTCTTCTTTTATCAGTATAAATTTTCTTTGGAAATCCATATTTCTTAAATACTATTTCTAACAGTCTTTGATATCCTAATGTTGTTTCTTGTTCTTCAAATCATGCTGCTAATAATGTTCCAGTGGCAACATCAATTGCATGATAAAGATAGAATGGTTTATTATTTTTTAAATATGGTTCAAGCTGAGCATCGATTTCAACAATTTCACCAAATTCTAAATTTTTCTTTAGACCCAAAATTTGTCTTTGTTTTTCATTTTGTTTAATTTGTTTATAATATTTTTTTAATAGCAATGTTGTCTCTTGTGAAGTTTTCTTCTTTGATAATTTTGCTATTTTTCTTCCTCTTTTGGTTGTATGTATATTAAATAATCCTAATTGGTTGAATCTTCTTACTAAAGTTTTGTAAGAAATTTTTTGCCTTATAAAATAACCATATTCTGAATAATAATAACTTTTAAACGAAAGTTGGTTATTTGTTAGAACACTGTTTAAAATAATTTCACATGTTTTTAAATAATCTTTAAACACTAATTCAATTTCTGAATCGGTAACTTTGCAACTTCTTTGTTGATTTTTATTTTTATGACTGATGTCAATTTCTTGATTACTTTTTATTATTTTTTTATATCTTTTTACAGTTGATACACTAAGGTTTGTAATTAAACTAAGTTGAGATAAAGATTTTTCAATATTAGCAGCAATTAATATGAGAGATTGCTGTTTTTTTAGTTCGTAGTTTGTTAAGTTTTTGTACTTATCTATGTTATGTTTGATTCTCATAAATAATTTATACCATATTTTAATTAAATTAGTTCATTTTCCAAGGGATTTATATATGGACCTAAATAGTTGTCATTGGACAATAATATCAATATTTTTTAAAGAAATGTTTACATATTTAAAAAATAGTGTATAATATATGCATATTTGGAACAGTACTCAAGAGGCTGAAGAGGCGGTCCTGCTAAGACTGTAGGGGAGGCAACTCCCGCGGAGGTTCAAATCCTCTCTGTTCCGCCATTTATTTTAAAAATATAATTAAATTTTAGATATTTAGAAAGACAAATAATAATATTTCCTTTTTTATTGATATATATATATATATATATATATATATCAATAAAAATAATTACTTCTTATAACTTTATATTACTTTACTCAAATTCATTTTTATTTTTCCTTTATTTATTAATCAATAACCTTTTATAAATTTTCTCATTATAATAATACCTTTCTAATTTCTAAATTTAATCCTAAATCATTTGTATAGTTTATTTTTATGTTTACTAAAAAACACTTATGCAGCGCATAAGTGTTTTATTCACTATTTAGATTGGTTTAATTTATTAAATTTTATTGCTTTTTGTACAAATTTATTTTTAGAAGCATTTTCCATAGATAAAGCTTCTAGAATTGGAATACCAACAATATCATTATTAATAATACCAACCGAAATACCTGAACGACCTTCTAAAAGAAAATCAACTGCTTTTTGACCAAGCAATGAAGCTAAGATTCTTTCTTGAGCACTAGGAGTTCCACCTCTTTGAATATGGTTTAGAGGATTGCTGCGAGTATCTCATCCAGTTGTTTCTTGCACTAATTTTTCTAATGCTTTAATATCATAACATTTTTCTGAAACAACAATTATGATACTACGTCTGTTAGGTTGCTTTGTTAATTCAAGAGCACTTGCTGCAATTTGCTCTGGAGTTAATTTATATTGGTTTGAGGCAATAATTTCAGCACCAGTAGCTAAACCAGAGTAAAGAGCTAAATCACCGCAACCATTACCCATTACTTCAACAATCATAATTCTTTGGTGACTTTTAGCAGTATCCCTAATTTTATCGATTGCATCAACAATTGTATTTAAAGCTGTATCATAACCAATTGTATAATCAGTAGCCGCAATATCATTATCAATAGTTCCAGGTAAGCCAATTGTTTTTACTCCCGCTTCGTGAAGTAATTGAGCACCTCGGTAACTTCCATCACCACCAATAACAACTAAGGCCTCAATTCCTAAGCTTTTTAGATTATTAATAGCAACTTCTCTTACTTGTGGATCTTTAAATTCAGGAAAACGAGCTGAGTAAATGCAAGTTCCCCCTTGGTTAATATAAGCATCAAGATCTACTGTATCTGCAGGCACTATATTATTGTTATATAAACCTTTATACCCTTCATACACTAAGTATGCATCTAAATTATTTGCTTTAGCATGCTTCGCAATTGCTCTAACGGCATTATTCATTCCTGGGGCATCACCACCAGAAGTTAAAATAGCAATTTTTTTCATATTTCTCCTTTTAATTATTTAATTGCATCAATTAAGTTTTTAAGTAAACAAACTACTGTCATAGGACCAACCCCACCAGGTACTGGTGTTATGGCTGATACTTTATCTTTAACCGATTCAAAATCTACATCACCATGTAACTCTTTTGTTAATTTATTATCTAAATTAATGCCAATGTCAATAACCACGGCACCTTCTTTAATATTTTCGGCTTTGATATACTTAGCAACACCAATGGCCACTATGACAACATCGCCAGATTCAACACCTTTAATGCCAGTTTTTTCATTAAATGTAGCCACATCTACACCATATTTCTTAATTAAATGGGCAATTGGTTTTCCTACTAGGTGCGAGCGCCCGACAACACAAACCTTAACATCTTTTTTGTAATTAATGTTGTAATGATCCATTATTTCCATAACAGCACGCGCCGTTGCTGGAACAAAGCATTTCTCTTCTTTACGGTTGTATAGTTTAAATTCATTACGAGTTGATAAACCATCAACATCTTTTTCAAATGGAATTGAATCCAAAATAACTTGGGTTGGGATATGTTTAGGCAAGGGCAATTGTACAATTACACCATCTGATTCTAAATTAATTAAATCGAGTTTTTTCAAAAGAGAATTTTGTGTAATTTTTTCATCAAACTTATGCAATCTTCCTTCAACTCCGACTTCTTCACATTTTTTTAATTTAGCATTAATATATTTATTAGAGGCTTCATTATCACCAACTTGAACTATCGATAAAATTGGGCGGCGGGGGAAATTTAAAGATTCTAGTTCTTGTTTAATTTTTTCAGTTTCTAGCTTTGCTAATTCTTTACCACTTAATATTTGCATTTTAATTCCTCCATATATTTATTTAGTTCACTAGTGTATTTATCTAATTTTAAACGTTCTGCTTCGACTTTCTCTGGCGGAGCTGCTTGTACAAATCTTTGATTTGCTAAAATGTTTTGCGATCTTTTTACCTCAGATTCAAGATATTTAATTTTTTCAATTAATTCTAGTTTATTTTTGTTTTTTAATTCACTTGATTGCTTAATAAATAAACTTTCTTTATTAATAGAAATTAAATAATCGTCGTTCTGGGTTAATTTTGCATTAGCCATACGGTTAATAATCTCAATTCACTTAGGCTCAATTTTTCCAGAATATCAATATTCTAAAAGATCTTTTTTAGAAATTTGCATATCATCGCGGTATTTTCTTAATGCAGTAACTAGTTCAATAACTTCATCTATGCTACTAACAAAATCATAAGAGCGAAGCATTGGCATTTTTTGTTCCAATAATTCAGCTTGATATATTTCTGAATATAAACGGTCAGTTATAAATGGTAAAAACGGATGTAAAACAATTAAGGTTTTACTCAAGATGTTAAGGGCTACTTGTTTATTTTGAGTTGATTTTAAAAACTCAATATATCAGCTGCTTAAGTAGTTAAAAACAAATTTGTAAATTTCTGAACCAATGATTGCAAATTCATATTGTTTAATTAATTTTGTAATTTTCTTAGATAAATTGGCTAATTTATCTAAGATTCAATAATCATATGGTGTTTTTTCTTTAGATGGATTATCTGGTAAACTTTGAATATAATTAGCAATATTTCAAAGTTTATTATTAAGTCTCCAAGCACTTTCAACTTTTTGAGTTGAAAATCTAATATCCATTCCTGGAGAGGTATTTGTTAATAAAAACCAACGCAATGAATCTGATCCATATTGATCAATTAAATCCATAGGATCCACACCATTATTTAATGATTTAGACATTTTTTGCCCTTTTTCATCCCGAATTAAACCATGGAATAATAATTCCTTAAATGGTTTTTGTTTCATAAACTCAAGACCCATAAAGTACATTCGAGCAACTCAAAAGAAAATAATGTCATAACCTGTCACTAATAAACTAGTCGGATAATATCTTTCAAGCATTTTGGTATTATTTGGCCAACCCATAAATGTAAATGGTGCAATGCCTGAAGAAAACCAAGTATCTAAAACATCTTCATCTTGTTTTCAACCTTCACCTGGACTATCAACTTGAACTTTAATTTGATTTTCTTTATACCAGGCAGGAATACGATGACCTCATCAAATTTGGCGTGAAATGTTTCAATCATGGATTTTATCCATTCATTGTTGCATTGTGTGTTTTAAGCGTTTTGGATAAAACTTGACTTGGTCCTTTGATTTCATATTTTTAATAATTAAATCTTTTAAATCATCCATTTTAACAAATCATTGAGGTAAAACTAAAATTTCAGTAACACTTTTACTACGATCAGAAATTGAGACATTTGAAGTTACTTCTTCTTTTTTAAAAATAAAGTTATGCTCTTCTAAATATTTAGCAATTTCTATTCGGGCTTGAAATCTCTCTAACCCATGAAATTTAGTATTTGGATAATTAATAAATCCATTTTTATCAATTGATTCAATAATTTCTAATCCTAATTTTTGAATAATTTCGATATCCGCATCAGCATGTGCAGAAAGTTTCATTAACCCTGTTCCAAAATCTGGATCAACATATTCATCTTCTATGATTGGTAAAACTTTCTGCGTTAATGGATGAACAACATGAAGGTTTTTATATTTTTTGTATTTTTGATCCATTGGGTTATAAACAATTGCAATATCACTAAGTAAAGTTTCAGGACGCACTGTTGCAACTATTAAATCCTCATTAGTTTCAAAAACCTTATACTTAATATAGTACATAATCTGAGTGGTTGGCTCATTAATTACTTCAATATTTGATATTGCAGTTTGTAACTGAATATCCCAGTGCACAGCTTTAACTCCCCGGTAAATATAACCTTTTTCATATAGTTTAATAAATACACTTTGCACAGCATTACTAGCATCTTTATCTAAAGTAAAACGTTCATTTTCATAATCTAATGCAAGGCCAACCCTGGCTCATTGTTTTCTAAATAAATTGGCATATTCGTCTTTCCATGCTCAAACTTGTTCTAAAAACTTTTCTCGACCTAAATCGTGGCGAGTTTGCCCCGTTTGTTTATAAATCACATCTTCCACTTTAGATTGTGTTGCAATCCCAGCATGATCCATACCGGGAATCCACATTACATCGTAACCTTTTAATTTTTTATACCTTATAATTGTATCTGGAATATATACATCTAGTGCATGACCTAAATGTAATTTACCGGTTACATTAGGTGGTGGTAACAAAATTGTAAATGGTTTTATTTTTTTATTATGAGTAATAAAATATTTTTTATCTCTTCATTTTTTTTCAATATCTTTTTCAACTTCTAAATGATTATAATTTTTGTTCATAACTTCTAGATAACCTCCAAATATGTAAATATATAAAATAATATTAAAATTATACCAAATAAGCTATTTTTTAGAAATGTAAAACTTACTATATTCTAATATGTTTTTTGGAAAAGTCACTTGCGAGATATTAACAAAATAATTGTCTTTTAATTTTAACATAATTTTTAGATAAAAAAATGTATGCGAAAACAGAAAACACTGCAGTGTTTTCTCGTCGGTTTTGCTTACTTTTGTCAAAAGTAAGGCTCCTTTGATTGCAATCAAAGGCGGGGGATTAAAAAAGTTTTTAGGTTATCTTATATTGCCTTACAACTTGCCGATAGTTATTTATTTTATCCATCATATAATCAATTTCTTGCTGAGAGTATTTATCTAGACTTTTTCCTTTGGGAATGTAATACCTAATTAAGCGGTGCATATTTTCTATTGAACCTTTTTGTCATGAACTATATGGTTGGCATTTAAATAATCTTTCGGTTGGAATAACCTGGTGCAATAAGACATTTTCACTACCATTATCAACAGTTAAAGTTTTAATCTCTAAGTTGTGTTTCTTGATTAGTTTTAGAAGAGTTTGTTTTATAGCTTTGAAGTTGCGTTTTGAGAGCATAGCATAAGTAAACTGGGAAATTTTTTTCGGACGGTTTTACCTTCCCCAACCATACCATTTGGCTAAGCCAAACGGAATGCTTTGGGAAGGTTTTTTTATCTTATTCTTTTATAATTATATCAGTTTATAAATTCTTTGATTTTTTGTGATAATTCAATAAAAGTAAGTCTTTTACAGGTTTGATCAAAATTTGGGAAAATTTCACTTTTAAGAATTGAAAAGAAATACTCAATTTCACGATTGTCAAGACTATTACCAATTCTTGACATTGATATTTTACCTTTTAGTGATTTTATTTTCTTAGTATATTCAAGCGAAGAATAAGCAGATCCATGGTCAGAATGTAAAATAAAATTATTTTTGAATTTTGTATTGGTGATATTATTCAAAATTAGTTCAGTATCATTTCTAAGTGATAATTCATAGGTCACAAACTTAGTTTTATGATCAATAATTGCAGATAAATAAATATGATTCTGTTCAATATCTTTTGGTGCTGGTATATAGGTCACGTCTGTTGCATATATATTATTGTTACGTGAATTATAATCTCTTTTTACTAAATCAGGTATTTTAATACTAGTATTTTTAGATTCCTTGGTTTTACGTTTTTGTCTAACAAATGTTTTCAAATTAAGCTTTTTCATATAATTTCCTAGGGTTCTAGGATTTATTTGAATATTATATTCTTGGAAAATATATTTAGCAAGTCTCCTTCGTCCATACCTTTCTTTATTTTCGACAAAACTTTGAAAAATTATTTCTTTGTGTTTAACCTTTAGTTCTTTAGTCTTGTTGTTATCTTTCAATTTCTCGTAATATGTAGATCTTGAAACACATATCATTTTAGATTTTTTAGTATGTGAAAGATTCTTGATTTTCTTTATCTTTGAGATATCTGCATCAATATTATTTTCATTAAAAATTCGATAGTAGTATTTTATAACTGCATCTTTTTCATCATCTTTAAGAGTATCAATTCATGTATAATCGAGAACTTTCTTTTTCTTTCTCCCAACACCTTTATCTTTCTTAGGTGATTTACCGCTTTGTGATTCTATGTTCATATTTAAATTATACAGTTTTCTTTTCTTTAACATATTTCTCATTGATTCTTTATTTCAGTATACTTTTCTGATATCAAAACAGAAATTATCAAATTCTGCCTTCGTTATTCCCAGGTTCAAATATTTATCGTATAAGTCAAAAATTTTGATTCATTCTTTAGTCTTTAAATGCCTCATAACTACCTCTCTTTCTTTATATTAAAAATATTCGGATTTTGTCCGAATATTTTTTCCCTGTCTATAAGATGTCCAATGACAACTATTTAGGTCCATATATAAATCCCTTGGAAAATGAACTAATTTAATTAAAATATGGTATAAATTATTTATGAGAATCAAACATAACATAGATAAGTACAAAAACTTAACAAACTACGAACTAAAAAAACAGCAATCTCTCATATTAATTGCTGCTAATATTGAAAAATCTTTATCTCAACTTAGTTTAATTACAAACCTTAGTGTATCAACTGTAAAAAGATATAAAAAAATAATAAAAAGTAATCAAGAAATTGACATCAGTCATAAAAATAAAAATCAACAAAGAAGTTGCAAAGTTACCGATTCAGAAATTGAATTAGTGTTTAAAGATTATTTAAAAACATGTGAAATTATTTTAAACAGTGTTCTAACAAATAACCAACTTTCGTTTAAAAGTTATTATTATTCAGAATATGGTTATTTTATAAGGCAAAAAATTTCTTACAAAACTTTAGTAAGAAGATTCAACCAATTAGGATTATTTAATATACATACAACCAAAAGAGGAAGAAAAATAGCAAAATTATCAAAGAAGAAAACTTCACAAGAGACAACATTGCTATTAAAAAAATATTATAAACAAATTAAACAAAATGAAAAACAAAGACAAATTTTGGGTCTAAAGAAAAATTTAGAATTTGGTGAAATTGTTGAAATCGATGCTCAGCTTGAACCATATTTAAAAAATAATAAACCATTCTATCTTTATCATGCAATTGATGTTGCCACTGGAACATTATTAGCAGCATGATTTGAAGAACAAGAAACAACATTAGGATATCAAAGACTGTTAGAAATAGTATTTAAGAAATATGGATTTCCAAAGAAAATTTATACTGATAAAAGAAGAACTTTTTGGGGAAACGAAAACACACAAACAATTTTTGAAAAAGATTTAAATAAAAAAGGAATAGAAGTACTCAGTTCATCTAATCCCAAACATAAACCTCACGTTGAGAGATCTTTTAGAACATCATTAGATCAATACCCATTATTAATTCATGAAAACGGATATAAAGATATTAATGATTTAAAGCAAAATAACGAAGTATTTCAAAATTATTACAACACGAGGAATAAAAAAATAATTTCTAAACATAATGTCTTTCAAAAAGAAGGAAAGAAAAACGGCAATTGAGCCGTTGATTTAGAGATTAATAGAAAAGTTTTAAATGGTGTTGTTAGATACCAAGGTAAAAACCTTGCAGCTTTCGATATGCATGACAAAAGGATTATATTTCCTTATAATTCTGATGTTGTGTTAGTACATTGTTCTGATGATAATTTGTATTTTAAATATAATGGAAAAAAATACTTTGCCAAAGAACCTAATGGAAAATATCTAAGCTTTACAGAAATGTGAGCTCTTGAGAAAGGTTTAGATTATTCTATCCCTGCCGTTGGAAAACTAGCATTTATCCATAAGAAAACAAACTCATTTTTTAAAACTCTTGAATTATACATCTCAAAGTTTAATAGTGTCTCTGTGAATGCACAAGGAAATAACCTTGAAGCCAATAAGATTATGGCTGAGTATTTAGAGATACTTCGAACATTACACAGAAGCATCAATGATGAAATAAAAATTGATGCATATTAATTTTAATATTTTTTAATAAAAAAGAGAATAATAAAAATTGTTTTTTGGAAAAGTCACTTGCGAGATATTAACAAAATAATTGTCTTTTAATTTTAACATAATTTTTAGATAAAAAATGTATGCGAAAACAGAAAACACGGCAGTGTTTTCTCGTCGGTTTTGCTTACTTTTGTCAAAAGTAAGGCCCCTTTGATTGCAATCAAAGGCGGGGGATTAAAAAAAATTTTAGGTTATCTTATATTGGCGTACAACTTGCCGATAGTTATTTATTTTTTCCATCATATAATCAATTTCTTGCTGAGAGTATTTATCTAAGCTTTTTCCTTTGGGAATGTAATACCTAATTAAGCGGTGCATATTTTCTATTGAACCTTTTTGTCATGAACTATATGGTTGGCATTTAAATAATCTTTCAGTTGGAATTACCTGGTGCAATAAGACATTTTCACTACCATTATCAACTGTTAAAGTTTTAATGTCTAAGTTATGTTTCTTGATTAGTTTGATAAGAGTTTGTTTGATAGCTTTGGAGTTGCGTTTTGAGAGCATAGCATAAGACATTCTGGTTTGCCGTTCAATTATGGTTACAATACAATATGTATCATTGATTTTACCAATAACGGTGTCTAATTCAAAATGGCCGTGTTCCAAGCGATCATTAATATAAGCTGGACGTTTTGAAATTTCTGTAGCATATTTTAATGTTTTAGGTTTGGTTTGCTTCTTCTTCCTTATGCCATATTTGCCTTCAGATTTTCTAACAATGTGGTCAAATTCAAGGAAATAAACTGGGAAATTTTTTTCGGACGGTTTTACCTTCCCCAACCATACCATTTGGCTAAGCCAAACGGAATGCTTTGGGGAAGGTTTTTTTATCTTATTCTTTTATAATTATATCAGTTTATAAATTCTTTGATTTTTTGTGATAATTCAATAAAAGTAAGTCTTTTACAGGTTTGATCAAAATTTGGGAAAATTTCACTTTTAAGAATTGAGAAGAAATACTCAATTTCACGATTGTCAAGACTATTACCAATTCTTGACATTGATATTTTACCTTTTAGTGATTTTATTTTCTTAGTATATTCAAGCGAAGAATAAGCAGATCCATGGTCAGAATGTAAAATAAAATTATTTTTGAATTTTGTATTGGTGATATTATTCAAAATTAGTTCAGTATCATTTCTAAGTGATAATTCATAGGTCACAAACTTAGTTTTATGATCAATAATTGCAGATAAATAAATATGATTCTGTTCAATATCTTTTGGTGCTGGTATATAGGTCACGTCTGTTGCATATATATTATTGTTGCTTGAATTATAATCTCTTTTTACTAAATCAGGTATTTTAATACTAGTATTTTTAGATTCCTTGGTTTTACGTTTTTGTCTAACAAATGTTTTCAAATTAAGCTTTTTCATATAATTTCCTAGGGTTCTAGGATTTATTTGAATATTATATTCTTGGAAAATATATTTAGCAAGTCTCCTTCGTCCATACCTTTCTTTATTTTCGACAAAACTTTGAAAAATTATTTCTTTGTGTTTAACCTTTAGTTCTTTAGTCTTGTTGTTATCTTTCAATTTCTCGTAATATGTAGATCTTGAAACACATATCATTTTAGATTTTTTAGTATGTGAAAGATTCTTGATTTTCTTTATCTTTGAGATATCTGCATCAATATTATTTTCATTAAAAATTCGATAGTAGTATTTTATAACTGCATCTTTTTCATCATCTTTAAGAGTATCAATTCATGTATAATCGAGAACTTTCTTTTTCTTTCTCCCAACACCTTTATCTTTCTTAGGTGATTTACCGCTTTGTGATTCTATGTTCATATTTAAATTATACAGTTTTCTTTTCTTTAACATATTTCTCATTGATTCTTTATTTCAGTATACTTTTCTGATATCAAAACATAAATTTTCAAATTCTGACTTGGTTATTCCCAGGTTCAAATATTTATCGTATAAGTCAAAAATTTTGATTCATTCTTTAGTCTTTAAATGTCTCATAACTACCTCTTTTTCTTTATATTAAAAATATTCGGATTTTGTCCGAATATTTTTTCCCTGTCTAAAATAAGGGTATTTTTTAATTATTTTATAAATTGTACTAGGTGAGGGAGCAAATTCATCAGGGGATAATTTTTTAAAAGAATTCACAAGATAGGTAACTGATTTCTTAACTTCTTTTTGCTGCAAATTCTTTTTATTTCTATTTTTATTGTATGTATTAAGTTCACTATACCAATATTTTCTGTAGGTCTTTCATTTCTCTTTAATTGCATCACTTACAAAAAAGAGTCGCGAAAATGAATAACCTAATAAATGTTCGTATAGTTTAGTAAAATTAAGGGTTTTAACCCACATTACTCTTTTTGAACACTTAGGACAAACATAGCGATTTTGTTTATCTAAACTAAGTGGTTTGCGATTTGTAATAATTCGGATTTTACTTTTTATACTTCGAATGTCTCTATCAAAAATCTTGGCTACTTCTTGGATTGAGAAGCCTTCAGAAAGTTCTTGTAAAATATTATAAAGTTGCTCTAGATCAATTTGATCTGATCGTAATTTTCGATGCGACTCAAGAGCTCCTTGCATTTTCAAGATAGTATTATGATTCTCTTCGATTTTAAAATGTTGATATTTATTTTCTTTTCGATATTTGTCAAAAACACAAATATATTTTTCTAAATTTTTCATATAATTTTAAGTTCTCCTTTATTTTTTGAAAAATTATTAATACAACTATTTTATTACAAGGCAGACAAAAACAATGTCACATGCAAAAAACTTGCATGTGACATTTCCAATTAATACTATATTCTAATAATTTTCAGGTATAATGTAATTATGATTACAAAATACGAAAATGGAGATATTGTTATAGCGAAAATAAAAAAAATAACTTATAAAAATATAACCTTGCAAACCAAACAAGGTACCACTTACAAAATAAACTATAATGAAGTTTCTGATTATCCAAACAAAAATTTATTTACATTTTTTTCAGTAGGAGATACTATTAATTTCGTGCACTTAAACTGTACAATAGACAAAAAAAAGAACAAAATTTGTTATGGTAGTTTTAAACGTAACCACCCCAACGAATCAAAAGCTAAAATAAATTCCAAATTGCAAAAAACTCCCGGTGGGTTTAAGGCATTGTCAAACTACAATCAATTAGTCATTAATAAATATAAAAAGCAAAAGAGAACATAAATAATGGGCAAAATAAATATTAAAGGATATGATATAGATACTCAAGCATATTTTGAACAAAACAAAAAAATAATACAAAAAATTAAGTCTCTAAATTTTAAAGGTTCAGAATATTTAAATTTTGATGATATAGCTGTTAATTATTCAATTAATGGAATCAACTCCATTATTAAATTTTGTAACAATATTTATAATAATGGTGTTAAGCACTTAATAGTTTTTGCTTCACATATGACGCGAAACTTAATTAAAAGCACAATAAGTTTTATCTTAGGTAAAAATAACTACACAAACCAAAAACGAATTATGCTGCATTTTATCAATGGTCAAGATCAACTGTATGTAATTAAACAAAAATTAGATAAATATTTTGATCAAGACGAAAATAACAATATAGCAATTTGCTTTGCGGATGGTTTTTATGATTTATCAGAGCAAAAAAATAAAGATATCGTAAATATCCTCATGTCCAAATTTAGCGAAAGATCAAGTCATTTTCTAATTGATAAATTAATTTACTTCTTAGGCAAAAAAGAATGACTAAGTTATTTAAAAAATCATAAAATCCCTAATAAAAATATTCGTGCAATATCATCTGATTTAAATCATTCTTTTTACTTTTTTAATGACCTTACCTTAACTTTACTAGCAACCCAAGGCATTAACATTAAAAAATTAGTTGCAGGGTACTCTAAGAATCAACATATTATTTATGAATATGATTTAACCATTAATTTAGCTTTAAAATTGGCATGGTTTTTAACTAATTTTAATTTAAGTCATAAAGAATTTGTTAAACTAAATTTATTCATATCATATGATAAAAATCTTGATCAAAGTGCTAAATCAATAATGAACTTTTTTAAACCAATTTTAGAACCTTGTAAAGTATTCTGTGATTATTTAACTTTCCCATCAGATATTTCAAAAATTGGCCAAGCTATGTTAACTAGTAAATTGTCAAAGGTAATTATCTATTTAAAACTAAATCAAAATAATTTAGATTTTCAAGGCACTACTGATGTTCAGTATGATGCTTTATTAAATTATGAACAAGATCATACATTAAATCATTTAAAAAATATAAGTCATCAAGTGTTTAATAATTATTTACTTTCATATAATAACACCACCACTAGTATTGACATTGAGTTTGCAAAACAAAATGAGGAAGCATATGGAGAATTTATCCAAATCATGTATTGAACCAGAATTTTTTTCGGAATTATTAATGATTTAAATCCTTTTGAGATTAATTAAGTAATTTTGATTTATACATCTTTAAATATGTTAAAATTTAATATACTATGTTGCTATTAAATGGCGTAGACTTGACACGCATCTCACGGTTCAATAATAAATCAATTCAATTTGCAAAACGTATTTTATCAAAGATAGAATTTGAAAAATTTCAAAACTTAAAAGACCCATCCCAGCGAGCTTTATTTTTAGCAAGATCCTGGACTATTAAAGAAGCTATCTTTAAAGCTGATAATCAATATTTTGAATTTTCTAAAATAGAACTGTTAAAAAATAATAATCGTTGAACATTTCAAGATTTTGCCATTTCAATTAGCCATGAGGGTGATTGATTAATAGCATTTGTTGTTAAAATTAAAAATTAAAAGGAGTTTTATGACTATAATTCCAAAGTTAAAAATGGTTTTATTTGCTATACCATGATTTTTTAGATTTCTTTCAATTAGAAGGTTAGCTAAAAAGTATATTAAAACACCAGATTTTGTACCTGGTTATGATAGATATAATAAATTAGCCAGATTGGCAAAGAAAGCCTTGAAACTTTATAATATTGATGTAAATGTTAAAGGTATTGATAATTTACCTAAGACAGGACCTGTATTGATTGTGCCAAATCATAAATCATATACTGATGTTTTAGCATTGCTGGTGGCTTTAGAAAAAGAGGCCCACCTTGAAAATATTGACCAGCGTATACCCACATTTGTTGCTAAAAATGAATTAGATAAATCTCTTACTACTAAACATGCTTTAAAACTATTAGATACATTCTTGTTAGATCCTAATGATTTTCGTAACAGCCTTAAGACCTTAAATGCTTTTGGTGATTATATCCGTGAAAAGAAAACTTTTGGAATTATTTTCCCTGAAGCACACCGTATCAAGACTCCTGAGCTAGGCAACTTTAAGGCAGGTGCTTTTAAAATTGCAGTTCAAAAATTCTTGCCGATTGTCCCTGTTGCAATTAACGGAGCATTAGATTCTTTTAATAGTTCAAAGACTTCAAGAAGTAAAGTTACACTAACATTTTTACCATTAATTAAAGCAAGAGATATTATTGGTCAAGAACCACAAGCTATTGCACAACGTGTTAAAAACCTTATTACAGCTGAAATAAACAAGCAAAATGAAAAAAATTAAAACTATAGATTATTCTTCAGACTACCGCTTTAAAATTAAGGAAGTGTTCGATGGTCCTTTAGATTTACTTTTAGATCTAATTAAAGATAAAAAAATTGATATTATGAATATCGATTTAATTGAATTAGCAACTCAATATATCGATATTATTAATCAAATCAAAGAGCAAGAAATTGATATAGCTGCCGATTATTTATTAATGGCTTCAACAATGATTAATCTAAAAGCAAAAATGTTGCTTCAAGATCCTGAAGTTATTTTAGAAGTTGAAGAAGAAAAGAAGGTCTTTTTACAAGAATTAATTGAATATCAACAATTTAAAGATATTCAATTAGCCTTAAAAACTTTTCAAGAAAATCGGAATAATATTTATATTAAACCACCAAGTGATATTGTTAACTTTATTTTAGATAATGACCAAAGTAAACTTGATGGACATTCTAGTCCAATGACACTAATCACAACATTGCGGCGTATGTTTGAAAGAGTTTATGCAAAAGAATTAAGAAAAACAAAATTAGAAAAAGTTAATGTTACACCAGCTGAAATGTTTCCTTTTATTAGGGGATTGTTAGATCAAAAAGAACGTGTTGAATTCGAAGAAATATTTAAACAACCCTCAATCCAACACTTTGTAATTACCTTAATCGCTCTATTAGATTTAGCCAGAAGACAATACTTAGTAATTCACCAAGACAAACAATTTGATATTATATACATAACACGGGGAGAATATTACAATGAAAAATAAAATTTTAGAATCGCTTTTGTATATTCAAGGAGATGCTGGCTTAACTTTAGAACAAGTGAAATTAGTTTTTAATCTTAATAACGTAATAGAAGCTAAAAAAGTTATGCAAGATTTTCATAAAGCTTATAATTCAGAAGATCGTGGACTAAAGGTTGTTGTTTATGATGAAATTTACAAATTAGCAACGCGTGAATCAGTCAAAGATTATGTTTCAAAATTAGTTACTATCGTACGCCCTAATAAATTATCAAATGCAGCAATTGAAGTTGCTGGAATTATTGCGTATAAGCAGCCAATTACTAAATCTCAAATTACAAAAATACGTGGCGGTGCTTCATCAGACCAAATTATTAATAATTTAGTCCAAAAAGGAGTAGTAGAAGAAGTTGGGGTTTCACCAACTCCAGGAAAACCAATTTTATATGGTGTAACTAGTAAATTTTACGATCACTTTCGTTTAACTTCTTTAAGAGATTTACCTAAAATGGATGATTTTAATTATATTGATGCTAGTGAAAGTGAAAATAATAATTTCGATTTATTCTCAAGCCAAAGAGAAGATAATTAAAATAATAGATATAGAAATTACAATTTCACAAATAAAATCATATATAAGATAATATAGTGAACCCCCTAAGTTTTACCAATTAATTTGATCGAGCTTAGGGGTTCACTATTTTTCTTTGTTAATTTTTATTTTTATGATTGATAATAATTTCTTGATTAATTTTTAAAGCCCGACAGAAAAAACTAACATTTTAAACATGGACAGCAAAATTTAACATTTTAGTAACTTATAATGCCATTGCAAATTGCTTTGGCGTTTTTCAGTTTAAGTTTGATTGAATTCGATCGTTATTATACCAAACTACATATTCTTGTATCATATCATTGAGTTCATTGAATGTTATTTTGGAATAATTATTAATTGGAAATGTCACATGCAAGTTTTTTGCATGTGACATTGTTTTTGTCTGCCTTGTAATAAAATAGTTGTATTAATAATTTTTCAAAAAATAAAGGAGACCTTAAAATTATATGAAAAATTTAGAAAAATATATTTGTGTTTTTGACAAATATCGAAAAGAAAATAAATATCAACATTTTAAAATCGAAGAGAATTATAATACTATTTTGAAAATGCAAGGAGCTCTTGAGTCGCAACGAAAATTACGAGCAAACCAAATCGATCTAGAACAACTTTATAATATTTTACAAGAACTTTCTGATGGCTTCTCAATCCAAGAAGTAGCCAAGATTTTTGATAGAGACATTCGAAGTATAAAAAGCAAAATCGAAATTATTACAAATCGCAGACCACTTAGTTTAGATAAACAAAATCGCTATGTTTGTCCTAAGTGTTCAAAAAGAGTAATGCGTGTTAAAACCCTTAATTTTACCAAGTTATACGAACATTTATTAGGCTATTCATTTTCGCGACTCTTTTTTGTAAGTGATGCAATTAAAGAGAAATGAAAGGCCTACAGAAAATATTGGTATAGTGAACTTAATACATACAATAAAAATAGAAATAAAAAGAATTTGCAGCAAAAAGAAGTTAAGAAATCAGTTACCTATCTTGTTAATTGTTTTAAAAAATTATCCCCTGATGAATTTGCTCCCTCACCTAGTACAATTTATAAAATAATTAAAAAATACCCTTATTTCCTTGAATTTGACCACATTGTTAAAAAATCTGAAGGAAAATATGGCATAAGGAAGAAAAAACAAACCAAACCTAAAACATTAAAATATGCAACAGAAATTTCGAAACGTCCAGCTTATATTAATGATCGCTCTGAACACGGCCATTTTGAATTAGACACCGTTATTGGTAAAATCAATGATACATATTGTATTGTGACGATAATTGAACGGCAAACCAGAATGTCTTATGCTATGCTCTCAAAACGCAACTCCAAAGCTATAAAACAAACTCTTCTAAAACTAATCAAGAAACATAACTTAGACATTAAAACTTTAACTGTTGATAATGGTAGTGAGAATGTCTTATTGCACCAGGTAATTCCAACTGAAAGATTATTTAAATGCCAACCATATAGTTCATGACAAAAAGGTTCAATAGAAAATATGCACCGCTTAATTAGGTATTACATTCCCAAAGGAAAAAGCTTAGATAAATACTCTCAGCAAGAAATTGATTATATGATGGATAAAATAAATAACTATCGGCAAGTTGTAAGGCAATATAATATAACCTAAGAAATTTTTAATCCCCCGCCTTTGATTGCAATCAAAGGGGCCTTACTTTTGGCAAAAGTAAGCAAAACCGACGAGAAAACACTGCCGTGTTTTCTGTTTTCGCATACATTTTTTATGTAAAATTTATGTTAAAATTAAAAGACAATTATTTTGTTAATATCTCGCAAGTGACTTTTCCAAAAAACAATTTTGGAATAATCTAAATCATTTAATAATTCGGTTTTAATGATCCCAAACCAATATTCAATTTCTCGATTATCAAGTGAATTTCCCACTCTTGATAACGAAACAACACCACCAATATTTTGAACTTCTTTAATATATTGATGATGTGTATATTGAAAGCCATGATCTGAGTGAATGATAAAATTTTTGGGTTTGTATTGTTTTAATGAATTTAAATTGTCTAAAACTAGTTCTAGATTATTACTTCTTGATAATTTAAAACCAACAATTTGTTTAGTTTTATGAGACAAAATTGCAGACAAATAAACGTGTGATTCTAACACGTCTTTTGGTGCTTTTATATATGAAACATCAGTTGCATAAATATTTCGATTGTTTTGATCGTTATAATCACGATTTACGAAGTTATCAATTTGTGAAGATACATTTTTAATTTCTTTTCGTTTTGATTTTTGTCTAAGCTTACATTTTAGGCCTAAAAGGTTCATATATCTCCCTAAAGAACGTTCGTTTATATCTATTTTGTATTTTTGAGATATGTAAACACTTAGCTTTAGCCTTCCATATCTTGACTTTGTTTCTATGAACGATTTTTCAATTACATCACTATGTTTAGGGAGTTTTTGTGAAATTTTAATCTTATGAGTTTTAGAAATTGTTTGCCTAGAAATGCCAAAAACTTCTGAAAGCTTCACATAACTTATGCTAAAACTTTTTAATTCAATAACTTTCTTACTTTTGGGTAATTCATTGGTAATTTCATAATATCTTTTAGCTATTTGTAACAAATCATCACGATCAAAAATATCTCAATTTGGTTCTCTTTTCTTCTTAGGACTGCCACTTCCTTTTTTGCGGTTTTCGCCTTTCTTTGTCTGCAATAAGTCTTCCATACCTAAATTATAATACTTAATTATTTTATTAATTCTAACTTTTACACTATTTCTTTGTAAGTTTTTTGTTCCTGGTGATATTTGGTAAATAGCCCGAAAAGCACCTGGGAAACCTGACTTTTGATATTCTTCATATATTTTTGCAAATCCTTCTTTCTTTAAATGTCTTGACATAATTTTCCTTTCAAAAAATTTTTTCGTTGGTACCAACGAATGGTAACAAAAAAGCTAACATTTACATGTTAACTTTTCTGTCCGGCTTTATTTCCGTGTTAACTTTTTCTGTCGGGATTTATCTGTATTAGATTATTTTTCAATATATATTAATTATCTTATTTTCAAATATCTATTAACCTGATACTTATTTGTTAAAAGTTGTTAAACTTAAATATAGTTATTATTAAATAATATTTAGTATAAGAATTTGTTAGACTTTATAAATATATTTTGTTTATTTTTAGTTTCTTTTAGTTAAACTTAATAACAATAATATGGAGAATCATGAGTGATATATTATTTTATTTTACGGACGTATATGCAGGCGATAATGCCAGAATTTATCAAGCAATTAAAAACACAGAAAAAATAGATGAAACTAAATTACAAGAACTAAAAAATAAATATAAAGAGCATAATATTAAATATTTAACACTTATGGATAATATATATCCAAATAATGTATTATTAGGGAATCACCCACCATTCATTATCTTTTATAAAGGCAATAAAGAAATTTTAACAAATCATCAAAAAGTTTATCTAGTTAATGAAACACATAATACTTTTACACAAAAATATATTCAAGATAATATTGAACAACTAGTGAAAACAACAACCTTAGTAACAAATGGTTATAAATATACTGAACTTGAATTCATTAAACAATACAAAAAATATGGTGGAACAATCATCCATATTGCAAAATGCGGACTTGATAAGTTCAACTTTGAGAATATTGATCTAAATAAAGAATTAGTTATTAGTAAATATCCGATAAACTATACTGTACAGTATGAAAATTTTAAAAGTGATAATTATTTTGCAGCTTTACTTTCAGATCAATTAATTTATTTCTCATCAAAAGAAAAATCTAAAACCCATAATTTAGTTAATTATTTTCTAGACATTGGAAAAGAGGTCTTTTGTTTCCCAGGTTATGGGATTAGTGATGGAAATAATGAATTAATTAAATCTGGAGTTAAATTAATTACTTATATAGCTGAAACTATTCAAATATAAATAAAAAACAAGCTAGAAATAACTTGCATTTTATTTATATTTATTTTGTATGTCTTTCGGTGTATACTGAAACATACTTTCTATTTCTTTTGCTTTCGTATTTAATGTAACCTGTAATTAAAGTGTAAAGGGTATCATCTGAACCACGACCAACATTCTCACCAGCATGAATTTTAGTACCCCTTTGACGGTAAATAATTGATCCAGCTGTAGCGAATTGTCCATCACCTAACTTAGCACCTAAACGTTTAGAATGCGAATCACGACCGTTCTTAGTAGAACCACCGGCTTTTGTCTTTGCCATTTTCTAATTATCCTTCGATTGAAGTTATTTTAATACGTGTGTAGGGTTGACGGTGACCAAGTTTTCTTTTGTGAGTTGATTTTGCGTTGTGACGATATACAACAATTTTCTTTGCTTTACCTTGTTTTTCAATAACACCTGTTACAAAAGCGTTTTTAACTAAAGGAGATCCAACTTTTGAACTTTTTTCAGTAACAACAAGAAGAACTTTATCAAATTTTACTTCTGATCCTTCTTGACCTTCAAGTTTTTCAACAAAAATTGTTTGACCTTCTTTAACTAGAAGTTGTTTCCCACCGGTTTCGATAATTGCTAACATGCAATACCTCCAATAAGTGGCTCGTCCTTAAGGTGAGTTATATACTGCTTAAACCTTTTTGGAACGGTTACTATTAAAAGTAACTTATGTATTATACAAAAAAAATAAAATTACGTAAATAAAAAATAAAATGCATTTATAATATTCATTATGCAAGTAAAAACATACAAAGAAAAAATAAAAGATTTATGTTTAGTAAATACTTGAGACTTTGGTTTATTTGAAAGATATGTACAGTTAATTGAAGAAAAAAATAAAGTTATGAATTTAACTGGTTTTAGCGGTGAAAAACTGTGAGAAGAAGGTATTTGAGAATCCTTGATTTTTATGCTGCAAATTACAAAGGATAAACAAAATACCACAATTTTAGATATTGGGGCAGGAGCAGGTTTTCCTTCAATTCCTTATGTTTTAACTAAACCTCAAAACAAAGTTTATATTTATGAACCATTGCAAAAAAGAGTTAACTTCTTAAATTTCGTAATCGATGAATTAAATTTAAGAAGTTATGTAGAAATAAAACTAACAAGAGTTGAAGATGTTAAAGAGAAGAATTTATTCGATATAGTTACTGCAAGGGCCGTTTCAAGTATAAGGGGTTTATTAATGTCTTCATTTCACTTAGTAAAAGTTAAAGGACAAATGATTTTGCTAAAAAGTAAAAAATACCAAGAAGAGATAAATGATGCTCAAGATATTTTACAAAAACTTAATTATAGTTTAAAAATAGAAGATTTGATATTAACGAATGATACACGGGAAAATAAAATTGTTACAATAACTAAAAATAGATCAACCCCAAACCAATTTCCATATCCATGGAAAGAAATTAAAAAATCATTAAAATAAAAGCAAGGGCAAATATCCTTGCTTTTATCCAATAATTATTTAATTTCTAAATAAATTATTCTTTTTTAAATAATCATATTCTTGAACCGTTTCTTCTAGTTTTGCAATACAGTATTCATCACTGAAAGGCATAATATCTTGAGCATGAATCCATAAAATTGTTAAATAATATACTAAAATCTTTTGTTGAACCAAATATTCTTCTCAATACATATCATATTCATCTAAAAAGATTTTTTCTTGTTCTTTAGTTAAAAATGATCCACAAATAAAATAAGCTAGATCAAAATGCTTATCACCCATTGAAGCATATTCTCAATCAATAAATAATATTTTATTGGTTTTTTTATCTAACAATAAGTTACCTTTATATAAATCGTTATGTAGCGGTCTATTATTCTCACTATGAGCTAAAATATTATTTATCCGTCTGTAATATTTATTTAATATTGCAATATTTATATTTTTTTGTTTTAAGATATTTCTGTATTCTTTAACTCTTTGGGCATGGTTTGATTTTGGAAATTTTAACTGCGAATTATGCAACTTTAAAAAATTTTGTGCAATTTCTTTTAACTGCAACTCGTCAAATTCAATTTCTTGTGATTCAATTCATTGTCATCTTATAAATTTTTCACTGTTTTCTAGTAATTTTGGTACAAATTCAAAATCTTTTAATAAGTTATAATCTAATTTATGATTGAATTTATTAAGTTTTTTTATTTGGTAAAAACTGCCATTATCTTTAAAACTATCATTTGTAAAACCAAGTTTAATTTTTTCCATATTAACTCCTCATGTTATATAAGATTAACATATTTTTTTAAACATTTAGTAAATAAATTAACAAATATTATAATATATTTACTAAATGTTTATTTTATAAAAAAGACAGGCGATAACCCGTCATATCTTATATTATAAATTGGCGCGCCCGGCAGGAGTCGAACCCGCAACCTTTAGGGCCGTAACCTAACACTCTGTCCAATTGAGCTACGGACGCATATAAACTTAAATGGAGGCACTAACGGGATTCGAACCCGTACTCAAGGTTTTGCAGACCCATGCCTTGGCCATTTGGCTATAGTGCCATTTGCAAAAATGCTTTATTATTATACTATATTTTTTAAATATTAAAAGATTTTTTAATTTTTATGTTTTTTTGAAAAGTCACGCGCGAAATATTAACAAAATAATTATGTTTTAATTTTAACATATTTTATCTAAAAAACAACATTTGCTATTAATTGTTTTTTGGAAAAGTCACTTGCAAAATATTAACAAAATAATTGTTTTTCAATTTTAACATAATTTTTAGATAAAAAAATGTATGAGAAAACAGAAAACACGGCAGTGTTTTCTCGTCGGTTTTGCTTACTTTTGTCAAAAGTAAGGCCCCTTTGATTGCAATCAAAGGCGGGGGATTAAAAAAATTTTAGGTTATCTTATATTGCCGGACAACTTGCCGATAGTTATTTATTTTTTCCATCATATAATCAATTTCTTGCTGAGAGTATTTATCTAAGCTTTTTCCTTTGGGAATGTAATACCTAATTAAGCGGTGCATATTTTCTATTGAACCTTTTTGTCATGAACTATATGGTTGGCATTTAAATAATCTTTCAGTTGGAATTACCTGGTGCAATAAGACATTTTCACTACCATTATCAACTGTTAAAGTTTTAATCTCTAAGTTATGTTTCTTGATTAGTTTTAGAAGAGTTTGTTTTATAGCTTTGGAGTTGCATTTTGAGAGCATAGCATAAGACATTCTGGTTTGCCGTTCAATTATGGTCACAATACAATATGTATCATTGATTTTACCAATAACGGTGTCTAATTCAAAATGGCCATGTTCCAAGCGATCATTAATATAAGCTGGACGTTTTGAAATTTCTGTAGCATATTTTAATGTTTTAGGTTTGGTTTGCTTTTGCTTCCTTATGCCATATTTGCCTTCAGATTTTTTAACAATATGGTCAAAATCAAGGAAATAAGGGTATTTTTTAATTATTTTATAAATTGTACTAGGCGAAGGAGCAAATTCATCAGGTGATAATTTTTTAAAAGAATTCACAAGATAGGTAACTGATTTCTTAACTTCTTTTTGCTGCAAATTCTTTTTATTTCTATTTTTATTGTATGTATTAAGTTCACTATACCAATATTTTCTGTAGGCCTTTCATTTCTCTTTAATTGCATCACTTACAAAAAAGAGTCGCGAAAATGAATAGCCTAATAAATGTTCGTATAACTTGGTAAAATTAAGGGTTTTAACACGCATTACTCTTTTTGAACACTTAGGACAAACATAGCGATTTTGTTTATCTAAACTAAGTGGTCTGCGATTTGTAATAATTTCGATTTTGCTTTTTATACTTCGAATGTCTCTATCAAAAATCTTGGCTACTTCTTGGATTGAGAAGCCATCAGAAAGTTCTTGTAAAATATTATAAAGTTGTTCTAGATCGATTTGATCTGATCGTAATTTTCGTTGTGTCCCAAGAGCTCCTTGCATTTTCAAGATAGTGTTGTAATTCTCTTCGATTTTAAAATGTTGATATTTATTTTCTTTTCGATATTTGTCAAAAACACAAATATATTTTTCTAAATTTTTCATATAATTTTAAAGTCTCCTTTCATTTTTTAAAAATTATTAATACAACTATTTTATTACAAGGCAGACAAAAACAATGTCACATGCAAAAAAACTTGCATGTGACATTTCCAATTAATAATTTGCTATTAATGCAAATGTTGTTATCTTATTTTAAAATAATTGAAAACTTTTTAAACTTCCTTTACTCCAAAAATTACTTTATTCTTACGATAATTTAAAATATTACGAATTGAAACTATCGGGATAACCAAATCAATGAAATAAAGAAGTTTTATTTTAGGTTCTTTAAAATCTAGCAAGAAAAAAACAGAAATATAATTAGGAATAAATCTAATTAAATAAATACTAAAGAAAACTATAAGAATGATAAAGAAAAGATGGTTTAAATCAAAATATTGAAATAAAACTATTTGATTATAAAACACACCAAAAGCTAATATAAAAGATAAAAATCCAAATACATGCCAAATTAATTTATAAATAGTTTCTAAATAAAGCATATGTTTTGTAATATTGATATCATTTGATTCTTGTTCTCTATCTTTTATTTCCTTTGCTAAATTATTTACATTTGATCAAGCTACAATGTAGGGGAAGCTTGCAAAAAATAAGTAGGGAGATTTTTTCCACTGCTTGTTTTCTTTAACAATTATTTCGTTATATAGTTCTGCAGAACAAGCTGAAATATACATAAAAGGATAAGAGATAATTACTATAATTGACCCACCAACTAATATAGTAGGAACTAATATAGATAACATTATATTATATATTATGTTTGTGGAGTAATGATCTGATATTACATATATAGAATTTGTACCCACTATTACAAATATCCCAACCAGCATTAATGCAAATAAAATTCCAAAGGTGTCACGGAAAGAATTAATAATTCTTCATTTTTTAATTAATTCTTTAGTTGTAAAAGTACGATTAATATTATAAGATTTTGAGATTAATTTAACAATTGCTAAAATTGGATGAAATAGAAATAAAATACGATATATTTTTAAATTTAAGTTTGAAGCATGAAAATAAACATCCTTGTTTAAACCCTTTGATAATTGGCTTCTAAATATTAGTGATAGAAACATTGATAAAAGTAATATCCCACCATAAATTAAGGTTTTTAAATCTAATCCAGTTTCCTTAACTGGTAATTCACTTTCACTAAAGGTTAAATAACCTTCAGGATTAATTAAAACTTTTGTTTCAGCCCCTGATGAAGAAAAGAAAGCATCGAGAAATCCTAAGTGGATAAATAATACTAAATATGCTATTATCTTTATTATGATAAAGAAACTAATAATATAAAGTAATTTATAATTATTACTTGTTAAAAGTAAATTTTTGAATTTAAGTTTTTCTTTCATAATTCTCCTAGTTATTTGTTGCCTTTTTTATATTTTTAATATCTTGATCATTAAAAATATAAAAATTTACAGTATGGGTGGGCTTTTTGTCACTTTCATAATTTTTATATGAAGATAAAATTCCAACAATTTTTTTATCATAATATAAGGGTGATCCTAAAAATTGATTGTTTATATATGAGATATTTTTGTATGTAATATTATTGCTTGATTTTGAAATTTCCTCTGATCCAAAATTAACAATTGAATTATGTTTAATAAAGTCAATAAAAAGTCTTTGGTCGTGTAAAATAGAAGTGCTTTGGATTGGGGTATATGATATTGCATGTTTTTTCTCAATGTTTGCAGCACCCATTGAAGAAAGCGAGTCCAGTAGTTCATTACGTTGATTTAATTGTTCAAAAATTGGGTTGTTACCATGCCCTGGGGCCTTGATAGTCCTATTATCTCAATCATTAGATAAACTAAAGCTATAAAGTGAAAAAACAAGATAATCATCAGTGCTTAAAACTACGTCAAACTTAGTTGTTGCATAAAAGAAAAATGCAGGTCGAGCGAGAAGATCTATTAATGTCGAGAGGCTTATATCCACTTCTTTTTGATTTAAATCTTTTAAGTCACTTCTACTTGTTATAAAATAAAGTTTTCCGTTATTATTATTTAAATATGTAGATGTGAATGTTTTATATGATTCCTCATTACCATTTTTTGCTCTTATAATGGTTTCGAAAACTGAATTATTTTTGTTTCTATTTTCTTCATAATGGCGCTCATTAAGTTTTCTTTCATTAAAAGTAATATAAGAACAAGAGGCAGAAAAGGTCATTACTGGAGTTATTGCTCCAATAAGTGCAAAAGATTTATATATTAACGTTTTTATTTTTGTTTTAGTCATTAATATGCTCCTTTAAATAATTGTTATCGTAATTATTGCATTGAATCAAATTTACTTATGGTTATGTAAAGTTAATTAAAATTCAATAATTTTGCTTAATTATTAATAAATTATACTTTAATTTTGATATATATATTTATTATTTTATAATAAAGAACTTTAATCCGTTGAAATATAATAAAATTCCTTCTAAAATTTTAAGTTTTAGAAGGAATTTTAAATAAATAAGTTAATGTAAGTTAACCTAAAAATAATTGTTTTGCTTTTCTATATTTTAATATATTGTATACAGACATAATAGGAATTAATAAATCAATGAAATAAAGTAATTTGTATATTGGTTTTAAATCTTCGCTAGTTGATACAATAAAGTTCGATATATAACGCGCCGAAAAATATACTAGATATGTTAGAAATAAACAAAACAAAATATAGAACATAACGGATTTCATTGAAAAATTCGCAAAAATCCAAGCAGAGTCTTTATAAAATATAAAAGCTAAAGCAATTAATAAAATTCCGATAACTTGTCATATTAATTTATATATTGTTTCTATATAAAATGCTTTAAATGTAATTTCTTTGTTAATTAATTCATCTTCAATTTTCTTTAATTCTTTTGATAATTGAAATATATTTTTTCAACCTTTAATATATATAAAAAAGGTAAAAAAGACACCAGCGACCTGAGTCCATTGCTTATTTTCTTTATGTAATATTTCATTATACAAATCCGCTGAATAAGATGAAATAAAAATAAAAGGAAGATGAATTGATGCAAAAATACATAATGATATAAATAAATTATGGTTGCGAATACTTAAAAGAAAACTTTTCCAATCAGAAGAAAATTCAAGAAAAGTGCCCCAAACTGAACTAAATGAGTGAATAATTAATGTTATTAAAATTATTAAATTAAGAATTAAAACGACATCTCTTATTCCATTTATAATTTTTCATTTCTTTATCAATTGCTTGGTAGTCAATGTTTTAGGTGGAAAATATGATTTTATTAACAATTTAGCAACTGCTATAGAGGGCCAGAAAAAAATCAAAAACTTATATAATTTAAATGATAATTTTGAGGCGATAAAATATTCATCTTTTTGCAACTTAGGCACTAAACTCTTTCTTAATATTACAGAAAAAGAATACGGTGCAGAAATTAACAAAAGATAAAATCATATGCTTGTGAAAATTGAACCGCTAGAATGGCTTTCTCCTTCTCAAAACGATGCATAACCCTCAGGGTGTTCAAGCACTACAGAATCAGTATCTAAAGATGATAAAATATCACTAAAACCAAAAACTATAAGCATAATAATAAACACTAAAATTTGAAATAATATAATATAAGCAATTTTATAAAGGAGTTTATAGTTTTGCTCAGACAATACATTATTCTTAAATTTAAATTTCGCGAACATTATACCCATCCATATTTATTGCATTTTTTATATTTTTAATATCCTGCTCTGTAAATATATAAAAATCAACTATATTCATTGTTACATGGTTATTTTTAGTATTTTTATATGAACTCAAAACACCAATAATATTTTTATTATAGAATAATGGACTACCTAAGAATTGATTACTAATATAAGAAAGGTTTTTATATGATAGTTTATCTGCAGTTCTAGCAACCTCTTCTGATAAAGATGAAATAATTGATTTAAACGAATTAAAAGTTTTAGAATTTACAAAAGAAGCCTGGGAAGTTACAAGCATATGATTATCTATTGGTGTATATGATAAAATATCATTTTTAGATATCTTGGAAGTATTAGCAAAATTTAAGGTTTTAAACATGGACAGCAAAATTTAACATTTTAGTTATTTATAATTCCATAGCAAATTGCTGTGGAGTTTTTCAGTTTAAGTTTGATTGAATTCGGTCATTGTTGTACCAAATTACATATTCTTGTATCATATCATTAAGTTCATTAAATGTTATTTTTGAATAATCTAAATCATTTAATAATTCAGTTTTAATGATTCCAAACCAATATTCAATTTCTCGATTATCTAGAGAATTTCCCACTCTTGATAACGAAATAATACCAACAAGATTTTTAACTTCTTTAATATATTGATGATGTGTATATTGAAAGCCATGATCTGAGTGAATGATAAAATTTTTGGATTTGTATTGCTTTAATGAATTTAAATTGTCTAAAACTAGTTCTAGATTATTACTTTTTGATAATTTAAAACCAATAATTTGTTTAGTTTTATGAGACAAAATTGCAGACAAATAAACGTGTGATTCTAACACATCTTTTGGCGCTTTTATATATGAAACATCAGTTGCATAAATATTTCGATTGTTTTGATCATTATAATCACGATTTACGAAGTTATCAATCTGAGTAGATAGGTTTTTAATTTCTTTTCGTTTTGATTTTTGTCTAAGCTTACATTTTAGGCCTAAAAGGTTCATATATCTCCCTAATGAACGTTCGTTTATATCTATTTTGTATTTTTTAGATATGTAAACACTTAGTTTTAACCTTCCATATCTTGACTTTGTTTCTGCGAACGATTTTTCGATTACATCACTATATTTAGGGAGTTTTTGTGCAATTTTAATATTTTGAGTTTTAGAAATTGTTTGTCTAGAAATGCCAAAAACTTCTGCAAGCTTAACATAACTTATACTAAAACTTTTAGATTCAATAACTTTCTTACTTTTAGGTAATTCGTTGGTAATTTCATAATATCTTTTAGCTATTTGTAACAAATCATCACGATCAAAAATATCTCAATTTGGTTCTCTTTTCGTCTTAGGTTTGCCGCTTCCTTTTTTGCGGCTTTCACCTTTCTTTGTCTGCAATAAGTCTTCCATACCTAAATTATAATACTTAATTATTTTATTAATTCTAACTTTTACACTATTTCTTTGTAAGTTTTTTGTTTCTGGTGATATTTGGTAAATAGCTTGGAAAGCACCTGGGAAACCTGATTTTTGATATTCTTCATATATTTTTGCAAATTCTTCTTTCTTTAAATGTCTTGACATAATTTATCCTTTCAAAAAAATTCTTCGTTGGTACCAACGAATGGTAACAGAAAAGCTAACATTTACATGTTAACTTTTCTGTCCGGATTTATTTCTAATTGAGCATTATTTTGACTTATTTCGTATAAAAAAGGTGAACTACCATGGTTTGGAGCCTTAATAACTCTATTATTTCAATTGCTTGATAAGTTTGTTTTTTGGATTGAATAAACCAAATAATGATCGGCACTTAAAACTATATTAAATTGAGTTTTACCACTTAAGAAGTAAAAAGGTTTTGGATTATTTGTCTTCAAAGTTGCAAGACTTATATTTAGTTCATTTTGATTAATATCATTTAAATCATTTCTACTAGTTAAAAAGTAATAATTATCATCATTTCTTGTTAAAAAAGTTGCGTAAATGTTTTATATGAATTAATATCTTTTGGATTTGAATTAGGCAATTGTAAAATAGTTTCAAAAATTGAATCATGCTTTTCCTTATTTTCTTTGTAAACTCTCTCATTTTCTCGTAGTCCAACAATATCACTCTTAGTGCATGCTGTGCTAACAGAAAGGAAAGAAATGGCAGGCATTGCTACTAGTGATATTTTTTTTATAAATCTTTTTATATACATATTTTATTTTCCTTCATATAAAGCTTTGTAATACATATATTTCATAAAAGATTTAAATTTCAAGGTGTCATATGCAGTAGTAAGTTGTTGTGTAATAGTATTTACAACTATATCAACATTTTTATTTAACTTTACTTGATCAAGGAACAATATTAAATTAAGAGATTTTAAAATTGAGAAAACAAGACTACTTGCATCACCTTTATTTATACTGTTTTGAATTGTGTCAAAAATAACACTTGATGCAATATCATCAACAAGTCTTGATTCACCTTTATTTAGTGCCACCAATAATTTAACTATTACAAGTGCAACTTTTAATGACAGGCTCTTCATATCCCCAGTTTTATATTTCATATACATTTCAGCAAAGTCTATAGATAATGGTGCAGCATGTTTGACAATTTCACCACCTACGTAAACATTTCAATTAATTAAATGAATTAAAAGAGCAGCAGTATAAACCCCCTTTCAAAAAGCCAATGGGAATCAGTGGTATCAAGCTTCTTCAAGAACAATCTTATCTTTAAACGTTCTTTTGGTTTCCTGTATAAGGGTTAATGTAGCTAAGTGTGCTACTTCATTTGATATCATACTCTTAGTTTTTGCTTCTATCAACGATTTGACAATATCTTCAATTATATTAAACACCTCTTTATTATTATCGTTATTTTCAAAAACAATAGTAATTAAATAATCCTTTAGTTTTTGTGCTTCATCAATAGAACCCGAATCTAGCTTAATTTCAGATTGAACCTGATTTTGAGTTATTGGTTTTGTGGCAGTAAAAATTATTGGAAAAGAAATTCCAAGACTACATAAAATACTTAAATAATAAAATTTTCTTTTTGTAAATCCCATAAATATGATTAATAACTTTCTTCTAGATAATTGAATAATTTTTTATATATTTATTATAACAGAGTTTTAAAGATCCTTAAAGACAACACAAGTGAATCCGCTCTAAAATATTAGAAGATTGGTACATTTTAAACCAAAAATGCTTATTATTATCAATGCTGAAGAATATTATAAATAGATATTCCAGTTGGAAACTATATTTAAATATAAAATTATAATTCTTATATTTTATCTCCAAAATCATTATTATCGGCTTCTTTTCATTTTGATATAGATTAGAAATTAGAACAGAAATAAGTTTATTAACACAGCGAGAAATTCTTACTATAATTTCTCAATTACATATATAATATATAAGTATGAAAAAAGTAAAAATTAGAAATATTTTTATGTTTTTTACCACTAGTGTTTTTTGCTTCACTACCACAATATCTTGTTCCTCAAATATAATTACTGCAAATCAAATTAATGATGTCAAGAAAAACGTATTTAACGTAAATATTTACAATAATAATCAAATCAAAACTACATTTACAAGTACATTAATTAAAGAAGATGCAGATGAATTGATTTTCTTAACCACATCACATTCATTTAAAGCATTAAATATAAATGAATCTAAAGAGTACAACTTATCAGTTAAATTAATACAGTTTTATGACATAAAAAAAGAAATAAATTTAAATTCTAAAATAACTATTATTTATGATAATAAAGATGAAGATATTGCTATATTCACAATAAATAAAACATATGAATTTGATAATATAACGATAACTAAAAATTTAAATTTTAATTATTTTGAAAATAAAATAACTCAAATAAACTTTTTGTATAGCCTTGGTTTTGTAACATTGTTAGATGATAATTTTAATCAAAGTTCACATAATTTATTTTTTTACCTTAAGGAAAAAGAAAGTGAATTTTTAGAACCAAATTTGTTATTTGTCAAAGACATTGAATACAATAGTGGAGCTTCTGGCTCACCACTAATATATAAAGACAATATTATAGGAATTTACTTGGGTAAAAAAATTAATAATGGTAAACTAACCCCATTCTTTAAACTATTTAGTAATACAATTGTTTCAGCAATTACTAATTCATTAAAAATAAATAACTAACTAAACAATATCATGACAAATATAATTTATCATTGTTGTTTAAAATTATATGCTTGTGTTATTTATTGGAATAAATTTTTAAGTTGTCTGATAACCAAAAAAGTAGTAATTACAAAAAAATATATTATTATATTTTTTATTTAATGAAATATATCTGATATAGAAATCTTTAGATGATTTTCAAAATGACTATTAGTTAAAAACAACTTCCCCATTAAAATAAGGAAGTTGTTTATTTTATACTAAGAATTTATGCTCTTTCCGGTATTTAATTATATTATATATAGATACAATAGGTATAAAAATATCTAAAATATATAAAGCTTTTATGCTATTTTTTTGTTTTTTAATTAATACAAAACTTGAGATATATCTTGGAACTGTATATACAAGATAGAAACCAAATGATGCAAAGATTCATCAAATTATTAGCATGTCTAAAACTGAATGATTTAAACCTGAAATTTTTGAAATTGCTATAATAATGGCAAATATTAATGAAACAAAAGAAAAAATATGTCATGAAGTTTTGAAAATTGAATCACTGTAAAATAACTTGTTTGTAATTTCAGTATTTTCAATTTCTTGTTCTTCATCTTTTAATTGTTTTTTAAGTTTTTCAATATTATAATATGCTTTTATGAAAGGAAATGGCATGAAAAATACAAAACCAGCCACAGTTCAACTACTTTGTGTTTTAATTCTAATTTCGTTATAAACTTCAGCAGAATAAGCACTAATTAAAACTACAGGAAGTAGTGCAACAAATACTATAAATAAAACTAATGCAATAATTAAGATAATTACAAACAACGCAAACGAAGCACCACTAATACCAGGATTTCCTCCGGTAAGTGCATAAGTTGTTTTTATTATTCAAATTCCCAATATAACTACACCCATACCAAGTAAAACAGCCATTGTATCACGAGTAATATTGAGTATTTTCCATTTTTTAATTAGTTGTTCAACAGTTCATCCTGTACCTAATGAGTAAGATTTAGATATTAATTTAACAATACCTAACGTTGGCCAACAAATAAGTAGAGTTCTGTAAAGACTTAAACTAAACCCAGAAACAGTAAACCTTGCATCATTTCTTAATTTAACAGCTAATGTAATTCTTATAATTAAAGATGATATACCTATAATTATAGCAAATAAGAATAATAAAGTTGGGTTATCAGTAGGCAAATTAGCTGCTTGCAGCCAATTTTCATTTGTGTTTACTAGCTCAATATATCCTTCTGGGTACCTTAGAACTCTATCACCAGCAAAATAATCTGGTTCTAGGCTTGTAGGATTTAGACTTGTGAATATAATAATTCCAAGAATAATCTTTAGAATTGTTAAGGCAGCTAGTAAGAAAACAAATTTGTACTTTGTGTCTGTCAAAATATAATTCTTAAATTTTATCTTATTAAGCACCATTGCCTCCTTTTAGTTTTGCATCGTTTATTGCTTTTTTGATATTTGAAATTTCATTTTGTGTAAAGAGATGGAATGTTACTGAATGGGTTTGATTTTGATTAGTTTCATTATTTTTATATTTAGTTAATATACCAACTATTTTCTTGTCATAAAATAGTGGACTACCAAAAAATTGATTGTTAATAAAAGCAGGATTTGTATACACTAACTCATTAGCTTTCTTTGATTTTACCTCAGAAGTAGGACTAACAATTGATTTTAAGATATTAAATACACTAAATAAGGGCTGTCTATATAAAAGTGAATTGCTATGAATTGGTGTATATGAAATAATCTTGTCATTTTGAAGCGCCGTTCCGTCAATAGCATCAAAACCACCAATTAGGTTATGTTGTGGCTGCAGTTCTTTTAATAAGGGTTGCGATAAGGTTCAACGTACATCAATTGGTTTTTTCGAAATATCTGTTGATAATTGTTTTTCATCCAATGAATAAATAAAATAATTATCTGCAGAGTGTATAACATTAAATTTCACTTTACCACCAAAATAATACGTTGGAGAATGAGTGGGTAACAGATTTGTATTCACTAGAGTTATTTCTACCTCTTTTTGATTAATAGTATCTATATTTGGCCTACTTGCTATAAAGTATGCCATATTATTTTCTTTTGTAAGAAAAGTAGATGTAAAACTCAAATATGAACTTAAAACATCTCCCCGACCTGGAACTTTAATAATTGTTTCAAAAACTGATGAATGTTTTGCTTCATTATCATTGTATGATTTTATAAAAGCATTAATATCAGAACTGTTATTTGAGCAAGATACAACAACTGGAAGAATACTAGTTGCCGATAAACTAACAATAATTTTTCCAATTCTTTTAGATTTAAGTAATTTCATTAATTACCTCAATATAATCTACTGTAGTACAGATAATTAGCCCAAGCTTTTAACTTTGAAATGTTTAAACTACTTCTTAGACTATTTATAACACTTTGGAATTGATTATTTAAATAATAAAATGCAGTGTTAGAAGCCAACGATTTTAAATAAGTTGTTATTATTTCTAAAAATGATGTTGCATCTGACATCTTTTCAATTGTATCAAGTAGTGCACTGTTAGATATTGTTGAATCGACTTTTGTATTGTTTGCATTCATCGAAACAATTAATTTAGCTGATATTCAAGCTGTTTTCTTGGTCGCAGCAGGAAGATTTCCCATAGCATAATAACCATAAGCTTCTAAGGCATCTAGCGATAATGGTAGATGCGAAAATAGCGATCCTATTAAACCTAAAAACGCATCAATACTATTTAAAGCATAGTATGCACTTTTTCAGAAGGCCATTGGAAATCAGTGGTATCATGCTTCTTCTAAGACTTCCTTATCTTTAAAGTTTTCTTTTGTTTCACGAATTAAAGAAAGGGAAGCCTTTCTTGACTCTTCTTTAGAAACATTCACATCCATTGATTGTTCCATTAAATCTTTTACTAAATTTTCTATTTCTGGAGATAATTCAGAATTAGAATTATTGGTAAACACAAATTCAGTTAATATATCTTTTAACTTTTGAGATATATTAATGCTTGATTTTGGTATGTTAATTTCGTCTTGTATTTGCTTTTGGTTAATGCTAAAAGCAGAAGCAAAAACTAAGGGAGTACCCACTAACGCGGCAGAAAAACACCCCACTATGAGTTGCTTTTTTAAGAAAAAAAATTTTGAAATAGTTGTTTTTGTCATAAATTCCTTTCAATGTAAATTATGCATTTAATATTTAATACAAAATTTACTATCATAAATGTATAAAAATAAAATTTTCTGTTGCTATTCATTTAATAGCATAAAAATTATATCAAAAAAAAAAACTTGGTCCTTGTTTTTGCAAATATTTTGTTTTTGTGGTTTCGGTTTTTACAAATTAAAAAAACTATGTGGCAGTTATAAACAATAATATGCAGTATAAATATGACTATTTTCTGCTAAAATTAAATTATTATAATATTAAAGGAAAGATTATGAATAGATTAGAAAACTTAATTAAAGAATTATGTCCAGGTGGTGTTGAGTATAAACCGTTATGAGAAATAACATCTTGAAACAAAAAGTTTCAAGATGTTGAATCATATAAACAAAAACATATTTATAAATACAAAAAATATTTTAGTGCTAATGAACTAAAAGATTTAGCAAGTAATGAAGGAACAATTAAAATATTAACTACTAACCAAAGTGATTTATATGCTAATGAAGATGATATAAAACAGTATATAAGCGAAGCAGAGATCATTTGCATACCTACAGCAGGAAATGCAATTGTACAATATTACAATGGCAAATTCATAACTGGTGGTAATTTAATTGGAAAATCAAATGATCCAGATAAAATAAATATTAAGTATGTATACTATGTTCTTCTTAATAAACTTGACTTAATAAGTTCTTATTATCGGGGTGCTGGTATTAAACACCCTGAGATGACAAAGATCTTGGAAATCTTAATACCTCTCCCTCCTCGCGCGATCCAGGATGAAATTGTTAAAATTCTTGATAATTTCACAGAACTTACCACAGAACTTACCACAGAACTTACCACAGAACTTACCACAGAACTTACCACAGAACTTACCACAGAACTTACCACAGAACTTACCACAGAACTTAAATACCGTAAGCAACAATATGAATATTACCGGGATAAATTATTAACTTTTGATGATTCAAAAGTTAATATTGAGTATAAAAGAATTGATCAATTATTTAAACTAAGTAGAGGAATCGTTATCTCTAAAGATTATATTAGAGATAACCCAGGAGAATATCCAGTATATTCATCACAAACTGAAAATAATGGGGAACTTGGTAAAATTAATAAATATCAATACGATGGAGAATATATTACTTGGACCACAGACGGAGCACATGCTGGAACTGTATTTTATCGTAATGGTAAATTTAATATTACTAATATTTGTGGATTATTAGATCTTAAAACAAATGATAATATAAAATACCTATATTATGCATTATCCATTCGTACAAAAGAACACGTAAATATCGGAATGGGTAATGCCAAACTTATGAGTAATGTTATGGCTGGTATTAAAATTCCCCTTCCACCCCTTCCAGTCCAAAACCGCATTGCAGAAGTCTTAGACAACTTTGAGCAAATTTGTCATGATCTCAAAATTGGACTGCCTTCTGAAATATTTTTAAGACAAAAACAATATGAATATTATAGAGATCTCTTATTATCATTTAATATTAATGATATTGAGAGAGAGAGAGAGAGAGAGAGAGAGAAGATAATTCAGGATTAGCCAAATTATTTGAATATGTCTTTGGGTTTGATAAAAATAGTTCTATAAATACTTTTATAATCTTCAAAAAACTTGGTGATATTGCAAAATGCACACAAGGAAAACAACTATTAAAAAGCAAATTAAAAAATAATGGTTATCCAGTAATAAATGGAGGAACTTCTCCGGTTGGTTTTTGAGACTCATACAACTATAATGAAAATAAAATAACTATTGCAAGAGTAGGATCCGCTGGGTTTGTTTCTTGACAACATCAAAACTTCTGAGCAGGTGATTGTTTATTTGTTATAACTGATATTAGCAATAATATTAATCATAAATATCTTTACTATGTTTTAAAAAATAGTGAATTAAAACTACAAAAACAAGCTATTGGTGCTATACCAAACTTAAGAACTAATGATATTTATAATTTAGATATTCCTATCCCTCCCCTTGCACTCCAAAACAAAATTGTTCAAATACTAGATAATTTCTCTGACTTAACAAACGATTTAACTAATGGTTTACCAGCTGAAATAAATCTTAGACAAAAACAATATAAATATTATAGAGATTGGTTATTGAATTTTAAAGATTTTAAATAGCGGCAATCTGTATTGTAGATTACCGCTATTTTTATTGTTTATTTCTTGAAAATATTTTTTTAAAATTTGTTAATTGTTCCTCTTGCAATAATTCACTGAGTTTATTTATAATAATATTGTTAATATCTGTTTCATCAAGATATAAAACTTCTTTGAAAAAAGAATTTCAAAATCTTTTATTTTTGTAAGATAAATAATTTTTTGAAGAAGACCAAACAAACATAATATCTAACTTTTTCTGCATAGCAAGCGAAATTTTGTATTTGTTTTTTAAAAATATTACTTTTATTTTATCACTGAAATTATTAATTTCAATTTTGTCAAGCAATAAAATTGCATCAAGCAAGTAATAATTAAAAATAATTCTATCATTAAATTGCGATTTTTTTACAATTTTAAGTAGTTCGCTAAGGAGGTTGCGATATATTCTAAGATTGTTTATGTTTGTATTAACAAGTTCAGGTTTAAATACTGTAAAACCATTCTTATCAAAAAAATCTTTAAAATCATTTATACCATACCAACCACTAAAAGCTACAGAAATTGTTTTTTTATTAGTTGTAATGAAAAATAAATGTATTGAAAGAATCATGTAAATAATATTTATTAATAAAGTTGTAATGTTAATAAATCCAATTCCACCAAAAAAGATGAATGAGAAAATATTTTTAATAATTCAAATTATTCATGAATCTCTAAAGCCCATAACCATCATTGTTAAGGCAACTACTGATAAAGCATTAATTAATGATATTAAAATATTGCCTGCAATAAAATAATTAAAATTGCTACCGTATCTTTCGACCTTTTCTTCACCCAACAACTTAACTACTAGTTTGTTTACTTCGGGATTTGAATAATAAAAAATTACTGTTAAACAAATTGTTAAAATAATAAAAAATGATGTTGAATATATATTAGAGCGAAATGATTCAAATAATTTATTTTGATTTTTAATACGGGTTGTTTTATATCATGTTGCCAACATAATTGGAATATAAATTATAAAATTAATAAAACCATCTATTGCTAAACCTCATGAAAAAGCAAACAATGCATATAAAATTGCATTTGAAATTCCTAATAAATAGGCAATATTTTTATGCAAAGCAAAAAAGATAACTGATAAAACTCCTAAAATAGCCGATAACGAAACACTGATACCAATTATTTTTTTTCAAGTTGAAATTTCCCCTGTTCATATTCATGTTTTATAATCAAAAGAATATAAAGTATTAATTATCAAAATTAATATAAATATAATTGAAAAAATCTTTTGATAATGTTTTTTAATCGAAAATACAATATTTTTATTCATAAATTAATTATATAACATTGTTTACAAAACAAATTATTTATGGTATTATTATTAAAGTATCAGCTGATAGCTGCTATTTAACCAAAAATAGTAGAGGAAAGTCCGTGCTAGCACCAGCTGCGATGTTGGTAGTGTTCATGTTAAGCCTAAGAAGCTTAAGTTCAAACGACTAGTGCCACAGAGACGAGAATTGTGAAACGGGTAAACTCCATGAGCTAGAAACCCAAATTTGGTAGGGGAACTTCGAATAGAAAATGAACAATTTCGAAGAATATGCATTTAATGCATATTAGATAAATTATCAGCGCATTTATAATGTACAGAACACGGCTTATCGATACCAAAGAAAATATTTAAAAAATATTTTCTTTTTTTTATATTAATTGGAAATGTCACATGCAAGATTTTTTGCATGTGACATTGTTTTTGTCTGCCTTGTAATAAAATAGTTGTATTAATAATTTTTCAAAAAATAAAGGAGACTTTAAAATTATATGAAAAATTTAGAAAAATATATTTATGTTTTTGACAAATATCGAAAAGAAAATAAATATCAACATTTTAAAATTGAAGAGAATTACAACACTATCTTGAAAATGCAAGGAGCTCTTGAGTCGCATCGAAAATTACGATCAGATCAAATCGATCTAGAACAACTTTATAATATTTTACAAGAATTTTCTGAAGGCTTCTCAATCCAAGAAGTAGCCAAGATTTTTGATAGAGACATTCGAAGTATAAAAAGTAAAATCCGAATTATTACAAATCGCAGACCACTTAGTTTAGATAAACAAAATCGCTATGTTTGTCCTAAGTGCTCAAAAAGAGTAATGCGTGTTAAAACCCTTAATTTTTCAAAGCTATACGAACATTTATTAGGTTATTCATTTTCGCGACTCTTTTTTGTAAGTGATGCAATTAAAGAGAAATGAAAGGCCTACAGAAAATATTGGTATAGTGAGCTTAATACATACAATAAAAATAGAAATAAAAAGAATTTGCAGCAAAAAGAAGTTAAGAAATCAGTTACCTATCTTGTGAATTCTTTTAAAAAAAATATCCCCTGATGAATTTGCTCCTTCACCTAGTACAATTTATAAAATAATCAAAAAATACCCTTATTTCCTTGAATTTGACCATATTGTTAAAAAATCTGAAGGAAAATATGGCATAAGGAAGAATAAGCAAACCAAACCTAAAACATTAAAATATGCAACAGAAATTTCAAAACCTCCAGCTTATATTAATGATCGCTCTGAACACGGCCATTTTGAATTAGACACCGTTATTGGTAAAATCAATGATACATATTGTATTGTAACCATAATTGAACGGCAAACCAGAATGTCTTATGCTATGCTTTCAAAACGCAACTCCAAAGCTATAAAACAAACTCTTGTCAAACTAATCAAGAAACACAACTTAGACATTAAAACTTTAACAGTTGATAATGGTAGTGAAAATGTCTTATTGCACCAGGTTATTCCAACTGAAAGACTATTTAAATGCCAACCATATAGTTCATGACAAAAAGGTTCAATAGAAAATATGCACCGCTTAATTAGGTATTACATTCCCAAAGGAAAAAGTCTAGATAAATACTCTCAGCAAGAAATTGATTATATTATGGATAAAATAAATAACTATCGGCAAGTTGTAAGGCAATATAAGATAACCTAAAAACTTTTTTAATCCCCCGCCTTTGATTGCAATCAAAGAGGCCTTACTTTTGGCAAAAGTAAGCAAAACCGACGAGAAAACACTCGCGTGTTTTCTGTTTTCGCATACATTTTTTATGTAAAATTTATGTTAAAATTAAAAGACAATTATTTTGTTAATATCTCGCATGTGACTTTTCCAAAAAACATTTTCTTTTTTTATTTTTAGAAATATAAAAATATATTAAAATATTGTAAAAATTTTAGAGTAACTTAAGATAAATATTAAATATGGAGAATGATGGAACACACACAAAATTTTTTTCAATATAAAAATATAAAAAAAATTTTTATTATAACCTTAAGTATTATTTTCGGGATAATTATTGCTTTATTTGTTGGACTTAAAATTAATTATCCATTTAGGCCTGCATTTTTTAATTATAAATCATACATTAGTAAGCCAAACGAAGATCGCATTAATAAAGATTTTGATTATAAAGAATTTAACGAAGTAGATGAATTTACGATTGCATTAAACAATAACAAAGCAATTGCGGGTATAGGAAGTGATTTTCAAGTTATTGATTTAATTAAACGTGGATTTATTCAAAAAATTAATTTTGAAAAACTGTTAGATCTTAAAGAACCAATTAAGTCAAAACAAGAATTAAAAAATATCTTACAAAAAATATATACACCTACTGTCTTTAAACATTTAGAAAGCTATGATGTTGAATTAACTCATGATGCAAATAATAACCCATATGCTGAACCAAAACACCTTTGAGAATATTTTGTGCCTTATTATCAACAAGATGGTGTAATTGCAATTAATCCTTTAAAAAACACTAAAAAACCAATTGAAGATTTTGAACAAAAATTAAAAGATAATTATTCTGAGTTAATTAAAAATAGTGATTTAAATAATTTAGAAATGCAAACAGCATATAATTCCCTTTTTAATATCTTAAATACAACAACTAAAAATGGTTATGAAAATCTTTTAATTACTGATGCGGTACGTGTCAACATGCTTTATGGATCACCATATCATATTGAAAATAATGAACTTAAGTCAAAATATGGACAAATAACTACTAGTGAAAATTATCAAGATTTAGTAAATAGTTTTTTAAATTTAATTAAGCATTCAACTGGTAAACCTATCGAAAGTGATATCTTTTCATTTAATGGGGATGGTCTCGAAGTTTTGAGAACGTTATTAGATGTTACACGAAAAGATGTAAATGCCGCTTTAATGTATAATGGCGATGCATTGGACGCTTACTATTCAGAAGATAATGAATTATTAACTACTGATGAACGAGGTAATCAAATACCAATTCCAGATGGAACTGTTCAAGTGCATAAGTTTCGTGAAAACATACTTTTAGTAGATGGATTAGTTGTTGCAAATAATTTATCAGTAAGCACAGAAAATACTTTATATAAAACACTAAGAGAAACAATCTATGCTAATATCGAAGCTCCTTACACTGCAAACAATTCAACAACAGTCATGCGTAACTTATATGATGAATATTTAAATGTTGCTTTTAGAGATAAATTTATTCAAAGTTTTAACTCATTAGATTTACCTAACAATTATAGCGAAACTGCATTTAACAATTTTAAAACCGAATTAGTAGAACTTTATGCCCAAACTTTAGATAAGGAACTTGAAGATAGTGATTTGGCAAAATTCAATGATTTTGTATCTAATAAGCTAAGGGAAAACCAAATTTATAAGGTGATCTTTGAATCATTTCTAGATGATTCTGCTACTCTTAAAGCTGAAGAATTTATCAATAAAATAGCCTATTTATTCTCACATATTGATTTTGATAATGAAGCTTTTAACAAATTATTATTAGAAAAATACCAAAATTTAGAAAACTTTGGGTTTGTCAACTATACACCAAGTAACATCGCTGATTATCAACTAGTCAAACGGAACTATTTCATTAATGATGATAATACCTATAACCAAAAAGCTATTAATATCTACGAAGTAAAAGACCAAGAAGGAATTATAACCCATAAACGTGTTTCTGGCGTTAGCGAAAAACTTAACTCACTACTTAATACATATTATTACTTAAAAATCAAACATTAAAAACCTAATTGCCTAAGCAACTAGGTTTTTGTTTTAGTTCTGTAGTTCCCCATTCATCAATTATTTGAGTAACCTCATCTAAAACAGTTCAATCACTTTTATTATTCGTATTTACAATTTTATATGGGATTTTATAAAACTCACATAACTTAATAAATAATGGTTTATATAACTCGTGAAGTCTTTGAAAATATGTTTCATTTGCATCATAATTATCTATTTCAACGCTGCGTCCTCTTCTTAAAATTCGATCCTTGATAGTATCATAATTTGCATCTAAATAAATTGCTAGATCTGGGTTTAAATTACTATCTACAATATATTTAAACATTGCATCAAAAGCCTTAAGATATTTCGGATCTTTTTTCTCTAAAGTGATAACAGCAAAAATATAATGTTCAATGTTAAAGCGGTCTAAAATCATAAAACCATTTTTATGATCTTTGAATTTATCTAAAAATGTTGCTTCCTCTTTTAAAAATGTATCCGTTAATGACTCAATAATATACGATTGAAAAGCAATATCAATATTGGGCTCTTTTTCATATAATCATTTTAAAAAACAATTAAAAACAGGATCATCATTAGCAAATTCTTCAACTAAGTGAGAGTTTTGATAATGTTTACTTAATTTAGTTGCTAGGGTGCTTTTACCTGAACCAATCATGCCACTAATTGCAATAACCATAATTAAATAACCACCTTGCTTTGATCAAAATTATCAATTATTTGAATTGCTCTTTCAAAAACTTCTTGTTCAGTTAAGTTATTTGTATCAATTATTACATAATTTAAATTATATTTTTTAGCTTGGTTTTCAAATGATTCTTTATAAAAGTTATATAAAGTTTCAAAGTAACTTTTATTAGAGTGATAATTATCTATTTCAACTGCTCGCCCACGTTCAAAAAGCCTCTTTTCAAAAGTTTCATAACTCACATCTAAATAAATAGCTAAATGAGGAGTTTCTTGATCTGTAATTAAGTTTTCAAATAAGGCGTCGTACCCTTTTAAATATAATTCTCCTTTTGGCCTTAAATTTACATTTGCAAAAATGTAATGTTCAATGCTAAAACGATCTAAAAATATATGATCGTTTTTGTAATTTTTACCAAGTTCTTTAAATTTAGCAATTAACTCATTTAATTTAGTTGTATGATTTTCAACAACATATGTTTGAAATGACATTGTTAAATTTGGTTGTTTTTGGTATAACCATTCTAAAAACTGATTAAATACCACATTATCTTGGTCATATTCTTCAAGCATTAATGAAGATTTATAATGCTTGTGCAATTTAGTAGTTAAAGTGCTTTTGCCACTACTAATCATTCCGCTGATTCCAATTAACATAATTATTACCTGCCTATTCTGTATTTATTAGGTGTTTATTTTAGCAAAAAAAATAAGAAAACAAATAAATTAAGTTATTTCCTACTTAGTCATATTGACGTTATAAGTTTTTTCATTATTTTGTACTCTATTTTTAATTTGGTGGTAAGATATATGCCTAACTTAAAAATATGGAGGAAAACATAATGAGATTAAAAAAACCAGAAGGAACTTTAGAATTAATTACTGGACCAATGTTTTCAGGAAAAACAGAAGAATTATTAAAACGAATTAAAATCCTTGAAATAGTCGAAATTAAAACCTTAGTTTTTAAACCGTCTTTTGACACACGTTTTGATGCCCAAAAAGTAGTAAGCCGAACTGGAGCACAAACCCCAGCTATCGTAATTAAAAAATCTAAAGAAATCTTGGATCATTGAAATACGAAATATAAAAGTGTTGCAATTGATGAAATTAACTTCTTAGATGAGGGCATTTTTGAAGTTATTGACCATTTAGTTTTAAATGGAGTTAGAGTAACAGCAAGTGGTTTGGATATGGATTTTTTGCGCCGTCCATTTGGTGTAACTCCTGGCCTTTTAGCAATTGCAGACGAAGTTAAAAAACTTAAAGCTGTTTGCATAGTATGTAAATCAGATGCAGCCTTTAGTTTCCGCAAGGAAAATAACCAAGAATTAAATATGCTTGGAGATAGCGAATATGAAGCTCGTTGCCGTAAATGCCACATTTTAGGTGAAAAAGCTAAAAATTTATAAATATCTATTTGAATTTCATTATAATATATTAAATTAAACATTATAGTGAGGAAATATGGAAAAACTTGAATTAGATGTTACAAATTCTCATTTAAGACCCTTAAAAGATTTAGAATATCTTGAATATAAGATTTCACAAATCCATTATGAAATAAAAAAACAAAATAACGCAAAAATAGAGTCTTTAAAATGATTAAATTACCCAAGTAATTATGATAAAGACCCTTTTTTAAAAATGCACGGTAAGGCTCAAGAATGAAAAAGAAATGGTGTTAAAACTGTTATAGTTATTGGTGCAAATGAATTAACTCTTGGAATTAAAGCAGCCTATGATTTTATGTTTCAAGATTATACATATAATGAACCAGATATAAAGTTATTGTTCCTATCAAGTGATTTATCAACAGATGAATTAATTCATAAGTTGTCTTTGGTAAATGAAACAAAATTTGCCATTATTGTAATCTCTCATTCAGGAAATACTATTGAAACATTATTTAACTTTAAAGAAGTCCATAATATCTTAACAAAAAAAGAAGAAACTAATGCTTCTTCTTATGTAGTAACAATTTCTGAAAATGAACAAGGGCAGTTATTTAAATATTCCGTAAAAAATAATTATACAAGCTTTAAAATACCAGATAAAACACCAACATTTTATTCTATCTTTACTACTGTTGGTATTTTCCCATTAATGTGTGCAGGAGTTGATGTCGCTTTAATGCTTAAATCTGCAGCACATATGCAAGAAGAATTAGATAATCCTAAACTTACCCAAAACCAGGCATATTTATATGCTGCTTCGCGTCATTTTTTAAATACAGAACAAAATTATTTAATTGAAAAAATTATATATCCAGAACCAAGACTTAAATCATTTACCTCTTGAATTCAGCAACTAATAGCCAATTCATTAGGTAAAGAAGGCAAAGGCACTTGGCCCAATGTTAATTATTATAATAACGAAAATTCGCAAAAAGACAAAAACCAAAAAAATAAAATATTTTTTCAAACTATGTTAATATGTAATAATCCACTTAATTCGTTAATAATCAACACGAGCCATAAAAAATATGATTTATTAAATTATTTAAATAATCTTGAACAAAAAATCGTGTTAGAACCAACATATGATATCTTAAAATATGATATTTACGATACAAAAAATAATACACCCACATTTTTATTAAAATTTGATTCATATAATGAACAAACCTTAGGGGCTTTATTCACTTTTTTTCATAATTCTTTAGTTATGCACGCTTATTTATTAGGCCTTAATCCTTTTGAACAGCCCGCTATTGAAGTATTTCGCAACAATTTTATAAGTACTTTAAATAAAACAAATAATTAACGACAACTTCTAAAAGTTGTCGTTAATTTTATGTAAATTATTTATCTTGAATATCTGTTAATATTCCTCTATTAGTAAATGGTGTTTTATCATCTCCAATTATCTTAAGAATTAAATCAGGATAATCAATAAATGGATTACGGTTTTGTTGATATTTATATGTTTCGTTATTACGGATAATATCTCACTTTGTTACATAATCGGTAATATCTCATTCTAAATAATAATTAAAATAATCTTTTTGTATGTATGGAGCATCAGATGAATATGAGTTTGTAAAGATATGTGATTGGCTTGCTACTAATTTATCTTTGTGTGTTATCATAAAGTAAAAGTAAGCCCTTGCAATATCTCCTTTAAATGCATCTACTGGTTCAAAAACAGTCTTAGAATTAGCATCAGTTCCTAATTTTGAACCATTTTGTGTGGTGGTTCTAGTAGTACTTACATTTCCATGTGGATAATTAGCTCTTAATGCATTTACCTTAATATCAGAAGGTCATACAAAATGTGCATCATGAACTGTTGGAGCAACTTTATTAAACCATGATTGCGGAATTAAGTGTTCACGATTTAAGCCTCCTCCCTCATTGCTTGCACTTGCATTAGCATTATCTCTATATGTCAAGTACTCATAAGGATCATTACCATTTGGATTTTCTGAATAAACATCTAGAATTGAATTATTATTTTCAAAATAAGTATCTTTAAAGGCATTATATTGATCATAAAATGATTTTAAACCGTCATAACTTTTAGTATTTAAATTTGTTAAATGAGAAGCTTGCAAACTAATAAGAGCATTGAGTAAATCTTGCCCAGTTTTTCCATCTAATGAAGCATAGTAATTATTAGAATTATCATAAATTAAATTATATTTATTTATGTTTTCATTATGCTTAGATAATAATTGTTCCTTATTTAAATTCTTAGATCCTGTTGTGTTGGCGTCTTTATTATTAACTGAGTTAGACCCTTGCTGTGTATCTTCTTGCTTATCTGTTGTTGATGGATTTTTAGCAACAGGAATAACTATTGTATCAGTATACTCTTTTTGATCATATTTATAAGTTATTTTTAGTTCTCTTGTAGTTTCATTAAATTCTGCTGCAAATCATCTTTCCTTTTTATCGGGAACAGTCCCTTTATGTTTTGTGTGATCAAATCCTTCTTTTAATTTTAAAATAGCGGTTTCAGGTTTTCCGCCAGACCCACGAACTGAAAGATAATAATTATTTTCAGTATTTGAATTTGGACCATAGTTTTGCATTTCCTTTAGGAATTTATCAACATTTTTCTTTGCTTTATATTCATCTAATAATTTATCAAATGTTGCCCCAATGTCAGCATGATCCCAAAGTTCATACATGTTTAAAGATTCCTCATTTGTTGTTGTATTAGGAGTTTTGGGTTCTTGATATTGAGTTGAACCTTTGACCGGTTTTTCTTGGTCAGGAGTTTTTCCAGTACCTGGATCATTTTTTTGCGGGTTAGATGGCTCAGGGTTTGATACAGAAGGGGGATTAGGGTCTGGTTGAGGCTTAGGTAATGGTGCTGGTTTTGGTTTTTGTTCAGGTTCTTTAGAGCAACTAAGTGCAATAAAAGGTATCGCACCAATACTTAAAGAAGCTAAAGTTAGTGCTTTGGTTATTTTTTTTGTAATTTTCGTCATATTTATATTTTAACATAATATAAATCAGATAATCATAAAGCATATATAAGTTTTTAAAATTTACTTTATGTCTAGCAATATTATTAAATTAATTAAATTAGAATCATTTTATATAATAAAATTTTTACTTTTGTAATATTTAAAATCATCTAAAAGCAAAATTTTATGGTAATACTAAATATAAAGCAACAACTTGTCAAATATTGAGTTAATAAAAAGATTTATACTTTAATTATTTAAAAACATTTGGATCAATTATCCAAATGTTTTTATTATACTTATGGAAATTTTTTTTCAAATTCTTCTTTGAACCATTTCTCAAATCTTTGTTTGTAAGATTCGTATTTTTCACCATATTCTCTAAAAATTTGGTGATACTTTATATTATTACTCTTTTTTATTAAGTAAACTATTCAATATGTTGGCGGGTTTGTATTAACTTCTGCAGAGGTAGGGACCACCATATAGCTAGAACCACTTAATAAAAAATCATAGACAATATTAATAGTAACTTGATTTTCATCATAAGTAGGAATTATCATTTCGTCATAACGATAGTGTGTTGGCCGTCCGGTATCGTGTATATAAATATTATTTTCTTCCAATACTTGATAAACATCTTGATTGTCTAAATAAAGTTCCTCAAATAATTTTTTAATTTGTGAATCTTGATTAAAATCTTCGTGTGGGTTTAGTTCTTTAAATCTGTTAATTATATATTTATCAAATTGATCTTTATTTGTTATTTTAACTGCACTTGCAATTGGTAGATATTCTAAGACATTTTTATCTCGTAAATAATCAAAACTATTATGGAAAAATGTTAAGTTAAATGGATAAATAGATTGTTTTTGTTTTCGTTCTTCTTTTATTTCGCTGCCGTTTGATTTGATCCAATCTTTAGGCGCAAAAATGTCTATTTTTGTGAATTGTTTATATTTAGAATAAACGGCATTATACATATCATAAGCTTGCTCAAAAGCATTTGCCTCTTTAGTTGGGTCTACCTCTAATAATATCTTATTGTCTCTTGCTCTTTCTCATATTCCTTTATCTAAATCAGATATGTTAGGTTTTTTTAGTGGCGGAACAGGACCGGGTTTTGAAGGCTCATGTGGTCTGGTATGTGTACACGAAAAAGCAATAAGTGGAGTTAATAAAGATCCAATCAATAATATTTTTTTATTCATTTTCATTCCTTACTACATGTGTTACAGCCACAATATCATCAACTGAATTATCAAAAGAGTTTGATGAGAATTTTAAAATTTTATATCGATAAGTACCAGTCACATCTGCCTTATGTTCGATTAATTCATCATTTGTTAAAATAGTCGAAACACGTTTTACAGTTATTCAATCACCATTAGAATTTTTCTGTTCTAAAAATAAATCATAATCAGTAAATCATTTATTAGATTGGCGATTTAACATTTCTTCTTTTTTAAGTCATAACTCATTCTCATGCTGGTTACCTCATTTTCTTGCTTCTGCAACTAAATCCTTTGGCCTATATTTTGGTGTTGTGTTATAAACATCGTTTCACCAATTACGATCATCAATCAATAATGGATTAATTACCCGTTCTTTTAATAAGCCAGCATTAAAAGTTCATGAACTAGATATTTTAATGGTTTGACCTTTGGTTAATTTTATTTCATCACTGGTAAGTATTGTATTATTAGAACTATTTGAGTTAAGTGTCTTAACTTTATAATTGTTTGCAGCTTGTAGCATTGCCTTAAAATCTACCGTTCCAGATCCATATTTTTGTTCATAACCACTTGTTTTATAAGTTAGATTTTGCAGTTTTGGACTCACTGCTGAAGCTGATAATATTGCTTTTACAATTGGAACTCTATTGTTACTATTTCTTATATCTTCTTTATACTTCATTAAATTAGAAATTAAACCTGTAACTATTGGTGCAGCATAACTGGTTCCAGCCGCATATCTATATTCTCCATAAACAGTGGTATAAATTTTTCCGGGTGCAACAACAAGCGGTTTAGAAATATTTTCGAATTCTTTAGATAATCTATAGTTAGAGTATTCAGCAACTTTATTTGATTTTAAACCTGAGTATGACGCAGAATTAGATAAAGCACCAACAACAACCGAATTAAATGATAATTGTGTGCCTGTTATTAAATGATTTTCATCTTTTCCGTCATTACTTGCACCAAATACGTTTATTACACCATATTTTCGTGATATATAATCTAAAAAGTACGAATTTTCAGAATACCCTTTTAAATATTCCGGTGAAATATATTTTTTACCATTTTTATCAGTAAGATATAGACTTAATCCATAACTATGATTAATTACTCTTATTCCCTCATCTTTTACCATTTTCTCAATTATCCTCATTCACTCACTGTCAAGCTGTGTAAAAGTATGTAAATATATTTTTGATGATTTATCAATTCCATATTGTCCGCCTGCAATTAAGGAAACATTAGTTGAGTGAGTTTTTCATGCTTTTGTTTCGGGAATATCCAAATTATTTATTTCAATACCATTTTTAAAATAATGTTTAAATTTTTCGTCAAACTTATGTGCCCAAACTTCAAGAATACCAATTTTATTGACATATGGATTATCTAAATAATCTTCAGCATTAACAATTGAAGAATTATGTGAAAAACTACTCTTGAAAAGGTAATGGTTTAAGTCTATTTTAGCACCAGGGTAATGGCTACTTATTGGTAATGCACCTGCTCCGGAATCAGAATCGGATAAGTTACCTATTTGATGTGGAAATTGTAAGTTTTTTTTATTTTCAAAAATTATTAATTTAAAAATCTCATTTCAATCTTTAATTTCTGCAACAAAGTTTTGTCTATCTCTTTCGTTTTCAAAATAAAACCAAACAATAGGCATCGTCGATAGCTTTTCAAATGATTTATAAATTAAATTTTTCTTATTAATTTTATTTATAAAATCGTTATTAAACTTGATTATAAATTCATCGTTTTGAATTTTTATACCTGGATTTAACAATAATTTAAGTTCAAAATTATTGTTGATCGGAACAGAAAGTTCTTCGTTATTAATATTTATAACTTTTGCAGAATTTTGTGCTCTGACCTCAAATTTATCACTTGCGTAGAAATCATATCAATTTATTAGTTGTTTATTATGAACGGTCGATGTAGTAACTAAAAATGCTGTTCCACTAAATCCTACACCTATCGTAGAAAAAGTTATTAATTTTTTAATTTTTTTTCTCATAAAATATCCTCCATTAAATTATTTATAAAATAAAAAAAATAAATATTTATAATAGTTTTCTATTTTTGTACACTTATATAAAATAAATTTATTCTTGTTTATTACATGAATAAATTATATCATATTATTATTGTGTAATATCTTTTCCATTAATATTGATTATTACATTTTTGTTTTTTGGTAAACTAAAAACACTTCAAATTCTATATCCAGGTACTACATCTGCTTCTGGTTTGATCATTTCGTTAATTAATATATTTAGTTTTATTGAATCACTATCCACAAATTCAATATTATAAAATGTATCAAATGCACTATAGGAATTATCATCACTAATATAAATATCATTGTTTTCTAAAAACTCATAAACATCTTGATCATTTATGTAATTTTTTTCAAATTGAGATTTTATTTCGGTATCGCGTATGTTGACACCTTCACAACTATTTAAATGTTGGAACCTCTTAATAATAATTTGGTTAAAATCTTCTTTATTTTGAATTTTAACTCAATTAAACAATTTTTTGCTTTGGTCAACATTTTCAAAAAATCCAGCATTAAGTGTATAATAGTTATCATTTTTAATCTTGGTTAAATTTTTACTTACTGTAGGGGGTATAAAAGCTTTTATTTTCACAATATCTTTTTGTTTAAAATTATTCACATTGCCTGGGCTTGAAGATAGAGAAGGCATGCATGAAAATGTTATAAATGGTAAAGATAAAGGTAATGAACATACAAATAATTTTTTAATTTTATTCGGGATCATATATTTCTCCTTTAATCATGTTATAAATTTTATTATTATGTTAATGTATTTGATCTATATATAAATTATATATGATTATTTATTATTTATAATGGTTCATTAATTTGATTTTTTTAAAGGAAAAAGTTAACATTAAAATGTTAACTTTTTGTTTATTGCAACTTCTTATAATTTTTATTTAAGAATTTTTTGCTAAATAGTTTTTAACTTCTAAAACACAGTCATCAATAACTTGTTCAACGAAGTCAAACGATTTAATAATTGCCCCTGAGGCTCTTTCGTGTCCTCCACCACCTCATTTAACAGCAACATTGCGAACAATTGGACCATTGGACCTAAATTCAACCCTAATTTTACCATCTTCTTCTTCTAAAAATTGCACTCAAATTGGGAACCCTTTAATATTGGCTATTGCATTAACCCGCATTGACTCATTTGAGGTTTTTCCATATTTTTTTGTTTCTGCAAGTGAGTTTTGGATATAGGCCACGCCATCACGTGTTTTTAAAGTTGATAAAAGCCACGAGTTGAATTTTAAATCTTCTAATGAACTTAGCGATAGGTTTTTATGGACAAAGTCTGCTTCTAAACCAGATTCATATAATTTAGAGGCAAGCCTTAAAGTACGAGCTGACACACTGCTAAATAAAAAGCGTCCTGAATCAGTATTAATTCCTAAATATAAATAGTTTGCAGCTTTAGGAGTAATTTTCCATCCATTAACTACTGCAATTTCAGTAATCATTTCATCCGCTGCACAATATGAACTATCTACTCATCTAGTGGTAGTATCACCTAAATCATCATCATTTGGATGATGATCAATTCTAATCACCTTAGCAAATAAATTTTTATCTAAAACTTCTCTTTTTTCAATCCTTTCCTTGAAATTAGCATCAACAATGACTCCTAATGATTGTTTTAAAACTTCATCACTAGGAATTTCATCCATTTTAAAATCTAAAAAACTAAACGAGTTTTTACTATCACCAATTGCATAAACTTTTTTATCAGGAAAATTGGTTTTAATTAATTCTTTAAGTCCAAATTGAGAGCCTAAACAATCACCATCAGGGCGAATATGATGAAAGATCACAATACTATTATATTTATATAATTCTTTAGTAACTAATTCTAAATTACCTATTTTCATATTATTTACCTTCCCATTTTATAATAGCTTCATTAAGTAATTTTAATACTTCAGGAACTTGATCAAAACTACTTAATGTAATACCAGCTGCATTATCATGACCACCACCATTAAAGTGAGAAGCCACCTCATTAACTAGTGGTCCATTAGATCTTAAACGACCTCTAATTTGTCCATTTTCCATTTGGATAAATAAAGCTCAACATGAATTATCTTCAATGTTTGCTAATTCATTGACATATAATGCTGCTTTTAATGAATCAATTTGATATTTATCTAAAAAATCTTGTCTCATTTCGTAATACAATACACGTCCCTCTTGCTTAAACTTAGAAAGCATTTCACCGGAAATTTTAATATCTAATAAATTACGTTTGTATAAGTTATGTAAAATTTCATTTGGATGAAAACCATTTTCCATTAAAAAAGCAACTAGTTGATAAGTTCGAGCACTTGTATCTGGGTATAAAAAGCGTCCTGAATCTGTGTTAATTCCTAGATAAATATGCCCTGAAGCTTTTTGGGTTACTTTTCATTTTGCATCATATGCAATTTGTGCAATCATTTCAGCAGCAGCAACAAAATGTTCATCAACATAGTTATATTCATAATCAATATCAGCTTCATTGGGATGGTGGTCAATTCTTAAACGTGCTGTGGTTCTTTTTTGATATAAAAGTTCAGCATGTTCGATACGATCCCCACTTGAAGCATCAACAACAATTGCTAAAGAATTGTTAAAATCAAGAGAATCAAGTGGGTCATAGTGATAATTCATAAAATCAAAATTATGTTTATTGTCACCTATTGTGTAAACTTTTTTATTTGGGTAATTTGTTTTAATTAATTCAGCAAGTCCCGCTTGTGAACCTAAACAATCACCATCAGGGCGAATGTGGTGAAAAATAATTATATTATCATATTTTTCAATTGCATCAATGGCAACTTTTGTATTTCCTATTTTCATTATTTGGTTTCTCCTTCTCAATCTTGTATTACTTGGTTTAATGTGTTAATAACATTAGTGATTTGACTGGTATTTTGTAATATGAAGCCTCCCCGGTCAACATGACCTCCGCCTCCATAAGATTTAGCTACCGGAATCATTGATGGTCCGTTTGATCGAATTCTTGCTCTTATAGTTCCATCTTCTTGTAAAATAAATAAAGCTCAACAATTATTATCTTCAATATTTGATAAAACATTTACAAATTGTGAGGCTTGATATGGAGTTAGTGAGTATTGTTCTAGAAATTGATTATCAGCATAAAAATATAGAACTCGCCCAATTTTTCTAAAATTAGATAAAATATGCCCTGCAATTTGTATTTCTGCCAAACTACGTTTATATAAATTACTTAAAATTTTAGTGGGATGAAATCCATTTTCCATTAAAAATGCTACTAATTGATAAGTCCTTTTGCTCGTATCTGGATTTAAAAATCTGATTGAATCTGTGTTAATTCCTAGATAAATATATTCAGAAGCTTTTTGGGTAACTTTTCATTTTGCATCATATGCAATTTGTGCAATCATTTCAGCTGCTGCCACAAAATGTTCATCAACATAGTTATATTCATAATCAATATCAGCTTCATTGGGGTGGTGGTCAATTCTTAAACGTGCAGTGGTTCTTTTTTGATATAAAAGTTCAGCATGTTCGATACGATCTCCACTTGAAGCATCAACAACAATTGCTAAAGAATTGTTAAAATCAATTTTATTAAAATTATCAAATTCAAAATTCATAAATAAAAGGTTATTTTTATTATCACCTACCTTATAAACTTTTTTGTCTAGATAATTTGTTTTAATTAATTCCGCAAGCCCTGCTTGCGAACCTAAACAATCACCGTCGGGATTAATATGGTGAAAAATAATTATATTATCATATTTTTCAATTGCATCTATTACAAGTTGTGTGTTTCCTAATTTCACTATTGTTCCTTACTACTTTTTATATATTCATTAATTTGTGTTTTATATATCTCGAAATTGTCTTTAACATTCACTATACCATTAAGTGCTTGATACATTTTTTGATAATTTGCTTCTTTTGTGTTTTGTTCAGAAGTTAAATTATTAAATTCTACTTCTTTTAAAAGATTTTTAAATGAGCCTTTAAAAGTTGTTTGATTATATGAATTGTGGTTAAGATTATACTTAGTTAATTGATCCATTCAAGTAATTATTACTGGAATTTGGTTTTCTAATCTTTTGATTAAGGTTTCATAAATTTCACTTTTTAAAATTGGATTAATCGTTAATGTTTCAAAATAACTTCTTTTAACTAGGTTGATTAAATTTAAATATTTATTATATTCATTATTAAAATAAACATCTCATTGATTAAGTGTATTAATTAAATTGTCAAAATCTTTTAAAACAGTGTTATATTCATTAGAATTAACATTTGTTAAAGATTTCAAACGTTCTTTTGCTAATTTTTCATAATCGCTAACAAACTTTTCGATTTGCCTAAGTTCTTTCGTTGGCTCTTCTAATCCAAAACTATGATACGAAGAATAAATCTTTTGTGTAGTTTCAAAATATTTATAAACCTCTGAACTACCTAATTTATCAACTGCTAAAGGGACAGTTTCTAAATAATCACTAATTATTTTAGACTTTGCATATTTTAATCATCAGTTTAAAATACCATGTTGTTTCACTAATTCTTTAAAGGATGAAAATTCCGCCTCAGTTAAGCCATGCATAATATAATATAAATCTAATAATTGTTCAGATTTTATGCCTTTATTTAGATCATTAATCTCATTTTCAGGAATTTTATCCAAAGTTTCTTGAATTTGATTATAAAATGTACGGTTTGCTTTTATTTGAGCATTTAAGTTATTTCATTGTGCTTCGCTAAAATAATATCCTTGTGATCTTTGAGCTTCTAAAAATCCATTTAAAGAACTTACTTTATATTTTAAAATGGGTAAATAATATTGATATCTCGGATTATTTTGGCTTTCAACTTTTTTAAGATAGTCATTCAATTCATTGATGGTTGATTCAGCTCGAGACTGGGAGGTGCAGGAAATTGTTAAAGAAAAAGGGCTAAATAATAATAAACAACTAAATAATAATGTAAACCTACGTTTTATTTTCATACCTTTTAATTTTACTATATTTTTACTAACTTGTCTAAAAACATAACTATTTTTAATAGTTATGTTTTATTTTTTAAGGTTTAATATGTGCATTATTAACAAAGTGTTCGTCAATAATGTATCCGGTAGCATTGTCACGTATGTATGAATTTACATCTAATAGTGTGTTACGATCTTTTTGTTGATCCATTAATAGTGAAAAAATATCTAAGATATATCATTTGCCATGATCTTCAAATTCAATTCAGTAACTAGCATTATTTTTTGAAATATTTGCAGGGTCGCTAGTTTTATATCCTTTTATTGCTTGAACTTTATAAACACCATTTAAGAATAATAAATTACTAAATAATTCGGCTAATCCAAAATGTGAAGTTGCTGAATTTTTTATACCTGTATTTAATCTTGACATTACTAATTCAATATCGTTTGCGAAAGGTTTTTTAAGTTCTTCAATTTGTGTTTTTAAGGTTTCATCGTTTGGATTTGCTTTAAGATCACTTAATAAACTTGCTAAATTGACTCTAAAGTTTTCAGCTTCTGTTACTTGTGGCTTTAAACGATTTATATCTCTTTGTTCCCTACGAATATCGTTGCGCCATTGGTTATTTTGTGCTGTATCACTAGATTTTTCAATTTGAGCTTCTAATGATTTAATATTTTCTTCTTTAAGATCTATTTCAATTTTAAGATTATGTTCTTTTTCTGCTAAAAAGATTTTATCAAGGTTATCATTAACAAATTCTGTTGGATTAAGCAAGAATTGTGAAGCATCAGTATCGTCTAAAGGTTCTGCAAAGATTTTATATGCATCATCTTCTTTTCCAGTTGATGGATTAAGCCCTTTTGCTAAATGAATTGGACCAAACCCAGAACCCATTCCTTGGCTTGAACTTTCAATTAAATCGTCTTTAACAGCATAAAAACTTGAAACATTTCAAAATTCATCTCAAATAGTTTTAACGACTTTTGTTGTTTCTGTTTTCTTAGCTTGTTTACCATGAACATTGTTAACTTTTTCCCATACTTTTTGGAATATAGGAGTAGAAAGTCCGTTGTTAATAATTGCTGGAGAAAATTCAACAATATAGTTTAATGAAACATTATCATAACGTAACATATTCGGCGCTGGATTAAAACTAGATTTAGAGCTAGCATTTTGTTCATGTTTAAACCAGTAGTAATATACTGCTCATGGTGTATCACTCACATAATTTTCTAAAACTTTTTCAACGTCTTGATATGTAATGACTTGATCAAAATCACCAAGTGGAATATTATAAACTGTGGCTGATAAAATTGATGACAAACTACTTTTAATAGCTTGCTCATTTTTTGTTGCTGGTGTTTCAACTCCGCCAGCATGATCAACTTTAAGTATTTCACCTAAAGAACGAGTTCCATTATTAACATTATAATATTCATTAATTAAATTAGTTAATGCTTCAAATCTTTCGTCAAAGCTGTTTAAAACTAATTTATTTTGATTAAGTAAAATTTGAATATCTTTAGTATTTTCTTCAGTTTTATCAGAATTATTTGCTAAGTAAGTTTTGTAATTTTGTTCTGTTTGGGTAATTATGGCTTTTAATTTATCATATTTAGTTACGTTTTTAGCAGCGGTTTTGCCATTTAGAATAATTAAATTATTAACTTTAGTTTGTAAATGATTATTATTAACTTCTCACCTTGTTTGTTTAAATCTTAAATTAATACTTGAAAAATTATAGGTTAAGTAATTAGCTTTATAAAGGCTTTCTTCAAATTTGGCTAAGGTTTTATTGTTTGGATCTGCAAAGCGAGTTTTATCTAAGAATCCATTATCCCTAGCAAAAGTTTTGGCAAAAATAACGGTATTATCATCGTCATATAAACAAGATACTGCAGTCAACGGAATTAATGAACTTAATAAGGTGCTAGAAAAAATAAATTTAAATTTCTTATTGAATTTCATGATAATTAACTAAACATTTCAACATATTTTCAAGACTTAATCCCAGCATATGAAATTACAAGTCCCATTAGGAAAATAATGCATGCAAATGCCAAACCTCCTATAGTGTATGAACGAGCAAAATTATATGTATCGATAATTTTTTGATCAAGTGTTACTGTTTCATGTAATTCAAGCACATTGCTTAAACTTGCTAAAAAGATTGCTAATGCAATGATTGCAATAAATGCTAAAACTGTAACTATTGATCATGTAATAACTTTTCTTTTGTATCCTTGCATATTTATCCTTTAATTGTAGAACCTTGTCTACTAATTGCATTCATAATTCTTTTTCTAAATAGTAAGTAAACTACAAACATTGGTAAGATAACAATAATAGCTGCTGCCATTCTAATATTAAGCTGCACGTTAGCTCCGGAAGAAGAATCTCTTTCATCTAAACCAGCTTTAAATAATCAAATTGAGATCAATTGTCAATCTTTATTATCACTATTAACAATAGAAGGTCATAAATATGAGTTTCATGAAGCTAAAGAAGTTAAAATAACAATGGTTAAAGTTGTTGGCACAACCATTGGAAAAGCAACTTTAAATAAGTATTTCAATCCTCCAGCTCCATCAACTAATGAAACTTCTTTAATACGTGCAGGTATTGCTTCAAAAGCATTTTTGTACATAACAGTATTAAAAATACTTGCAGAAAATGGTAATACCATTGCTAATAAAATTGTAAATAATGATGAACGAAGGTTTGTTTGAACTACAACTGTATATTGTCCTGATAATAAGGCTACTTCAGGTAAAACTAAAAGAGCTAAAGCAAAAAACCAAATCATACCTTTAAAACGTCAATTTCTTAATGAAAAGGCATATCCCATTAAGAATGTTGTAAAGATTTTAAAGAATACTGATAGTAAAACATTAACAGAAGTAACCATTAATGATTGCCAATATCCCGAACTAATTGCACGATCATAAGTATTTTGCACAACTTCTGATCAAGGCCTGATTTCAAACCCTCCGCTTGCATTTGGATCAGACTGAATGAAGTAAGTTCTTCCTAAAGTAAAGTCTGATGCAAATTTAAAAGTGCTTTTTAACCCTTCAGCTTCGTCATCAGCCATTAAGGAAATATTAATCATAAAGATAAATGGGAAGATAATTACTAACCCAAAGAAAGATAGTAACAACAGTTTTAATAAAACACTGATTACAACATTAACTAGATTTTTTTCAAGTACTTGAGAAGAAACAATTTCTTGGTTTTTTCTAAGCTTTTTAGCTATTAATAGTTTTTGTAGCTTTAACTTTAACTCAAACATTTCTTTCTCCTAAATTATTTAAGGTTAATTGCACCATAAAGAAACCACCACGAATTACAGATGAATAACTGACTCCAATTATGAATAGTGAAATAGCTGAAGCACCTGCAAGAGCAAAATTACCATTTTTTGTTACTAAGTATACATATAGCATTAAGGTACCACCACCATATGCAAAGGCATTTTCTGGTTTATTACTAAATAATGCTAATGGGAATACTTTTAACCCACCAATAATTCCTAAGGTAATTAGGAAATTGATTGTTCCTTTAATAGACGGCAAGGTGATTTTGAAAAATTGTTTTACTTCACCACAGCCATCTATTGATGCTGATTTATAAAGGTTTTTATCAACACCTAGCATCGCGGTTGTGAAAATTAAGATATTAAATGCTAGTCCACTTCAAATACCATTAATAAACATCGCTAATAAAGCATTAAAGGTAAATTGATCAGCTGTTTCTAGCCATGGGGTTTTTGAACCTAAAACCAGGTTTAAAAGACCATTAGAACTAAAAAGTTGGATAAATGCAGTTGAAACAGCTACGGCATTAGTTATATATGGCAAGAAAAAGACGGTTTGCCAAAATCCTTTAGCTCATTTACGATGTAATTTAGCAATAACACTAGAAATTGTTAGTGATATTGCCATTACAAAAGGTAAAACAGCTAGTCCATAAATAAATGAGTTTCTAACCCCTACTGCAAAACGTGGATCTGTAAAGGTGTTAACATAGTTTCTTAAAGTAAGTTCACCATCAGAATTAAATAATGATACTTTAAGGTTTAAAATAAGCGGAACAACGGTGAACATCATAATTAATGCAAAACCAGGTAATAAGAATAATAATGGCAGTCACAACTGTGTTCTACGGTCTAAAATAGAATGTGATAATGCGGCTTTTTTTCTCGCTTGAGTCTTTAAGGACCAATTAAGTAAAAAAGGTAAATTTCTTGAAATAAATAAATGTAGTTTATTGTTGAGAGTATTCATATGCAACTCTTTCTTCAGAAGCAGCATCAAAGATATGTAATTTATTCATTGGTAAATCAAAGTAAATTACATCACCAATTGCATAATTTTCTGAGTTATCTAATAAGAAGTTAATGCGCCCAACATCTTTAATATTAACGACAAGTTTACTTTCTTTTCCAAAGTTTTCTTGCACAACAACTTCGCCTTTAAACATATAATCCTCGTGAGCTTTTTTAATAATATAGTCTTCGCTACGTACACCAACATTTAAAGATAAGTTGCTTTTATCTGGTAAACTAATTCCTGCAAATTCTTTACCAGCAACAAATAACTTGCCGTCCTTAAGTTCAGAAGGTAAAAGCCCCATTTCAGGCATTCCTAAGAAACGTGCCACAAACTGGTTTTTAGGTTTATTGTAAAGTTCAAGTGGTGAACCTAATTGTTGTACTTTTGCGGTTGACATACATACAATAATATCTGAAATTGACATTGCTTCTTCTTGGTCATGGGTAACAAATACAGTAGTAATACCTAGAGATTGTTGAATTTCTCTAATTCATTGACGAGTCGAAATACGAAGTTTTGCATCTAAGTTTGATAAAGGCTCATCCATTAGTAAAATTTCTGGTTTTTTAACAATTGCCCGTGCAATTGATACACGTTGTTGTTGCCCTCCAGATAACCTGGTTGGTTTCTTTTGTAAGATTTTAACAATTTCAACGCGGTTAGCAACTTCCATAACTTCATTGTGAATTGCTTTTTTAAGTGGAATATCATTTTTAGCAAGTTGTTTTAAAGTTTGTTTTTCTTCATCATTTAAAATTGATGGCCCTTCTCCTTTACGATCTTTTGCTAATTTATTTTTTAGATCATATTTAGTTTCAAATGCTGCAACTAATTCATAAAAATGTTTTTTAGCAACTACTGGTAAGTTTAAGGCATCTTTTTTAAGTTCTAAATATTGTGCATTAGTTTTTAAAGTTTGTTTAAATTCATTTTTAGCTTTTAAATATGCTTCTTGTTTTTGTTTTTTAACAATTGCATATTCGTCAACAATTTCTTTTTGTTTTTGAACGAATTTATAGCGAGTTAAAAGTTTTAAAACTTTTTCTTCTAATTTAACAACTTCTTTACGATCTTTTAAGGTTAATTCGTCTAAATTCACACTCATTAATTCAGCTGAAAAATTATTTAATTTATTCGTATGATCTAAAATTTGCTCATAAGGTAAAGTTTGATATTTAACGTACTCAGGAGCAACATTTTTTAAAATTTCGGCTTCTTTTAGATTTGGTTGCAATAAATTATTACTAAAATCTGAATTATATTTTTCAGTGATACGTTCTAATTTTTCTTTTGAATCTCTACGTAATTTATCGTTAGTTTTTAAAACATTTTTAGTTAAAAGTGAAATTTTTGAAGTTTCGTGTACACTAGCTAATTTATATTCAGTGTGTGCTTTTTCATAATCTTCAACTAAATAAGCATATTCTTTATTTAATTTATATGGTAAATCTTCAGAAATTAATTCTCATTTATTAAAAGCATCGCGTAATTGTTGTATTTCTGTTTCAGAAGCGCCAAGCTTTTCTAAATATAAGATTCTAATTTCGTTACGTGCTTTTTCCCGTTTTAAAAAGGTTTTGAACTGCCAGTTAAAGTCGTTTTTAAGTGGAAAGGCAATATTGGCATAAACACTTAAATGTGGATATAGGGCATAGTTTTGGAATACAAACCCTATTTTTCTTTTTTGTGGTGTAAAGTCAGTAACATCTTTCCCTTTAAAAAGGATTTTTCCAGATGTAACTGTTAGTAAACCAGCAATTGCATTTAAAGTTGTTGTTTTTCCTGATCCAGAAGGCCCTAGGAGTGTAACTAATTTACCTTCAGGAATTTGAAAACTAACATTATCAACTGCTAAAGTTTCACCAAAGTCGATATTTAAATTTTTTAATTCAATAGCAGGAACTTCTTCAGTGCTTTTAGAATTAAATTCGTTAAAATATTTATCAATTTTAGTTAATGATTCTTCATCTACTTTAACAGCAGTTTCTTTAAATTTATTTAATAATTTTTTAAAGATTATCATTTCTAATCCTTTCGTTTATTTTGTGACATAATCTTTTACAATTGCATTATTACCATTTTTTTCTCAGTAAAATGGATGTCATCTATTATTATTTTTAATTAAATAAATGAACAATGAAGCATCAGCGGGATTATCAAAATAGTTAAAGATTCCTTTGTTATTTTTGATAGCTTCCTCAAAAGCCTGTGCAATTTGTGGGTAAAGATTATATTCATAACTACTTGTATCTTTATTACGCAAGTAGTTTTCTCATACATCATTACTATAAGGCAAGGTATGACCAGAGCGTACTATTTCAGTAATGTAAGAATATTGGTAATTTTGACCAAAGAAGATATCTGCGGTAATCCGATCATATGAATCTTTTCCAGAAACAAATCCTACCATGATGTCATTTTTGAATTTAGGATTGTTTAAAACTTGTTCAGCAAAATTAGTTGCATGCATTGCAAATGAATATTCAAAAGGAGCCGCTGAAACATAGTTTGAGCCACTACCGACACCTTTTTCAGGTGTATCGATTCCAGAAAGGCGAATTTTATATGATTCACCTTCTTTAATAATAACACCGCCGCGGATATTCTTAGACTCAAGTGCTATAACTGAAAGTGTATCTCCATCTGACACTGATTCCACTTTAGCTCTAAATGATAAGCCTTTTGGAGTTTCAGATTCAAATGAAATACCAGTTGGTTTAAAATTACTTTCATCAGAGTTAATACTAAGTTGGTTTAAAAGCGGATTTAATTGAGCTTGCTCAGTTATTTTAACTTCTAAAACACCAAGTCCTAATAAAGCGCTAGATTCAATTTTAGGTTCATAATTAATTGCATAAGTAACACTAATATTTCCAATACTTTCAGCAGCATTTTGCTCATCACGAGTTTTACCTTTAACACCTAATTCGCCTAGTTCAATATTTTTAGAAGTTTGAGTTTTCGTTAAGGTAATTTCACGATTATTAATACTTAGTTTAACTTCTTGAGGAAAACCTGCAATATTTTGAATATTTGTAAAAATCTTATTACCCTGTTTTTGAGGCACTACAATTTTTGCTTTATATGTATCTGTTAAATAACTATTAATTGTTTTATTAATAGCATTTAAAACTTGATTAAACTCATTTTGAATTGTAGAATCAGATAAAGTACCAGATGTTCACAGTTCGTAAGTATTTTCATCACGGTTACGTTTAAAGCTTATTTTTTCAACGTTTAAAGATAGCTTTGAAGTATCGTTTGTTGATTCAATGACCGATTTGAGGGTAAAAGAACCTATTTGCTGCTCATTTTCTGTTTTTTGGACACTTGGGTTTTCTGTGTTGCCATTACCTGGATTTGGTTCATTATTTGGTGGCAAAGGCGCAGGGACTGGCTGAGGATCCTTAGCAGTACATGATAAAGGTATCATAGTTAATACTCCTAAAGTACCAAATGTACTCAAAAATGTTTTATATCTCTTTTTGTTCATAGTCTATAAAGGTAATAATAAATATAATTTGTTACCAAATTATATTTATAAGTTTTAATTAACCCTCAATTCCTTTTGTAACATCAGTAACGAAATCTTGGAATGTTTTCTTAGTTTGTGCTTTGTTTGAAATTGTTGATTGAGTTGTTTCTCAAGCTGTTGCAATATTCTTTCTAAAGGCATCAGATTGTGAACCAGCAGGTTCTTCAAAAATTACATAATCTGCTTCTTTAGAAGATTTAACAAATTCATTGTAAGCGATTTTTAGATATTGGTTAGTACCATAAATTTTTGATGCATTTGTTGCATTACTTTCTAAGTCTTTAACAGCAGAAATGTATCCAGCTGATTTTTGTAATTCAACTAAAGCAGTATTATTAGTTGTTCCGATTGTTTGAGCTGAAGTCATTAACCATTTAACAAATGCTCTGGTAGCTGCTTCATCTTCATCATTTGATTTAATACCAATTAAGCTTGGACCTTGTACATATAATACTTTCTTTGCATTATCTTCATTTCATTTTGAAGGAGTTGGTAATGAAACTAGTTCAGTTTCATTTAATAAATTAGTATCTGATAATGATTCAACAGTGTGTCCTTCAATAGATGGACTCGCTTTAAGTGTTAATTTTTTATCATTTAAAACATCTAAAAATGCATATACTACATATTCAGTGTTAGTACCATCTAGTTTGGTCATCATGTATTTTTTCACTTTATCAGTTTGCGAAGTTGCAAGTTCATTTAATTTATCAGTATAATCTTTTACTTTACCACTTTGGGTATCAGAAACTTTGAAGAATAAGTTTAAAGTTGTTTTAGCTTTTGAGTATAGATCCCTAATTATAGTATCATCATTAGCTGTTTTAGCTTTATAATCATAACGCTGAGCTTTTGAAGTATCTTGTAAAGTTGAAGGGTAAATTACGTTTTTGTAACTTGAAAAGTATGCAATACCATCAGGGTATTTAGTATTTTGATCATTAAATTCAAAAGCAGTATTTGACGATAATTCAGTTGTATAACCAGTCGCAGTATGTTTTAAATTAGTAATTGCGGTTCCTGCTTTTTTAAAATTATATGAATATCCAGCAGTTGAACCAATTGAGAAGGCAACTTGGTGCTTAGTTTGATCATTTGATGCATATTGTCCTGATGGATAAGCATAAATTGCACCTTTTTCCATCGCTTCACTAAATTTAGTAAAGATTTCTTGTGATTTAATGTATGAAGCACTATTGTTGTTTTTAATTGCATTAAACTCAACTTTAGTTCTTCCGCCACTGACTGAAACAGTTTGTAGCATATTAGCTTTTTCACCATCTAAAGCTGAGAATAATGCTTGTTCATAAACTCCAGTCATATCATCAACACCGAATACTTTGACACTAGCATCCACTCCTTTTGCTGAATTAACAAATAAACTTTGCGCAATAGTTGCAAATTCTAATAATTTAGTATATGATTCAAAGATGTTTTTTGATAATTTAAATCCTTCTTTTTTATAAGGTTGTAATACTGTATCTGCAGTTGAAACTTTTTCTCCTCATAAGGTTTTAACAGCTTCTTTATCACCTTCACCTTTTTTAATAATATCATCAAAGAATTTATCTGATTCATCACTTGTTTCAAATGTAACACCAGCTTCTTTCATAGTGCTTAAGAAATATCCTAAGACTGAAGCATTAATTGATAATACTTGAGTCGATTTTAGTAAAGGTAATACATATGTTGATTTTGAAGTAACATTTTCGATTTCAGAGTTAACATTTGAAAATCCTGAATCAAATTGAGATAAGTCAGTGTTTAAACCTTCATCTAATGAGTTAAAACTCAAGAGCATATCTCCGCTATTTCCTTCTTTTGCTGCTAATTTAGCTGCAACAGTAGAATAGTTTAAAATTAAGTTAAAGAAGTTGTCTCTATCACGTGATGAAAGTGATAAGTTAACTTTTTCAGCTCCCGCAGGGTATCCTGAACCAATGTTCTTTTGAACAACTTTTTTAGCTTTTGGTGAAATACCAAGTTTTTTGTACTCAGCATCTTTTTGATCTTGAGTTAAAGAAGCATTGTTTTTAACTTTTATCATTTCATCAACTAATTTATTGTATTCACTAATAATTGTATTAATTGATTTAAATTGTGCTCCAGTTTCAGAGAAAGTTGTTGCTAAGACAATTTCACTCTTTGTATTTTGTTGGAACAATCTATTTTTAGACGTAGATGCTTTTAATCTTTCAAAGTAACCAGGGTTGGCTTTGTTGATTTCTGCTTTAATATTATCTTCAACAGTATCTAAAGCTTCATCATTTGTACCTGATGTAATACTTTGTTTTAATGCTTCACGTTTATCTTCTGGTGCGAAGTTAACATAAACATTTAGCTCCTCTTTACGAGCTCTTATTTCTTCAGAATCGACAGCTGGTGTGCCTGAGCCTGGGCCAGCTTTTAAAGTATCAATTTTAACTTTTAATTTATCTAAAAGTGTTTTTTGATTTGTTAAAGATGTTTTAACATCTGCGGCTAAAGCGTTATATGCAGTTAAAGCTGCTGTTACTTTAGTTTCATCTGCTACTGTAACGCTTGTTTCAGTTTTACCTAAAACATCTGCATGATCTTGTTTAAATTTATCTGCAGGTGATGTTTCTGGTTTTGAGTTTGATCCACATGACACTAAGACTGCCATTGGGGTTAAAGAAATTAATCCTGTTCCTAAGGTAAGAACATATTTTCTAAATTTGCTTGACATAATAAAATCTCCAGTTTTATTGAAATTTAATTTATAAATAAGTTAAATAAGTGTTTAATATTTTAAAAAAAGGAATTAAATTTTAGTGATACTTAGTAACACAATCCTGAAATTCCTACATAAATTATACACTTTTTTATTAATTCCAAAAATTTTTATATAGAAAAGGACAAGATTTTCTTGTCCTTTTTAGCGAGCAATATTTAAGTCAAAAATTTCAAAAACTTTCAGTGACATCTTATTTAAAGTTGCTAATTCTTTTTTGAATTCTTCTTGTGATTCAAAATTTTCATAATCTGTTTCTGTTGATCACCTTTGAATAATTAAAATCTTATCACGAGATTCTAACCCATATTCAAAGGATAAATTCTTTTCAAGTTTACGAACTTTTTGTGTTAAGATGTATAAATAATCAACAAACATTTTGGTTTTTTCAGGATTAATTATATATCTAGTTGCTTTTGCGTAAATCATAATTACCTCTTAATTCTTTCAAATAATATATAATGGGGGGCTTGTTTAAACCTTATAAATTTATTAAAATCTTCAATTTTATTTAAACTTAATTCATCAGCCCCTAAAACTTGTTGCACTTGCATCATTTTCAACGGCATAACAACTTGCAATAATGTAGCGATTGTATAAATTCCATTTAACAAACGAACTAAAATTTGTTCTAAGTTTTCTAAATCATCTTTTAAGGTTCAAGGTTTTGTTAAATCGATATATTTATTTAATGCATTACCTAAGTTGATTGCCACTTTTAATGCCTTATCAACTTTGTAATCATTAAATAAATTAATATATTCATTTTTGGATTTTAAAATTTGAGTTTCAATTTCTAAATCATATTCGTTAGTTGTTTTTTGGTATTTTAAGGATTGACTGACAAATGATAAATCCTTCATTTTTAAGGTACGTGAAACTAAGTTACCAAAATTATTAATTAAATCCGCATTAATAATATCAACAAACCTATCTTCATCAAAATGCCCATCTTCCCCAAAATTAATCTGCGAAGCTAAAAAATACTTAATTGCTTCGGGGTGATATTTTGATAATAAATCATAAGGATCAATAATGTTGTTAAGTGATTTAGACATTTTATAACCATTTTTATCTAGTATTCAACCATGAGATTGAATTCTAGTTGGTTGCTTAATATTTAATGCTTTTAAGAAAATAGGTCAATAAATCATATGAAATCTTGTAATTTCCTTGCCAACTACATGAACAACTTCAGCAGCTTTTGAAGCTCAAAATTCTTGAAATTCTAATTTACTATTTTCAAAATCAAATCCAAGAGCACTAATATAATTACAAAGCGCATCTAATCAAACATATAAAGTATGCTCAGGATGCTCTAAGACAGAAATACCTCATTTTAAATTTGTTCGTGTTACTGACAAATCTTGCAACCCTACATCTATGAAATTAGATATTAATTCTTTTTTTGTTTTTAAAGGCATTAATCATTCTGAGTTTTGATTAATATATTCTTGGAGCCAAGGCAAGAACCTTTGCATATCGAAAAAATATGTTTCTTCTTCAACTCACTCTAATTCTTTTTGGCTAACAGGGTGGTAAAGTTTACCATCTTTTTTAATTGCTTGATCCTCAGTTAAAAATTCTTCATCACTAACAGAATATAAACCTTTATATTTACCTTTATATACATATTTTTTCTTCAAAAAATAACTAAATATTTTTTGAACAATTCGTTTATGTTCCGAATTGCTAGTTCTCCAAAAATATTGATAATCAATTTTAAAATCTTTTCACATTTGAATATATTTACCAGATAATTCATCGACTAAAGTTTGTGGATCAAGATTTAATTCTTTAGCTTTTTGTTGAATTTTTAAACCATGTTCATCGCTTCCGGTTAACATCTTTACATCATAGCCTTGCATTTTTTTATAATTTGCAATTGTTCAAGCTAAGGTAGTTGTATATAAATGTCCAATATGTAAATTGCCACTAGCATAATAAATCGGGGTGGTGATATAAAATTTCTTCATTATTTAAGCTCCTTTATTACTTTAATAGGTTTATATAATTCTTTTATTTGCGGCAAATAATCATGATTCAATTTATCACTTGAATCATGTAAGTATAAATTATGTAAAAAATGCGGTCCACTGCCCGTTTGATATCTTGCTTCAACTAAAACAAATTTTGGTTTATCTTGCACCCTTGTATAAACATATTGGATTCGTTTGGGTTCAAAATTATATTTGCGTAAAATTACAAATAAATCAATAGACCGTTCAACTGGTAAAACAATGTTTAAAAATCCTTTTTGTTCAATTATTTTCGAGCATCCTAAAACTAATCCTTCTAATGTCAAGGCAATATCATGGGTAGCAATTAAAATTTCATTAGGTACATCGTTTTTTATTTTTGTTTTAGAAATTTCATAAAATGGCGGATTACAAAAAATACTTTGATATTTTTTTAACGATTGTTTAGCATGCATTTTTCAAAAATCATTAAAATCTGTATTAATTATATTTATTTGATTTTCCATTTTATTAAATTTAATATTTTCATTAGCTAGGTCAGCAGCCCTAGTTTGTATTTCAAGAGCATCAATTTTAAGTTTTGGATTGCGAGCGGCTATAAATATTGATAAAGCCCCATTATTTGCACCAATTTCTAAAGTATGAGTTATTTTTTCATTTAAAAAAACAAAATTGCCTAATAAAATTGTGTCAACTGAATAGTTAAACATTTCTTTATCTTGGTAAATATATAAATTCGAATCAAAACCTAAGGAGTTTTTAACAATTTTGGGCATTATGATTTTCTCTTTGGTTTTTGATCATGTTTTTTAGTTTTTGAATCTTGTAATTTCTTTTCTTTAAGTTTTAAATATTGTGGATATAAATCTTCTAAAACACAATCAACTTTCCCTTGGACTAGATCAGTATTTGTAATTACCACATTAACATAATCTCCAAGAGTAAAGCTACGTTTTTTACCTACTAATTTAGTTAAGTTTTCATTAGCTTCATACTCATCATCAATTAAAGTTGATCTATGAACTAAACCACTAGCTTTAAAATCAAACTCGATGAAAAATCCAAATGGTAAAATACTTAAAATTTGTCCCTTATACACTTTACCGGTTTGATTTTTCAAATACTCAGCAAATTTAAGGTCATTAACGTATCTTTCAGTTTGCACAGCCTTTTGCTCAGCTTTGGTATTTAAATCACCATATACTAATAATTTTTCTTTAAAATGATCGATTAAATATGTTTGTTTATTAAAGACTAAATCACGAATGACACGGTGAATAACTAAATCTGGGTATCTTCGTATAGGACTAGTAAAATGACAATAGTTTTGTGATGCAAGTCCAAAATGTCCGACATTTTCATTTGAATAAATAGCCTTTTGCATTGTCCTTAAAAACATTAATTTAACAAAATCGTCATCTCTCACAGTTTTAATTGAATTCACAAAATTTGCAAAATTGAGTGGAGATATTGTATTTGAATCTAATTTAATATCTTTAATGCCTATTGCGCTCAGTGAATTTTTTAATGAAGTAATCTTTAATTCATCTGGTGCATCATGAATTCTGTATAAAGCTGGAAGTTTGTTATCAAATAAAAATGTTGCAATTGTTTCATTAGCTCTTACCATGAAATCTTCAATTAACACCTCTGATTCACCACGTTCACAAATTATAATTTCTTTAACCGAACCATTTTCATCAAGTTTAATCTTGGGCTCATTAATTTCAAAATCAACATATCCTTCATTGATTTTAAACTTATGAATAATTTGCGATAATGCTCTTGCTTTATCTAGCATTTTTGTTAAGGTTTTAACATCGTCCAACGATTGATCAAGACAGATATCACCTTCCTTAAAATATTTATCAACTTGTTTATAGGTTAATCTAAATTTACTTTCGATAATCCCTTCAAAAATTTCAAAATTGATATTTTTACCATTTTGATCAATTTCCATTTCGCACGCCATAACAAATCGTTTTTGATTTGGATTAAGCGAACAAATACCATTCGATAATTCGACTGGAAGCATTGGCACAACTTGATCAACTAAATAAATACTTGTACCGCGCTTTAATGCTTCATTGTCAATTTCAGTATTTTCTTTAACATAATATGAAACATCAGCAATATAAACACCTAAAAGATAATTACCATTTGGTAACTTATCAACATAAATTGCATCATCAAAATCCTTGGTATCATCGCCATCAATTGTAACAATCATTTTATTAGTTAAATCTCTGCGGTTTGTTCGATCTTCTTGGTCAATATTTTTTGGTATTAAAGAAATTTCTTGTTCAAGCGAAGAAGGAAAACTGCTTGGAATTTTTACTTCTTCTAAGTAATATTTAACATAAACCATTGGATCAGCTTCATTAGTAATAACCTTGATAATTTCAATAGAAATGCAACTGCCTTCTATTTTAGTTATCTTTGCTTTTACTAAATCATTTAATTTAATTTGAACAATGCATGTTTCAATTTTTCAAGTAAAAATACGGTATTTTGTATCTACTGGTACAAAATAAGTTAAGTCATTTTTAAGTTTAATAAATCCTTGAATTTCTTGAGTATTTCGAGAAATAACTTCCGTAATCACTCCATCACAAGGCATTTGATCATCAAACACGTTTTGATATATATTAACTCTTACAGTATCATTATGCATAGCTGTATTAAAGTTAAACTTTTTCACAAAGACACTTTTTTTTGTGTTATTTTCTAAATCAATATCATAGTCAACAAATCCAAACATTCCTTTTGCATTAACAGATAAAACACCTTCAACGCTTTCAAGAAACTTAACAGCGTAATATTCATCATTATTATTTTTAAAAATCTTGTTATCTTTTTGTAAAACCGATAAGAGTGAAGTTATTTCCCTGTTATTTGATGGTGGTATTCTAAAATACTTAGCAATTTCTAAAAATGTTCGTGATTTTGCAGATGAAATATATTTAACTATTTTTGCTTCGTTCATATACTATATAAAAATCCTCAAAAGTAATGATAAAATTAGTAATAAAAACCCAAAAGTCATCATTGAATATTTAAGAATTTTCTTAATCCCTCTTTCTTTTGATACTTTAAATAAATCTAAATCACCACTTCCAACTAAAGCTCCAGAAAATCCATTTGAATCTGGTGACATAATAAAAGAAATGATAATAATTAAAAAACTTATGATTATTAAGATAATTGTTAATGCTGCCATAAAACTCCATTTTTTAAGCTACTTTTTTAAAATATTCATGCTAATTTATAAATATATATAAATATTAATTATATATTACCATAATATTATATAATTAAGGCATGAAAAAAATTAAAAAATTATTAATTTCAACAGCATTGCTACCAACTTTATTTCCTTTAGTAGGTTGTACGAGCAATCCAGAACCAACAAAACCAAATAAGCCTATACAAAGTGGAGATGATGATAAAAAGGACCAAAAGCAACAATTGCAATTAAACTCTGATAAATTTGAGTATATCTCAGAAACAACTCAAAAAGAAGGTTTTATTAATTTATTAGAAATTATGTTGAATCAAACCAGGGATTATGCAAAAGAATTATTGGTTGAATTTACAGCCATTGAAGAAAATAAAAACTTCTTAGAAAATATTAAGACTCAAAACTCTCAATTATATGAACTTTGGTTAACTTTTATTCAAGATAAAAAGTTTACAGAATTTCTCAGTGGTTTACTTAAAAATGCAAGGCAAGTTTTAGATCAACTAAATATTGGCGAGATGATCGCAAACCTAAATGGCTATGCAGCCCGTTATACCAGTAATATATTAACAGGATTGATTTCGTCATTGAAAACTGAAGAAACTAAATTGCAAAGTATGAGGGAATTCTTTGATTTTTACCGCGAAACAATCTTTACACAATTAAACATTAATACATTGCTAGAAATCTATAATTCTTTAGAAAATAAAACTACTAGTTCAAAAATTACGCAATTTAAAGAAGATATCAAATTGTTAATTAATAATTACAAAAAAGATACACAAGAATTATTTAAAAATTGAGATTTTACCACTTATAAAGTTTTAAAACAAAGTATCTTTGAAAAAAGTAATAAATACTTTAAAAAATCTGATGAATTGCTAACCTTATTAAATAATGACTTACAAACCGAATATTTAGCAATAATTCAAAAAACTTCACCACATTTTAGCTTGCTAGTTAATAATATCTTTAATCGTCCTCATGGTTATGATTCGCCAAATAAATTTTTTGAAACAATTGACAATGAAAATATACGCGGTAGAGCAATTGCCAAAATTGAAAGCGAAAAAGGAAATCCACAAACCTGAGACGATATTGTTTATAACGATGCAGATAAACAAAAAATTAATGAAGCCTTTGAAAAATCTAAAAATTCTATTGCAACTCAATATGATAATGATTTAGTCGCTAAAGACTTTTTACAAATTACGTATTCTGATAATAGCGCAAACCATATTTTGCCATTAACCTTATACTCTCGTGATCAAACTTCAAATTCATTTCCATTAATTGATAATGAATTTGAAGAAGATAGAAAACAAACCAAAGTATCAAGCTTAATACCAGCAAATATTAACCACATTATTAAAATTGTGCTGCCAGTTTCGTTGAATATCAGTGAAAATAGTTTAAGCATTCTTAACAAACTTCAATTAAACTATATCCCAGATTGAATACCTAATTTAGATAACAAGAGAATTCCATTATTTTTATATAGATATAATAATTTAACTGTTTCAAATCTTACTCGTGAAGCAAATAAAATAAATATTGAGTTAGGTATTAACAGTAACAAAACTAATATTAATCAATATATTGATTATAATGCACGTATTGCAAATTTTGTACCTAAACACAGTTTTGTCACTCCATATATATCTAACCCAAACGGGCATTTGGGTAATGCTGAACCGCTTGAAGCTAACTTAAATTATGATTTATATATTGGTCTTAGTGATGAAATTTATAATGAATTATTTGCGCCAAGATATAAACAACTTGAAGAATTAGCTAAAACTAAACCAGAACTTGACTTAGTTGCAGAAAAACATAAATTATTCCAAGAAATCATCTTTGAAATTAAATAAGGCATTTGTAAAATGTCTTATTTTTATTAAAAAATACCCATAAGCAAAACCTTATGGGTTATAGAATGTATAAAATTAATATCCTTCTTTTGAGCTTAAACCTTCCATTATTGCAACAGCTCGTGATGTTCCAAAGCGTGTTGCACCAGCTTCATACATTTTGATTAAATCTTCTAGGTTACTTACTCCACCTGCCGCTTTAATTAATAGTTTATTTCCACAAGTTTCTTTCATAATTTTAATGTCATCTAAAGATGCACCTCTAAAACTAAATCCAGTAGATGTTTTTATAAATTCAGCACCTGATTTCATAACAATTTCAGTTGCTTTTTTAATCTCATTAGCAGAAAGTAAGGCTGTTTCAATAATAACTTTTAAAATGCGGTTACCGCACGCTTCTTTTACTTTCTTAATATCATTTAAAACATATTCATAATCACCTGATTTAAAGCGTCCGATATTCATTACCATGTCAATTTCACGGGCCCCATGATCAATAGCAAGTTTTGCTTCTTGAGCTTTAACTTGTGTAATCATTGACCCGAGCGGAAATCCAACCACGCTAGTAATACCAATGCTTGTTTTAGCTAGTTTATCATGTACATATCTCACTCATGAAGAATTTACACATACAGTTTTAAAATTATATTTAAGAGCTTCTGAAATAAGCTTATTAATATCTTTTTCAGTTGCCTCTGGTTTTAAAAGTGTATGATCGATTAATTTATTATAATCCATAATACCTCTTTTATTGTAATTTATCAAGAATTACTTTGTTATCTATTTTAGTCATATTAAATTTATAAGCATTTTCTAATTCAACTGCTAATTTTTCATCAATTGGGTTTGATGAAAATAAACTAAATAATGTTTCCCCAACCTTAACATACTCGTTGGTCTTCTTATTTAACGTAATCCCAGCTTCAAAATCTAAAGAATCTTCTTTAGTTTGGCGCCCTGCTCCTAATTTCATAGAAACAAGCCCAAAAGCTAAGCTATCAAAAATTTCGAGATAACCTTCTTGTTTTGCTTTAATCTCTAATTTATATTTAGGATTTCAAAAATCTGGGGCGAGTAATTTATCCAAATTTCCGCCTTGTAATTTAACAAATTCATAGAATTTTTTAAGTGCCATTCCATTTTGAATAACTTCTTGCACCATTTGCTTTGCGTGCTCAGAACTTGTTGCAAGTTTAGCTTGCAATAAAATAGTTGAACAAGAAGAATAAATAAGTTCATTAAAGTCTTCTGGTCCATTTCCTTGCAACGTTCAAATTGCTTCTAATACTTCGTTTTTATTACCAATTTCACGACCTAATGGGCGATTCATATTAGTAATTTCGGCTCGTACATCAACGTTTAATTCTTTTCCGATGTTAATCATAGTTTGTGCTAGTTCTTTTGCGCTTGCTTCATCTTTCATAAAAGCTCCATTACCACATTTAACATCTAATAAAATAGCATTAGATCCTGTGGCAAGCTTTTTAGACATAATAGATGACGCAATTAATGGAATTGAATCAACTGTAGCAGTCACATCACGAAGTGCATATAATTTTTTATCAGCAGGTACTAATTTAGCACTTTGTCCAATTACCGCAATTTTATGATCTTTCACTTGTTTGATAAAATCATTTTGGCTTACTTCTGTATTAAAACCTGGAATTGATTCTAATTTGTCGATCGTTCCGCCAGTTTGAGCTAGTCCTCTACCACTCATTTTGGCTACATATCCTCCGCATGCAGCGATAATTGGAGCAATCGCCAGTGTGGTTTTGTCTCCAATCCCACCAGTTGAGTGTTTATCAACTTTAATGCCAGGTATCTCGGATAAATCAATAATTTCACCTGAATTCATCATATATTTAGTCATTCAGGCAATTTCACGTGATGTCATCGAATTGAAGACAACAGCCATTAAAAATGCACTCATTTGGTAATCTGGTGTATTTCCTGCTACATATGAATTAATTAAAAATTCAATTTCAGTTTCGGATAATTCTTGGTTGCGTTTCTTTTTGTCAATAATATCAACTATACGCATAAGTTTATTTTGCTAAGTTTAAAGCAATCTCCACCATTTTAACAAAAGCAGTTTGACGCTCTTGTGAACTAGTTTCTTCTTTAGTAATTAAATTATCACTAATTGTTAATAAACATGCTGCTTCTTTACCAGCTTTTTCAGCATTTGTAAATAATGCATATGATTCCATTTCAACACAAACAGCTTGTGTTTCTTTAATTCTTTCTTCTAACGGTACTACAGAGTAAAACACATCAGAAGAGTGTACACGACCCTTAGTAAGTTTGTGACCTAAATCACTAGCTATTGATTCAATTTCTTTATTTAAAGCTTCCGCAGGGTATGCAATATTTCCATCCTTACCTAAAGCAAGTTTTCTAAATGAATCTGAATCAGCATAAGCTTCAGTTGCCAGTACAACTTCATACAGTCCTAATTCTTCAATATATGAACCAGCAGATCCAATTCTAATAATACGATCTACATCATAAAAATTAAATAATTCATATGAATAAATTCCAATTGATGGACATCCCATTCCGCTACCTGCAATGGTAATTTGCTTTCCTTTGTATGTTCCAGTATACATAAACATGTTACGTACTGAGTTAACAAGTTTATATCCAGGGTCTAAAAATGTTTCAGCAATATTTTTAGCTCTGAGTGGGTCCCCAGGCATAATTACTGTTTTAGCAATTTCTCCCTTTTTTGCACTTATATGTGGTGTCATAATTCCTCCAAAAATATTATTATTTATTAAATTTTAAAAATTGATTATTATGTGATAAAACATATAATCGTAATACTATTTTACCACAATTTCGTTATTCCAAAAACATGGCAAAAGCTTAGTGTAATTTATAAAAATATATTATAATAAGTTAATGCCAGAATATCCAGAAGTAACAATTGTACAAAGATCATTAAATGACCACGTCAAAGGAAAAACAATTCTTAAAACAGAAGTTAAAATTGAAAAAATAATTAAAAATACTGATCCAAATTCATTTATTAATTTTTGCAAAAATAAATTAATAAATGATATTGAAAACTTTGGCAAATACTTAGTTTTTAATTTTAGTGATAATTCAAGATTAATTTCACACTTAAGAATGGCCGGAAAATATTATATACGTGATATTAATGATCCGTACTTATATAATTATAAACATGATTGTATTTATTTCTTTTTAGATAATCAGAAAGTAATGGTTTATAATGACACACGTATGTTTGGTTCTTTTGAAATAATTGAATCAAACAACATAGATTCAATTTACCAAATTAAAAAATTAGCAAAATTACCTGGAGATGTAGATGCTAATGATTTATATCAAAAGATTAAGAACCGTAATATTAGTATTAAAAAAATTCTCTTAGATCAATCTTTAGTGCTCGGAATTGGTAATATTTATGCTGATGAAGCCTTGTTTGAATCACAAATTTATCCAATGACAAAAGCAAAAGATATTTCTTATCCAAAATTATGTGAAATATTAAAAAATGCGCAAGATATTATGGATAAAAGTATATTATATGGGGGAAGCAGTGTAAAAGATTATAGCTCAGTAAATGGTATTAATGGTAAATTTCAAAATGAATTGAAGGTTTATGGTAGAGCAGGTTTAGAATGTTTAAGATGTAAAGCACACTTAATTAAAAAAGTAAAACTTGATTTTAAGGAAAATGGAAGGGGGACAAGTTATTGTGAAAACTGTCAAAAATAAAAAATTATTCTTTGTTATCGATATGCTAAATGGTTTTGTACGTTTTGGTGATTTAAGTGATAAACGTATTGCTGCAATTGTGCCTGATATGGTCGATCTTTTATCTAGTAATAAAGAAAATGATGTCATGTTTGTTTGCGATGCACATAGTGAACATGATTTAGAAATGAAAACCTATCCTGAGCATTGTATTGCTGGTAGTAGCGAGGCTCAAATCATTGATGAATTACAAGAATTTATTTTAGATGATGAATCTAATGTACTTTACAAAAACACAACAAATGGTTTTTGAGAATTAGATAAAAATATTCTAAATAACTATGATGAATTTATCATAACAGGTGCATGCACCGATATTTGTGTGATGCAATTTGCATTAAATTTAAAAACATGACTAAATAAATCAAAACAAGATAAACAAGTTGTTATTTATCGAAATTGTGTTCAAACTTATGAATCGCTTGAACATGATGCTGATTTATTTCACAGTATGGCACTTAGCATCATGCAAAAAGCTGGTATTATTATCAAAGTATGACGCAAACAATAGATTTGCATGGACTAGAGTCTCAAGATGCTTTAATTGTTTTACAAAACCATATCTTTGACCTTGAAGAAGGAATAATTTCTGACTTAACTATAATAACAGGCAAAGGTAGTGGTATATTAAAAACAACCTTTGAAAACTTTGTGAAAAAACATAATCATAATAGTAATTTAAAACTTAAGTATCAGGCACTTAATGATGGATCATATTCATTATGAGTCCAATATACAAACGATATTTATAGTAATAATTCTTATGAATCGAATTGAAATATTTCACAAAATGAAGTAAATCAGTTATTTGATGATTTGAAAACAAAGAAACTAACATAAAACATTTAGCGTGAAAACGCTAAATGTTTTATATAAATTTAATCTTTTTGTAGTCTAGTATCCACTTTTTTAATTTTTGGTTGATAAATTCAAATTAGTATTGTTGAAACTAAGATTACAACAAAATATGCAATAAATGTATATGTAACTCAAATTGTAGCTAAGTAGGTTAATAAAATAATAAGCAACGAACTTAATATAATTCTAAAACTTAATGAAATACCATTTTGTTTATGAAAGGTTTTGGCATCAAATAATTCATAAGTTAAACTATAGTATTGACTTAAAAATAGCGAGAATAAGAATTGTTGTATTGAACTAAAGATTATAAATAAAATTAGATTTGTAAATTGATCTTTGATAAATATTAAACCTAGTAATCATACAAATCCAGCTAAAGATATGATTGATAAAACTCAAGATATTTTAATTGCCTTAATTTTCTTAAGCCAAAACTGAATAATAGATGATAGCAATGCACTAGCTGAAAAAATAATATTTATATAAAAACTTCAAATATCTATTGAAAAATCTGACATTAACTTAAAATATTGCGGCAAGCCACTCCCCCGTGGATATGTAAAAATACCAATTATGGTCGAGGCAGAAAGCACATAAATCCACTTTTTGTATGGCTTTGGTTCTATTATAGTCGTATGGTTAGCTTTATTTAGCTTTGTTGTTGTAAATACTGATTTCTCAGTGTTTGTCTGAAGTCATAAGTATAAGAATCCAGATAATAAATACGTAATACAGTTAAAAATAATCAAATAATAAAAACTAAGATTTTGATAAATAAAAAAAGATAAAATTGGTGAAGCCATAAAACCAACTGAAGTTGCAAATGATGATCCAATATTCATCTTTCACATTTGTTTTTCATTCCTTGCTATATAGTAAACTATATTTTTTATATAAATAAATCTAAAAGAATGTACAAAACCTAATATAGCAGATACTATAATTAATAAAATTGAAAATGTATAACTATCTTTGATTGCAAAAAACATGGCAATTAAAGATACTAAAAATAAAACGCTTATGACGTCGCAAATAAATAAAATAGATTTACCAGATAATCTTTTAAAAAAATAAACTATTTTAGAACTAAAAATATAAACAATAATTGTTGGCAGTTGAATAAGTAAATATAAAATTGATACTAGCCAAAAATCTCCAGTAATACGGTATATATATAATGACGAAGCAAATTTAAATGCTTCGGATCCAATTAAGGAAATTGCTAAAGAACCAGTATATTTATAAAGGTTATTTAGAAAACTCTTCATTTAAAATACCTATCGCAAATAGCATATAAAATATATTTTTATGGAAAATTTTAGATGAATATGAATGAATTTCATTAGCTGGTATAACAATTGTTATTGAATTTTCAAATTGAAACTCTGTTTGGTCTGTAGATCCAGCACCAAAATAATATTGAAAAGGTAGAGCATAATCATTAAAAATTTCGGAAATATGTTCTAACATTTTTGGATTAATACCCGTATAAAAATTAGCAACACGGATTAATAAATTTTCATTATCCCAATTTTGATATTTAGATACTTCTAAATTATAAATATAATCCTTTGAACCTATAATATCTTTAACTTCTTTTAGTTTTGAACTTTGTAACTGAACTTCCTCGCGTGTTGTTATTAGATAATTAAGATTTGCAATCCTTGTTTTTTCTATCATTCTTAATGCAAGGGTATTAATGCGATTGTCATGGTTTCTAGTGATAAAATAAGAATCATTAAACTCAGGTTTTTGACTTGAAATCACTTGTAAAATTTTATTATCATAATTCACATAATCAATTTCTAATTGTTTTCTTGCGATCTTTGATTGATATTCTTTTGAATATACTTCGCGAGTTATTGCAGTTCCGTTTACTCGTTTAATATATTCCCCATCAAGATTATATAAATCATAATCTCCTGAAATTCAATTGCATGTACCTAAGTTGTAAACATTATTCCCAACTAACAAACCTCCAGCTTCATCACTATGACTTATAAATAATTTTTTTTCTTTTTTGTTATTTTCTTTTAAATAAAACCCTTTGAAGTTGTTCTTTTGTATTTCAAAAACTTTACTTAAGAAATTTATTTCAGAGCCAGGCAATGAGGGAATATTATAATTATTTAATAAAAAGTTAGTAATAAACTCTTTATTTTGTAAGATTCTTTCACCAATTTTTACAATTAGTTGAATCTTTTGATCTTTAGCGAAAAATTCATAAAATTTTACAATAATGTCAACTATATCATTGTCTTTAGTTAACTTTTTATAAAAGTCTTTCTTACCATAATCAAAAATTAACATTTCTGTATAGTTATATTTGTAAAAAATAAAAAAACTATTTCAAAGACAATGCTTCAAAAAGTCTATTGTTTCACTATTAAATAATTCACTAGTATTTACCAAAATTTTTCAATTTGTTAATTGTTCAATTGTGCGGCGGATTTTTTTATCCCTATCATGTGGAAAATAATCACTCATTATATATGGTAGAGCAAGTAACTTCTGCGTAAATAACCATTTACCTTTTAAAAGTAAAATACCATCCCATTGTGAACTAGTTGTAAATTTTAGATTAAGTTGTTCTAGCAAAATTATTTCTATTGTTAAAGAATCTAAATTAAAAATAAATAAATTACCATCATTTTTTGCAACTTCTATTTTTTCGTAAGTTTGTATAAATTTTAAGAATGCAAGTTTTGTTTCATAACTAGTTGATCATAAAACAACATCCAAATCAGCGGGCATATTATCTTTTGCTTGCTGTTCTAATCAAAAAACAGCGCTACCTTTTAATATTATTTTAAGGTTAGAATTAGTTTCTTTGTTAAATTGGTTTATATGACTGTTTAGTTTATTTAATATTTTAATTATCATTATGGTAAGACCTCCAGATCCGTAAGTCTCGGAATTACTTGTACATCACGTATATCCTCTAATCCAGTTATAAATAAAATTAATCTTTCAATACCAATTCCAAAACCTGAAGTTTGTAAGGGTTCTTCTTTTTTCATTTGGAGATACCAGTTATATTCATTAGGTTTATTTTGGTGATCATTAATAGAGGCAATAGTTTCATCATAGTCAAAACATCTTTGGCCGAGTCCCACAGTTTCACCAATACCAATTAAAAGATCTGAGTTTAAAGAATATTCACCAAATCTTTTTTGGTAAAAAGGGGTGTTTATTCAAGCAAAATTATTTAATCACAAAATTTTGTCCGAAAATTTCTGTATTAAATATTTTTCACCATGACTATTTATATTAATAAATCCATTTTTATTGTCTATCCCTATGTTATGCTCATTTTCTAAAATGCTTGCCGCATCTGAAAAGTCAAGGTCATAAACTTCTTGTTTTATCCATTTTTTCAATCTGGAAACATTGCTTGCATTATAAGAATTAAGTAACCCGGGTTTTTTATTAACTAATCTTGTTATAAGCTTCTTTAAATAGTTAATAACTAATTCTTTTGCTTGATTTTTGTTTCCTATAATTTCAATTTCAAAATGGTAAAACTGATGTAGGTGTCTTTGATTAACATCTTCACCTCTAAAAGACGGAGAGATATAACCAACTCTTTCAATCCCCTTAGTTCTTAATAACAATTCTAAATAAAATTGCATACTATCTGCAAGATAAAAAGAGTAATTTGGTTTTGAAGATGAAAAAACTTTATATGGTAATGAATCACTGCCTAACCCCATAGGACTTGATATGCTTTGAGTATTCACTGGAAGGCTAACAATCTCAATATGATTGCGTTTCATTCATTCAAATGTAAATGCAATTATTTCAGAAGTAAGCTTAATTAGATTATATGTAGAATTAGATTTTATTAAGTCTAAAAAATTATCTTGATATTCTATAAATCTATTTCTTGTTTTATCCATAACAAGATTATTATACCAAATTTTTTATTTTCTATTTGTACAAAAATAACACCCTTATAAATAAGAGTGTTATAAACTAAGTTTAAATTATAAATAATCATTAATTCCATTAAAAGTTTGTTCTTCAAGTTTATTAACTTTTCAATAACCTGTATTAATTCGTTTTTGTTTGATTCCTTCACTATAACTGAATATTTTCACTCAAACATAAACAGATAAATAAGAAGAGAAAACAAGAATTAACGGTAATGAAATAAAGATTAAAATAGTAGGTAAATTATTGGTACTTGTACCGATAAATATTAAACCAATACCTAATACTAAAATCCCAAGGAACGAAACTATAAAACGTTTGAGGTTTTGTGTAATTGTATAATTAGCAACATTTAAAATTTCTGGTGTTATTAGCACTTGTTTATGATATTTTAATTTTATATTTTCCTTTAAGTCAGTAAAAATATGCATCTTTTCATTATTAGATCAAATAAAGATGATTAAAAAGATGATTAAACTATAGTTATTGATCTGAATTCTAGTTAATATTAGTAGTCCAAAAATAATTAAGAAATCAAAAACACTTGACAGAACTCAAACAATGCTAAAGACTAAACCAAGTCTAAATGCAACATAAAGTAAGATAACTGCAGATGAAATAACAATACCAATAACAACTCATTGCAAGGCGTTAAGTGATGAAATATTTGTTATATTAACACTATTGACACTTAATAAATTATTACTATATGAATTTGCTAGTTCTTGTATTTGTTTTAAAATATTTTGATCTTGATGAGATAGTTGTATTGATACACCGGTTAGTCCATCAAGACCAGTAATTGAATATATTGATGATTGGGTAATTAATGATTTATTTAAAACTGCCGAATCATTAATATAATTGATAAAATTATTAGCTAATTCTGAATCAAAGAAATATTTAGATTTATCAAGTGAAGTGATATTAATTGTGTAATATCCATTAAAACTATTTGAAATATTAAACCCATTTAAAGCACCACCACGAGTTCCAGATAGTGCACCAAAAATAATGGTTGAAATTAAAATTAAGGCAGTAAATAAAATTAAGATGAATTTGAAGTGTTTAAAATAATTTACACTTATTTTATTTTTAAAAATATATGCTTTGTGGCTTAATTTTGTAATACCAAATAATCTAATTTTTTCAATAAAGTAATCAGAAGTACTGATCGAAATAATAATAAACTTTAAAAAAATCAATGAGATTATAAGTGATATTATTGTACCAAAAACTGTAAACGAACTAAACTGCTTAATTTCGTTGGTTCCTAAAAAGAAGATAATTAAACTGGACACAAAAATTATTACATTGCTGTCAATAATTCTTAATGAATTAAATCGTGCAGTATTAATAATAGCTTTCTTGATAGAATCTCCTCCTAGATGCCTATCTTTGAATTTTTCAAACCAGCCAGATGAAGATTCAAATAAAATTAGCATACCTAGTAAAAAGGCACTTAAACTTGCAGGAGAATACTCTCCTCTAACCACTGTAAACATTGCTAAAGTAAGGGCTGCATATAAAGCACTTGAAATAGCAGCAATTACACCTAATAGTCCATAATTAATAATTTGAATAAAAGCTAAAATTGCGAAAGCAACTAATGATCCAATTATGGCATATAAATAAGTATTTTGTGAACCTGAATGATCTTGAGAATTATGTGTTGAAAAAAGTTCTAAGCTATAATCGCCTAAAGCAAAATTAATTTTTTCAACTAACGATTTAGACTCAGAATTAGATAAAGTTGCTTTATTTGATAAATAAAGATGTTCACCATTATGAACATAATACACTTGTGCATTATGAATTAAATATTCTTTTGAAACATTTAATTCACTTTCTTTAAGTGTATTGTTAGTCTCTTCATTTGAATCAGTTTTTTTTGATTTAACTGAGTTGTTAACATGAATAAAATTATATAAATTTTGATTTGCACTTTGTCAATCACTTTGATATTCATTAACTGCTTTTTCATATAGGTTTTGAATGTTAAGTCAAATCAAAATTTCTTTGCCAACTAGTGATTCAGTGGCTTTAGAATATTCTGTTTCACCAGTATTTCCATTTAAGGCTATTTTAACACTGTTGTTTCCATTTTGTTCAACATATTCAGCACTTCCAGGTTTAAACGGAATATTATAATCATAAACGTTTTTATAATCAAGTGCTTGGGAATTATTAAACTTACCTAAATAAAATAATGGCTTCATATCAGTTGACGTTGCGATAATTGAAGGTTTTTGTATAACTTTGTTAATAAAATTACTTAACTCCAGTTGTGAAAGTTTACCACTTTTAGAAATTGATATTTTATCACTAGAATAAGGCTCTACCTTAATTCCGCTATAACCAAAACTATCAACTAAACGGTCATTAATAGACTTTGAAATCTTTAAATTATCAATAGAATCGGGTTTGTCACTTTTTATCTTAACAACTATTTGAGTTCCTGGATTATACTCATAGGTTTTATTAACGTTGGAGTTAAAATAAAAAAGACTACCAAAGATAATTGAAAGTAGACCTGCTATTAAAAGCAAAGCACTAATTAAAAGCCTTTTTCATGATGTTAATTTAAATATTTTATTTAAAAATTTCATATATTATACTATACCATAAAACCTGGTTTTTATATGCTATTATTAGTGATATTTTTTGGTAGCTAAATTTAAGAAAAAAATCCCAGATAAAGATTGCATTCTAATGTTTGTCTGGGATAAAATTCTATAATTTTTGAGTTTGAAAATCTTTAATTGCGTTTACTATGGTATAAATAATCAATGCCTTCGCTTGTAATTCGTCTACCGCGAGAGTTTTTTTCAATTAAATTATAGAATAATAAAATTGGTTCAATATCACTTACAATATTTTCTTTATTAAATTTTATTAAACTTGATAAAGTCAGAAGTGAAACATATTTTTCATAAAAATTTTCTTTTAATAGTTCTAAATATTCAACATGATCCTTTGTTAAACCATAACGATATAAATCAAGGGATTTAAATGTTTTTTTAATAACTGACAAATCTATTAAACCATTATTTAAGGATATTGCAAAGTCATTTACTCTTTGTAATAAGTGGTTAGCAATACGTGGAGTTTTTCGCGAATATTCTGCTATTTTTTTAACACAATCACTTGAAATATTAACATTAATTTTCATAGCAGAATTATTTAAAATTTTGCAAATTTCATCTTGTTCGTAATTCACTAACCGCCCTATATATCCAAAGCGGTCTTTAAGTGGTTGTTGCAAATCATTAATACGGGTAGTTGCTCCTATTAGGGTAAATTTTTTAATCTTCATTCGCATCGAGCGCGAATTACCATCTACTCCAATTATTAAATCAAAGACAAAATCCTCCATTGCATTATATAAAAACTCAACAACTGTTTTATTAATACTGTGGATTTCATCAATAAAAACAATATCACCTTCATTTATAACTGATAAAACATTTATTAAATCACTCTTTTTTTCAATGTTTGCCCCTTGAATATAATGGATTTTAGCACCAATTTCATTTGCTATTATTGATACTAATGTTGTTTTTCCCATACCTGGGCTGCCATAAAACAAAATATGCGGGAGAGTTTTTTGTTGAATTTTAGAACTATTTATGACTGTTTTTAATGTTTTAACTAAATTTTTTTGGCCAATAAAACCATCAAATGTAGAAGGCCTAAGTTCTAAGTTGTGAATCACTGTTTGTGGTTATTATGCTTATGCTTTCTTCCACCATTTTATCAAGATCAATTTTTTCAGTAATATTAGCTATAGCATATTCAATTTGATTACGCTTAAATCCTAATGAGCTAAGTGTATTTGTTAAGTCAGTTAAATTATTAACTTCAGCACGTTTGTCCTCGCTTAAATCAACTAATTTAGATCATTTGGCTTTTAATTCAACACAAATATACTTAGCTGTTTTTTCTGAAACAAAGTTAATTTTAGATAATTCTGCTCAATTATCCGTTGCTATATATTGAGCAACTACTTCTCAACCCTTATCTAAAATCATCATGGCAATTTTTGGGCCGACCTTTTCAACTGAAATTAAATCAGTGAATAATAATCTTTCTTTAAAATCTTTAAATCCATAAATATTTTTGTAAAACTCGGTATTGTGCTCATATAAATAAATTTTGCACTTTGTACCAACCTCAAAACGTTGGATATTTGCAACATTCACCATATATCCATCACCTTTATTTTCGAATATAATACTTGATTTGTTTTTGAAAACAATTTCTCCAATTTTGTATAAAATCATTTTTTCCTCCAAAAAGATGATATAAAAAATGATTAAGTGAACAAAAAATAAAAAAAGACAGGCAAATTTTGTGCTGTCTATTTATTTATTAAATTTAACTATTTTTAATACGATCATTTAATGCAAGATAAGCAGGATGTTTTTTACCTTTGTAAAAACCACAATGTTGACATAAAGTATGTTGTTCAATTAATTTTGTGCAATTTGAACATTTAATTAAATTAGGTGTTTCTAAAGCACTATGTGTTTGTCTTTTGTGTTTACGTTGTTTTGATGTCTTGCGTTTTGGTACTATAGCCATATTTTCCTCCTTGCAATTAATATAAATTTATTTTCTAACTATGTTATCAAATAGCATTACTATTATAATATAAAAATCAAAATTTAAAAATGGAAAAATTAACAAAAAAATTAGTTATTAATTTATAATAAAACAATATGAATAACAAAACAAAACCAGTAAAAGTTGGAATTGTAGCTGAGTATAACCCTTTTCATAATGGCCATATTTTTCAATTAAAATGAATTAAACAAAAATTCCCTAATTCAAAAATTTATGTCGCTATGAGTTATAAATTTTCACAGCGGGCTGAATACATATGCGTATCTTGAAAAGTACGCAAAAAAATTGCCAAAAAATACGGTGTTAACAAATTTATAAAACTTAAAAATAATATTTCAAACCAAGCTGCACATATATTTGCTAGTGAAGCTGTCAAGAAACTAAATAAACATAAAATTAATTATTTAGTTTTTGGCTCGGAAACAGCTGATATAACACAATTTTTAAAAGTCGCTTATATTTTAAAATATAAAAAAACAGAATATAATGCACTTTTAAAAAAATATTTAAAAACTTGTGGTAATAGCTTCCCAAAATCTTCATCTTTAGCAATGCAAGATTTAGCAAATTACTCATTAAATACTCCAAATGACATTTTGGGAATTGAGTATGTTAAAACGATTGTAGAAAATAATTTTAATATAAGGCCACTTTGTATTAAACGAACAATAGGATTTCATTCTGACCAAACCCAAGATAATTTTGCCTCTGCAACTCATATACGTAAAATGGTTTTACATAACCAGGATATTAGTAAATACACACCAATGGATATTAAAAAATTTAAACAAATCAACGAAACTTACCTGAAGTTTCAAAAAATAATTAACAAAAGTAGTTTAAAAACTTTACGATCATATAAAATGGTCGATGAAGGAATCGAAAATTTATTTAAAAAAAATATATACCATAAAACGTATGAGGAATTTATTGAAGCATGCATTAGCAAAAGATACACAAGAAGCAGAATCAAAAGAACATATCTCTCAATTTATTTAAAAACTAAAAAAAATTCAAAGAGTAAAGCCGGACAGAAAAGTTAACATGTAAATGTTAGCTTTTCTGTAACCATTCGTTGGTACCAACGAAGAATTTTTTGAAAGGATAAATTATGTCAAGACATTTAAAGAAAGAAGAATTTGCAAAAATATATGAAGAATATCAAAAATCAGGTTTCCCAGGTGCTTTCCAAGCTATTTACCAAATATCACCAGAAACAAAAAACTTACAAAGAAATAGTGTAAAAGTTAGAATTAATAAAATAATTAAGCATTATAATTTAGGTATGGAAGACTTATTGCAGACAAAGAAAGGTGAAAGCCGTAAAAAAGGATGCGGCAAACCTAAGACGAAAAGAGAACCAAATTGAGATATTTTTGATCGTGATGATTTGTTGCAAATAGCTAAAAGATATTATGAAATTACCAACGAATTACCTAAAAGTAAGAAAGTTATTGAATCTAAAAGTTTTAGTATAAGTTATGTTAAGCTTGCAGAAGTTTTTGGCATTTCTAGACAAACAATTTCAAAAACTCAAAATATTAAAATTGCACAAAAACTCCCTAAATATAGTGATGTAATCGAAAAATCGTTCGCAGAAACAAAGTCAAGATATGGAAGGTTAAAACTAAGTGTTTACATATCTAAAAAATACAAAATAGATATAAACGAACGTTCATTAGGGAGATATATGAACCTTTTAGGCCTAAAATGTAAGCTTAGACAAAAATCAAAACGAAAAGAAATTAAAAACCTATCTACTCAGATTGATAACTTCGTAAATCGTGATTATAATGATCAAAACAATCGAAATATTTATGCAACTGATGTTTCATATATAAAAGCGCCAAAAGATGTGTTAGAATCACACGTTTATTTGTCTGCAATTTTGTCTCATAAAACTAAACAAATTATTGGTTTTAAATTATCAAAAAGTAATAATCTAGAACTAGTTTTAGACAATTTAAATTCATTAAAGCAATACAAATCCAAAAATTTTATCATTCACTCAGATCATGGCTTTCAATATACACATCATCAATATATTAAAGAAGTTAAAAATCTTGGTGGGATTATTTCGTTATCAAGAGTGGGAAATTCTCTTGATAATCGAGAAATTGAATATTGGTTTGGAATCATTAAAACTGAATTATTAAATGATTTAGATTACTCAAAAATAACATTTAATGAACTTAATGATATGATACAAGAATATGTAATTTGGTACAACAATGACCGAATTCAATCAAACTTAAACTGAAAAACTCCACAGCAATTTGCTATGGAATTATAAATAACTAAAATGTTAAATTTTGCTGTCCATGTTTAGAGTTAAAAATTCTTTCTTTGAATTTTTTCTTTTGATTCATAAGGCATTAATATGAAGTTCCGTTCACGATATATCTTATTTGTTATGTTAATTTTACGAATATAAACTTCATTATCATAAATTAATTGTTTTTCAATTATTCCTTTATGAATATTATGATATAAGTACTTTGTATTTATTTCGCCTTCTCGCTTTATTACAAATTGTATATTTAAGTTTTTGACTTGTTCAATTAAATAATCGTATAAGTAATCCAAGAAATTAAAATTATATAAAAAACCTTTATTTATTCAGTTTCTTAAAGATAAATTGCTTAAATATGTAAAAGATATTTGCGGGTTATTAAATACAAGTTCATGAATAATAGTTTTTAGTCTTTGAACTAAGAAAAGATATTCATGATTTTTTGAGTTTAAATAATTATCAAAATTAATATTATAAATTCCTTTATTTAACAACATTGTCCGCAAAATATTTACTGAAAGATTACTTCCAAAATTAAACTCATAAATTTTATTATCTAAAAAACTTAATAAATCTAGGTGTTTATTATTCTTTATGATGCTTGTATAACTGTAAATTCTTGAACTATTTTCCTTTTTAAAAACAGTAAAAACTCGATTTAAATAATCTACTTCTTTCATTACTATATTTTTTGAGAATTTCCTCATGTGCGATTCAAAGCCTTCAAATACAAAACCAGTTACATTATATTCTTTTTCAAAATATGATTTGATTAAAAATAAATTTCAATAAAGTTTTGTTTGGTGTTCATCAATACCATAATAAAATTCATTATTATGGTCGAATTTCGCTCCCATCGATTCAAAATTAACAACTCGTTCAATTGAATCTTCTGTATTCACCGAATCATTGATAGAACTTGACTTTTTTGATATAGTGTATGATAAAAAGCCAAGTTCTTTAAAATTAATCAATTGCAGGATTGTTATATTTTGTAATAAAACTAATTCTTTTAACCAAGAACTCAAAAATTTATAATTTTCATCAATATTATTAGCTAATTCTTCATTTTCAAACTCTGATAAATAATATCAATGAGGCAAAATTAAAACAATCTTGAGATTATTATTTCTTATGATTTCAATTTTTTTATAAATATTCTTTAAATATTCTTTAAAACTTTCTGGTGCTAGTTTTTCCTGGCATTTATTAAATAAAAAAATAAAGTATTCATTGTTAGAATTTATTTTAAAAGTTTTTAACGAGAAAGATTTCAAATAATTCATTTACATTCACCCCGCTTGTTTTTGATAAAATATCTAGTTTTCCTAATTCATAAATCACATTTTTAAGTTTTTTAAAACCAAAATTATTCAAAATAGTTGATAATTTCCTAATTTTTCATAAGGGTTGCTTTAGTTTTTCAGTAATTTGCATATTGTTAAGACCAGATGCAATTAAATAATAATAATTAACACAATTGCTTAGTATAGTGCTAAGTTGGGCAATTAATGATGTGATTTCTTCGCCCTCAGAAATACGCTCTAAATACTTTTGGTAAATAGTAGCAAGGTTAAATGTGTCTATTGAATTAAGGAACGAAAAAACTTCATTTTTGGCATATTTTGCAATTACTAAATTAATAACTTCAAAATTTATAGTTTGGTAAGTTTGTGTTAAATTATTAAATTCGTTCATAATTATTTCAAGATTATCTGGCATTTTATCTAAAAATAAATTTATATCAGTATATGAGAATTTTATATTTTTTTCTTTACAAAGTAATAATAATTGTGCTGCTATTTCTTTTTTAGGTATTTTTTTACATTCATATAATGTTGCATTTTGATTTAAAAAACTGGTAAGCATATTATTTGCCATTTTTGCAGAAATGTAAACAAATACTACTTCATTACTGTCAGAAAATCTAACCAAAGTTTTAATTAATAATTCTGCATTTTGTTGTTGTTTTTTATTATATTTAGTAGTTTCAATAAGATCTAAATTTTTTACTATAATTAACTTTTTATCTACAAACAAAGTTTCCATTGCGATTAACTCAATTAATTCTGAAAATTCATAATTCTCGTCTAAGACAATTATTTGATCAAGGCTATACATAGACTTAATTTCATTAAGATTTTTATTTATAAAATAAGATTCATCACCAAAAATAAATTTCATACTCTTATTATATTTTATTTTCTTTTTTATTTATAAAAACAGTTAAAAAGGATATAAAGCATCCTGTAAATAAAATAGACATAATTATTCAATTAACATTAAGGTTGATTTTTCAAAATAATAATAATGATAAAGAATTATCAAGTATAAATCTAATAAATACAAGTGCTGGCGGAAGTCATATTAGTAAAAGGAGGCAAATATACAATATTTCGAATATCGGAGATATAACCAAACTCAAAAATCAAGATGTGATATTTATATCTTGTTTTCATATCACAATTAAACTCGCCGAAATTATCCATATTTGAAAATAATTTGCAACATAAGACAATAACCATTTATTGTTATTCTGTTTTTTCATATTACTTATAAATATTGACAAAATAAAGCTTAGTCAATACCCTTGTGAATTTACCCTTAGGTTTGAAGTAAAAAATATAGTTAAAACCACTATTAAACTAAATTTATATTCTTTGTATGTTTTTTTGTTTAAGGCACTATTTAAAAGAATCGAAAAGAAGGCGCGATTTACTGAGATGGACTTAAGACAAATAATTCAGTATACAAAGCAGATAATATAAGTTATATTTTTTGTTTTCCCTTTGAAAACTTTATTCAAAAACATTGCAAGCAACTGAAAATGCATACCACTAATAATTAGAATATGTACTAAACCTAATTCACTTGCATAAGAAAACGGACTATTTTTGTAATTAACACTATGACCAAATAATAACGGTATTACAAATTCAGAATATACTGAATTATGAGAATTAAAAAATTTAAAGATATGTATGCGAAAATCATATGATTTTAAAAACTTAACATTTTGAATATTTTCAAAATAATTACCTTTAGTATTACCTTCAATATATATTTTATCCCATAAATTCAATTTTGTATTGATGCTATTAATATTAAGATAAAAAGCTTGATTATTAATATTAATTAGTTTATAACTATTTGTATCTACTAACTCGACTCAGTAAATATTATTAAAATAATTAAGCATAATATTATTTAATATTTGCTTAATAAAATATGAGATAAAAATTATTACTAAACTAATAATCAAGAATTTGAATTCTCATGGCATTAAAATAAAAAAAAGCAAGAAGCAAGTTAAAAATAACAAAATTCGTAAAGTGTTGTTTTCTTGTAGAAATAAGATACCAAACGATATTAAAAAAAATATGATTAAATTCTTTAATTTAGGACTAAATAATTCATTAACTTTTCAAGCGTCTTTTGCCCAATTCCACTTATCTCACCAATAGCTTTTCATGTTGTTTGTTTATTCTCCTTTCTATGGTCTAACAAAGCCTGAGCTATCTTATTTGATAATTTTAAAGTACTTAATTGTTTAATATTATCAAAATCATCCCAATTTAGCTTCAGATCTAAATAAGGAACATGGATCTTGCCATTATCAGGGACAAAATTATTCATTTTAAAACTTGAAAGATCCGCAAAACCTTGTGCGGATGCTTGAAATAACAGCTCTCGGTACGTGAGTTTTTTCGTTGATTTATGGATGCCATCGTGCAATACTGCTCCAGTTACATAATAAATATAAACTTTTTCCTCATTTTTATATTCTTCTTTGCTTGGTTTATTAACATAAACTTGCAAGATAACAATTGTTCCAGCAACCGAAAATAAAAATAATAATATTAATAAAATTTGTCCAAATGTTTTACGCTTCATATATTTAAAAATAAAGGAGTATAGCAAAAAACACAAAAAACAAAAAAAAACTAGACAGGGAAAAAATATTCGGACAAAATCCGAATATTTTTAATATAAAGAAAGAGAGGTAGTTATGAGGCATTTAAAGACTAAAGAATGAATCAAAATTTTTGACTTATACGATAAATATTTGAACCTGGGAATAACGAAGGCAGAATTTGATAATTTCTGTTTTGATATCAGAAAAGTATACTGAAATAAAGAATCAATGAGAAATATGTTAAAGAAAAGAAAACTGTATAATTTAAATATGAACATAGAATCACAAAGCGGTAAATCACCTAAGAAAGATAAAGGTGTTGGGAGAAAGAAAAAGAAAGTTCTCGATTATACATGAATTGATACTCTTAAAGATGATGAAAAAGATGCAGTTATAAAATACTACTATCGAATTTTTAATGAAAATAATATTGATGCAGATATCTCAAAGATAAAGAAAATCAAGAATCTTTCACATACTAAAAAATCTAAAATGATATGTGTTTCAAGATCTACATATTACGAGAAATTGAAAGATAACAACAAGACTAAAGAACTAAAGGTTAAACACAAAGAAATAATTTTTCAAAGTTTTGTCGAAAATAAAGAAAGGTATGGACGAAGGAGACTTGCTAAATATATTTTCCAAGAATATAATATTCAAATAAATCCTAGAACCCTAGGAAATTATATGAAAAAGCTTAATTTGAAAACATTTGTTAGACAAAAACGTAAAACCAAGGAATCTAAAAATACTAGTATTAAAATACCTGATTTAGTAAAAAGAGATTATAATTCACGTAACAATAATATATATGCAACAGACGTGACCTACATACCAGCACCAAAAGATATTGAACAAAATCATATTTATTTATCTGCAATTATTGATCATAAAACTAAGTTTGTGACCTATGAATTATCACTTAGAAATGATACTGAACTAATTTTGAATAATATCAGTAATACAAAATTCAAAAATAATTTTATTTTACATTCTGACCATGGAACTGCTTATTCGTCGGTCGAATATACTAAAAAAATAAAATCACTAAAAGGTAAAATATCAATGTCAAGAATTGGTAATAGTCTTGACAATCGTGAAATTGAGTATTTCTTTTCAATTCTTAAAAGTGAAATTTTCCCAAATTTTGATCAAACCTGTAAAAAACTTACTTTTATTGAATTATCACAAAAAATCAAAGAATTTATAAACTGATATAATTATAAAAGAATAAGATAAAAAAACCTTCCCAAAGCATTCCGTTTGGCTTAGCCAAATGGTATGGTTGGGGAAGGTTAAACCGTCCGAAAAAAATTTCCCAGTTTAAAACAGGCTTACAAGCCTGCCTAAAGGAATGCATAAATTCTTTTAGGAATAGTCCGAGCACTAACAAAACTTTTATAATAAGCATTGTTAAAAATAATTCCTAAAAACATAAAATAAATAAATCAGTTAATAAAAAAACTTATCGAAAAGAAAAACCCTGCTGCAGACCCAAATTTACTATAAGATACAAATTCATTTAAATAAATATATATTACAATTAAAATATATGAGGGGAGGCTAGCAACAATAGTACCCTTAAATATGTCTTTAAATCTAATTTTAAATGATGGTATCAATTTAAATAAAACTAAAAATAATACATTTAAAAAAACAAGTGCATAAAGTAAATAAATAAAATCTGATAATCAATAACTGATATCCCCATAAGTTTTTCAAATTTTTACTTCAGTTAATATGAAAAGATTACTAAAAAATCAAAGTAAAACTGAAATAACTAAAACCAAGAAAAAACCTTTGACACGATTTCCTAAAAAAGTTCCAGTTCTACTATGTGAAAAAATAAAATTATAAGCAGAAATTACCTTACCATATCCGCCGCTTGCAATATATAAAGAAGGCAAGGCAATAAAAGAACCTGGAATTAAAGCTAAAAATGAATTAAATCCGGCATCTGGATTTTGATTATCTAATATAAAATAATGTTCTCCTCCTGGAATAAATTTTTGGAACACAATTGAATTAAATAAGTATTGAAAAATGTTGTTTGGCACTGAATCACTTCGAGATTTTGCTAATGGTTCAACATATTCTTTTAATGGTGTTATTGCATTATTAATCATAAGATTTAAAAAACCAACAATATAAATGACTGGAATAAATGAAATTAATACATAAAAAATTGTTGAAATTCATACAAAACTTGTCTCTTTTGAGTTATAGTGAGAGTAAACTAAATTAACCAATTTATTGCGTTTAATTTTATTATTATCATCATTTTTTTTTCAAATTAAAGTTGATGTAAAAAATAAAATAATATATTTTAAAATTGTACTATAAATAACATTTAAAAATTCAAACCTATCTGGATAAATCAAATTAGTATAAAATCTTCTTAAATGTGTTTTTTTATTCTTTAATCGTAAATATTTTTTATAATGATTTTTAGTTGTTCTTAAAAAGATCATTTAAAACCTTTGTAGTTATTTCACTTGCTAAAATGGGGTTTACTTGACCACCAGTTTCTTTCATTAAGGCACCAAGAATAAACTTAGTAACTTTTTCTGGTCTTTGCTCATATTCGGCAACAATTTCATGATTTTCATCAACAATTTTGGATATTAAGGAATTTATTAAAATAGGGTCTGAAATTTGTTGCAAATTGTGCTCTTTTATTAAAGAAGTCAAATCACCATTAAAATTAACTAGCAACGGCACAAGTTTTTTAAAAGATTTTCCTGAGATAATCCCTTGGTCAAGTAATATAATTGCATCTTTAAAAATTGATGCAGAAATATTTAAATCATAAGCTTTAAGACCCTTAGCATTAGCAAGCGAAACTATTTCAGCAAAGAATAGCTTAGATAATTTTTCTTTGTCATCATATTCAATACTATCAAAATACTTTGATAATTTAATATCATCTAACAAGCTTTGAATATAAAGATTTTGTATCTTTACATCTGTATATCGTTGTTCTTTTTGGTTTGGTAGTTCTGGAACTACTGCTGAATCAATAAATTTTTTGGAAAGTTTAATTAGTGGAATATTTGATTCTGGAAAGTATTTATAATCTACAGCACCAGTTTTAACCCGCATTATTATATTTTCATTTTTATCAGCATCAAAACGTTTAGTTGCTTGTAAAATTGGATCATTAGTTAATATTTGTTTTGTTTGCAAGTTAATTTCATATTCGATAGCTTTTTCAATATTTGAAAGTGAATTAAGATTTTTGATTTCTACTTTTTGACCAAATACATTAGACCCAAACGGGCGAAGCGAAATATTGATATCAGCACGCAAACTTCCTTGTTCAAGTTTACCTTCAGATATTTCAAGAGCAAGCACAATTCTCTTAATCATATCAACATAAGCAGAAGCTTCTTTTGCGCTTCTAATGACCGGATATGTAACTATTTCAATTAAGGGTATACCTGCTCTATTATAATCCATTTTAGTGCCTTGCTCGCTATGATGTTGCCTTGCTGTATCTTCTTCAAGGTGAATACGTTCAATTTTCACTTTTTTATTAGAATTGTTAACCTTAATTTCTAGCTCACCATTTTTCCCAATTGGGCGGTAAAATTGGGTAATTTGATAACCTTTTGGTAAATCTGGATAAAAGTAATGTTTGCGATCAAAATGCATTTCATCATCAATTTCCATATTTAATGCTTTAGCTAAAGTTAAAGCGTATTTTACAGCTTCTTTATTAACTAATGGCAAAGTACCGGGGTAACCTAGATCTACTTGATTTGCTTTTGTATTTGGTCTAGCAAAATAATCAATTGGAGTTGACGAAAACATTTTAGTTTTAGTTTTTAATTCAACGTGAATCTCAATTCCAATAATTACTTCAAAATTATCATGCATTATAATCCTCCTTTGATTAATTCTTCAATATATTCAGCAATTCCAAGTAGTTTTTTATCTTGATATAATGAACAATCTAATGCAATGCTATAACCAAGATTGTCTTTTACACCTAATGGCAAGGTAATCGATGGGTTTCCTAGTAAATTAGATCCAGTTAAAATAAAGTTGATAACATTATTGCTTGAAGTATCTGTGAATTTAGGTGCAATGCCAGCAGTTGCAGGATAAATCAATACATCACCTTGCTGGAATAAACTTGCATAATAATTAGATATTAAACGACGAACTTTTTGAGCTTTAACAAAAATTTCTTGTTGGTTTTCGTTATATAAAAAGTAACTGCCTAATGCTAATCTTTCTTGAACCATATGACCAAATTTTGATGAACGGGTATTTTTAAATGTGTCTTCTCAAGTTCTCCCTTCAACTCTATTGCCAAAACTAACACCAGTTAAATTAGCTAAATTCGAACTAGCTTCAGAAAATGAAATAATTCGATAAACTGGTTGGATCAATTCTAAAATTTTGTAATTTGGTTTAACTACCTGAACAGCAACTCCATCTTCCTCTAATTTTCTAATTAATGAATTTCATGAATTTATATAATAATCTTTTACTTGATCCGTAAGATCAAGCAAAACAACCTTAGCTGGTTTAGTTTTTACAACATTATCAATTTCAACATCAACTGATGTCATATCATTTGCATCCTTACCAAACAAAGTTTGAGAAACTAATATTGAATCATTTACATTATGAGTGAAATATGCAACGGTGTCTAAAGATGAAGCATATGCAAATAGTCCATAGCGGCTAATAGAACCATATGAAGGTTTAAAACCAACTTTTTTAACGAAAGATGCCGGTAAGCGAGCACTATCACCTGTGTCACTTCCGATTGAAAAAGAAATATTAGTTGTTAAAGTAGCGGCAGATCCAGAAGATGATCCACCAGCATATCTATTAGAATCATATGGATTTTTTATAAGTCCATAAGCACTGTATGTTCCAGTTCCTCCAAGAGATAATTCATCTTGGTGCGTTTTGGCAACAAATATAACTCCAGCATCTTTTAATTTAGTAACAACTGTTGCATTATAATTGGGATCAAAACCTTCCAAAATCATGCTAGAAGCTTTTGTTTCATATCCTTTAATTGCATAATTATCTTTAATAGTTGCAACGGCGCCATTTAAAGGAGAATCTAAATTTTTCTTTTGCTCAATTTTTAAGAGTGATGCAACTGCATTATTTGTATCATTCTTTAGAGATTCAATTGCATTATTATAATCCCCTTTAACAAATAACTTTCGCATTAGTCTACCACCTTTGTTAATAAAATGTAATCTTGATCCTTGTTTTTGGCATTTTTTAAAATATCTTCCTTAGTAATAGAATTTGTGGTATTGGGAATATCATCACGTAAAAAATCAATTAAATAAGTTTCATTAATATGGGTCATTGGTTTGATATTAGACAAATCAAATTGGTCAAAGAGTTTAATGCTTCTGGTTAATTCATTTCAATTATCTAAAATATTATTGATAACTTCATTATTTGGCTCAAAAAGCAATGATTCAACAATTTGTTTAATCTTTTCGTTATCTATTGTTTTCATATTACTCCTATCATTTTGGTTTATTTGTAAAAAATTCTTTTTTATTTAAATATTTTAAATTACCCGTTAAATTCTGAAATTGTAAGCAAAATGAATGCAACATTAATCGATCATCTGGTTTGCCGCCATATTTTCGATCACCAAAAATGGGTTTTTGTAAATATTTTAAACTAGCTCTTATTTGATGTTTGCGGCCTGTAATTAATTGGGCAATTTTGTCATTATTTTCAAGGTAAAATAGTGTTTGTGCTATTTGAGAATTTGGCAATTTATTTTTGTGTGCTTTCATACGGTGGTGTAATTCATCTTTAGTTAAATATAATGATAATTCAAGTTTTTGACCTGGAATTAATTCTAAGTTTGATTTAAATAAGTATTTCTTTACAAAAAACTGATGCTTATCATTTAATTCAACTAATGTAGGATAATTTTTTGCATAAAGCATCAAGCCGCTTGTGCTTTTATCTAAGCGACCAACATGTGATGGTTTAAAACTATCTAAATGTTGAAAATTTAAATAAGTTAAAACTTGATTGTCTAAAGAATCTTCTTCACCATGAACCACAACTCCTGGCTCTTTATTAATTAATAAAATGTTTTCATCTTCATAAATAATATTTAAATTAACTTTAGTTTTAATTACAGTTTCTTTCTTAATAACATCAAAAACACCATAAACGATAATATGATCACCTTCTTTTATATTTATGGTTTTATCATTTGTTCTTAAATTATTAATCTTGATATCTTTTTTACGAAATAATTTTTCAAGGCGAGATTTATTTAAATTATTTAAATATTTCGCCAAGAGTTTGTATAAGGTTCTTCCTTCATCATTTTTTGTTGCAAATATTTCAAACATAATTGCCTCCAATTCTTATAATAATGTATTATACATTATTATCATTAGATTGGCAAAATGTTTCTCAAATAAACAATAATAACTTGGCTTATCGTTTCTTTCTCAATTGAAATATAACCTTGAATTGTATAAATATTATTTGATTCTAAAAATTTCTTTAATTCTTCACTATCTATTAAAATACCTTCATCAGTTAATTTATCTTGTACAATTAGATCAAATTTTTGAATTGAATTATTTATATTAGCATTAAATAAAAAATTATTTTCACTTAGTTTTTCATACGAAATATTTTGAATATATAATTCGTTTTTTAACTTATGAATATGCACGTTATAATATTCATAAGTTTTTAAAAAACTAATTTTATAAAGTAAAAATATAAAAATAGCAAAAATTAAGCAAAGCAGGAAAATACTTAAAGAATATTTCTTAAACAAGTTCATCTAAATTTACCTCATTACTATTTCCATCAAAAATATACCGACTACTATGACTAATTTCAATAACTAATTTGTTTGATAGTAAACTATTTAAACGATTTTTTAAGTCATTATAAGTATTAATACTTAAATTTTCAAAAGCTTCATCAAAAATAATTACATCATAATCGCGTAAAAATAATTTAAGCAACTTAATAAATGCCAATTGTCCTTTTGACAAACTGTTAACCTGCTTGTCTAAAAAACAGCTTAAATCCAAATTAACACTTTTTAGAATAACATCTAAATTACTATTTTTAAGCAAATCAATAAATGAGTTTTTATCATTAATTATTAAATAATCTTTCACGGCTAAATGAAGATCACTACGCTCAGAATTTAAATATAAAATTTGCTCTTTTAAACGTTCATTAAAAAACAAGTATGAAATTTTCTCATTCACAAATATTTCCCCTTTATTAAGGGGTAATAGTCCTGCTAGAAGTTTTGCAATGGTGCTTTTACCCTTACCATTTTTTCCAATAATTTTAACTTTATCTTGCAAGATTAAACGATCAATATTCACAATTGTAGGTAATAAATCTTGATACTTAAATTCAGCATATGAAAGTTGTAATGACTTAATTGTTTCATTAAATTTTGGAATAGTTAATTGATTTTTAGTATTTTTATCAAAAATATCAATTGTTTTAATTTTTTGAGAATATTCAATATAAGAATCAAAACTTTGAAAAAACCCTTTAATCGGTCGGATAAATAAATTAATTGATGTTAAAAAATAAATAAAGTTAGAGTATTCCATTCTTTGGTTCCAAATTTCATAAACCCCTATTATACTTATAAAAAGATGCAAGGACATTTCAATGGTATTTTGAAAACTATTAAGATTGTTGTTGTGAATTTCAAAACTAAGTGATTTATCTTTAAAAGTTTTTGAATTTGTTTGTCAATCGAATAAAATTCTCTTAGTTAAATAATCTTCTTGTGCTTCTTTTAATGATTTTAAATAATTATCTAATTTGGTTTCTAAATGATATGAATTACCTTGAATTTTTAAATAATTTTTTTCATAAATTATTTTTTTTAAATAGCTAATAACTAAAATTAAAATACCAAAACAACATAAAATTAATAATAAAACTAAATTGATATTTCGTAATATTAGCAATGACACACAAAAACCAACACAATTGACGATAAAATTAGGCAAGAAAACTTCTTGAATATTTAGAATATAAAAAAGGTTGCCAAGCCTTGTTTTAATCTCAACATTAGGCATAATATTGAGCATGCCATAATTTTCTTTAGAAAATTTTTCTAAAGTAGCAAAAAGTTTCTGATATGAATAGTTATAAAAATAGTTACGCCTAATTTGGTAACTTAAAGTTTGGATTAAATAAATAAATAAAAAACTTATAAAAATTAATAATGCAATAATTATAATTTCATCTTTTAACTTATATGGAATAATAATATTTAAAATCCGTTTATTAATTCAAGGAATGATGATGTAAATCCCCAATTCAAATAATAATACAAATAGTAATATAATTTTTGTCTTGGAAAGTAAAAACAAACTATAATTGGTATCTTTATTATTACCTTGTTCTTTTATAGTTACACTTGTATGATTAACCAAAGTAGTATCTTTAAGAAATTCAATATATATACCTTTTGTTAGCTCAGCAAATTCTGCAGTGGAAATTTTAGTTTTAGTTCCAAGTCCTGGATCATAATAAGTTATATATTTTGGATCTATTTTAATAATCAAAATCATATGGTTATAATTTCCAGAACTTATAATTGCACCAAATGGTAATTCATTGCTGGAAAGTTTACTAATTTCTTCGATGCTTGCTTTATAAGCATTAATGCTATAACCAAATTCATTAAGCAACATATTATAATTGTTTAAACTAATTCCTTCTTGATTATATTTTGCTTTAAATTTTAATTCGTCAAGGGGAATATCTTCATATTTTTTATAACTTAAATACTCACGAAATACATATAAAGAGCAATCCCATGGCGAAATTTGTTTTTTATCTTTAAACATATATTTACTAATAAAAATATTAGTAAAAAAGACAAATAAAAAACCAAACCATTAAAATGGTTTGGTTTTACATTATAATCCTTTCATTGAAACATCTTGTCTTTGTTGAGTAGATGCAGCAAATAGTCCAAATGTAGAAAGTCCTAGTGTAGCAGCAACAACACTACCAGGTCATGCAAAAATTGATGCATTAAATTGTGTAACATTAGTATTGTATAATCTACGAGCAGCAGCAACTTCTCTTTCAAGGTAAATAATTTGTTCTGTTAATGTTTTGTAAGATTCAGAAGCCTTAAGTTCTGGGTAGTTTTCAGAGACAGCCATTAATCTACCAAATACTGAGTTATTTAGACCTTCTAATTCAGTTCTTTGTGCACTTGTTAGATTACTTGATGATCTGAAAGTTCTTAAACGAGCAATTTCTGAAAAAGTATCTTTTTCAAATTGTTTGTGTGATTGTACTACATCATATAACTTAACTAATGTATCAGATCTTTTAGCAAGTTGAACATCAATTGTTGATGCTGATTCATTAATGTAATTTTGTTGTTTTAAATATGCATTTCTTTTAACTAAAAAATATATTGCTGAAAAAATTAATAAACCTAAAACTCAAAATGCAATTTTAGCAGCTGTGCTAGATTGAGCAACTTTCTCACTATTATCTACATATGGGTTAAAACCTTCTTGGTTTTTGTTTTCTCTATTATTATATAAATTTGCCATAATTAATATATATTATACATAAATTAATTGTTTGTCAAACTTTTTATTTTAAATAATGTACGTTTTAATTTTGTTTCTAATTTACTAATATCAGAAGTATCTTGGTTGCCTTGCGCAATACGCTTTTCTAAAGCTTCTTTTTCAGCTAATTGCTTTTCAAGGTCAATTTCTGATAATTTTAAAATATCGTCAGTTATAATATCAATTTTCGAACCATTAGCATAAACTAACCCGCCACCAATATAATATTTTTCTGAATTTTCATTAGATTCTCAACCAATTGTTAAAGTGCCTATTTCTATATTTGAAAATAAAGGTGATTTATTTGCTTGCAGTCCAATATAACCTGATGAAGTTTTTAATGTCACTATATCTGTCCAACCCTCATAATATATACCACTTGGAACAGTAATTTTTAAATATGTTTGAGCCATTTATTTTGTCTCTAGTGTTTTTTGATATCTAGAGATTACATCATCAATGCTACCAGCATATCTAAATAATTCTTCAGGATAATCATCAAAATCACCCGATAAGATCATTTTAAAACTTCTAATGGTATCTGATAAAGGAACGTAAACACCTTTAATACCAGAGAATTTTTCAGCAACTGTAAAAGGTTGAGATAAGAAATTACGAATTCTACGTGCTCTAGCAACTATTGCTTTATCTTCTTCGCTAAGTTCACCCATTCCTAAAATAGCAATAATATCTTGTAACTCTTTAAATCTTTGTAAGATTGAAACAACACCTTGTGATACTTCATAGTGTTCTAATCCAACAATTAAAGGATTCAGTAAACGAGATGAAGAATTTAGTGGGTCAATGGCAGGATAAATCCCTAATGATGCAATCGTACGATCTAAAACTGTTTTGGCATCTAAGTGAGTAAAGGTCGTAGCAGGTGCTGGGTCAGTTAAATCATCTGCTGGAACATAAACGGCTTGTACAGATGTAATTGAACCACGATGTGTTGAAGTAATTCTTTCTTGCAAAGCACCCATTTCAGTTGCTAAAGTAGGTTGGTAACCAACAGCAGAAGGCATTCTTCCAAGTAAAGCTGATACTTCCGAACCGGCTTGGGTAAATCTAAAAATATTATCAATAAATAATAAAACATCTTGATTTCGTTTATCTCTAAAATATTCTGCCATAGTTAAACCACTAAGTGCAACACGCATTCTAGCGCCAGGCGATTCATTCATTTGTCCAAAAACTAAAGCAGTTTTATCTAAAACCTCGGCATGTTTCATTTCGTGGTATAAATCATTACCTTCACGGGTTCTTTCGCCAACACCCGCGAAAACAGAAAGTCCATTATGTTGTGTAGATATATTATTAATAAGTTCTTGTACTAAAACAGTTTTTCCAACTCCTGCTCCTCCAAAAAGACCAATTTTTCCACCTTTTACATACGGAATTAATAAGTCAATAACTTTAATACCAGTTTCCAAAATTTCCGAAGATGTTTTTTGTTCTTCGTAACTTGGTGGAGTTGCATGGATTGATGATTTTGGAACATCATTATCAAGTGGTAAATCATCAATTGGATTTCCAAGTACGTCAAACATTCTTCCTAAAACTTTTTCACCAACTGGTACTTGAATTGGCATTCCAGTATCTAAAACAGTTAAACCTCTTTGTAATCCATTAATATCACACATTGCGATAGTACGAGCAGTTTCATCACCAATATGCTGAGCTACTTCAAAGGTATATACTTTTCCTTCAAATTCAGTTTTAAGTGCATTTAGTAGTTTTGGCAACTTTCCTTCTTGGAATCTCACATCAACAACAGGGCCTAAAATTTGAACTATTGTACCTTCGTTTCTAACCATAAAAACTCCTTTTTTTAAGTAGCATCTGCTCCTGAAACAATTTCAGTGATTTCTTGTGTAATTAAACTTTGACGCTGTCTATTGAATTCCAGTTGCAGATTTTGAATTAATTCTCCAGCATTATTAGTGGCATTTTCCATTGCATTACGCCTCGATGCAATTTCAGAAATTTTTGAACTAAACCCATGATTATATAATGTACTAGTTAAAAACAGTGGAACTGACTTAACAAGCACAGTTTCGGCATTTGGTTCAAACTCAATTAATTGTGATATTTTTGAACCAATCTTCTTTTTATCAATAACAAATGGAAATAATTGTAAATTTCGTGCTTCTTGTACTAAATTATTGATAAATTCTGTATATAAAAGATTTATAGCCGAAACTTTATTTTCTAAATACAAATCAAGTGAAACTTTAATAATTGTTGAACTTATATCATAACTTAATGAATCCCCAACATTACCAATAAACTTAATCACTTGATCCTTTAATTTAGAATTTTTTAATAAAACTACCCCCTTATCTCCGAGCACAATAATTTTATCTTCGGGTTTAATTTGTTCTTTAAGCAAATTAATAATATTGTAATTATATGATCCACAAAGTCCTAAATCGCTTGTAATAACAATATATAATTTGCCTTGTGCACTATTTTTAGGAAAAATTGAATATAGCTTACGAGGATCAACATTGTTAATCAAATCATTAAAGATATTTTTTAAAGTAGTTTGGTATGAATTTATACTAAAAAATTCATTTCTAAGGCGACGTAATTTTGAAGTTGACACTAGCTCCATAGCATTAGTGATTTTTTCTGTACTTTTTATAACATTAATACGGTTTTTTAATCCATTTAAATTAGGCATTATTTGTACCTATATATTTTTTGGGCAATGATTCAAATTGTTTTTCATCATAGTTTGGAATAATTGAAATAATTGCTTTCACAATACGAACTAAATTTTGTTCAATAGCTGTATATGTTTCCTGTGATAAGATGCCAGTTGTTAAAATATCATTAGCAATATCAATTCCGCTTTGATCATGAGTAACTCAATCAATTACATTATCACGATATGATGTTATTTTATCAAAAGGTAGAGGGTTAATGATACGTTCTTTAACACCAATTAATAATATTACTTGAATATAAGAGGGCAACAAAAAGTATTGATCTTGTTTTAAAAGGCGGTATACTTTTGCACCATGATCTAAAATTGATTTAGTTGAATTATCTAAACCAGAACCAAATTGAGCAAATGCTTGCATTTCAGTATATTGAGCTAGTTCTAGTTTTAAAGAACCAACAACTTGTTTCATAGCCTTAGTTTGAGCAGCAGATCCAACCCTAGAGACTGAAAATCCAATATCAACAGCAGGGCGCTGACCTGCATTGAATAACGATTCTTTAGTAAAAATTTGTCCATCAGTAATCGAAATAACATTTGTAGGTATATATGCACTTATATCCCCTTGCTGAGTTTCTATAATTGGCAATGCAGTTATTGAACCTCCGCCATATTGTGAGTTTAAGCGAGCGGCTCTTTCTAAAAGTTGTGAATGCAAGTAAAAAACATCCCCAGGGTAGGCCTCGCGTCCAGGTGGGCGGCGTAATAATAATGATAAAGTACGATAAGCAATCGCATGTTTAGATAAATCATCATACACGATTAAAACGTCTTGCCCTTGCTTCATTCATTCTTCAGCAATGGTTGCTCCCGTATATGGTGCAATATATTGTTTTGGAGCTAATTCGCTAGCACCAGCAACAACTATTGTTGTATATTCTAAGGCACCAGCATCAGAAAGTTTCTGTACAATTTGTGCAACAGTCGAATTCTTTTGTCCAATTGCAACATATACACATTTTACATTTTTACCTTTTTGATTAATAATTGTGTCAATTGAAATTGAGGTTTTACCTGTTTGGCGATCGCCAATAATTAATTCACGTTGTCCTTTCCCAATTGGAATCATAGCATCAATTGCTAAAATACCAGTTTCTAAAGGTTGATTTACTTCTTTACGCGTCATAACTCCTGAAGCAGTTTTAAATATTTCAGAAGTGTGGTTGTTGTTAATTGGTGCTTTACCATCTAAAGGCATACCTAATGCATCAATAACACGGCCCAGCATTTGGTCCCCAACTGGAACAGAAATGACTTGACCTGTACGGGATACAACATCACCTTCAGATACAGAATAAGCATCACCTAATAAAGCAATCCCCACAGTTTCATCTTCTAAATTTAAAGCCAGACCATAAATACCATTGCCAAAACGTACTAATTCAGAATACCTGACTTTTTCTAGTCCAGAAACTATTGCAATTCCATCGCCAACTGAAACAACACGTCCAACTTCAGAACGATCAACTTTTGATCCTAAGTTTTTAATACGCTCTTTAATAATTTGTGAAATTTCATCTAATTTAAGAGGCATTATACCTCCTCTCTATTTCAAATAATTTGATTTTTTAGTTTTTGTAATTCCCTTTTATAGTTAAGTTCTAAAACCTCAGTGCGCGATACAATTTTAAAACCACTGATTAAAGTTTTATCAATATGGTTTGTAATTTTTATTGCACGCCTCGTGGTTTTTTGTAATTTTTCCTTAATTTCTTGTAATTGTTCATTATTTAAAGGAAAGGCCGAAATAACATCAATATACCTTATTTTTAAATGATGGTTTGATAGTTTTAAATATTCTATAATAATATTTTTTAAAATATTGACAGCTTTCCGTTGTACGATTACTTTTAGAGAATTAAGAATTATTCAATCAAAACCAGCAAAAGCTAAATCAATTGTTTTTAAACGTTCAGTTTCTGGAACACCATCATTTTTTAAATAATCAATAAATTCAGGATTTTGATTTAAGAATTCTTTAAGTAATTCAAAATATGGTTCTAGTTCTACAAATCTATCATCTTCTAAAACTAAATCAAAAATGGCAATAGCATATGCAGATGTATGAGTTTTACGAAACATTATAGTTCCTCAACATCTTTATCAGTATTTAAATATTGATTAATAATTTGATCTTGTGTAGTTTGTGTGATTTCTCTTTTGAGAATTTTTTCGGCTAACTCAGTTGCAATTTCTACAACATACCTACGTGAATTAAAGTCGAATTGTTTCTTTTGGTTTTCAATATCAATATTTGTTTCCTCTAATAATCGTTTTGACTCAGTCTTAGCACTATTTAAATATACTTCAGCTGTTTTTTCAGCTTTAATTTTTGCTTTAGAAATGATTTGTTCTGCTTGAATATGTGCATTTTTTAAACTTTGATTGGCTTCATTAAGTTTTAAAATGCTTTCTTGTTTTTGTTGTATTGAATCATCAATATTACTTTGAATAAATTGTTCACGTTCTTTCATTAATTTCTTAATTGGTTTATAAACTAAATAAAAAAGTAAACTACATACAATTATAAAAGCAAGAATTGTCGCAATCATTAAGGGTATACTTGGAAAGAGACCTGCAAAAAGGTCTTTAAATCTAGTTCCAAATTGTTCGTTTACACTTGCTGATTGTTGTGCTTCACTATAATAAACCATTATTTAACCAACTATTTAGTAAATAAAATAATTAAGGCAATTAATAAAGAATAAATTGCAGTTGTCTCGGCAATACCTGCACCAATAATAAGCATCAATCTAATTTTAGATTCAGCCTCAGGGTTACGACCAACAGCTTCACAAGCTTTTCCTGCTGCATATCCTTGGCCAATTCCAGCACCTAAGCAACCAATTGCAGCAATACCTGCACCAACACCTAATAATCCAGCACTAACACTTGAGGTTGATGCATTATTATTTGCAACTTGTGTTGCACTTTGAGTTGCCTCTTGTAATAAAGTTGTTACTTCTAACATAATAATCTCCTAATAAATTGCTTCTGTTTTTCTTCTAGTTCAATCCCTAAAAGATAATTTTCTACTTGTAGTTTGTTTTTTTGGTTTAATATCACTTGCTTCAGACACTCAATAAACTGAGGTTAATAAAGCAAAAATAAATGCCTGTAGCGTAGAACCAAAAATATCAAAATAAAAATGAAAGAATGGTGTAATAATAAGTGAAAAGAAATATAATTCCTGACCATATCCAACTGAAAAAACTTTTTGTCACATAATTCCGCCAGAAACATAGGACATGGCTAAAATAGCAGCACCACCAATAATATTTCCATAGATCCGAAAACTTAATGAAACTAAGATAGATAACCTACCAATTAATTCAGTTGGAATTAATAATTTTGCATAAAATTTTCATTTACTATAAATAGTTCCAATAATAAGAACCCCAAACCATGTTAAAATAGCTAAAGAAAATGGAACAGAAAATGAGGTAACAATTTGTTCAAGTCCAAAGACAACAACACCATTTCCGATTAATAAAAAAGTTCCTAAACTTAAGATGTAAAATCTTGCAATTTTTAAATTATCTCCAGGGCCAGCAACAGCCTCATAAGTTTTTTCAATTGAACCCACGTAAGCTTCAGCAATTAAAACTATGCCTTTAGAAGCTTTTTGTGGATTTGTCTTTTTAACTTTTATATAGATTCAAACTGACAAAATTAGAACAATTATGACAGTTGCAAACAATGAAACTAACTGCGGTTGACGTCAATTAAATAATGAATTTTTGATGTTTTCCATTCGTCACCTTTCTTTTAATTAAAATTACATGCACTATAATAGCAATTGCACTTAATGATAAACATGATATAAAACTAAATAAATTAATACGTCCATGAGCTCAATGCATGTTTGTATCTCCTAAATGAATTTGGTTTATCAATTTCATCAAATAAATTATTAAAAATAATAAACTAAAAAAAAACAACATTTTTAAGGGTAAAAGAAAATAGTAAATCTTTCTTCTCTGTAAAAATAATGATGTATAAATTAAAGCTGTTATCTTAAATAATAAATAAGATACTAATGATCCGAGGATAAACCCTAATGTAAGGTTAATTTTAAAAAATTCTAAGATACTAAATACAAAACCAAGAAATAGAAATAGAATTCAAAAGGTGAATTCAAATTTATTTCAAAATTGAATCGTGCTTTTACTCATAATGTGCTTTGCTCCTATAATTTTAATACTTTTTAATAATTACATAATAACAAATTTATATTTTTTTAATAATAAAATTGATTGATAATTTAACACTAAAAATTGTTTTTAAAATATGTAATTTTTATAAGTAAGTTAATTCCCTGTTACTATTTTAATACTATAATCTTAAATACATGTATAATATTTTTATGAATCTAGTTAATTTAAGAAAAAAAGAAAATCAAATACAACAACTAATTGCAAGTATTCTTGCATATGATTTAGATAATGTAAATATTTATGATCCAGTAGTTATGGAAGCAAAATTATCCTCAGATCTAGGTCTTGTTAAAGTATTTGTAACTTTAGCAAAAAGCGAGCAAAAAGGAATTATTGCCCTAAATAATGCTTCTGGTTACGTTCGCAAATTGTTATCTCAAACATTAGACTGAAGAAAAGTGCCAGAGGTAAGGTTTTATTTAGATACGGTTTCTAAAACTGGTAGTGAAATTGATAAAATATTACAAGAACTAAAAAAAGAAAATAAAAAATAAGAAAAGTTAACATTTAATGTTAACTTTTCTCTTATTGAATTGAAATAAATATTTTAATTTGTCTTGGCATGAGGAATAGTAACTGTTTGAGTATGACTTTGACCATTATGTTCATAAGTAACTGTTAATGTTCTGTTTATTTCATCATAAATAGCGATTAGTTTTTTACTATTTTTAGTATATTTCTTTTCAAATTCTCCTTCGCTACCATCTTTTACATAAAAAACAGCATTAGTTCCTCCAGAGCTTGCAATTGAAAAGAATTTTTTAGTGCTTTTTTTACCTTTATATCATTGTAATTGCACCTCTTTGTTTTTTTCATATTTCGGTTTATACTGTTTTTTTACTTTATATGTATTTAACATATCATCAAATGTTTTCCCAAAATTCTCTTCAGTATTTAAAATTAATAAATCCAAATTATTTATTTGGTTAGTATTTGAATCAGAAGAGTTGTCTTCTGGGATTGATTCTTTATTCGTTTCCTCGTTTTTTATATTTTGTGTATCACCTGATGATTCCCCGTCTTGTTTTTCCGTAGATTCACTAGTTGTTGCACTATCTGAACGGGTTGAATTAGTTTGATTGTTTGTGCTTGTGCTGTCAGATTGTGAAGCTGATCCGCCTGTGCTAGATCCTACAGAATCTTGTTCTGTTTGTGTTGATGTATCCGGTGCAGCTTCACTTGTAGATCCAGAACCAAAATTGCCTTGAGTAGTTTTGCTAGTTTCAGAGTTTGCTTGTTCACTACTATTTGATGCATCAGAATTGTCGGTGCTTCCAGTTGAGTCTTGAGTGCCGGGAGTTTGGACTTCTTGTTGTGCATTACTTTTCTCTTTATTATCAGTTGTTTCAGAATTCTCACTTAATTTATTCTTTTGAGTTTCTCTTTCATTTGTTTTTGTCGAACCATCTTCTTTTATATCAGATTCTCCACTAATGGGTGGTGTAAGTTGTGTTTCATCGGCTTTTTTAGATTTGTTTTCACTAGTTAATGCATTATCAGAAAATTCTGTATTATTTGGAATTTCAAAATTTTGTGTGATTTCTTGCTCACCAATGCCATATGTTATTGTTAAAATTCTAGTTGTTTCATCATATATTGATGGAATTTTTTGATCTTTTTGCCAAGGTGCTACAACTCCTTCTTTTACATATAAAACACCATTTTTACCTCTTGAAGCAGTAATAGAAAGGAATGGTACTGGCCTTTTTGTTGTAATAGTATACCATTGCAAGGTAATAATTTTATCTTGCTCAAATTTTGTTTTGTTTGAACTTTTTGACTTATATTGAGTTAACATATCATCAAAAATTTTACCAAAGTTTTGATCCTTGTTGTTTAAAAGCAATATTCCTTGGTTAGTTTCCTGGCTATTCTTTGAATCAATGGTATCTTTATTTTTGCTGTCTAAACCTTGACCAGTATTTTCACGGTTTTCTTTAGTTTCTCTAGAATCAGTAGCTTCATCTTCTTTTTGAATTGGTGGTTCTGTTTTTCCTTTACTATTATTTTTGTTATCATCTTTTGGTGCAGGTGTTTTATTATTCAATTGATTATCTTTATTTTGATCCTTAGGTTGCTTAGGTTTTTGACGTTTTGGAATAATAAATTCTCTTGTATAGTTTTTATCACCCATTTGGTATGTTAATATTAATGATCTTGTTTCTTCATTAAAAGTTGCATTTACAATATAACCGTTTTCTCAGCCTGTTGTCTTACCATCTTTAACATAAAATAAGGCATATTTCTCATTTGAATTATCAAATGATAAATAAGGTTTAGAACGGCTTTGGTTTTTTCCGTATCATTTTAATTGAATTTCTTTTTTATTTTGGTTTTTTTCTTTGTTTTTAGTGTTTTTTATATATCCTTCGATCATATTATCAAATACATCACCAACATTTCCATCCATATCATTTAGAACTAGTAATTCATGTGCAGTTGAATCTTCTGATTCAACTGCGTTTTTGTTTTCTGTTTGATTGTCTTGATTATTTTTTGGTTCTGGTGATTTATCACTAGAATTTTCGCTACTATTATTTTTAGGTGTTGTATTTTCGTGTTTAGTTTGGGTTGTTTTAAATTCGAAAATTTGACTAAAAACTTCTTTTGAATAAATAAATTTGTCTCCATCTTTTGTTGCATATTTATAGTAAATTATTAATTTATCATCCTTAATTTCATAACTAATTAAATAATTGGGTTCAGTCTGATTGCTATGATTTACAATAAAATAGTTGTTATTTAGATTATTAGCTCTAAAAACGGTTGTGGTTTCGTAATCTACATCAGCCCAATCAAACTCTTGATCTTTATCTCATGCAATGATAGATTTTTGGTATGTACTATAAAATAATTTTTGTTGGTTTGATACCACTTGTGATAAAAGATTATTATCACTTAAGGTAAATAAATTACGATTGTCTCACCCATATTTATCCAACTCGTTTTGGATGTTTTGAGTAGTATTTTCAGAATCCTTTTGATCATCTTTAAGTTTTCTATCTATATTTGTTATGCTATTACAACTTACAACAAAACCAATTGGTGCAAGTGCTAAGGTTAATTTTAAAAAGTATTTTTTCATTGCTTCAATCCTCCCGTTTAAATAAGTATAGTTTCAAACTTAAAACAAAAGAAATAAAAACTTAGAAAAAATGGAATAAAAAATATTTGTTCAGGATTATGGCAATTTTCCAGAATATACCATATTAATTTTATTATTTATTTGGAAAACAAACCTATCTAGATTATAATTGAAAGTTTTTAAAAATACCTTGACAAGTGTCAAGGTTCTTAATTGTATTGCAATTTTTGTTTATATGTGTCTTTTGTAAGATCTTTGATAAATTCAGTTAATAAATCAATTGTTGCTTGAATATCAACTAAAGATGAAACACCAATAGGGCTATGAAGATATCTTTGAGGAATTGAAATAGTCATTACAGCCGCTCCACCTGGTGCAAATTGTAATTCAGCAGCATCAGTTCCACCGCCACCAGCAACATATTTATAAGCTGGAATATTTTTCTCTTTAGAAATTTCAAATAAATATTTAATTAATTTTGGATCTGGTAACGTTCCTCCATCTTTAACTAAAACACTTACACCTTTTCCTAATACTGGTGTACCTTCTTTGGCGCCAGTTGTATCATGTGCGGCCCCAGTGTCTAAGGCAAAGGCAATATCAGGGTTAATAAGTTGTACAGCAGTCCTTGCTCCTCTAGTTCCAACTTCTTCTTGAACTGTACCTACTAAATATACATCGCATTCTAATTCTAAATCTACAATATTATTAGCAATAAATTCTAGTGCTGTAACACCAGCGCGGTTATCCATTGCTTTACCACCTACTAAATTATTAGCTAAGTTAATTGTCTCACCAGTCATTAAAATTTGATCACCAATATTAATGTTATTGTCTTGAACTTCTTGTTTAGTTTTAAAACCTAGATCAACATATAATTCATCATTAGTCATGGCTGATTTATACTTTTCATTAGTAATAATGTGAATGCTTGTATGCCCAAAGACTCCAGTAAATCTTTGGTTAGTTTCTGATGATATAACAATAGCTTTTGTTCCAATCACTGTGGAAGGTCAAATTCCTCCAATTGGTGTTACCATTAAATTTCCATTATCTTTAATACTGCGCACCATATATCCAACCTCATCCATATGGGCTGCAATCATTATTTTAGGTGCATTTGGTTTGTTTGATTTTTTATAAAAAATCACTGAACCAAGTTTGTCTCGTGAAATTTCAAACGTTCCAGGTTTAATTCCTGATTTTAAGCTATCAACAATAGTTTCTTCGAAACGGGAAATTGCTGAAAGTTCCATATAATGTTTTAAACGATCGAATAATGTTTGATATTTATTATCCATTTTACCTCCTATTTGTAAAAATAATTAAAAAGCTGATTTATAATCAGCTATATATAATTTATTTGGTGCCTTAGACAGGACTTGAACCTGCACGGATTGCTCCAGCGGATTTTGAGTCCGCAGCGTCTACCATTCCACCACTAAGGCAAAATTAAAGCAAATTAGTAATTGCTATATAATCTTTTATAGTTTTTTTGATTCTTAAAAAAGTAAGCTTCAAATAACTCATTATAATTATACCCTAACATTTCAAAACAACCTAATGCTATTTCAAAAGAAATTTGAATATTTTCTTGACTTGGACTTTTTAAAATATCACTAATATTTATAAACAAATTTTTAAACTGCAAATTAAGATCATTATATTCATTAATCTTGGGTGTTAAAGTGCAAGGAACATTATGTTGATATGATAAACTAATGAAAAAATGAAGTAAATCAACAAATTCTTCCAAAATTTTATGTTTTGAAATATTTTTATTTTGTTTTCAATATTTAAAAGATTGTACTTCATTAACAAATTCTCCAGCTTCAACCATTAAAGCAAGGGTGCGTTGCAAGATGATTTCTTTTTTATTTAAATTAGGTGTCAAAGATTCTTGCTTTTTCTCAATCTTTTCATCTAATTTTTTTTGCATTTCAAATAATTGAATTAAATTCATAAGCTATGTTATTATACTATTTTTTAAATATTTTTATCTTATATTTGTTTATAAACCAGTTAATATTTATATATAAAAACCAAAAATTTGTTGTTGGTTTTTATATGTTATAAAATATTTATATTATTGATTAATATGTTGCTTAAATTTGGTGTTATATCATTCAATTAAAACTTTTTTAAAATTTATAAGAAATTCAAGTTCAGTGTTTTTATATTCTGAACTAACTTCTTTAACTTTAACAGTTTTGTTTTTAGGCAAACTAAAAACAGCTCAAGTAGTATATGGGATTATATCAGTTGTTATATATCTTGTGATTACTTCGTCAATAATATTTAATTCTATTGAATCATCTGATTCAAATGGAACCATATAATAATACTCAAAAGATGTGTGAGCATCATCATCGTCAATATAAATATCATTATTTTTTAAAACTTCATATACATCTTGATTTTTAAGAAACATTTTTTGAAATTCTTCTCTTATTTCTGTCTCACTTATTACCAAATCTTCACGGTTATTTAATTCCTGGAACCTTTTAATAATAATTTTGTCAAAGTCTTCTTTGGTTTGTATTTTGGTCCAATTAGCCAGTTTTTTGCTAGCATCAACTGATTTAAAGAAATTTTGATTTAAAATATAATAATCATCTCTTCTAATTTTATTTCAATTAAAACTAGATGTAGGGGTATTAAAGTCATTGATAGTGGCTAATTCTTTAAATTTAGGGTGAATTTTATCATAAATTTCTTGAATTTCTTCTTGGACTTTTCACTTTGTCTCTTGACCAGTACTAAATCTAATTTTTTGATAAGGGTCACCATGCGGCGGGTTAGGATCGCTTGGTTCTTTAGGGATTTCAACATTAGTACATGATGCAGTAGCAAAAGTAAAAAGTGGTAAAATAGATGATAAAATACTCAAAAATAGTTTCTTTGTTTTTTTCATATAACTCCCTTTTATAATAATAAATTATTTTAATTATGTACTAATAATTGTTTAATAACTAAATTTCTTATTTGTTAAATAATATAAAAATTAATTTCAAATTAATAATAATATTGCTATATTTGTATAATAATAAAAAGTTTAAATTAAAGTATTAATGTAAATAAACACTATTTATTGAAAATTAAAATAAGTAGTTTAAAATTATTCAATAGTTTCGTCTGTATAAAAGTTTACATACTCAGTGTTATATCATTTAAAAAGTTTAGGGAAAAATTCTAAAATACCAGTAAGTTGGTCACCTGATTTGAAAAAATCAAGAATTTTAATAGTAATATTTTTACCTTTAGAAATACCAAAAACAGCTCAAGTAGTACTTTGCAACTTAAGTAAATCTTCTAATTTACTTTTCTCTTCGTTTTCATCAGCACGTGGGAACACATTTAGAACAATTGAATCTCCAGAATCAAATGGTATTACAAAATTAGAAAAAGCTCCACTTGCAAAATTAGTCCCTAAACCAATATCAGCAATGAAAATATCATTGTTTTCTAAATAACGATAAACATCCTGATTATTTAAATAGTTTTTTTCAAATTCTTGTTTAATTTCAGAATTGCTTGTTATAACATCATCTTTGTTGTTTAATTCTTTAAACCTATTGATAATTATTTGGTTAAATTCATTCTTATTTGTAATTCTGATTCAACCAATTGAATCATGTAATTTATTGCCTTGAGGTACAGTATCAAAAAAACCTTTATTCAGTGTAATTCCTGAAGGTGCTAATTTATTTAAATTTTTCTTAGCTGTAGGCGGAACAAAGTCTTTGGATTTAATTAAGTCTTGCGCCTTATCAAGTATATTCTTAGTAACTTTCGCAACTCTTGGTAAATAGTTCACACTAGTGATCGCAAAATTTTCTTTGTCTTCAGTTGTTAATTCTATTGTAGTTTGTACTTCTATTAAAGGTGTTTTAGACTCTCTTGGTTCTGGTGAACTAGTACATGAAAAAGTAATAATAGGAGTTAACATCGAAAGAGTTAAAGCTCTAAATAATATTTTTTTCTTCATATTATGCATCCTTTGAATTTTATTAAATTTAATAGTTTTATTATATCATAAATATTTAGATTACTAAACTAAACACTTTGTATATTAGGGGGATTTTAATGGTGTTATTACATACATATAAAACCTTAGAATATCATAATTAGTACTTTTGTGTACTATTTTGAGTATTTTAAAAATTCATTTATATACCAGTTATATAACTCCACTTTATATAATTCTGAATCTGGTGAAATTTCGTTTAATGGATTGTGAATATTTAACTCATGATCCTTCGGTAAGGAAAATACTAACCAACTTAAAGCTTCGGGTATACCATCTGTATGGTACATGCTATATATGTTTCTTATATAACTTATTATTATCTTTCCATCTTTATAAAGCGGAATTAAAAAATCATTATTCTCATTTTGAGTTGCCCAGTAGTTATGAGGAAAGATAAAAATATTTTTGCTTTCTAATTCTTGGTATACATCTTTATTGTTTAAAAATATTAATTCGAATAATTCTTTTATTTGTCTATCTTCATTAAAATTATGTAGTTCACTAAAACGGTTTATTATTAACTTATTAAAGTCTTCTTTAGACAGGGAAAAAATATTCGGACAAAATCCGAATATTTTTAATATAAAGAAAAAGAGGTAGTTATGAGACATTTAAAGACTAAAGAATGAATCAAAATTTTTGACTTATACGATAAATATTTGAACCTGGGAATAACCAAGTCAGAATTTGAAAATTTATGTTTTGATATCAGAAAAGTATACTGAAATAAAGAATCAATGAGAAATATGTTAAAGAAAAGAAAACTGTATAATTTAAATATGAACATAGAATCACAAAGCGGTAAATCACCTAAGAAAGATAAAGGTGTTGGGAGAAAGAAAAAGAAAGTTCTCGATTATACATGAATTGATACTCTTAAAGATGATGAAAAAGATGCAGTTATAAAATACTACTATCGAATTTTTAATGAAAATAATATTGATGCAGATATCTCAAAGATAAAGAAAATCAAGAATCTGTCACATACTAAAAAATCTAAAATGATATGTGTTTCAAGATCTACATATTACGAGAAATTGAAAGATAACAACAAGACTAAAGAACTAAAGGTTAAACACAAAGAAATAATTTTTCAAAGTTTTGTCGAAAATAAAGAAAGGTATGGACGAAGGAGACTTGCTAAATATATTTTCCAAGAATATAATATTCAAATAAATCCTAGAACCCTAGGAAATTATATGAAAAAACTGAATTTGAAAACATTTGTTAGACAAAAACGTAAAACTAAAGAATCTAAAAATACTAGTGTTAAAGTACCTGATTTAGTAAAAAGAGATTATAATTCAAGCAACAATAATATATATGCAACAGACGTGACCTATATACCAGCACCAAAAGATATTGAACAGAATCATATTTATTTATCTGCAATTATTGATCATAAAACTAAGTTTGTGACCTATGAATTATCACTTAGAAATGATACTGAACTAATTTTGAATAATATCACCAATACAAAATTCAAAAATAATTTTATTTTACATTCTGACCATGGATCTGCTTATTCTTCGCTTGAATATACTAAGAAAATAAAATCACTAAAAGGTAAAATATCAATGTCAAGAATTGGTAATAGTCTTGACAATCGTGAAATTGAGTATTTCTTCTCAATTCTTAAAAGTGAAATTTTCCCAAATTTTGATCAAACCTGTAAAAGACTTACTTTTATTGAATTATCACAAAAAATCAAAGAATTTATAAACTGATATAATTATAAAAGAATAAGATAAAAAAACCTTCCCAAAGCATTCCGTTTGGCTTAGCCAAATGGTATGGTTGGGGAAGGTAAAACCGTCCGAAAAAAATTTCCCAGTTTATCTTTTGTTGTAATTTTTATATGTTTACTTTGTTTTATATCTTCAGTATTATGGAAAAAATTACTGTTAAAAGGTATTCTAAATCCACTTTCATCTTTTTGTGTTCTATAATCCTTTATAAACCAACCATCAACTACCCAATTACCAGGTATAAAAACATCAACTTTTGCAAATTCTTTATACTTAGGTAAAATATCCTGATAAATTCTGTCATGGCTTAAAATTGTTGCTTTTTTCGTGGGCATACTCAGGATTGTAGAATTTGATGTAACTGGATCTTTTGTAATTATTCTCTGCGGATTTTTTTCTTCAGAACATGAATAAGATACTATTGGCAAAAAACCAATAAAAAAAAATAATTTCTTAATCATTATCTCTCCATACGTTGTGTGTAAATGCAATTAGATCAATCGATGAGTTTGAATATGTAAAATTAGTATTTTTATATATTCTATATCTATAATTTCCAGGTGCCTGCACCTTATATTCTAATAATTCATCATTACTAACCACAGAATCAATGCTTTTTACCTGTTCCCAAGTACCATCAGTTGTTTCTTGATTAGCACCATTATTCTCAAAGACAATAAATTTATAAATTTCTTTCCTGTTCATTAAAGCTAGTGCAAAGTCTTTTCTTTCTTGTTCTGTGTGAAAATAAAATCAAACAACTGGTAACATTTGACTAGTTTCTACAGTTTTATACTTTAAATTTAAGTTATTTACGTTATTAATAAAACTATTATTAAATTTCCTTATATAAGTTTCTTCATCTATATTTAAATTTGGGTTTAGTAATAGTTTTAACTCATAATCATTATTAATTTTTGTCACAATTACTCCATCATCCGTATTGTGTTAGTTGTAACTTCTTGACCTCTCACTTCAAAATTATTCTTTTTAAGATTATCGTATCATTTTTCTAATTTTTTATCATTTGAATTAGTCGGCGAAATTAAAAAAAATTGATGCCGCGAATCCCGCTGTAATAATAGGAATTAGAATTGTTCACTTTATTTTTTTCATAATATTGTCCCTTAATTAGTTTACAAATAAAAATTTCTAAAATTATTTATTTAGCAATAGTGATTATTTTAATATATGCAACTATATAATATAATTTTATCAGATATTAAAATAATTTATTGATGTGTTTTATAAAAAAATATTCGTTTTAAGACGAATATTTTCAATTTTTAATTATTCTTCAACAACTGTTGCAGTATCCTCATCACTTTCAGGTTGGTTGCCTTGATTTGTTGCGTTTTGTTGTGCGGCATAGTTTGCAAAGTTACGCATCATATTTTCAACTTCATCAAGTTTAGTTTTAAGAGCCTGGATGTCTTTTTTATCTAATAAATCTTGTAACTCTTTAATAAGTTTTTCTGATTCTTCTTTTGATTTAGCATCAAGTTTATCACCTTGCTCTTCATTTGCTTTTTTAATTTGAGAAATTAAAGATTCAGCACGTACAACTGTTTCAGCTTCTTCTTTACGTTTTTCATCAGCTTCTTTATTAGCTTCAGCTTCTTTAATCATTCTTTGAATTTCTTCCTCAGAAAGTTTTGATGAATTAGATATGGTTATTGTTGCATCTTTATTAGTTTTTAAATCTTTTGCAGTTACGGTTGTAATACCGTTAACGTCAATTGAAAAGCTAACCTCAATTTGAGGAACTCCTCTAGGGGCTGGCTCAATGCCACCAAGGTTAAATTGCCCAAGTAATTTATTATCTGAAGCCATTGGACGTTCCCCTTGTACAACTCTAATGGTAACTTCTGATTGATTATCAGCAGCTGTTGAAAATACTTGAGATTTAGTTGCTGGAATTGTGGTATTTCTTGCAATTAAAGGTGTTGAAACTCCACCCATTGTTTCAATTCCTAAAGTTAAAGGTGTAACATCTAATAATAAAATATCATCAATATCTCCAGCTAAAACAGCTCCTTGAATAGCAGCACCAATTGACACAACTTCATCAGGATTAATTGAACGGTTTGGTTCTTTACCTAAAGTTCTTTTAACCATATCTTGCACAGCTGGCATTCTAGTTGATCCACCAACTAATAATACTTCATGTAAATCTCTTGCAGTAACTCCTGCTTCTTTTAAAGCATCTTCAATTGGTTTACGAGTTCTATCTAATAAGTGTGCAGTCATTGTTTCAAATTCACTACGTTTTAATTCTAATTCAACATTAACCGGTCCATTTTCCGTTACAGCTAAAAACGGTAAATTAATGGTAGCAACAGCTTGACTTGAAAGATCAATTTTAGCTTTTTCAGCAGCTTCCTTCAATCTAGCTTTAGCCATTTTGTCATTAGCTGCATCAAAGTTATATTCTGATTTAATTTTTGCAACTAATCATTTAACAATTTCGTTATCTCAATCATCTCCACCAAGGTGGTTATCTCCACTAGTTGAAAGAACTTCAAAAGTTCCGTCTTCTAATTCTAAAACCGAAACGTCAAATGTTCCTCCACCAAGGTCATAAACTAATACTTTCATTGATTTATCAGTTTTTTCTAAACCAAATGCAAGTGCCGCAGCAGTTGGTTCGTTAATAATTCTTAAAACATCTAAACCAGCAATTTTACCGGCAATTTTTGTTGCTTCACGTTCAGCATTATCAAAATATGCTGGAACTGTAATAACTGCTTTAGTTACTTTTTGTCCTAATTTTGATTCTGCGTATTCTTTCATATATGAAAGGATCATTGCTGAAATTTCTTCTGGTTTATAATCTTTGTTATTTGCACGTACTGTTTTATCAGTACCCATTAATCTTTTAATTGATGTAATTGTGTTTGGGTTTGTTTCTACTTGACGTTTTGCAACATCCCCAACAATTACTTCTGAATTTTTAAAACTTACTACTGAAGGGGTTGTACGTTTTCCGTTTGGATTTTCTAATACAATTGGGTTTTTCCCTTCTGTAATTGATACAACTGAGTTAGTTGTACCTAAATCTATTCCTAATACAATTTCTTTTGCCATTAACTCTCCTAATAATATTTATATTTATTTGTTTTTCTAAAATAGTTGTCTAATCCAACTAAGAATATTATAGCACATAAATTAGCAAATGAAGTAATTAATTGCTAATTTTTTTAGAAAGTACTACAGAGGCAGGAACAATAACTCTGCCATTTAAATATAGTCCATAACGAACTACTCTTAAAATTTTATTTTCTAAACCATTTGATTCCTTAAAATCAACTGCTTCTTGGCTTTGAGGATCAAATTCCTCATTTAAAGCTGGAATAATTAATTCTATTCCATGATTATTTAATAATTCTTCAAATTGCTTTGATACAATATTGAAACCATAAATATAGTTTTTAACTTCTGTTGATTGTGAAACTTCCCCAGCTCTTATAGCTGCCATAAAATTACTAAATGGAATTGCAAAGTCTTGTGCAAAACTTTGAATTGCATATTTTTTTACTTCAAGCTTTTCTTGATCTAATTTATTTTTGTATTCTAAAGTAGCTTGATCAATTTTTTCTTGTGCTTTTTGACTAAATTCTTGTGCCTTATTTTTATATGTTTGATTTAAATTAAATAATTCAACATCTTTAAGCATTAATTTTTTTTCTAATTCTTCAATTTTTGCTTTTAATTCAAGAATTTGAGCATTTTGCCCTTCGCTAACTTTTATTTGTTCAACTAATATTAATGCTTTTTTGCCAGCAAAATTACTAATTTCATAATTTCTTGGAAAAGTTAGTTTAATTTCTAAAGCATCTTTAACTTTGCGACCTTTTAAATAATCATCAAAGTTTGGTAAAAATTCATTTTTACCAATAGTAATTTGCTTTTCAATTGAATATTCTTTAATTTCATTTCCATCAATTAATAATTTAAATCTTGCTGTTAATAAATCATTATGTTTAATTTTTAAATTCATTATTATTTACCTCTTTATTTTTATTTGATTCTTTGAAAAATGAATCAAGTACATTTATTGCAGTTTTCATGACATCAAAATCAGTGTTAGTAGCACCAACGGCTGATATTTCAGTTATTTTAGAATTATTTTCAATACGTTTCGACATAAATGTACCAGATGGCCCAACTGAAATTTTAATATTTTGATCAACCTCACTAGCATCTTGAATTTTTTCCCATACTGAACTATGCTCAATTAAATCGATCATTTTAGTTAAATCCTGGCGCTGAATTTGTTTACTTAAAATAATATTATTTTTTCCGTAAATGCGTTTTTGTGTTTCTTGTTGTTTTAAATACGTATTAAAAACTTGGTTTACAATTGAATCAATAATTGATTGATAATTATTTACTGATTCAGATAACAAATCTTTAAGCAAAGCAACTTTGCCTGGTAATTCTTGCAACTTAGAATCAATTAAGCGTTCTTTAAAAATCCGAACCGCAATTTTTAGATCACTAACTAAAACTTGTCTGTCAAATGTAATTATTTTAGAAAATACTTCACCTGTTGAAATAACTAATACAACTGTTGCTTTGTTTAAAGCAATTGGGACTATATCAATGCTTTTAAGCAATGAATCTTTAATAATTTCGTTAGTTACTAAAGTAATTCCAGCCATATCAGTTATGATACTTGCGGCTTCCTCTACAGTTTGATCAATACTAATATGTTTTTGCATTAAAATCTTATCAACTTTATCTTTCATCTTTTGATCTCAAGATCGTGATAAATATTTAGCATAATAATCCAATCCTTCAACAGTTGGGGTACGCCCGCTAGAATTATGTGATTTTTTAAGATATCCATCTTTTTCTAATTCATTCATAATATAGCGTACTTTAGCACTAGAACAATTTAATTTCTCACCGTATTTTTCAATTAAATATCCACTACTAATTGGATTCCCTTCTTCAATATATAGTAAAACAGTATACTGTAAGATCGGTTCTTTTTTCTTACTAATTTTTTGATGCATAGACGTATTATACCATAAGAAATAAAAAAATTAGCAACATAATTATTTTATTGCTAATTTTTAATTATTAATAGTGTCCATTCTTTCACTCATTGATTTCACGGGGTGTGCCTAAAACATAATGATCATCGTTTATCTTAATTCATTCAGGCTGATTATCTTCATTATAATCATGCATATTTATATCATATACATAACCAATTAAACTACCTTTTTTAGCTTTAATTGATGGAACTGCATCTAATAAACTTTTGGTATAAGGATGAAGTGAATTATTCATAATTTCTTCAGTTTTACCAACTTCTAATAAGCGCCCTTTATTCATAACTGCAATTCGATCAGAAATATATTCAACCATACGTAAATCATGGGCTATAAATAGGATTGTTAAGTTATATTTTTCTTTCAGTTCGTTAAAAATATTAACAACTTGCGCTTGGATTGAAACGTCTAGCGCGGAAATTGGCTCATCTGCGACAAGAAGTTGCGGTCTTAAGACAACGGCACGCGAAATACCAATCCGTTGCTGTTGACCTCCTGAAAATTCAAGTGGATATCTACGTAAAACTGATTCATCAAGCCCAACAGAAATTAGGATATCACGAACTAAAAGTCTCCGAGCTTCTTTTTCAGTAAGGTTACTCATTTGATCTCGTTCAAGTTTATATTTTTCTAAAACTGATAAAGCTGCTGGAAGTCTTTTAACTTGTAATTTATGTAAAAATTTATTATATAAAGCTTCATAGGCAGCAAATTCATCTTGGTAAATATTTTGATTTAATTCATCTAAATATTTACCAAATAAATCTTTATTTTGGTCATTATTCTCAATTTTCTCATAAACTTCTTTCAAAGTATTTTGATCAAAATTATAGAATAAAATTTCACGTGAGTTTTTAGTATTTAATAAACCTTCTGAAACAATGGTTTCAACATTTGCATGCGGATTTAAAGAGTTTGCAGGATCTTGGAAGATCATTTGAACTTTATTAGTTAAAAAGTTTTCAATTGCTTTATATTCTTTTAGTGCTTTTCCAATTTTTAAGCCTCTGGTAAGTTTTTTAGGTAAAACCTTATCAAAAAGTTTAATTTCACCAAAACTGTATGGAACTAACCCAACTAAAGTTTTTCCAATTGTACTTTTCCCAGAGCCTGATTCTCCAACTAAACCTAGCACTTCACCATGGTAAATATTTAAATTTAAATCTGAAACTGCTTTAAATGATTTATGCCCTTCCCCATAAGTAATGTCAACATTGCGCAATGTTGCAAGAATCTTCTCGTTATGTTTAGGAGTAAGCATATCTTCAACACCAGGTGTTTGGTAACGAACTGTAGTTACTTTTTGGAATAAAAATTTATTGTGAGTATATTCAACTTTAGTTCTTTCTGGTTTCATTTTTATTGAGATACTCCTTCCATATATCTTGAATTAAATAAGGTGCATAATATTTTTGTGTTTTATCATCTAATAAAGCAGATTTAACACGGTGTGTGTCTGAAATTCAGTAAAAATCTGGTTCGTTACTTAAATCCTTACCTATTGCATAGTCATTTCTAACGGCAAAGGCATCTCCAACAATTTTATTTAAGTTAGACGGAACACTTCCTCGGATTGTTGCTAGGCGGTTGCCTTTGTTAACATCAGGCATACTTGAAATTAATCCTCATGTATAAGGGTGTTGAGGGTAATTTAAAATTTCAGTTGCAGTTCCTTCTTCAATGATTTGCCCTGCATACATAATAGAAATATAATCAGCTATAGAAGCAACAACTCCTAAATCGTGAGTAATGAATACAATAGCTAATTTTAGCTTTTCTTGTAATTCTCTAATAACTTCTAACACTAGGGCTTGTACTGTTGGATCAAGGGCTGTAGTTGGTTCATCCATAACTAAAATTTTTGGCTCAAGTGCAACAATAGCAGCAATTACAACCCTTTGGATCATTCCACCACTCATTTCATGAGGGTAAAGTTTCATAACTGCTTCAGGGTCATTAATTTTAGTTAATCTTAAAAATTCTAGAGCTCTTTCATAAGCTTCTTTTTTAGTTTTAACAACCTTATTAAGTAACATCCCCTCCATAATTTGAGCTCCAACTTTCATTGTTGGATTTAATGTTGACATTGGGTTTTGGAAAACCGCAGAAACAACTCTACCACGGTAGTTTGATTTCTCCCAATCATTAAAACTAAAGTTTTCAACATGGTTATTATAAAGTTTAATTTCACCTGAATCAATCACAGCATTGTCTCCAGTTAATCCATATAATAATGATGTAATAACTGATTTACCTGATCCTGACTCTCCGATAATTGCATGAACTTTCCCTTCATATACTTTAAGAGAAGTCCCTCTTAAAACTTTATTTTTTTGTCCAGGGACAGCAGGGTTAGTAAATGATAAATACAAGTCGTTAATCTCAGCAGCAATTTTTAATTTAGTTCCATTTGAAAAAGTTTTATATTGAACATTTTTTGAAAATTGTTCAAAATCAAATTGACTCGTTTTATTTTTATTAAATAATTTAGAAAAAACTTTAAAGTATGTTTCTTTATGGGTATGTTGCCTATCACATTGGCAAGCATAAAATCTTCCAAAATATTTTTCAATCTTGCAGATTTTGTTGTTTTTAGTATTATGTACAAAAGTTTGTTGCTTTTCTACCTGTAAAACTTCTGGTTTGTGATAAAAACCTTTGGGACCAAAATATTCATCAGTTTCAGCTTCACTATCATTTTTATGAGCTAAAACAGTATCTTGGGGGTTTTTATCCGCCGGCGATTCTTCATTGATAAATTTAGTATCTTCTATAATTTCTTTTTGAACTAGTTTATCAATAATTTGATTAGGTGGAGAAGTTATATATTTTTGAACAACTCGTTCAAGTCTAATTATTTCTGGTTGTTTTGCTTCATATTTATATTCTTCGTGTTTGAAAACTACAATTTGTCTAGTTACGGGAGCTTTGGCTGTAGCGACCTCTACTCCCTGGTTAAAAACCTCGGCCTCAGTTTCTCTGAAGCTTAGTGATGGAACAAATTCTACAGCTGGTCCATATTCTTCCAGGCAATCATGAACCTTAGGTTCTTCAAATACTGGAACTGGTTCTGGTTCTGGTTCAGCAATTGGTTGTTCCTCTTCAATGGTTTCTTCATTAATTGGACCAGTGTACAAGTAGTCTGTTTCTTCTTCTGGTTGTTTCATAACTAAAGGAAATTGAACTGGTTCTTCAGTTTCTTCGTTAATAGGACCAGTGTAAGTTTCTTCTTCAACAACTACAGGTTCTTCAATAATTTCTGGTTTCGGGTCCTCCACTGCTTGGATTACTTCTGGTTCTGGTTCTGGTTCTGGTTCTGGTTCTGGTTCTGGTTCTGGTTCTGGTTCTGGTTCTGGTTCAATAATTAGCTGCTCTTCTACTTCTTGTTCTACTTCAAGAATTGGTTCTTCAACAATAATTTCTAAAATATCATTATTAAATTCAGTACTTTTTTTGGCTTTTTTAGGTTTTTGGAAACGATATTTTTTTGAGTATTTTTTCATGATTCTCCTTTTATCTTTGTCTTCTAAGTGCATCTTGCACACTAGATCCAATAAGTTGGACACTAGTTGTGATTAAAATTAATATAGTCGAAGGCACAAATACATATCTTAAATATGCTGGGAATTGTTTTTGGCCTTCAGAAATTAAATTCCCTAATGTTGAAGCATCATCAATTGCAAGACCAATAAAGGCTAATGATGTTTCTGATAGTACTACTCCAGGAATTGTGAATACCAATTGGGTTATTAAAATTGGTAAAATTACCGGAATATAATTAAGTAAAATTTTTGTCATTGGAGTCCCCAATACACGTGAGGCAGATACTCATTCAAAGTGTTTTGCACGTTTAACTTGGGCTCTAATTTGGTTGGCCATACCCGTTCATGAAGTTAATGATAAAGCTAAGGCAATGACCCAAAACGTAGGACTAACAACAATAGTAATTAAAATTAAGATTAAAATCGTTGGGACAACTGAAATAATTTTAATAATAAAGGTAAAAAACTTATCAACTTTTTCAAATTGCCCCATCATTATACCTATTGTTAAGCCAATAATAACTTCAATTGTCGTTACAACAATGGATAAAAGCAGCGAATACCTTAGCCCATGTCAAAGTCTTGCTCATAAGTCTCTTCCTAAATGATCAGTTCCAAAAATATGATGAATACCATTTGAATCTGTGGTATTAAAAGTTAAATAACGATTGTTAACATCAGTTGCTAATGGTGCTTGGGTAGTAAATGGGATTATAAATGATAATAAAATTAGACTTACTAATAAAATAAAGCCAAAAACACCAGTAAAGCTTTTTGAATATCTGTAAACAAATTCCTTGAATGGTTTTGCCTCAGCATTCATGTGTTGGTTAGCTGAATAATCAATTGTTTTGCCAATGATTTTCCAAGCTTGGTATTGAAAAGGTGAAATTAATGAGTTCGGAGCAGTCGCTAAATTATTTAAATTTGTTTCTCCTAAATCATTACGATTTTTCAGTTTGGTTAAATAATTATTAAATTTTTCGCTAATGCTTTTTTTGCTATTAGGCACCTGACCCCCTTCTTCTGACCCTTGGGTCGATTACTTCATATAAAATATCCCTTGTAGCATAAGATAAAATTGTTAATAATGTAAACATCATAATTAAGAATAAAATGATGTTGTAATCTTTAGTTTGAATAGCTTGCAGCAATGTTGCCCCTGATCCAGGAATAAAGAAGATTTGTTCAATAAAAATACTTCCAATAAATGAACCAAAAATTACCGCTGGGAAAAATGTCGCAATTGGGAATAATGCTGGTTTTAAGGCGTGTTTTCATACAAAACGATTTTTTGAAAGACCTTTTAAATATGCAAATTTTGCATGCACAGAGTTTAGTTCGCGATTTAATTCAGTTCTTATATATTTAATATAAACAATAATGCTTCCAAGCGATAAGGCAAAAGCTGGTAAGATATAAGTAACTAAGTTATTTTCATTAAAAATATATGGCAGACCTACTAAACGGCCAATAAAGACCAAGACTAAAGCAAAGATAATTGACGGAACACTTGAAAAAATACTTACAAGTACAGTTGAAATATTATCAACTCATCCACCCGGATTTTTACCAACTCAAATTCCTACTGAAATACCTATTGTCACAGTTAAAATAACTGAACAAATTCCAACTAAAAATGATTTGTAAAATCTAATTCAAATAAAATCTTGAATTTCCCGACCTGGAAATAATGAAATAGAAATACCAAATTCACCTTTGAATAGTCCACCAAGATAATTTAAATACCTTTGGAATATTGGCAAATTAAGTCCGTATTTAGTTTCGATTGCTCTTCTAGCACCTTCGTCAAGTCCGGCTGTTAAAGAGTTAGATCCAGGAACTGCATTAATTAGGAAAAATGTTATAGTAATAACAATTATTCCAATAATAAAGAATTCTAAAATTATTTTAGTTAATCTAATTAATGATTTTGCAAAAGTAGAATTAAATGAAAATAATTTTTCAAATAATGAATAATCATTAGTTCGTTTTCCTGCAAAATAAATTGGATTAAGATCGTGTACAACTTTATTAAACATTATTAATTATTTCTCCCTCTTGGTAATCCTGATCTTGGTGGTCTTGTATAGTCATATGCATATTGTAATGAAAATTTATATAATGATGAAACTCCCGCAACTCTTGTAATTTCCCAGTTTGTATCAACTTCCATTAATGGCACGATAAAGGAAGCATCGCGCACAATTTTTTCAAGTTCTCCAATAAAGACAAATACATATTCTTGGGTTCAACCCTGAGCTATTTCTTCATTTGTGAAGTTAGCTGAGAAAAAGGCGCTTAAACGATCGCTATAATCTACCAGTGATTCACCATCTTTGCTAAATGAAAGTTCAATAAATTTCTTTCAAAAATCAAATGTTACTTCTTGGTTATTAATAGACTGTTGAATATTCAATCTTTCTTTAGTTGTTTTTGTTAATTTAACAATATCATCGACTGACATTGTATTAATCAAAAAGTTTTTATATACTTTTTTAAGGCGAGCATATTTCATATTATCATTATTTAATAATAGGTATTCTAAAATATAAGTAACAAATTCAGTTTTAAAGTTTGTCCCTAGATCACTAGCTAATTTTGCAGCATTCTTGTTAACAAAATTATTAATTTGAGTATTTTTTGAAGTACCTTCTGGTTGATTTTTTAAATTATTAAAGTCTTGCCCAAAAGCAGCATTAGCAGCATTTTCAACTTTTGTTACTTCAGCTTGCAATAAACTTTGGAAAGTTGTTAAATTACTCTTTAGGTTATTTGCTTCTAATATTAAATCAATAATATAGTCAGTATAACCAAATGAACCTACAGGATTAGTTTTAAAACCAATTGATTTTTGTGATAAGGTATTGATTCCGTCATCTTTAAAGAAGGCAGAAACATAATCTTCAGCTCCATTACCACCTAGTTTATCGTAATTTTGATAGATAATATCATATTTTCCTTCTTCGATATATGAAGCAAATGTGTTTTCTGGTAAACTTTTAATATCTAACTCAATAAATCCATTAAAAGCAATTTGCAAGGCTTCTTTTAAGAAAAGTCCTGCGTTTTTTTGTTCATCAGATGAATTGTTTAAATATCTTAAAGATAATTTAGATAAATTAGGATATTTAGCTTTAAATCTGTTCATGTAAAAGCGTGCGGTATCTAAGTTATAGGCAAAATCTTTACGATCTGTTTTTTCAAATAAGAAGCTTTTAGCTAAGTGCACAACAAAATCGTAGTTTTGCAATGGATATTCAACATTATCTTTAGTTTTAGAACTTAAATCACTAAAGTAAGTTTCAATATTTTTACCATTCTCAGTACGGTATTGACCATATGATGTAAAGGTATTTACTGGGAATGAAAAATCCCAACCAACAAACTTAATGATATTTTCGCGGTTAATTGAATAATAAATTGCATTTCTTAAATCAGTATCTTGTAAATAACTTGCACCGTTTGTTTCAGAATCTAAGTTAAATCCATAAGCAATTGTTCCATAACCTGTATTTTTATTTAAAAAGTTTTTATATTGAGCATCAGATCAATAACTACTAATTTTTGTAGCGGGAATATAGGTTTGCGAAATATATCCATCTTCAAAAAATGTTGTATTTATGTTACGATCAGATGAAAAATAAATTTTAATTTTGTTTGATATTGTATTTTTAGCATCAAAGTATTCATTATTTTTCGTCAAGATAATTTGCCCTTGCGGACCTAAAACAACATCTTTACTATCCATTAAAAATGGTCCACTTGTTAAAAATGTCTTAGGATCTGATCCATATTTATCAATTCCACCAGCGACAGTTTCCACATAGCGGCGGTTAATTGGGTATAACTCTTTCATGATTTGGAAGGCCAAAAAGGTTAAAGTTGGTGTTTTATTTTGATCAAAAATCATAGTAAATGAATTTTCTGAGTTTGCTAATTGGTTATATACGTTAGCTAATTTTCCATCCAGTAATTTAAATTCCTGATATGGGTTCATGTATGGATTTTTAACAAGTTTGATTGTTTTTACTACACCATTTTTAGCAATATTGAAATTCTGAACTTGAGCATCTAGTTTGAACTCTGGATTAAGAACCATGTTTTCACTAATTGTTTGATTGCTATAATCTAAGAACAATTGTCCCGTATAAAATCCAAATTCTAAAGCTGCTTTTTTTATTTTTTCAACTTCTTCAGTATCAACAAAGTTACCTGAAGCATCTTGAATTTGTGGTTCCCATACTTTTTGATCTGGGTCCTGAATATATTCGTTAAATTCATTTAAAACATACCTACGACGTCCAAATGGATTTAAATAGTTTTTATTATGTTTAGCTAAATATTCTTTTTGAGCATTAACAATTTTTTCTGCTCCTCGAATTCCAAATTTAAGAATTTCATCTAATTTTTGAGATCCAGTATTTAAATCAAGGATGTATTCAAAATAATCACGAATGTGCTGTGCATCAATATAATCTCCATTACTCCAACGATTAAGTTTATCATTTACAAAGCCCGTAACTGCCATAAAGTTACCTGAGTTTTTTGGATTTCTAAAACCATAATATGTTCCTGTTTTGGTAATATCTGATGTTGATGAAGCTTTGCCTAAACCACCAATAACATTGAAATTATTTAATTGGTAATAAGATGAAGAAACTAACCCATAGCCATTTTCATTAGGACCTTTTAATGAATCTTTTAGTTTTCAAAAATCATCAAAGGATGATGAAAGTTCACCTTTATCATTTACTGATCCAGAAGTATCGGTTAAGACAAGTGCATAATCATTTGTTTTAATCAATCTTTTTAAGTTTTCATCTGGCCCGTCTTTAATGAATGAGTCTACTAAAGAAGGTAAAATTTTGTCAACAGATTTATATTTAACATAATTTAAGTTATTGATTGGTTCTGTTGCTAAACCCAAATCATAATCAATTGCTGAGTTTTGTCGTTGTTCATATCTTGGATCTTGGTTAGTAGTACAAGATGCAAGAGCCACAAAAGGAGCAATTGATGTATTTAAAAGCAAAAAAGTTTTTAATTTAAATTTTTTCACACTACCTCCTATCCTGTAATATTAAATTGGTAATCAATTGATATGATTGCTTTTCCTGTTTTTTGATTATTATTAATTTCATTTGTAATTTTAATAGGTGCTTGAGAAGAAGTTTTACCATTTTCAGCAATAGTTTCTAAATCACCTAAATTAAAGTTGGCAACAAAGTGTTGATTTTCATCAACAAATTCTAATAAATATGAATGTTTAGGTAATAATAATGCATCACGATATTTACCCATGATTCCGTAGTCAGAAACTCACGAAGTATATCCTAAATCTTCAATATGTACTTTTGAATTTGCATCACCTTGTTTTTGTAAGTAAAAAATATTGTTTGTCTTATTGATATTTACAGATAAATATTTAACTTCTTTAGTTTCTAAATCTGTAAATTTAATAAATTTAATTTTTTGAGCAAGGTCATTTTTAATATAACCATACATTGCAACAGCATCTAAACCTTTGTGGCGGAAAATTCCAGCAACATTGCGAGACCCTACACCATAGTTAAGTAATTGCGAAACAAAGAATGCTTTTGGTCGTGATGTAATTTTGTTTCCATCAAAATCTTTAAGCCGAATTGATTCGTCAAATATTTCAGCGCCATTATCATCATATAATTCCATGCCAATTTGCGCTTTTTGGAAACGGTCTTTAAAGTAACCGTTATTTTTAGATAATAATTTCCCAAAGTATGAAGAGGATCTACTTTCGCTCCGAGACATAGCGCTAGATTCATTATTTGCAAATTCATCATATATTTTGGTTTTTTCTGCTAATATTTTTGCAGTAAACACAGCAGTAATACCACCAAATGTGCCTTGTACAGCTGCATATTCTAATTCATAATTTCTTTTATCTTCTTCACTAGCAAAAGCAACTCTTTGACCATTTACCATTCTACCGTTATTCTCGAGTGCATCTTTATACTCAGCTATTTTTTCTAAATAAGGTTTGCTCTGTTTTTGATATTCATAATATACATTTTTTACATTCTTTAAGTATAAATCATATTTAGCTGCATTAACTGCTTTGTATACTGAAGCATTAAGATCACTTTGAACATTTCTTCTATCTAACCAAAAGTCAAGGCCAGTAGCATCAACTACGTAATCAAGGCCTGTTTTAGCCTCATTAACCCCTGTAACATATTTAGGTAAGCCACCAAAATCATCTCAATTTGGAATATAAGTAGTTTGCACATAATCTCTGGTTAAAGTTTCTGAAATATTGTAAACATAATCGGTAAATTTATCACTAAGCAGTGGTTCAACTCTAGTTAAATTGTAATTTAATACATCACTAGATGGAGTTCCACCGCTAAAAACAGAATAAAGTAAATCAAGGTCAACTGGGGATTCGCTACCATGTGCATCAAATCACATTGTGTTCCCAACTAATCTTCACAAATCTTGTGTGTTTAACTTATTAATAATTAGGTTAATTTTGCTCTCGCTTTCATCAGAAAATATCCTGTGGATATATTCAGAAAAAGCATTTTGAATATCTTTAACGTCAAATACATTTGTCGTTCCTTCTTTATTTGGAGTGACATTTTTATCTAACACAAAACCATTTACAAAATTAGGTTCGTCAAAAATCACACCATATTTTTTGCTAAATAAAGCAGTATTATTAACTAATTCTTTTGCGGGGTTGAAATCCTTAACAAAGATAAAGTGTCCTGATTTAATAAATCGCTCCATAATTTCGTTAGCAAGTAATTGGTCATCATTTAAGATGCCTTGGATTTCAGCTTCATTTGTTGCTGCTTCTTTAAATTTATCAAAATCTATTTTAGTTTTAACGTAATTTATATCTCAATTATATGATTCAGTAACAGCATCAACTAATCTAGCTTTTGAATAATCAACTGAAACATATTCAAATAAATCCCGTAGCGAACTAAAGCTTGGTGATTTGTTAGTTTGTCCATCATCAGTTATTTCTGAATATTTTCCTTCAGGGTATGCTTCATAAAGTGTTTTTTGATCTTTGCCAGTTAATCTTGAGCGAATGTTATTTAAAACAATTCTTTTAAAACTACTATTAATTTTTTCGGCATTTTGGTTAAAGTTGTCCAATAATTCAGGATCTTGTAACTGATTTTGATCATTTATGAATAAAAAGATATATCTTGCCCTTGCATCCCTAATTCCAGTAAAGGTTCTTGCAAATAATGAATGAAAGGCTCTTTGAATTCGTGAAGTAGCATTAATACCTTGATTTCGTAAAGCTGCAAGCGCATTAGTATGTTGGAAGTATGAAGCAACATGAGCATCATTGTATTGTGTCCGCGGCATTGTATAGGCTGTATTAATCTTAAATTCATTGTTATCTTTATTTACAAAGGCATAAACATTATTTGTTTGTGAAATAAAGTAATAGTAGTATCCACTATTGTCGCTAATTTTATCAGGCTCAGAAGCAAGTAAAAACTCTTTAAGTTGCTCTATTAAAGAAAGATTATTTTCAACTGCCGTATATTCAAATGCCTTTCTTGGATTCGCTTCTGAAAACATGTTGTTGTTTAGAGGATTAAGCTCTGCATTGTCATTACGATATAATAAATTATTTGATAAAAATGGACTTAAGGGTTGGCCATACAATGAGCCAATACTTAACTGCGGCTTCCCGCCAATAATAGTATTAGTTGTATTTCAACCACTGTCTGAAACTAAACGAGTAATTAAAGCGTTAAATGTATCACGAATAATTTTCACTTTATCATCAACATATTTTAATTCTTGAGAACTTAAAATAGTATTTAATGGTACGTTAATTACAGGGTTGCCTTGATTATCATACATGTTAACTGACCTAACCATTCTTCCATTTTCTGTTACTTCAAAAGTAACAGGATCTAAAGTATATTCGTTTGGATTATCAGGATTAATTCTTAATGCTTTTTCTGTTAGGTTTGTAGCCATTCCGTCTTTTAAACCTGAAAGTAAAGTACCAATGACAACTTCTTCAAATTTATAATTATCTTTAGTTCCTGAGAAAGATTTTAAAATTCCACTTATATATGGATTTAAAGTTCCAGACTCTTCATCAAATGAGTTGGCAATAAATAAATCACCTAATTTAACATCACGCAATTTTGCAGCTTCTTGTAATCCGGCAAATGATTGTAAAAATCTACGTTTAGGATTTGCGATAATTTTTGAAATATCTTGACGATCGTTATCATCTGATCCTCAAATATCTGACTTTGTTTCAATGTATTTTGTTCCATCATTTTTAATGAAGTTAAACTTTAAAAATGTTCCCTTGTCTGATTCTTTGCCTAGTGAATTAACTCTAGTGACTTCTAAATTAGTGCGAGCATCTAAATAATTCTTTAAAGCATCAATTGAATAATACGAAGATTCACTAATACCTCCGCGAGTTGATAATCCACCAACTACTACAGCCTTACCATTATCATTTAATGACTGGCTTTGATCTAAAGTAAAGTGATGTCCATATTCATGAGCTCCAACGTATTTTAGGAAATCTGTAGATAAACCATCAAAGTCATCTAAACTAGCTGCTAAAAGTAAGGGAACTCCAATACGGTCTGAATCAATAATTCCATAAAAATCACCTTCAGCTACTGAATATTCATAAACATAATTTGAATTTAAAGTCTTAACAATGTGCGGACCAGTTCTTTTAACTCTGAGGTGTGGGTATTTTCTTAAAACACGCTCAACTAAACCATCATAAGTTTCCACGTATACTTGGTATTTGCGAGTTTCTAAACCTGGCAATGGTTTTCCATCATTATCTAACATTGAAATATCTTCAGGTCCATATTGCAAGGCAACCGGATTAATAGCTCCGCCATAGCCTAGGCTACGCTTAAATTCATCAAATGCATTAAGCATATCGCTTGTCAAGTTTTTAGCATCAAATTCGATACTAATATTTTTGTCAAATTGCGCTTTAAATACACCATCACTAACAGATAAAGATTGAAGTTCAATCTCAAAAATATAATTAGCTAATGATTCACTGAGGTTTTTAATTTTTATAGCAGATTTATTTTTATCTAAAGCCTCAGTTTTAGTTTGATAAATTTTTTGCACATTACCATCTTTGAAAATTCAGAACTTGCGTTTAGATTTATCTTTATTAAATTCATATGCCTTATATCCATAAAAATCTAAGAAACTTTCAATATTAGTATCTAAAGTTTCTTTAAATGAAGTGTATGTTGAATATCAATAAGGAGTTAACGTTGTTGGTTTTTCTTGTTCTAATGTATGTACATATTCATCACCATTTATTAAAAGAGTGAAACCTAAAGAATTCTCAGTTAAATTAACATTAACAATCTTTGATTTTTCAAATTTACGACTGGCATTAGCATTTGAAGAATTTTTAAAAATTTCTAAAAATTCATTAATTACATTTTGATCAGAAAAATTGTCTTGAAGAAATTCTTTTAAACTTGCTTCAGTGCTATTAACTGGGATAATTAATGTTTCTTCATTTAATAATGTAGCCGGTTTTTTTCCATCTTCGCCTGCTGGTCCAGGTTTTTCTTGGTTTGGAGCTAGCAACACTAAAAACTCTTTATTTAATAAGGTATCTGGATTAAGAAGCGAAAGGAATTGCTGTGAAGCATTATTTTTTAATGCAGTAGCATACGGAATAGTCTTTAAGAAATTGTCAAGAGTAGCTTTTGAACTTTTATCTCTAAATAATGAATAACTTAATGCATCACGAGCATTACCATTTCCTGTTATTGAAGAATAAATTGGCATTGATCCAAAAAATGCATCAGGGAAAAATTTAATTTCACTACTTTCTTTATGTAATGAAGAGTGCGAACCAAGCGTAATAGCATTACCATTTTGTTCCACTCCAGGGACAATCCTAAAACTATTCAGCGTTAATAAATCTGGACCTCATGAAATATTATTAAAGAATCATAGAGTAAAGTCAATGAATTGTTTTGGCTTTACTGCAGTAACATATTCATTGTAAAAACTAAATGATCCATACTTAACTTGCAATATAAAACTTTCAGAAAAAATTGCGAAATATTTTTGGAAAAATTCATCAAAATCATATGAATTTTCCTTATCAAAAACAAATGTGAATTTATCATATGTTTCATTAATAGTGGCAACAGTTCTAGATTTAGAAGGATCTAAAATAGCAATTTCTGGTTTAAGATTATTATCTACATCACGAATTTGAGAGAAATCATTCCTTAGTTGTTCTCTAGTAAATCCTGAATATGTTCCATTTAGCTCATCTGAATTTTTTGCATATAAAAACATTCCACCAACTGTTGAAGCGGAAACAAGAGTAATTAATGCAACAGATAAAAGAGCTTTTGTTTTTAAACTTAATTTCTTTTTCATTTTTACCTCGTTTTCTATATTTTTTTAATAAATATTAAAATTTTTAAATTTGTTTATATTTTACCATAAAACTGAAAATATCGCATTAATTTTTGTTTTAGTTCGTGCCTTAAAATTAGTTATTAAAATATTAGGAGGAAAAATGACACTAAAATTAAAAAATAAATTAAAATATTTAATAGTTATAGGTGCTTTAGGAACAATTGCTGGTTCAATACCCTTGACATTAATGCTGGTTAATAAGCAAAGCCAAGGCCCAAAAGATGCAAAAACTGTTAATATTACAATTGATACAAAATTATTACAAAGTGAATTGATTGCATTAGAAAGTCAATTAAAATTTGAAACTAATAATTACAGTCCTGAAATAGAATCATATAAGCAAAATATTAGTGAAAATGACACTAAAATTAACCAAAACAAAGAAATTTTAGCTACGATTAACACTAAGCGCGATTTATTAATAAAACATGATCAATTAATTGAATCAATCAATAACAATATCAATTCTCTAATTGAAATAATTAATAATGATTTATACAGGCAAAATTTAGTTAAATATCTTTATGACACTCAAAACACAAATGAATCAAATGAAAAACTATATGAACTTGTTAAAAATGCAGCAAATAATTGAAATGCATTTTTAACAAGCATTAAAGAAAAAAACAACTCATTAAATGAGTTAATCGCCAATAATAAAGATAAATTTATAAATTCAGATCATAACCTTGCAATTCAACAAGAAAATATGAATTTATTAACTAGTATGAATGAAGCTATCGGAGCAATTAAAAATGATAAATACACTATTGTAGCTACAAAAGATTTTTTAGATTTTTATGATAAATTTTTGATATCTATCAAAAATTATCAAATTATTGAAGAATTTAATCCTGAATTATTGACACTAGAATCTAATATAGCTGAAAAATCAGTTGATAATGCAACTATAGAAAACAAACTTATAAATCAAACAATATCTTTATATCAAATTCTTGTTAATTACAACAATGTAATAAATAGTTTTTTAAGTGAAAATATTGAGAAAGTTAATAACGCAATTGTTAATAATCTTGAAAAAACACAAATTAACAAGATATATACTGAAGCATTGCAAAACCTTAAAACTTATCAAAATCAAATTGTTTCGGATTACAAAAAGGTAATTAATGCATTAAAATTAACCTTTTCAAATGATCAGGATTTAATTTCAAATGTAGATAAATTTGAAATAGAGTTTGAACAATTAATTAATAAACTAGATAAAACCTTAAAAGATGCACAAATTGAAAAACAACTCAGAATTTCGTCTCAAAATATTCAAGAAATTACTAAGTTCATCAGCACTTCTTTTTCTGATTTATTAAAAGAATTACCACAAAAAATATCTGGAGAATTTCAAAACTTGGAAAATATTCATTCTAATCTTAAGGAAGATTATCTTAATTTACAAAAAAAATTGGTACATATACAAAATTTAGAAAATGAGCATAAAATTTTAAAAACTAAATTGACAAATTTAGAATTAGAATTTAAAAACTTTAATGATGAAAGCGATGTCAATAAAGTTATTTCTGATGCAAATTTGAAAAACTTAAATGAAAAAATTCAAAACCGTAAAACCCAATTACAAGACTTAGAAAACCAAATATTACAAAATAAAGAAGATGTGAATTCTCTTAAAACAAATATACAAGCATCTACTAGTGAAATTAACACCACAATAAATGAAAATAATAAATTAGTTGTGAGTCACACTTATTTTCAAAATGTTTTAAATAGTAAATTATCACAAATAGATAATTTAACAAATGAAATAAAAATACTAGCTTTAAAAAATGAGTTTAACCAAAATAAAAATATAGAACTGCAAAACCTGCTTCAAAAACGTGATGAGGATATAAAAGATTTGAAAAAACAGGCCCAAGATTTAAAGAACGATATTTTACTTAAACTAAATGATATTGATGTATTAAACAAAGAAATCGTAAGGTTAAATATTGAATTAAATAATGCACAAAATGATAACCTTGCATTACAAAGATCAATAAACGAAAAAAACAACCAAGTTTTAAATCTGGAAAACCAAGTTTTATTATTACAAAATCAAATTAACGAAATAAACATAGTCCTAGCTCAAAGAGATGAGTGAATCAAACAATTAGAAAAAGAAAATAGTAATTTACAAAATGAATTAAATGCCCAAAGGAATAATAATTCTGAATTATCAAATCAGAACAATACATTAGTAAATGAAAATAATTCTTTAACTGCTCAAATAGCAAATAAAAATAACATAATCACAGAATTAAATACCCAAAAAGCGGAATTAGACAGCAATTTAGCATCTCAAAGAGAAAAAAATGCTCAATTACAAACTCAAAATAATCATTTAAATAATGAATTGAATACTCAAATGGCTACTAATGCACAATTATCAACTCATAATGATGACTTAACAAGCGAAAATAATGCATTAAAAGCCCAAATATCCGATAAGAATACCTTAATTGCCCAATTAAGAAATGAAAACCAAGATTTAACTAAGCGTATTCTTCACCAAAATCAAGTTATAAATAATTTAAACCAACAAAACCAAAATAATAACAACCGTATTGATGAATTAACACAAGAATTAGACAGGGAAATATCTAAAAATAATGAATTAATAGCTGAAAATCTAAATAAAATTAGTGCACTTAATCAAGCAAATAACATGATTAAAAATCTTCAAAGTCAAATTGAAATTTTAAAAAATAACATTAGGAATTTAGATTATGAAAATTCCACATTAAAGAGCAAAATTAGTAACACTCTTAGTAAATTAAATAAAATATTAGAACAACTTAATTCTTATACACCAACAAAAACACACCAGGCAAATACCACCAGTACTTATACATATACTAGGTATGAATATCGTATTAATTATGAATATTCTTATAATAACTTAGAAACATTACGAACCACAGTTATTGCAGCAATTAACGAAATTATTAATCTTTTAAAATAAGAGAAAAAAACCCTAATGAGGGTTTTTATTTATGATTTTGTTTTATTAAAATAATAAGTTGTAATTTTAGACTGTAATTCATCTGAAACAGGGTGGATATTTTCGTGAATTAAACTACCATTATTATTAATTTCATAAAGATTTATCGCAATTGCATCTTGACCACTAACTGGATCTAAAAAGTAATTTTGTAAAACTTGTTCATAATCAGCGATATTAGTTGGCACATAATTTACATAATCAAAATTAGTAAAATTATATTTATCTTTAACATTACTGAAATCTAATATTGCTATTTTTCTTGCTATAAATAATCCAATAAAAGTTTTTTTCTCATTGATATCATTTATCTCATTTAAAGTTTCCTTTAGATCGTTAAAACTATCTCTAACAAAACCAGTAAATAAATCAATTTCAAATTCGTTGTTTAATGTATCTTGTGAAATGGTAAATTCTTGCGGAATTTGTTCATTACTATTGACAATTTCGACAATCTTTGTATAAAAATCATTTGCATAAGTATCAAGATGTTTTTTAATAATCTTGATAAAGAGATTTATACGGTCCTCAAATTCTACATCTTGGCCATTTTGGTATTTTTTTTGTATTGATAAGTATTCTTGATAATTTTCACTATTTTCATCTAAACTTAAATCAATTAAATTGCTAAATTTATCGATAAAGTTTTCAATATCAGAACTTTTATAAGAATCATTTAGTTCAGTTAATTCAGTAAATTTAAGTTCTTTCCAATTAGTTACTAAACGTTTAAACATTGTTTTATGTTGAATATCAATAAATTCATCTTGATTAATATCATTTGTTAATGCTTTAACATTATTATTTTCTAGTAATTCTTTATATGAATTAATGATTTCTATGGTTCCTTGGAAAAAACTTTCAGATGCCTTTTGTGCATATAATTTTGAATTTTCTTTAGATACACCAGATGAAACAACTAAGCCATCAAGTAATAAAATATTGTTTTTAGGTTTGATGGCTCTGATATGCCCATCTTCAACTAAATTAGGAAAATTATCTGATCCATAATAAGCGTCAATTGCATCACCATTATACATAATAGCAACATTGACATCATTACGATTCGGATTAATTAAATTATTAACAATCTCCAAACCATCACCATTAAACGCAATGTGGTTTGCATCTTTTACATGGTATCCGGTACCATCCTTAATTAAATCAGCAAATGCATCAATTAAAATTTTATACGTTTCGTTACCGTCAGTTTCATTATCTAAAACTTGCCCAGTAAAATTATTTTCGGTTCTACCTTGAGGTAATGGCCAATATGCAGAGCCATACATCATATTATCCCTAATTGCATCAGTAATATATCATTTATTAAAATTATTCAAAGCAAGAATCTTGAGAACATTTATAAATGATAAAGGATCTTTAAAATCAGTATTTTTAAAACTATCCTCATACTTTGTAATATCAATTGATCCTTCTTCATCAGAAATTTCTTGAGCAACTGGGTTTTTCTTAATATTATAAGCAACAACCATATCTTGAGAAAAATATGGATAGAAATATTCTCACATTTCAGCACCATTTTCAAGTTGATATTTTTGAAGATGGTCCCATATTTCTGGTCGAAGTGTTAATTTTACATATGCTTTAATTAATTGTTTTTGTTTTAAAGCGGCATTAAGTTTATCCTTATATAAATTTTGCTCACTTACTGATAGATTAGAAAAAGCGTTAGAATTAACAAAAGTTTTCAAATTATCAGATTCTAAAAACCCATTTAATTCAGGCAAATTTAGTAATGCAGCATAGTCAATTTTGCCAATTAGTTTCTTTTTAACTAACTCAGCAGCTAAAAAATCAGATCCAATACCAGCGACTGCTTTATTATTAATTAAAGCAGTGCTGAATTGGTTAATTTCGTCAAATTCTTTGTAATCAAATGTTTCATTTAATTTGTCAATATTGTCACTTGACATATATGATTTATAGTTATAAAAACTTGGTTTGAAGTTTGTGGTTAATTTTCTACCTAAAACTGCTCCAAAAGCAGAGGCAATTGCAACAATTCCTCCAGATAGCAATATTTTTGTTTTATATTTTTTTCATAATTTCATTTTAATTACTTTTTAGATTTATAAACTGCATAAGCAATGTTTGAAATTAAAACGATAAATAGCACAATCGAACCAAGAACTAAACCTCATGGTTCAAAAGCACCTTCATAAAGTTTTGTACCCAGTGTTGAGGTATTAGATACAGTTCTTGTGATAATAAAATCATCAAAACTAAAAACTAAACTAACAACTAAAACACTAATAATTGAAGGAACCATATAAGCCAAATATGTTTTAACTCATGATCTAAATTTAGAGTAACCTAAGTCTTGTGAGGCTTCGTATAAGTTATTGTTAAATTTTTCACTTCTTGGTAACATTAATAAAATTCCATATGGTAAAGTCATAACTGTATGACCAATAATAACCCTTCCAAATCCTTCGCTATCTACTGCAACAATTCCAAAAAAAGAACTAAAAACTAAAACTAGTCCAATTGCAGTGATATTATCAGGGTTGATTAATGGAATATTTGAGGTAACTGAAAGTGTAGTACCTATTAAACGATTTTTTCTGCGGTATATTGCATAAACAGTTATTAGACTAAGGCTAATAACTAAAGCACTAACAATAAAACCTAATAGCATTGTATTAATTAAACTTAAATCACGTCCAGCATCAAATAAACCTTTTCAATTATCAAGGGTGCTGCCAACTCAAGTTGGGTTAAATTCACCTTTTGGAGTTGGTTTATTAAAACTAAAGATAACCCCAAAAACTAATGGCACATAAATAAAAGCTAAAATTAAATAAATATAACTGTTTCTTAAAAAACTAGTAATTTTATTCATAGTGAGCCCCTTTTTTAAGTTTAAAAATTAGTTTTGGTGCTAGTTGTAATAATGAATATAAACCAATAAAAATGGCCGATACAACAATAACTAACATTGATCCACTGCTTAAATCATATTTATTACCAGGATTTATTTTTGAGTTAATTACAATTCCAATTAATTGCTTTTGTGAACCATCTGGTAATAATTTAGCACTAACGATAAATGTTGTAGCACTAGATAAAAAGATGATTCCTAGCCCACTTAAGATGGCTTTAGTTCCATAAGGAATTACCACTTTAAAAATTGTTCCAGTTAAACCATATCCTAAATCATGACTTGCTTCAATAATATTCTTTGGCATATCTTTAAAAACTGTATATAAAGGCATAACCATTAAAGGAATATTAAGATATGTTAAACCAAAAATAATAAATAATTCATTATTTAATGATTTTGGATTTGAAGCAAAAACGGCAAGGGCTAATCCTTTAATTGAATAAATCCTTGCAACAGTGAAAATAGCTAAAGGACTGATAATTAAACTCAGTGCGAAAATTTTGAATAATTTTGATTTTGAAGTTGATACAAAATATGCATATGGGAAACCAATTAATAAGCATAAAATTGAGGATACAACTCCAATTCATAAAGATCTAAAAATAATATTTCAAGTATTTGAATCTTTAATTAAGACATATGCATCAAAATCTTCAGTTGAAAAGGCACTAATAACAATCATCAAAATAGGTAATAAAATTAAAAAGATTGCAATAAATAAATATGGTAGGAATAAATAAGCTTTTTTATCAAAGGTGAAGAGGGATTTAATTTTTGAATTCATTATGATTATAATCTCACTTTGGATCTTTTTTCATTAAATGAATCGAATCAATTGTTCAACTTAAGTATACTTTTTCATTTAGGTCAAATTTCTTTGCAGTTTCAACATTAAAAATATTACCATCATTTGCTTCAATTTTAAGGTAGTAGTAAGAGCCACGGTATGACACATCCACAACTTCACCAATAATCTTGCCTTCTTTTTTAACTTGTTGGCCACTAGTTATATCGATATCCTCAGGGCGTATCAAGACATCAACTTCAGTATTTTTTGGAAACTCATCTTCCTCATGAATAGTTTTATATTCACGACCAAATAACTTAACATTCCCATCATCAGCCATTTTAGCTTGGAAAACATTTGAATCACCAATAAATTTAGCAACCCAAATATTAACAGGATAATCATAAATATTCTTAGGAGTATCATATTGTTCAATAACTCCATCACGCATAATAGCAATACGATCTGATAATTCTAAAGCTTCATCTTGATCGTGGGTAACAAAAATAAACGTTAAACCAAGTTCTTGTTGTACACTTCTAAGTAAAACTTGCATTCTTTGACGAATTTTAGCATCTAAGGCACTTAAGGGCTCATCTAGTAATAAAATTTCGGGTTCAATAACAAGGCTACGGGCCAAAGCAACTCTTTGCTTCATCCCTCCAGATAATTCAGAAATAGCTTTTGTTTCATTACCGGATAAACCAACTATTTCAATAATACGTTTGGTTTTTTCATTAAGCTCTTCTTTAGTCATACGGCGCTTAAAGTGTTTATTTTCATAATCTTGAACTTTTAAATCCACAAAATTTTCTCAATATGAATATTTAAAATCAGAGTCATCAAGCCAAGTTTGACGTTTGTTGAATTTGTATGTTCCTTGTTTTAAGGTTTGTAATTCTTCTAAATATTTATCTTGGATTTTATCTAATTCATCCATTTTAGCTTTTGCTTTGGCTTCTCATAATACTTTTTTCTTTTCTAATTCATTTAATCGAAAACTACTTACAGTATGACGTGGTACACGTTTTAGTTTTAATCCATATAATATATTTCCATAGACATTTAAATGGGTAAATAAAGCATAGTCTTGGAAAATAGTTGAAACATTTCTTTTATGAGGCGAAAGGTCCTTTATATCACGACCATTAAATTTAATTTCACCACGGGTGGCTCATTCAAAACCACCAATTAATCTTAAGATAGTTGTTTTTCCAGACCCAGAAGGCCCAAGTAAGGTGACAAATTCACCGCGATTTATTTTTAAGTCAATATTGTTTAAAACTGTTTTATTATCAAATGTTTTAACAATATTTTTTAATTCGATAATATGTTTAATATTCTTTTTATTATTTGTTTTCAATTTGCTCCTTTCTAACTATTAAAATATGCAATTAGTCAGTGGGGAGACGGTATCAAAAAGATTCTCGCAATATTCTTCTCTATTGCAAGGTACACAGGGGTATGAAATATCTGTAAAAAGATTTAAAATTTTTTTATTTTCTAAAATTCTAAATAAAATCAATCTCCTTTTCATATTGGTAGATATTATAATAAAAAAAAGAAAAACTGTTAATGAAATTTTCAGTTCTTCTTTTCAGTTTTTAAGATTGCAAATTTATCTTGAATTTGAACGCGTACGTACAATTGTAAATGGTAATAAAGCAATGAATCTTGCTCTTTTAATAGCAGTTGCTAATTTTCTTTGGTGCTTAGCACATGTACCTGTTAGTGATTTAGATTTGATTTGTCCAGTTGCTGAAATATATTTAGTTAAAACCTCAGTATCTTTGTAATCAATATAGGTTTGTTTGCTTTCGCAAAATAGACAAACTTTTCTTCTATTTAAAAAAGTTTTTTTGTTTTTGTTAAATACCATGTAAAACTCCTAATTTTCTTCATCAAATTGAAATGTTAATCCGGAAGTATCATCATTAAAAATAATTTCATCTAATTCGTGTAATTGTTCGTTAGTTTTAGGATCAATTGTTTGGGTTGAATCATCAACAATATTACTAAAGTCTGACCCTGGGAAGTTGTTATGATTTTCAAAATTATTTGATTGTGATTTATTTATATTCACTTGGTTTGTGTTAGAACTTATAGTTTTTTGCTCATTACCAAAACCTTGCGTTCTAGATTGTAAGATCTTAATATCTGATACAACTACATCAAAAGATCTTTGCAATTGATTAGTAGTTAGATTAGTATATTGGCTAATATGAATCTCACCTTCAATGCATAGCATTGTCCCTTTGCGAATATAATTCTTAGCAAACTCAGCTTGATTTCTCCATAATACAAATGGAATAAAATCGGTTTGACGCTCATTATTAAATCTTTTACGATCTACGGCTAAAGTAAGCCTTGAATATGCAACACCTTGCTTTGTGTAAGATAATTCAGGTTCTTGTGTTGTGCGCCCAATTAATATAACTCTGTTTAACACTTTAACTCCCTCCTAATTTTCTAATAAATGATATTTTGAAATTAATAATTCTTATTATTGCTCTTGTTGTTTTTCTTTTAAATCTTTTGTATAAACTCTTTTTCTTGGTTGTCTATTTTGTTTTTGTCCAGCAACACCTAGTTTAGTGTTAGGTTGGAATCCTTTTTCGGTATCCAAGTTAATAACAAGTACTCTCCAAATTTCTTTAATAATATTTGTACGACGTGTAAATTCTGCAATTTTAGAACCTTCTGTTTCAACATTTGCCAAAACATATTGTCCAAATGCAGATTTATTAATTTTGTAAGCTAAACGATTGTTTTCCAATTTTTCAGATTTTGTAACACCTGCTCCAAAAACATTTGTTAATAATTTAAATGCAACAGTTGCATCAGCTTTTGGATCAACAATCATCATAATTTCGTATTTGTTCATTGTTCTCCTTATGGTCTTACTGGACTATTTATTTATATAATAGTCAAGGAGTATTTAGCTTAATTCTAAATTATTTATATAGTTTGCTCTTATACTCGTATCTATTATATTATTAAACGTAAAAAATCAAAATACTAAATAAATAAATTTATATGTTGTTTTTTGAAAAAGTAGGGGTAGCATAAGCAACTAATAACTTTTATGACTAAACTAGGTTTGGGGATATTGTTTTAAAAATAAATTTTTGTATCAATTAATAAGTTCTCTTCCAAAAGCGATCACTGAAGTGTCTTTATCCCTCTTTATATCACGATATTGCACTGTAAATTTTTTTTTGATTAAGAAAACCCTTCAAACACGGGATGGATCAGGATTATAAACATCAGGGATTGGAGCAGGGCCTAGATCGCTATCATGTGGTTCAATAGAAGTTATCGTTACACTTTGATTATCATAAATCGGTATTATAGATGAGCCTCGTGGTTCTGTAGAATTACCTGATACCGTTTTTATGAAAATATCATTACTTTTCAAAAGATCATATGCATCTTTGTTATTTAAATATAATTCTTCAAATAGTTTTTTTATCTTTGTGCTCTCATTATATTCATTTGATTTATTGAGTTCTTTAAATTTTTCTATAATATAAGTGTCAAAATCATCTTTAGTAGTTATTCGTGCATAGCGTGCTGCAAGTCATTTTTCTTGTTTAATATCTTCTAGATAAGGATAGTAATTACTGAAAAACGTAATATTAAATGTGTCAATATCTTTTTGTCTATATTGCTCTTTAATTGTTTCTTGATCTTCTTCTAATCATTCTTTAGGTGCGAAAACTCCTGATTTTGTAAATGGTTCATATACACGGTAAATATCTTGATATATTTCTTCCAGTTCTCCAATGATTTTTTCTTCACTTAAAATAGTAGGTTCTTTTGTATTATTTTGTAAGTCTTTTCCTTCTTTAGTAGTATCTTTTTTACCGTTAATATCCTTAATTTTATCGACAAAAACTGGAGGTTGTTCTATTGTTATTACTACAGGAAGTTTATTTTCAGTTTTTTTATCTTTGTCATCGTCATCAACCAAAGGTTCTTTAGTAATTAGTTGAGGTTCTTTTGTGCTACATGAAAAACTTATCAAAGGAAGAAAAAATGACACTGACAATAATAATTTTTTAATAATTTTCATCTCTTACCACATGGGTTACAGCAACAATATCATCAACAGAGTTTTCAAATGAACTTTCTGATAGTTTTCTAACTGTATATCTATAAAGGCCACTTTCAGGAACTTTATATTCTATTAATTCATCGTTAGTTACAATTGTAACAACACTTTCAACTGTTCTTCAGATTCCATTATTTTCTAATTTTTCAAGAATTAAATCATAGTCTGAAAATCATCTATTTTTTTGCCTCTTTTTAGCTTCTTCTTTTTTAAGTCAGTGGGCATCTTTATGTGTACTTACATCATAAGAATTAGAAATTAATAACGATTGATTGGCATTATATTCCCTTGCTATAGCAAATCTATTTAACCTATTTTCTCAATAGTTATTGTTATTTAAAGAATAATATGAAAACATTGGTGAACTTTTTAATATACCCGCATTAAAAGTTCAGGAACTAGATATTTTAATTGTTTGGCCTTTTTTGAGTTCTAATGTATCACTTGCAAGCACATAAGTACCTGAAGCTACAGTTGGGTTAATTTCCTTAACTTTATAGTTTTGTGCTGCTAAAAGCATTGCTTGGAAATCTACAGTTCCTGCCCCATACTTTTCTGCATAACCACTAAATTTATATTTTAAACCTTCTATTTTTGGGCTTACAGCTGAAGCTGATAAAATCGCTTTTACAATTGGGACCCGATTATCACTATTTCTTATTTTTTTATTATATTTCATTAGGTTTGAAATTAAACCTGTTACAATAGGAGCAGCGTAACTAGTTCCGTTATAGTAATTATTTACGTTATATACAGGATTATAAAATTGAGCTGGTGCAACCACTAATGGTTTAGAAATATCCTTGAATTCATTTGTTAATCTATAGTTAGAGTAATCGGCTATAATATTATATTTTAAATTTTCTCTTGTTGCTTTATCATCAAGTGCTCCGACAATAACAGAATTAAACGATAATTGAGGACCTGTAATAAGGTGCATATTATCTTTGCCATCGTTACCTGCTGAAAAAACGTTTATTACTCCATACTTACGAGATATATAATCAAGAAAATATGCATTTTCGTTATAACCTTGTAAATAACTCGGGTAAATTTCTTTGTGCACACCTATTTCCTTGTACATACGATATCCATAACTATGGTTAATTAATTTTATGCCATCTTTTTTAACCATTTTCTCAATTAATGAGGTTCAGTGACTATCAAAATTATTAAATCTATGTAAATATATTTTAGAAGATTGATCAATTCCATATTGACCTCCTGCTATCAAAGACACCATAGTTGCATGAGTTTTAGAATTTGGATTTTTTTCAGTTTTAAGGTCGTTTATTTCAATACCATTTTTAAAATATTTTTGATATTTTGTATCAAAACGATGGTTCCAAACTTCTACAACACCAAATTTATTAACATATGAATTATTTAAATGATTTGAAGCATTGACAATATTTGCATTTTTATTTACTGAATCAATAAATTTTTTTAGGTTAGGATCAATATTCCTATCATCATCTAAAAGTCTGACAACTGATTTTGGCAACTCTACTTCTTTAGGTTCTTTATCAAAGGGCTTAAGTGTATCAAGATTGTTGGAATTAATATTATTGAACTTGTTTTCGAAGATTATAAACTTATGAATTTCTTTTCAATCTTTAATAACTTTAACAAAACTTTGTCTATCACTTTCATCATCGAAATAAAATCATACAATAGGCATCATTATTGACTTTTCAAATCATTTATAAATTAAATTATTTTTATTTACTTTGTTTACAAAGTCATTATTAAATTTACTTATAAATTCCTCGTTTTCAGTTTCAAAACCTGGATTTAATAATAATTTCAGTTCAAAATCATTGTTCACAAAGACCGAAACTTGTTCATTATCATTATTTAACTCCATTTTAATTCCTTGGTTTCTAATTTCAAATTTCTTATTAACTAATGAATCATACCAATCTAATGATTGATTTTTATTTTTGTTAAATGATGAAACACTAAAAGCCAGACCAACTATACTAATTTCAATAATTGGAAAAGTAATTATTTTTTTTATTTTTTGGTAATAATTTCTCTTCATAATTAATATTATACCTGTTTCCTAATATTTATTTTAACAATATAGAAATAGACAAAATGCAAAAATAAAACCTTTTTTTGTTTTTTTGTTGTAAATAATTAAAAAAACTGTATATTTTATAATATGAAAAATCTAGTTATAGTAGAGTCACCCAACAAAGTTTCTACAATTCAAAAATATCTTGGAAACGATTATAAAGTTATAGCATCTGTTGGTCATTTTTTAAAAATGAAAACAGACGGTCAATATAGTTTGGGGATTGATTTAGAGGCATGAGAACCAAAATATTCATTAGACCGCACTAAGACCAAAATAGTTAATGCAATTAAAAAGGAATTAAAAGATACTGATTTTGTTTATATTGCAACAGATCCTGACCGCGAGGGGGAAGGTATTGGAAACCATTTAGTAAGTTATTTTAAAATTGAAAACTTCAAAAGAATAAAATATAATGAAATTACTAAAGATGCAATTTTAAAAGCAATACTAAATCCAGTTGATCTAAACCAAGGTTTAATTGATGCACAAAAATCGCGCCGCATGCTTGATCGCATTATTGGTTTCAGGCTGTCTAATTTAATGAAAGCTAAATTTAAAAATTCCCCTGGTATCCCAACAGCAGGGCGCGTACAATCTATTGCCCTTAAATTAGTTGTTGATCGTGAGCGTGAAATACAAAATTTTATACCTGAAGAATACTTTATGTTAAATGCTAAATTAGAAAATAATCCGCTTTTAACATATTATTATAATCCTAATAATCCATCTGATCGTAAGGGTTGAATTTTATCAAATGAAATAGATAAAATTAAGAAGCATTTTGAAACTGCACCTAAAACATTGCTCGTTGAAAACCTTGCCGTATCCCAACGTAAAGTTAGTGCAATAAGTCCACTGAAACAAGCTGCATTATACAAGAAAAGCCCGTATTCTGCAGCATCAACCCAAGGGATTTTACAAAAACTATATGAAGGTTTTGGAAATGGTGGATTAATTACCTATCCCAGAACCGATAGTACACGTTTATCAAATGATTTTATAAATGCAGCCCAAAAGTATATTAAGCAAAAATGAGGCGATAAATATGTTGCTAAAGAAATTAAAGGTTTCAGTGGTGATCAAGACGCTCATGAAGCAATCAGACCTACTGATGTTTTCTTAACACCTGAAAAAGCAGCAAAAATGCACCCTGAATTAACTGAGTATGATTTAAAAATTTATAAACTAATTTATGATACAACACTCATGGCTTTAATAACTCAACCTATTAGGGAATCTAAGTTATATGAATTCTCTAATGATAAATATAATTTTAGACAATCATATTCTAAAATTATATTTGATGGGTATTATGTAGTTACACAAAAAGAACAAGAACATATTGATCCAAATTATACAAAAGGTCAAATTGTAAATGTAGAAAAATTTAATTTTGAAGAACACGCTACAAAACCTGCTCCAAGATATAATGAAGGTTCCCTTATCGAAATGCTTGATTATATTAAAGTAGGCAGGCCATCAACTTTTGCTACTACTGTTAATTTAATTAAAGAACGTAAGTTTGTTAATAACGAATCATCACAACTAGTTCCAACCGAATTTGGTTTTGCAATTTGTGATTCATTAACTGATGTATTTTCAAATATTATTAACGAAAGTTATACAGCAAAAGTTGAAGAAGAATTAGATAAAATTGCTGATAAGCAATTATCTAAAAACGAGGTTTTGCAAGATTTTTGAGATAAATTCCAAGAAGAATTTGCATATGCTTCACAAAAAATGAATGTTTATACATTTGAAACACCATCTATTAATCAAACATGTCCACAGTGCCAACAAGAACTATTAGTGCGTAATAACAAAAAAGGACAACAATTTATTGGCTGCACTGGATTTCCTAAATGTAAATATACAGCAAGTTACGAAGAGCACAAACAATATTAAAAAATGTTTAGGGTTATAAACCTTAAACATTTTTTGTTAGTCTTCGATAGGGTCAATTTCTTTGATATTTTCTAATTTACGGCGGTTAAGCGAATCTAATTTTTCTAAGAAATCTTGTTTTTGGAATTTCTTTTCAAAAGCAGCTTCCATTTTCTTAATTGAAGTACGTTCAATTTCGTCCATTTTTTCTTCAATTTTACGAGCTGATTTAATGATGTCTTCAGCAGCTACACCAATAACCTTTAAACGATCTTTTAATCTTTCAAAGTTCTTCTCAACTTCTTCTTCAAAGAATTTTTTAAATTCAAGTTTAATTGTTTCTTTATCCTTAAAATCTTTCAAATCAACATTTACTTTAGCCTTTGTTTCAAATAACAATCTAAGCATTCTAACTAGAGTGATAAAAGAACGATCCCTTACTACATAAATATTGTTATGACCTTGAACCATTTCAATAAAAATATCTTCATCTGGATTTAGTTCCGTAATTAAAATACCATAATCTGCATCATTATTGTAGGTATCTTTTGATAATTTTGAGTAAAATTCTTCGTTTTTCTTGGAACCTTTTTCACTAACTTTGGCTTTTATTTCTACAACTATTTTTCCAATTAAAATACGATCATAAGATTTTTTATCATAAAACTCAATAATAATATCTGGTTTTATTCCGTTTTTGGTTTGTGTTGCTTTATAAAAATTGATATGTTCGTCAAAATTAAAGTTATTTTGCAATAAAGAGTGAATATAAGTTTCATAATCTTCACCGGCTGCTTGAATGTGACCTAAAGAGCTACGTTTAATAGTTAACCCATTAATTTGATTTTTTAACGCTTCTATTTCTTTGTTTTTTTCATGTAGATTTTTATCTAAGTTTTGGTTAGTATTTTTTAAAACTACTATTTCTTTTTCTTGGTCATTTAGTTGTTGCGATAATTCGTGCCTTACTTGCATTTCTTTATTTTTAAGTTTATCAACAGCTTGTAGTTCGAGATGTTTCTTTACATCATTTATTTCATCTCTTTTAGATTGTTTTAATTCTTCTAATAGCTTATTTAATGTTTTAATTTGTTGATCTTTTTCTGTTAGTTTAGTTTGTAAATTAATAGAGTTATTTTTTGCATTATTCAATTCTTCTTGTAATTTAAGTTTTATTTCTTGCTCTTTTAATTTAAGGTTATTTTCTTGTTTATCTGCTCATTCTTTTTTCGCTAATTCAATTTTGTTTGGTATTATTTTGTTATAAAAATCATCTTTTTGGGCTGATAATTTTTTTTCATTACTTAATTTAAGATCATTATATTCTTGTGATTCTAATATGGATTTAGTATTTTCCGAAATAGCTTGCTGGTAAATTTTTTCTTTAGCCACTTTATCAATATTGTTAATTGCACTTGCTATATGTGATGAAATTATTTGGCTTTGCTCGTCTGTTAAACCTTTTAAACTAATATAATCACCTGGATTTGCATATTCTAATATTTCAAATTCCATTTTTGCAATATCTTTAATTTTAATATTTACTTTTTTCATTTAAACTCCTAACTTTGTTATACGTTAATTACTATTTTGTAATTAAAATTATATACTTAAATAAGTAGAATGTAAATTATTATTACATAATAATTTATAACTTGTCCAATGACAACTATTTAGGTCCATATATAAATCCCTTGGAAAATGAACTAATTTAATTAAAATATGGTATAAATTATTTATGAGAATCAAACATAACATAGATAAGTACAAAAACTTAACAAACTACGAACTAAAAAAACAGCAATCTCTCATATTAATTGCTGCTAATATTGAAAAATCTTTATCTCAACTTAGTTTAATTACAAACCTTAGTGTGTCAACTGTAAAAAGATATAAAAAAATAATAAAAAGTAATCAAGAAATTTACATCAGTCATAAAAATAAAAATCAACAAAGAAGTTGCAAAGTTACAGATTCAGAAATTCAATTAGTGTTTAAAGATTATTTAAAAACATGTGAAATTATTTTAAATAGCATTCTAACAAATAACCAACTTTCGTTTAAAAGTTATTATTATTCAGAATATGGTTATTTTATAAGGCAAAAAATTTCTTACAAAACTTTAGTAAGAAGATTCAACCAATTAGGATTATTTAATATACATACAACCAAAAGAGGAAGAAAAATAGCAAAATTATCAAAGAAGAAAACTTCACAAGAGACAACATTGCTATTAAAAAAATATTATAAACAAATTAAACAAAATGAAAAACAAAGACAAGTTTTGGGTCTAAAGAAAAATTTAGAATTTGGTGAAATATTAAATGGAAATGTCACATGCAAGTTTTTTAGCGTGTGACATTGTTTTTGTCTGCCTTGTAATAAAATAGTTGTATTAATAAATTTTAAAAAATGGAAGGAGACTTTAAAATTATATGAAAAATTTAGAAAAATATATTTGTGTTTTTGACAAATATCGAAAAGAAAATAAATATCAACATTTTAAAATTGAAGAGAATTACAACACTATCTTGAAAATGCAAGGAGCTCTTGAGTCGCATCGAAAATTACGATCAGATCAAATCGATCTAGAACAACTTTATAATATTTTACAAGAACTTTCTGAAGGCTTCTCAATCCAAGAAGTAGCCAAGATTTTTGATAGATACATTCGAAGTATAAAAAGTAAAATCCAAATTATTACAAATCGCAAACCACTTAGTTTAGATAAACAAAATCGTTATGTTTGTCCTAAGTGTTCAAAAAGAGTAATGCGGGTTAAAACCCTTAATTTTACCAAGCTATACGAACATTTATTAGGCTATTCATTTTCGCGACTCTTTTTTGTAAGTGATGCAATTAAAGAGAAATGAAAGGCCTACAGAAAATATTGGTATAGTGAACTTAATACATACAATAAAAATAGAAATAAAAAGAATTTGCAGCAAAAAGAAGTTAAGAAATCAGTTGCTTACCTTGTTAATTCTTTTAAAAAATTCTCCCCTGATGAATTTGCTCCTTCGCCTAGTACAATTTATAAAATAATCAAAAAATACCCTTATTTCCTTGATTTTGACCATATTGTTAAAAAATCTGAAGGCAAATATGGCATAAGGAAGAAGAAGCAAACCAAACCTAAAACATTAAAATATGCTACAGAAATTTCAAAACGTCCAGCTTATATTAATGATCGCTCTGAACACGGTCATTTTGAATTAGACACCGTTATTGGTAAAATCAATGATACATATTGTATTGTGACCATAATTGAACGGCAAACAAGAATGTCTTATGCTATGCTCTCAAAACGCAACTCCAAAGCTATCAAACAAACTCTTGTCAAACTAATCAAGAAACATAACTTAGACATTAAAACTTTAACAGTTGATAATGGTAGTGAAAATGTCTTATTGCACCAGGTAATTCCAACTGAAAGATTATTTAAATGCCAACCATATAGTTCATGACAAAAAGGTTTAATAGAAAATATGCACCGCTTAATTAGGTATTACATTCCAAAGGAAAAAGTTTAGATAAATACTCTCAGCAAGAAATTGATTATATGATGGATAAAATAAATAACTATCGGCAAGTTGTAAGGCAATATAAGATAACCTAAAAACTTTTTTTAATCCCCCGCCTTTGATTGCAATCAAAGGGGCCTTACTTTTGGCAAAAGTAAGCAAAACCGACGTGAAAACACTGCCGCGTTTTCTGTTTTCGCATACATTTTTTATGTAAAATTTATGTTAAAATTAAAAGACAATTATTTTGTTAACATCTCGCAAGTGACTTTTCCAAAAAAGAAAGTTTTTAACTTATAAGTTATGCACATTATGGCAAATAATTTTATGTATAATTATGTTTTATTATTTAATAACTGCAATTTAATCTTTTTTAGTAAATTTATTAAATAACATTCTAACTTTGTAGACATGTAAAAGATATTTGGACAAAATCCGAATATTTTTTATTCGTAATTGTTTAAATTTTATACTTAACTAACTTGTGTATTATTCTCATAAATAATTTATACTATTTTTTTAAATAAATTTGCTTTCTTCAATATTATTTATATATATCTAAATATTTGTCATTAACATCCGAAAATACCCAGTCTAACACAATAGTTATTCTACAAACTTTTGGTATAATTTAATATATACAAAATAAAACAAATAATAAAACTTATGTTTAATATAAATATTTAGGGAGCAAATTATGAAAAAGAAGTCAAAATTATTATTTTCATGTTTAATCAGTTTTTCAGGATTACCAGCGATTTTTACACCTTCAGTTGCTAAGAAGTCTGTGATTGTTAATGAAAATGATATGATAATTTAAAAAGTAAAATATTTGAAATTAGAAAACAACCTATCACGGTTGCACAAAATTCAAATAATCATATTGTTGATATACAAGTCAATAACTACTTTGAACTGAAATTATTATTAAATCCAGGTTTTGAAACTGAAAATGAGGAATTTATAACTAAATTAAATAATGACTTTATAAACAAAGTAAATAAAAATAATTTAATATATAAAAATTTTAATACTATTAGTATTTTACCAATAGTATGGTTTTACTTTGATACCGAACAGGATAGGAAACATTTTGTTACAGAGGTATATAAATGAAATATAATTTATAAATTTATAATTTTTGAAAACAAATTCAATAATATTAATTCCACCAATATTGATCCACTCAAACCCTTTGATAAAGAACCTGAAGAAGTAGAGTCGCTAAAATCCGTTGTTAGACTTTTAGATGATGATAGAAATATTGATCTTAACTTAAAAAAATTCATTGATTCAGTAAATAAAAACGCAAATATTGTTAATGCTTCAAATCATTTAAATAACACCTATGTTAACAAAATAGGCGTTTTAGAATGGTGATCATATCCATTTGATACAAACTACCAAAAATATTTTAAAAATGGTATTGAAATAAACGACCTTAATGCTGAAAAAAATCCCAAGTCCAAAACTCATTCAACTATGGTGTCTCTGATTGCTGGAGGTCAATATGGAATTGATCGATCTTCTAAAATATACTTGCATACAATCAATAACTTCGATAGCATATGGATGTCATCAATTGAAAAAATGGTTAAAAAAGATGGCATAAAATTAATTAACCATAGTTATGGTCGTAAAATGAGACATAATAGAGAAATACAACTGTCATATATAAAAGATTATGCAGAAAATGCATATTTTCTAGATTTTATCTCTAGAAAATATGGAGTTATAAATGTTTATTCTGCAGGTAATGATGGAGCAGACAACGAACATTCATTTGCAGGGGAGACATTATCATTTAATTCAATAGTTGTTGGCGCTCTTGATGATAATGCAACAAAACAAAACCTAAAATATAATAAAGTTGCAAAATACTCAAATTATAAGATAATTGAAGAATTCAAAGATATTTCAAAACCTTTAGTTGTTGCACCAGCTCAGTTTTATAATCCTGTATATAACGTAAATAATTACTATAACGGAACTAGTTACGCTGCCCCTGTTGTAACAGGTTTAATTTCAAACCTAATGAAATATAATGAAAAAATAAGAAATAGTGATAATAGGGTTTCAATTGTAAAAGCGATTTTATCAGCTTCAGCTGTAAGCCCAAAAATAGAAGGTTTAAAATATAAATTTAGTGGTTATGCAGAAAAGTATGGAGCAGGAACTGTAGATTTTCAAGCAATGCTTTTAGCAGCACAAAACTATAAAGTTAAGGAAATTAACCCAACTGTAGCTTCAGGTACTTATGTGCTTGCAAGTGATGTTTTAAACCTTAGCAAAGGCCAAACAATTAAAATATCTAGTTCCTGAACTTTTAATGCCGGTATATTAAAAAGTTCACCAATGTTTTCATATTATTCTTTAAATAACAATAACTATTGAGAAAATAGGTTAAATAGATTTGCTATAGCAAGGGAATATAATGCCAATCAATCGTTATTAATTTCTAATTCTTATGATGTAAGTACACATAAAGATGCCTACTGACTTAAAAAAGAAGAAGCTAAAAAGAGACAAAAGAATAGATGATTTTCAGACTATGATTTAATTCTTGAAAAATTAGAAAATGATGGAATCTGAAAAACAGTTGAAAGTATTGTTACAATTGTAACTAACGATGAATTAATAGAATATAAAGTTCCTGAAAGTGGCCTTTATAGATATACAGTTAGAAAACTATCAGAAAGTTCATTTGAAAACTCTGTTGATGATATTGTTGCTGTAACCCATGTGGTAAGAGATGAAAATTATTAAAAAATTATTATTATCAGGGTCATTTTTTCTTCCTTTGATAAATTTTTCATGTAGTACAAAAGAACCACAACTAATTATTAAAAAACCTTTGGTTGATGACGATACCAAAGATAAAAAAACTGAAAATAAACTACCTATAGTAATAACAATAGAACAACCTCCAGTTTTTATCGATAAGATTAGTGATGTTAATGGTAAAAAAAATGAACAAAAAAAACCAGATAAATCAATAAATAATACACAAGACACTAAAAAAAAACCTAGTCATGAGCACTGACCATTTTATGATACAATAGATGAAAAAGCAGCCCATGCTGAAGTTAACCAAATATATAGTATCATCAATAAAAAACATAAAAAATTTACCAAAAAAGCCATATTTGCACCACGGGAATGGGTAAATCAATCTAATTTTACTATTAAAAAAGAATACATGCAAAAAGACCAAGATGTATTTAACAAAACATTTTTTAATAAAAATCCACATTTTGAAAGTAACCTCAAATGAATAAAAAAAGATTTTATTAAAATAACTACCAATGAAGAATTTGATAAGTACATAATAAATCGCTTCAAAGAATTAAATAAATTTCATAATTTTAATCAAGATGTTCAAATTAAAAAATTATTCGAAGAATTATATTTAGATAATCAAGATGTATATGTTATTTTAAAAGAAAGTGATATTTTTATAGACAGTTCTAATTATCATGAGGATAGCCCCGATGATAGATCAATTATAGTTACTTATGAAAATACCATTGCAACCTTAAATATAATATTCCCATTCGACTCTTTAGCTCCAGGTGTAACACATCAATACTATGAACCTGATCCTTCCTTTAGAGTTTTTTTAGTTAAAAAAAATTATAACCTTAATTGAAACATTATTACTCCAAAGGAAAGTGAAAGACCTACTAGTTTCAGAGATAGATTAAAAAAATGATATGATATTGAATTTAAAAAACATTTACCTTAGGTATAAGCAAAACATAAAAGAAATTTGTTATATTTCTGTTTATCATTGATTTCTTTTCTAAACCTCATTTTCATTAAATGGTTGCCAAAATGACTCATATATTGTTTTTATTAATCAATTGCTAGTATTTAGCATACTGTTTATTACAAACAAACAAAGTTTTTAGAATTAAATAAATATTAAAAACATGCAGTTATGATAGACAGGGAAAAAATATTCGGACAAAATCCGAATATTTTTAATATAAAGAAAAAGAGGTAGTTATGAGACATTTAAAGACTAAAGAATGAATCAAAATTTTTGACTTATACGATAAATATTTGAACCTGGGAATAACCAAGTCAGAATTTGAAAATTTATGTTTTGATATCAGAAAAGTATACTGAAATAAAGAATCAATGAGAAATATGTTAAAGAAAAGAAAACTGTATAATTTAAATATGAACATAGAATCACAAAGCGGTAAATCACCTAAGAAAGATAAAGGTGTTGGGAGAAAGAAAAAGAAAGTTCTCGATTATACATGAATTGATACTCTTAAAGATGATGAAAAAGATGCAGTTATAAAATACTACTATCGAATTTTTAATGAAAATAATATTGATGCAGATATCTCAAAGATAAAGAAAATCAAGAATCTGTCACATACTAAAAAATCTAAAATGATATGTGTTTCAAGATCTACATATTACGAGAAATTGAAAGATAACAACAAGACTAAAGAACTAAAGGTTAAACACAAAGAAATAATTTTTCAAAGTTTTGTCGAAAATAAAGAAAGGTATGGACGAAGGAGACTTGCTAAATATATTTTCCAAGAATATAATATTCAAATAAATCCTAGAACCCTAGGAAATTATATGAAAAAACTGAATTTGAAAACATTTGTTAGACAAAAACGTAAAACTAAAGAATCTAAAAATACTAGTGTTAAAGTACCTGATTTAGTAAAAAGAGATTATAATTCAAGCAACAATAATATATATGCAACAGACGTGACCTATATACCAGCACCAAAAGATATTGAACAGAATCATATTTATTTATCTGCAATTATTGATCATAAAACTAAGTTTGTGACCTATGAATTATCACTTAGAAATGATACTGAACTAATTTTGAATAATATCACCAATACAAAATTCAAAAATAATTTTATTTTACATTCTGACCATGGATCTGCTTATTCTTCGCTTGAATATACTAAGAAAATAAAATCACTAAAAGGTAAAATATCAATGTCAAGAATTGGTAATAGTCTTGACAATCGTGAAATTGAGTATTTCTTCTCAATTCTTAAAAGTGAAATTTTCCCAAATTTTGATCAAACCTGTAAAAGACTTACTTTTATTGAATTATCACAAAAAATCAAAGAATTTATAAACTGATATAATTATAAAAGAATAAGATAAAAAAACCTTCCCAAAGCATTCCGTTTGGCTTAGCCAAATGGTATGGTTGGGGAAGGTAAAACCGTCCGAAAAAAATTTCCCAGTTTATGATCACTGCATGTTTTATCAATATTCTGAATTTATTTTATATTAATTGATCAAAAATATCATCACCTGTTTCACTTACAATATCAACACCAAAGTTTCTGGCAACAATATTCCCTAAGGTTCCTAACCCTTCAAAGTTAGGTAGTACTTTTGGTTTAGTAAATGATTTTGAAAAAATAGTTGCTGGTAAAAATTCCCTAGTGTGGTTGAAACCTGGATAAAGCGGATCATTACCATGATCTGAAGTCATAATTAATAAATCATCTTCATTCATCGCATTAATTAATTTACCTAGTTTATCATCTAATGATGCAATATTTGATGCAAAGCCACGAACATTTCTTCGATGACCATAATGTGAATCAAATTGTACTAAGTTTGTGAAAATAAATTTATTTTCACCGCCTTTTGTTGCTAAATCAATCGTAATGTCCATTCCATTAGCATCACCTTCACTTGGATAGTGTGTGCTAATTCCTTGCCCCACAAAAATGTCATTAATTTTACCAATTGAAATAACCTCAACACCTTTTTCTTGTAAACGGTTTAAAATCATTTCTTGTGGTTTATTTGCATAATCATGACGATTAAAAGTGCGGGTGAAATTACCAAAATCACCAACATATGGGCGAGCAATAATCCGCCCAACATTCCACTCAGGACGAGAAGAACAAATTTCACGCGCTGCTTTAGCGTATTTATATAAATTATCTAAACCAGTTCACTCTTCATGTGCACAAATTTGTAATACTGAATCATTTGAAGTATACACAATTATAGCACCACGTTCCTTTTCTTCATGAGCTAACTCGTTAATAATATCAGTTCCCGATGCAGATTTATTTCCCACAATTGGACGGTTATCTCAAGCTTTTGATAAAGCTTCAATTAAATCTTCTGGGAAACCTGTTTCAGTAAAAGTTGGAAATGGTACTAAAGTTTTAATTCCCATCATTTCCCAGTGTCCAGCTAAGGTATCTTTTGCATTAGATACTTCTTGTACTTTAGCCATATATGCTAAAGGTTTTGATACATGGTAATTCCCATTTAAATCAGTAATATTACCAATTCCTAATTTTCTCCATGTATCTATTTTAAATTCTTCAACCATAGAAGCAGATCTAATTGTGTTTGCTCCATGATCACCAAAACTCTTTTGGTCACGGTCTGGTCCAATACCTAGTCCGTCTGTGACTATCATAAAAATTCTTTTAAATTTTGCCATAAAATCTCCTATATTAGATTAATAAAAAATATCACATTTGATATTTGTTAATATTATACTATTTTATTCAAATTTTATTGATAAATAATAAAGAAAGATAATGAAAAAGGCTTAATCATTATTAAGCCTTTATTATATTTTTCCCATGATTAGAAAAATGAATTATTGTTTAATTTGTTTTTTATTGCTTGTATCATTTCCTTTTGCTTTCAAGTTGAAAGTCTTGTGTTTTTAAAATTTATCTTATTCTTTAAAAACTCGTATTCATCTGCTGAAATATATTTTTTCATGTCATCAATCGTTTGACACGAACCATTTCAAATATCGTATTCACGTTTTAATTTAGAATTTAATTCATTTAAATTCAATTGGTTATAACTAACGTTTGATTCAAATTTATATTGTGAATTATAAAATTTATTAAAATAATTTTGGGTTTTTAATTTTAAAGTATTTCAAAACCAAGCTTCGTAATTATCAATATTTTGAAGCATATCTTGTGATAGCATGTCTAAAAATACCATGAATAATTGATTTCTAATTTCATCTAGTTCAATATTATATTTACGGTATAATCAGTAAATTCTTCAAACTAAATTACGAATTCTCTCATAATATAAATTATCAAAACGATTAATCAAATTATTCGTTGTAATAAGTTTTTTGTCGTGTAACTTTAAAAGCGTTATAAATTCAGGACTTAACTTATTAATAAATATCTTATTCATTTTTAGCTAAATAATCAAAAAGCAAAATAGCAGTTGCTACTGATACATTTAATGATTGAACAGTTCCCTTTTGATCAATATAAACTTTAGAGTCACAAACTGATAAAACACTTTTTGAAACTCCTTCACCTTCATTACCAACTACAATAATAGTTGGGCTATTATACTTAATTTTTGTGTGCGAGGTTGCGCTTTTGTCTAATGCACTTGCATAACTTCAATAGCCAGTTTTCTTCAGTTTTGTAATTGTTGCCGATAAACTATTAACGCGATAAAAATTTAAACCTACAAAACCACCAGAAGCTACCTTTAGTGCTGTAGAATTAATTGAAGCAGCATTTTCCTTTGGTAAAATAACATCTTTTACCCCAGCTGCATTTGCACTACGAATAATTGCTCCTAGATTATGAGGATCTTGTATTTTATCTAAGACTAAAACAATTTTAGGTTTATGTTTGATTAAAAACTCAAGATCACGATAGTTTAAGGATTCTAAGTAAGCAATAAATCCTTGGTGATTATCTTTGGTCAATTTATTAAGATAACTAAGTTCTTTTACTTCAACATGAAAATTTTTATTGTTAAATAATTTTAAATTATCTTTTTTACTAATTATAATTTTTGAAATTTTCATATTGCTCTTTATCGCATCAATAACTGAATTTTTCCCACACACTAATAATTCTCTCATATATCAACCCCCTTTTTTTCCTATTTTTAGTACTTTTTTATAATAATTTTTCTTTTATTAACACTGATCTTAATTTATCAGCTTCAAAATAGTTTTTATCTTTTAAAAATTCCTGCCATTTTTTGTAAATATTTTTATATTTTTCAAAATTTATTTTCTGAAAATCAAAGCCTAAATCATCAAAAACTTTAATAATTGTGCTAATTAATAATGGATCTTTATTTAAATTTATTGATTTTATTATGTCATTTAAGGTTTTCATAAAAGCAGCAAAATTTAACTCAAAAATATTTTGCATTAATTTTTGATATATTTCTTGATTATAAATATTAAAATTAAGATTATGCAATATACCCATAAAATATATTTTAGTTATTTTAGTTAATATTGTTTCAACATTATTAACTAAATTATCATCAATATTTATTATGGATGTATATGAATTTAACAATAAAATAAATTTAAAATGATCAGGAGAATATTTGCTAATAAACTCATTAGCCAATATAATATTATTTAAAGATTTAGACATTTTTTCATTATTTAAATTAATTTGTCCAGTTCTAAATCATTTTCTAGCTAAGTCTTTTTGATATAATGCATAAAATTGAATATTTTCATTTTCGTGGTGTGGAAATGTCAAATCCACACCACCCCCATGTAAATCAACTCCACTTGATCCAAAATGCTTATTAATTAATGCAACACATTCAGTATGTCATCCGGGACGACCTAATCCAAAACTAGAATCATATTTAATACCTAAATTTGTTTTTTTTCAAAGTGCAAAATCAGCTTGATTATGTTTTTGAAAACTAGTTTTTTCAAAAACCATATGTTTTAAATTTTGTCCCGATACTTCCCCATAATAATCTTGATATTTATGAGTATCAAACCAAACATTATTATCTAAAACATATGCACTATCCTTTTTAACTAAGCAGCTAATAAAATTATTAATTTCAGTTAAATTAGTTGTTACATATTCTAAGTTTGTAATAGTATTAACATTAAATAATTTTAAAATATTTAAATAATCATCAGAGTATTTTTTAGCAATTTCGGTTTCGCTCACACCTTCTTGAATGGCTTTATTAATAATCTTATCATCAATATCAGTAATATTATGCACAAACTTAAAATTAACTTTTAATGCTCTTGCTGCTTTAAGCATTAAATCATAAGTGATAATCGGGCGCATATTACCAATATGTACGTAGTTATACACTGTTGGCCCACATAAATAAACTTTTAACATATTTATATTATAAATATTTTTAAATTTAATACAATTTATATAATTAAAAAAAAGAAATTAAGGAGCATAATGAACTTAACAAACCAAATTAAAGATTCTTTAAAGAAAGTTGTCTTAAAATTACAAAACGAAAAATATTTTGATTCAAATTTTGATGCAGATCATTTAGTTTTCACCTTATCTGAGCCCAATATTCCTGAAAATAAAAAAACATCTGAAATTGAATTTGATTTTTCTTCAAACCTTGCTTTTATTTTAAAAAAATACACAAAAAATAACCCTTTAGCAGTTGCAAATGTTTTAAAAGAAAAATTAGATAATCTAGATATGTTTGAACTTGTCGAAGTAACAACACCTGGATTTTTAAACTTTGTTTTAAAAAATTCCATTTTAAACAAAGTTTTAAGCAACATTATTTTACAAAACAAAAATTATGGATCCAACTTTGTTAAACCTGAAAAAATTAATGTTGAATTTGTATCTGCAAACCCAACAGGTTTTTTACATGTTGGTCATGTGCGGGGGGCTGTTTTTGGAGATTCACTAATAAGAATTTTAAGACATGCCGGGCACCATGTTGAAGCTGAATATTATGTTAATGATGCTGGAAATCAAATTGATAATTTAGCTAAATCAGTATATATTCGTTACCAAGAGCTCTTTGGAATTTACGAGCAAATGCCAGAAGAGTCTTATAAAGGTGATGATATTATTTGAGTTGCAAAACAAATAAAAGACAAAGTTAATGATTATTTTTTAAATAATTTTGCTACTAAAGAAAGTGAGCTAAAATCATTCGCAACCCAAATTTTACTTGATAAAATCAAAGTGGATTTAGCAAAAATTAACATTTATTTTGATACTTTTTCAAGCGAAAAAGCATTAACAACCAAGAATTTAATTAAACCTGTTTTAATTAAATTAAATCCAAATACATACCAAAAAGATGGAGCTTTATTCTTAAATACCACTAAATTCGGCGATGATAAAGATCGTGTATTAATTAAAAGCGATGGATCATATACTTATTTAACACCTGATATTGCTTATCATGAAACTAAATTACAAAAAGCAGATAAATTAATTAATATCTGGGGTGCTGATCATTCTGGATATGTTGCAAGAATGAAAATTTCACTCCAGGCATTAGGTTATGACCCTGATAATATTAATATTTTAATAATCCAATTAGTCAGATTATTAAAAAATGGACAAGAGTTTAAAATGTCTAAGCGTGCTGGAACAAGTGTAACATTAAATGATTTATTAGATGTCGCCTCTTCTGATGCAATTAGGTTTGGTATGCTGACTAGAGAAATTGGCACAAAATATGATTTTAATATTGATCAAGCTAACTTAATGGATGCCTCTAACCCAGTTTATAATTTACAATATGCTCATGCTAGAACCGTATCATTACGTAATAATTTAAAACCTTTTTTACTTGATCCAAACAATCAAATTACTAATAAAGCCAGAAAATTAATTATTGAATTAGATCAATTCACAGATTTATTGCAAACTATTGTTAAAACAACAAAAGTAAATTTATTAACTCAATATTTAATAAATTTAACTAATTTATTTAATAGTTTTTATTCACAAACACGTTTAATAAATCACCCACAAGAAGCTTATTATAGTGCTTTAGTATATGCTGTTCAAATGGTATTTAAAATTGGTTTAAACTTACTGGGAATTAGTGCCCCTAATTTAATGTAAAATAACATAATCATGTGCATAAGAAAATGCATATGATCTTACTTTCCTAATAAATGGATTTTATAAAAAATATTGAAAACTACCTAACTTCATTATTAAAGTTAGGTAGTTTTAGTATAGTTAAATTAAGAGTTTATCATTTCAACTTTTTCGCCTTTAGTAAATTTAAACTTATATGTTCCTGTTAGAAGGTTTTGTTTCTTAGGATCTGAATTATCTCATAGACTAGTCAGAGTGTAAGTACCTGTATTTCATGGATAAAATGGTGCAACTTTGAAAGTAACTTTATCTGCAGTTTGGCTATCTATCCAAGTTTTTCTATTAGATCCGTTTGTAGTATCATCTGCATAAGTATTATTTTCTGCACGTAATTCATATTTAAATAATTTATCTTTTACTCTTTGGTAAATATCTTTATCTGCAACAATTTTGAAAATAATGTAATTTTTTTTTGAGAGTCAACTTCAACAGTTACACTATCAAATTTTAAAGGTTTTTCTTCAGTAGGTGTTGAATCTGATGTTTGTTGATCAGTATTGCCAGTGTTTGTACCGTTATTTGTATTTTTTTGTTCGGGTTCTTTTGGAGGTTGGTTAGTAGGTGTACTATTTGAATCTGATGAGTTAGTTTCCCCATTTAAAGTGGTACTGTCAGGTTGTGAAGCAGAGTCGCGAGTGCTAGTTCCTGTAGAACCTGATTCTGTATCCTTTGTAGATCCATTTCCGGAATTACCTGAGGAAGTTTGGTCAGTTTCAGAGTTTGCTTGTCCACTGCCATTTGAAACATCAGTATTACTTGTGTCTCCAGAGGAGTCTACATTATCTTGTTTTTGTGTTTCTTGTTGTTTGTCTTGTTCAGTACTAGTTGTCCCAGAATTCTCACTACTATTATTTTTTTCAGTTTCTGATTCATCCCGTTTTGTTGGACTACTATCTTGATTGTTAGTTCCATCATTAGTAGGTGGTGTCGGTTCAGGAAGAGCAGGTTTTTCCGGATTATCTGCACCAGTTGATCCATTATCAGTACCATTGTTTGTTTTTTCTTCATCCTTTTGGTTTACACCAGTTCCAGGTTCTTCTGTTGCTGGTTCTTTTGGAGCAGGGGCAGGGCTTGGTTCAACCTTAGGTGGTTCTTGGGCTCCATTATCATTGACAGGATCTTTGCTTGGGTCTTTTGGAGCAGGGTCACTAGTTCCTGGATTCGATGGTTCATTTTCTTCTCTTGGTGGATTAGGATTTAATGGCTCTTCTTGTTCCCTATTTTCAATAGTTGGATTTTGGGTTGACACATCGTTTAATGTTGTAAATGAACGTTTGACATTAAACAACGTGTCATTATTTACCTTAATGGTATCTAATAAATATGTAGTTCCTTTAGTTAAACCAGTAATAGTAATTTTATATTCATTATCAGCTGGTTTGTTTAAACTTGAAACTGTAAAATTATGAACAGTGTCATTAACTTTTACATTAAGTTGGTCTGTTCCTTGTAGACCAGTAATTTTAGTGGTGAATTGAGCACTAGTTTGAGTTACTGTAATTTCACTAACATTTTGAATTCTAAATACTCTTTTGTCTGGTTGCTTTGCATTGCACGAAACAGCTGTGACAGCGGTAATTGAGACTAAGTTAGTTGTTACTAATAAAAATTTACGTAATTTCATAACGTATCTTCCTTTCATATAAATATATTTATATAATAATTAATTTGTCTAAAATCAAATTAATAGATTTGTTAATCTACTTTAATTTTAATATATATATATATATATGAAGAAAGTTAAAAAACTTGACAGTTTAAAAATATTCAAGAGAATTAATTTTTTGTTTGTATTTTTAAAATTTAGTGATATAGTTAAGTTCTTAAATTGTTTAATCATAAATATGTATCAAAAATAAAGTGGGATTTTCAAAATCTCACTTTTCAAATAAAATAATTTTATGAGTTTTTTTATAATAACTGTGTCCAAATCATAATGCCAGTTTTATTAAAATATTGAAAATAAATAAGAAAGGTTAAACGCAATTTTATCGATTAAAACTTTATTTTTTGGTTCATTTGAAAAAATTTAATAAAAACGATATGAGGCTTCAATTCCTTATTAAAATTTAGAAAAAGTGGTTATCCTTTCGATAAGTATCAGTGTTTTTGTATCATACTTAGATTTTATATAATTGCTTTATATAAACAATACAGGTTATATAGGCAAATGCACAACTAAAAAACAATCAAAAATTTAAATATCTAAATAAATTTATATAACCAAAATCCATTATATAAATTTTTATCATTAATTAATAATAATTATACTTTTTTAATATATAATAATAATCAACTTAATAAGCAAGTTAAAACAAAATTAAAAATTCAAAATGGAAAGGCTCAAAATGAAAAACACAACTATGCTCGAGGTAGCGAGCCAATTTGTTTTAAATAATTCAGAACAAAACTTTACCTTCAATGAAATTTTTGAAATAGTTGAACAAGAACTTAAGGAAAATTGAATCAATAAATTCTTAATCAATAATTCAGAAATTTCATATGAAGAAATTAGAGAACGCAAAATGGGAGAATTATACCGTCTATTAACTGTAGACAAAAACTTTTTAAGAAATGATGATGGAACTTGATGTTCTAAACATAAAATTTATTAGGAGATAAGATGGCATTAGTAAACGCAAAAGAAATGTTAAAAAAGGCTAAAGCAGGAAAGTATGCAATTCCTCATATTAACATCAACAACTTAGAATGAGCAAAAGCAGCTTTAATTACAGCACAACAAGAAAACTCACCAATTATTGTAGCAACTAGTGAAGGTGCAATTAAATACATGGGGGGGTTTAATGTAGTAAGTGGGATGGTGCTTGGTTTAATCAATGATTTAAACATTACAGTACCAGTTGCACTTCATTTAGACCATGGATCATATGAGGGAGCAAAACAAGCTATTAAAACTGATGGATATACATCATTAATGTTTGATGGTTCACACTACCCATTTGAACATAACTATGCAAAAACTAAAGAATTAGTTGAATTAGCAAATGAAAGAAATATGTCTTTTGAAGCTGAAGTTGGAACAATAGGTGGGGAAGAAGATGGAATCGTTGGTAATGGTGAATTTGCAGATCCAACTGAAGCAAACAAAATCGCTCAATTAGGAATTGATGTTTTAGCAGCGGGAATAGGTAATATACATGGTCCATACCCCGCTTCATGAAAATCACTTAATTTTGAAAAATTACAAGAAATTTCAGCAGCTGCTGGAATTGGAATTGTACTTCATGGCGGAAGCGGTATTCCTTTAGATCAAATTCAAAAAGCAATTAGTTTAGGTGTAACCAAAATTAATGTTAATACTGAATTACAACAAGCAAACCACAAAGCCCTTAGAGCTTATATTGAAAGTGGCAAAGACCTTGAAGGTAAAAACTTTGATCCACGTAAATTATACAAACCTGGTTTTGAAGCAATGTGTGAAACAGTAAAACAAAAAATTCATGAATTTGGTTCAAAAAATAAAGCTTAATAATTGTTTATATAAAAAGAAAATATTTAATTCGAATGAAATTTATTTAAATTTCAAAACATACATCATGCTTATTTTATAGCAAACCCCACAGCTAAACCTAAAAAATTGCTAAGCTTGTGGGGTTTTTATTATGAAATATAAAGTAAAAATTATACATTGCAAGGCAATCAAAAATAAAATTTTTAATTCAAGCACAATGTTTTGTTAATAAATTAAGTATTAAATGGAAATGTCACATGCAAGTTTTTTGCATGTGACATTTCCAATTAATATTCCAAAAAACATTAATAAATTAAGGAAGACTTTTATAAAAAATATTATAATTATTATGTATTATATTTACTAATACAAAATTAAAGAAATACAGCAATTATAATAGTAAAATATATTTAATAAAGGAAATTTTTATGAAAAAGAATTTAAAACATATGTTTTTAATATCTGCAAGTTTGGCAGGTTTTGGATGTCTTCTAACCTTCCCGACAATTAATAATACAATGCAAAAAAATAAAAGCCAGTGATATGCTAATTTAAAAGGTGATAAGTTCGAAATTAGAGATCAAAAATCTTTTAATGTTTTTAACAGTAATAACGAAATCACCCCAGTACCTCTTAATAATGATTTTGAACTTAAAATTTTATTAAATCCTGGTTTTCAAACTGAATATGAAGAATTTATCAACCAATTTAACACTAATTTTATAACTAAAATTATCAACGAAAAATTAAAATACAAATCTGTAACATATAGTAGAATGATGCCAATTGTTTGGTTCTATTTTGAAAACGAAAAAAACAGACAAGAATTCGTTAAAAAAATATCGAATTGAGAAGAAATTTTTAAATTCATTATATTTAAAAATGAAGACGCAACTGTTAATTCATACACATATAATGAAACACAGCCAAATACCTTTTATTCATACCAGAATCAATATTCATTTACATTTAACGATGTACAAAAAAATATAAATATTTTTAAAAACTATATGGATGAAAATTTAAAAGTAGTTAATGCACAAAATCACCTAACCAATAAATATGTAAATAATGTAGGGGTTATTGAATCTAATGCCTATCCAATTGATAGAAATTTTATAAAATATTTCAAAAATGGAATATATATTGATGAAACATATATGAATTTTGCACTTGATAATACAACACATGCCACTTTAGTTACAAGTATTTTAGGTGGAGAGTTAGGGGTCGATAAATCATCTAAAATTTTTCTTGCTTCTACCTTTAGATTTGATAGTAATTGGATTCGTACAATTGAAAAAATGGTTAAAGATTACGGCATAAGGATAATAAACCACAGCTACAGCATGAAATATCTGGAAAAAGAAGATAACATACACGAATATAATAAAGGTTATGATGAAAATTCATACCATTTAGACTATATAAGTAGAAAATATGGAGTTATTAATGTATTTTCAACTGGTAACGATGCTAGATATTCTCAGCATATAATAAATAGTGGCAATTTATCTTTAAACTCGATTGCGGTTGGTGCATTAGAAAAAGATACTACAAAATATAACTTAAAAAGTAGCAAAATTGCAAATTATTCAAACTATAAACTACCATCTGGATTTGATCAAATAGCTAAACCTTTAGTTGTAGCTCCTGGTTACACTTATAATCCAGTATATGAGAAGAATCAAACTGTAAGTGGCACAAGTTATGCAGCACCAATTGTAACTGGTCTTATTTCCAATTTAATGAAATATAAATCAGATATTAGAAATAGTAGTTTTAGAGTTCCAATCGTTAAAGCAATTTTGTCCGCCTCTGCTGTAAGTCCACAAAAATTAAATTTAAAATATAAAACTAGTGGTTATGAACAAAAATTTGGATCTGGTACCCCAGACTTTCAAGCAATGTTGCAAGCAGCAAATAATTATTCAGTTATTAGTTCTAACCCTTCCGTTGCCAAAAGAGATATATTTACAAGCCAACAAATACAACTCCAAAAAGGACAAAAGATTAAAATATCTAGTTCTTGGACGTTTAATGCTGGGATTTTAAATCAAAAAGAGCCTAGACCATGAGCTAAGAATTGGTGAAATAGTTTTTGATCTTGATTTTCTCCGGCTTGATCTTCTACGGAGCAAAAATGAGATAGTGAACACAAAAATGAAAATCAACTAAGTTTAGTTGGTGTTAAGAATCGTACTTATAATAACTTAGTTACTAACTATGATTTAAGACTTGAAAAACTAGCTAACGATGGTAGTTGGCATATTGTTAGAGAAATAACGGAACAAATGACAAGTGATGAATTAATTGAATATAAAGTATTAAATTCTGGAATTTATAGGTATAAAATTATTAAAAATCATTATTATCCTGATGCTAACTCTATAGATGACTTAATTGCGGTTACTCACGTGGTTAGAAATGAAAACGATTAAAAAAATCCTTCTTGGAATTATTTCAACAATTACACCACTAATTACATTAGCTTGCACAAGAATTTCAAACCCTGAAGCAGAAATTAACAAAATAAAAAAGGAACTTCTTCCAATTCATAAATCTTTTATAAAAAAAAGTCCATTTATTCCCTTAGATTGATTGGAGAATCAGTATCTTGATGTTAAAGAACATAGACAACAAAAATACATAAAAGATGATGGGACTCAAGATTCAATTAATTTCAACTCAGAATTCTTTGATAATTTTCCCAAAGATCCATCTAATAAATTCAATAATGCCATAAAAATATCCAGTAAAAATCAATTCGATAAATATATTATCGAAAGATTTAAGGAATTGCATAACTTTAAAGATTTTAATAATAATTTTCAAATTAAAAAATTATTTGAAGAATTATACTTAGATAATCAAGATGTATACAAACTCCTCGAAAACAATGATATTTATATTTGACAACATTTTTCATTAAGTAATGCAAAATGAAACGAACAAACTTTTGTTATTCCATTATATGATAAAAATAAAGTTACTCTATTTTTTTTAAGATATCATGTACCACTAACAAGTAATTCAATTATACCTGGAGTTTATCCATGGGAGGTCTTCGTGCTCCCTAAAAATTATGAAATTAAAATAAAATACCTTGAATTCGAGAAAGATGAATCAGGTTTAAATTACCTGTATAGTTTAGAAAAATGATACTATAGAGTCTATAAATCATATTATAAGTAATACCTTTAAACCCCAAAATAAATTTGTAAGGGGTTTAAAGGTATTTTTTAGTCAATTTTTAGTTATGTAGGGTTTTAATATTATTATATAAATATGAAAAGTTTTTTTAGTTTTCTTCTTATATTACTTAACTTTAGTTTAGTATCTTGCGCGCTTAATCCTATAAATAAAAACTATGAACAAATTAAAGTGTTAGAAATAACCGATGGAGATACTATTGAAGTTTTAAACCAAAGTAGGCAAAAAGAAATTATACGCCTCTACGGTGTTGATACTCCTGAAACACTAAAACCACGTTATAATGATGATCAATTAGCTAAATATGAAGATCAATATGCTAAACTTGCTAAGCGAATGCTTATTAGTAAAATTAATAGCAATGCAAATATTTTTATTCAAAGAGTTACTACTGATTCTTATAAGCGCACCGTTGCCCTAGTTTATTATAATAATAATTTTAATTATTCCAGTAATTCATTAATAAACTCATGGTTAATTTCCGAAGGTTTAGCCAGAGTTGCTTTTATTCAGGCAGAAAATCCTAAAAAACCTTACTATACACAAACAAAAGAGCAATTTGAATATTATAAAACAATTATAGAATTGGAAAATATCTCTAAAACTACTAAAAAAGGTTTTTGAAAAGAGTCTATTAACGATGTATTTTATAAAAAATTACAGTAATCTATGGTTTATGTTATAATATATTTATATATTATAACATTCATAAAATTAATCAAAATGGAGGTTTAAATGGAAGATAAGAAGCAAAAATACGATGCAAGTGCTATTGCGCATTTAGAAGGTTTAGAACATGTTCGCAAACGTCCTGGAATGTACATTGGTTCAACATCAAAAGCAGGATTACACCATTTAGTATGAGAAATAGTAGATAACTCAGTTGATGAAGCAATGGCTGGTTTTGCCAACAAAATTAATATTACAATTACAAAAGATAACGAAATAAAAGTTCAAGATAATGGACGGGGAATTCCTGTTGGAATCCACCCACAATTTAATATTAGTGCCTTAGAAGTTGTTTTAACTAAATTAAATGCTGGTGGAAAATTTGAATCAGGAGCTTACAAAGTTAGTGGTGGATTGCATGGAGTAGGAGCTAGTGTTGTTAATGCCTTAAGTTCAAAATTAGAAGCATGGGTTAAGCGTGATGGTAAGATTTACTATGCTAAATTTGAAAATGGTGGAAATACTGTGCATCCAACAAATGTTATTGGTGAATATGAAGACGATGAATCAGGTACTACTATTCAATTTACTCCTGATTATACAATAATGGAACAAATGCCATTTGATAAAAGTTTAATTATTGATCATGCACGTCAAATTGCATACCTAAATAAAGGTTTATTTGTATCAGTTGCTGATGAAAGAGATGAAAGCTATGTTGAATACCAATATAATAATGGTATTATTGACTATGTTAGCGAATTAACGAAACGTTCATTACCATTAACAAATATTATTTATGCAAGTAATTCATATAAATATCGCCACGAAATAAATTCAAGGGAAATTAATATTGAAGTTGAAGTTGCTATGCAATATTTAAATGATCTGTATCGATCTAATTTAATTTCCTATACTAATAATATTTCTACCCATGAAGGCGGATCACATTTAACTGGATTTTATGATGCAATTATGAGGCTAGTTAATAACTATGCTTTAGAAAAAAACTTCATTAAAAACGAAAATGATCGCTTTACCCGTGAGGATTTAGTTGAAGGTATTGTTGCTGTTATTTCAATAAAACACCCTGAACCACAATTTGAAGGGCAAACAAAAGGAAAACTTGGTTCAAAAGATGCTCGTAAAGCTGTGAATGAAGTTTTTTCACAAGTCTTTGAACGTTTTTTAAATGAAAATCCTGATTTAGCTAAAAAAATTCTTGAAAAAGCAAGTTCAGCACGTAGAGCAAGAATTGCATCAACTGCTGCTAGAGATAAAGAACGTAAAAAACTTCCATTTGAAACTGGTTCAATGCCTGGTAAATTAGCCCCGTGTTCATCAAAAAATGCTGAAATTTGCGAACTTTTCATTGTGGAGGGGCAATCTGCTGGTGGTTCAGCTAAAATGGGACGCGACAAAGTTTTTCAAGCTATTTTACCCCTTAAAGGTAAAATCCTTAATACCGAAAGAGCAAGACTCGAAAGCATCCTTAAAAACGAAGAAATTATGTCTTTAATTACTGCTATGGGCGCTGGACTCGACAGCAATTTTAATATCAATAAATTAAGATATCATAAAATTATTATTATGACTGATGCTGATGTAGATGGAGCTCATATCCGCACCTTGCTACTAACCTTCTTTTATAGATATTTTAAACCCCTTATTGAATATGGATTTATATATATAGCACAACCTCCTTTATTCAAAATTCAACAAAATAAAAATATTTACTATGCATTTAATGAAAAAGAACGTAGTGAAATTATCGCGACTTTAAACCCTAACATCAAAATTACAATTCAACGTTATAAAGGACTAGGTGAAATGGATGCTCAACAGCTACGTGAAACAACCATGCTTCCAGAAAAACGTAAAATGCTTCAAGTACAAATTGAAGATGCATATCGTGCTGATCGCATCTTTGAGACCTTAATGAGTGAGAATGTGGAACCTCGTCGTGATTTTATCTCACAAAATGCAAAATACGTGCAAAATATTGACTTATAATTCAAAAATACATTCAAAGATAATTGAATGTATTTTTTCTTATTTTAAATTATATAAAAAACGCAAACAAATGTTTGCATTTTAAGTTAATTATACCCCATTGTAATATCAGACTGCTAAAATAACAACAACAGCTAATAAGATTACATATCCTAAGGCATATAGGATAAGTGCTCAGAATCCAACTGGTCATCCTTCTTTTGTAGCTGGAGCGTCAACTGGTTTTTCAACAATTACTTCCTTTACTACTTCTTTTACAACTTCAACAGGTTTTTCTACTACCACTTCTTTAATAACTTGAACTGGTACTTCTTTTACAATTTCAATTGGTTTTTCAACAATTACTTCTTTAATAACTTCAACTGGGCGGTCGATAACTTTTTCAACGACCACTTCTTGCACTACTTCTTGGACACTTGGAACTAATTTTTCAACAGTTTCAAATGATTCGAATACCACAAAGTGTGATTTTTTACATGAATTAGGTGAAAGAGTGTATTTATAGTCTTGTTCCAGTACAAATGCAACATGCTTATTACCATATAATACAAATGATAGCACACGAGCTAAACGTGACTCTGGTGTTTGTTGTTTGTAATAAATAAAGGTTTCAGGAACGTAAGTAAGATCTTCAGATCCTTTAATCTTACTTGAAAGTAATTTTGTTGAGGCTGCTAATGATTTAGCAACTAATTTTAGTAATCTTTTATCTTCTGGTAATTCTAATTCTGATGCTAATGATTTTTCAGCATTTAAAACATTTCTCAGTTGTTCTTCAATTTCTCTGAAGTCTCTAACAGATGTAACTAAGTCTTGTGGGTATGAAAGTGCGATAGCTTCAAGGTTTTTAGCATATAAAGCTAATGAACGAAGTTTAGTTGCTTTGCATCCTTCATAGAAATATACATATCTAACTTTATCACAATCTTTAATTGGACATGCACCTTGTGAAGGTACTTCTTTGTTGACAATTACTTCCTTAATAACTTCAACTGGTTTTTCTACTACTTTTTCAACGATAACTTCTTTAACTACCTCAACAGGTATTTCTTTTAAAACTTCTTTTTCGATGTAAACTGGTACTTCTTTAACTACTTGTCCAGATGAAACTGGTTTTTCAATCACCACTTCCTTAATAACTTCAACTGGTTTTTCTACTACTTTTTCAACAACAACTTCTTTCACTACCTCAACCGGGCGATCAACTAAAACTTCACGAATAATTTCAACAGGTATTTCTTTTAAAACTTCTTTTTCGATGTAAACTGGTACTTCTTTTACTACTTCGTGAACTTTTTGTTCAACAACTGTTTTAGTTACCATTGATCTATTTCTTAGTTCGTGAATTTCTTTAAGTAAAGCTTCTTTATCTTGGTTAGTATCTTGTAGTTTATTTTTAAGTTCTTCAATTTCTTTGGCAGATTTACCATCAAGGTTTTTTAATAATTCATCTAATGAATTTAATTCTTTAGTTAATTCTTCAATTTTAACATCTTTAGAATTTTTTCTTACAGGTGGAATAAAGTCGTCAACTGCAGGGAAATAAGTAGTATGATCATCTAAAATTTTATAATCAACATTTGGTTCTAAAGTTGCTAAATGATTTTCAACTTCAAAGAAATTAATTGTATTAAATTCAGTTAAATTAATTTCTTTAGATGTTTCGCCATAAGATAATTTACCATCGTATTTGTCAACTTCTAGTTCGTATTCTAATACACCGTCTTTGTTAAAGACACCATATACGTGCCCTCCTCAGATTTTTTTAGGTGTATGGAATTGTGCTCATGATTCATATCTTAATGATAAGAATCAGTTTAAAGCATCCTTACGAGTTTTAAAAACTCCTAATGCAGTTTTAACCTTTGGGTGTCTTAAAACTCAAGGAAATTGCTTATTTTGAGTTGGTTTGTATTCGCATAATATACGTTTCATATATTGCTCCTTTGTTTTATTATAATAATTAAGTATTAATAATTTCTTAAAGTGAATTAAATTTTAATTAATAATATTATAAAGTTTTTTTTATGATTGTAAAACGTTTTTTTAAATATTACAGCCATTATTAATTGGAAATGTCACATGCAAGTTTTTTGCATGTGACATTGTTTTTTGTCTGCCTTGTAATAAAATAGTTGTATTGATAATTTTTCAAAAAATAAAGGAGACCTTAAAATTATATGAAAAATTTAGAAAAATATATTTGTGTTTTTGACAAATATCGAAAAGAAAATAAATATCAACACTTTAAAATCGAAGAGAATCATAATACTATCTTGAAAATGCAAGGTGCTCTTGAGTCGCAACGAAAATTACGATCAGATCAAATCGATCTAGAACAACTTTATAATATTTTACAAGAACTTTCTGAAGGCTTCTCAATCCAAGAAGTAGCCAAGATTTTTGATAGAGACATTCGAAGTATAAAAAGTAAAATCCAAATTATTACAAATCGCAGACCACTTAGTTTAGATAAACAAAATCGCTATGTTTGTCCTAAGTGTTCAAAAAGAGTAATGCGTGTTAAAACCCTTAATTTTACCAAGTTATACGAACATTTATTAGGCTATTCATTTTCGCGACTCTTTTTTGTAAGTGATGCAATTAAAGAGAAATGAAAGGCCTACAGAAAATATTGGTATAGTGAACTTAATACATACAATAAAAATAGAAATAAAAAGAATTTGCAGCAAAAAGAAGTTAAGAAATCAGTTACCTATCTTGTTAATTCTTTTAAAAAAATTCTCCCCTGATGAATTTGCTCCTTGGCCTAGTACAATTTATAAAATAATTAAAAAATATCCTTATTTCCTTGATTTTGACCATATTGTTAAAAAATCTGAAGGCAAATATGGCATAAGGAACAAGAAACAAACCAAACCTAAAACATTAAAATATGCTACAGAAATTTCAAAACGTCCAGCTTATATTAATGATCGCTCTGAACACGGCCATTTTGAATTAGACACCGTTATTGGTAAAATCAATGACGCATATTGTATTGTAACCATAATTGAACGGCAAACCAGAATGTCTTATGCTATGCTCTCAAAACGCAACTCCAAAGCTATCAAACAAACTCTTCTAAAACTAATCAAGAAACATAGCTTAGACATTAAAACTTTAACAGTTGATAATGGTAGTGAAAATGTCTTATTGCACCAGGTCATTCCAACTGAAAGATTATTTAAATGCCAACCATATAGTTCATGACAAAAAGGTTCAATAGAAAATATGCACCGCTTAATTAGGTATTACATTCCCAAAGGAAAAAGTCTAGATAAATACTCTCAGCAAGAAATTGATTATATGATGGAAAAAATAAATAACTATCGGCAAGTTGTCCGGAAATATAAGATAACCTAAAATTTTTTTAATCCCCCGCCTTTGATTGCAATCAAAGGGGCCTTACTTTTGACAAAAGTAAGCAAAACCGACGAGAAAACACTGCCGTGTTTTCTGTTTTCTCATACATTTTTTATGTAAAATTTATGTTAAAATTAAAACGCAATTATTTTGTTAATATCTCGCAAGTGACTTTTCCAAAAAACAAAACAAAAACAATTTAATTAAGATAAATATAAACTTTAAAAAATATAGTAAAATATTAATAACTTATGAAAATCATTACAACAAATAAAAATGCAAAACGTGATTATGAGATTTTAGAAACATTTGAGGCTGGAATGTCCTTAGATGGTTGAGAAGTTAAGAGTGCCAGGGCATCTGAAGTTGCTTTAACTAATTCATTTTGTTCAATATATAAAAATGAATTATGACTTAAAGAATCATTTTTTAAACAATATATGCAAGTAAAATGTAATGAAACTCAAGATCGAAAATTACTAATGCATAAAAATGAGATTCGTAAGTTAAAATTTAAATTAGAAACTCAACCCTTAACATTAATTCCTTTAAAAATGTATTTTAACAAGAATTCACTTGTTAAAATAGAGTTAGCCTTAGCAAGAGGTTTAAAAAAATACGACAAACGGGCAAAACTCGCTAAAGAAGAAGTTAATAAAAAGATTCTCAAAACCTTAAAAAACTATTAGATCTGGGGATATAATGGTTTCGACATGTATGGGTTCTTAGTTATTGCAGTAGTGTGGGAGACTATAATTCCTACTAGGCTTTCTTAAACGGAAAATCTGAAGATAAAGTTGCTACATTAAGTATGTACCAACAACAAGCAAATCTTGCATTCGCTTAATAAATAGCATGCAAGTTGTTTAATTAATGCTCCTTAAGTTAGTTAAACAGGTCTTTTAAGGATAGTTATTAAAGTTGCGACTTAATAATGAGATTAGCAAAATAATATAAGTTGTTTTGGTTGTTTTTGCTTATATTATTATTAAAATGACCTAAACTGTAGAAGTAACTAAGTGTTCATATGTGGACAGGGGTTCAACTCCCCTTATCTCCACCAAAATTACAAAAGTAAAAAAGTTTTAATTTTAGACCAAAAGGTATTTACCCCCCCAATTAAATAAGGAAGTAAAATATGGAAAAAGAACTACACTTTCAATCAAAAGATTTAACTATTCGCGAGTTTAATATAATGGAACAAAAAGGCAGAATTCAAACAAACCCAGAATTTCAAAGGGAATTTGTCTATTCGATAGAAAAATCATCAAGATTGATTGAGTCTGCGTTAATGAAAATTCCACTTCCAACAATTTATTGTAGCGAAGAAAAAAGTGGAAAATTATTAGTTGTAGATGGACAACAAAGAATTATGTCATTCTTAAATTTTATTAGAAATAAATATAAATTAAAAGGAATGGCAGTTTTTAGCAAATTAGAAGGGAAATATTTTAAAGATTTAGATGACAAGCTTCAAAATGTTGTAGAAGAGACTTATATTAGAACCATAGTTATTGATGAAGATTCAAATGATGCTAAATATGAGATCTTTGAAAGACTAAATCAAGGTGCTGTTACATTAAAAGAACAAGAAATAAGAAACTGTGTATATCATGGAAATTATAATTCAATGATTAACCAACTTGCTAAAAATCAAAATGTAGCTGTTATGTTTAAGTCAGAAAATAAGAGAATGTCTTACCAAGAGAAAATTTTAAGATTCTTTGCTTTAATTGATTATGGCTCATATAAACAAAGTATGAAAATTCACCTAAATAATTACATGAAGGCACACCAATATGATGATGAAAAGCAAATCCAACAAGACAAAGAAATATTTAGCAAAACATTAAGTATTGTAAAAGAAGTGCTTGGCAATGATGCATTTGCTGCAGTTGATTATGATAATAAAAAAATATTAAATACATTTAGTGCAACTTTTTATGACTCAATAATGGTAGCATTTTCTTTATTTGATAGAAATAAGCTTATTGCAAAATCTGATATCATCCGTAAAGAGATTAATTATAAAAAACTTTATGATGATGAGTATCATAATGCTTGTTACGCTTCTACTGGTTCAAAGGATAGGGTACTAAAAAGAATTTTAACTATAATACATTTAATATCATCAATAGTTGGAGAAGACCCCTTTAAAAAAGATTCAAGAACTTTTGATACGTATTTAAAACCACAACTTGCCGAAAACCAAAAATCTTTATGTGCTATTTGTCAAAATGAAATCCTTTATGTGAATGAAGGCGAAATAGACCACATCGTTCCTTATTCACATGGCGGGCAAACAAAATTTGAAAATGCACAGCTTGTTCACAAAATTTGTAATAGGCATAAAGGCAAGAACATAGATTTTCAAAAACAGGAAATAGGGGAAAATAACAGTCTCACATATAACCTTAGTGAAAAGCCAAACCTAGCATTTGCAAAAATTAAAATGTATACATTCAACGGTAAAACAATATCAATTAAAAGTTTCAGAGAATTTTTCATAAGTCTAATGGATGAAATTAAGGATATAGTTCCAGGAAAATTTAATGAATTAGCTGATAGGGATTATACACTTACAAAGACATCCAAACCATATATTCGCCATTCTAGTTTTGGAATGCATGTTCCATACGAAATTCAAAATAAGGTATTTATTGAAACATGTTTTAGCGCCGATAGAATAGTAAAATTAGCTAAAAATATATTAAAAGAATTCAACATTGATCCTTCAAGTGTAGTTATTTATTTAAAAAATTAAAACAAGTGTTTAAAACCTTTCAGAAAGTTAACATGAAATTAGACATGGAAAAATCATTCAGGTACTTTAGGTTGATTTTTTCATGTCTAATTTACAATTGTTTATAATTCACTAAAAAGTTAAAATTTTTATCTATTTTAGGGGACAGACTGCCCTTATCTCCACCAAATAAAATTTAATTCAAGCAAGCAAAATGCTTGCTTATTTAACATTAACACTTAAGTTATTTAATATTTATATAGTATAATTGTTAATGTATAATATATAAATTATTATTAAAAGGAGGTAATTTGATATGTCACAAATAATAAATGAAGATATCTTATGGAAAGCAGCTGAAAAACTAAGAGATAAAGTTGATCCTGCCGATTATAAGAATATTGTTTTAGGGCTAGTATTTTTAAAATATGTTAGCGATAAATATATCGCTAAATATAATGAATTAATTAAGTATAATGATGGACGCGAAGAAGATGAAGATTATTATACAGCTGAGCACGTTTTTATAGTACCTAAAGAATCATTGTGAAGTTATGTAGCATCACATTCCAAACAAGATAATTTAGGTCAAGTAATTGATAATGCATTTGTCTTACTTGAGAAAAATAATAACCAATTAAAAGGTATTTTGCCAAAAACATATTCAAAAAGCGATTTAGATAAAACTGCTTTAGGTGAATTAGTTGATTTTTTTACTAATAATTTAAATATGGAAGATGCTGATGGGGACTTTTTTGGTCAAGTATACGAATATTATGTTGGAGCTTTTGCTAAATATATTCCAACTAAAGGTGGTGAATTTTTTACCCCTAAATCAGTTGTTCAACTAATGGTTGATATTTTAGAACCTTATAAAGGTAGAGTTTACGATCCTTGTTGTGGTTCTGGCGGAATGTTTGTACAATGTTCTAAGTTTGTTAAAGAACATCAAGGTAAAATTGATAACATTTCAATCTTCGGCCAAGAATCAAATCCTGGAACCTGAAAAATGGCTAAAATGAATTTAGCCATTAGAGGACTTGAAGGAAACCTTGGTGATCGTAATGGTGATACATTTACCGACGATTTACATAAATCATTGCGAGCAGATTATATAATTGCTAATCCACCATATAACTTAAAAGAGTTTTGAAAACCTTCACTGCAAGGAGATCCGCGTTGAGTCTTTGGTAAACCGTCAGAAAAAAATGGTAATTATGCTTGATTATCATTAATGTATGCAAAACTCTCACCTAAAGGAAAAGCAGCAATCTTAATGCCTAATGGAGCAACAACGTCTAATACTCAAGATGATTATAAAATTCGTAAAGCTATGATTGAATCTGGTAAAATTGATGCAATCTTAGCTTTACCTAATAAATTATTTGCCAATGTCAGCATTTCAGTGCAATGTTGAATCTTAAACAAAGATAAAACAAATAAAGATATTTTATTTGTTAATGCTGATTCAATGGGTAAACTAATTTCTCGTAAAATTAGAGTATTAGAAGATGATGATATAAATAAAATCCTTAAAGTCTATAAAGACTTTAAGTCTAATACTTTAATAGATCTTCCAGGTTTTTGTAAAAAAGCAACACTGGATGAAATAATCGCTCAGGATTATAGTTTAAATCCTGGGCGATATGTTGGAGCAGATGAATCAAATAAATTATCTCCAGAAGAGATTAAAGAACAACTAAAAGTTGCATCTGCTGAATTGTTAAAACTAATGAAGGAGGGCATGGAACTAGAAGAAAAAGTTAAAGAGATTTTAGAAGAAGAGATTAAATAAGATAGTGTTAACTATGTGAATTTGATTATCAATAGATGGTAGGTCTATTTTTAAGTTTTCAAATGTTTTAATTTGCAAGTGCTTAATAGCAGCACCAGTACCTTTTGTTTGGAGTGTTTGCCTTAGTTTTAGTAAATAATAAAAAAGATATAAGGGTATTATTTTATCTGAAAGTTTTTCAAAATATATAAAACCAGAATATAGACACATTTGTGATCCAGTAAAAATTGGTATTCCTAGGGTCCCAGAACTTGAAACAACTAAAGTACCCTTAGGGACAAGTTTAGTTTTATTAATACCCTCATGTTTTATAAATTCATGTGTATTATTAACTACTCTATCTCCAAGTTTAAAGTCAGCGATTTTTAACCACGGGTATCCAGTATTAGAAAGATATTTACTAACAGGGAATGGTTGAGATCCTCTGCTAATTATTGCTAAATCTTTTAATTGATAAATCATTATATACCTCGAATGTTAACTATGTGTTGTTTTAAAATTTCTTCAGAGAAAGTAAATATAGTTAATTTTCGTAAATTATCGAGATTTAAAGTTGGTTGTGTTGATCCTGTTATTCTTTTTTGTATAAACAATTGTCCTAATATAGATGTTAAATAATAATATAAATATTTTGCATCCAATTCATTTTTTGCTCTTAGTACTCCAATGTTTTTAATTGCAAAATTGGGTTTGTTTAAAACAATGGATATTTTACCTACTGTGCCAATCATTGAAATTAAAACATCGTTTTTTTTAACTAAACATCTTTTATTTAACTTTTCAAAATCTTCAGCAGATATTAAAAAAGCGTTACTAATATTAATTTTTCGACCATTTAAATGTTTAACTGTCACCAAAGGATGCCCATAACTATAATATTTATGAGAATCGTGGCTACCGTCGAAAATAGATTCACAATAATTAGTAGCTGATATTTTTTTAAATTTAAACTGTTCCATATTTTGTAATGAACTATAAATTAAAAGAATTATGTGAAACAACTTCTAGTAATAGGATATTTGCAAAAGAATATAGAACTTTTGGAATACCTTTTTACAGAAGCAAAGAAGTTATTCAATTATCTTTAAAAAGAAAAGTTGTACCTTCTATTTTTATTAGCGAAAATAGATACAATAAAATAGTTGAATCTGGACAGGATGTGCCAAAAGTGGGTGATATCCTTATAACAGCAATTGGAGGAGCTAATCGTGGGTATCCATGGTATGTTGATCACTTTCCAATTTATTTTAAGGACGGGAATTTAATTTGGTTAAGGAATTTTAAGCAATTTTGTAATTCAAAATTTTTATCATATTATTTATCCACGATAAAATCTATAAAAAATATTCAAAATGCCTCTTTTGGTACTGTTCAGTCTGCTATTACTATAGATTTGATACGTAATATTAATATTTATTTACCACCCCTAAATACCCAACAACACATAATTAACACTATCGGCAGTGTTGATGATTTGATTGAGAATTATCAAAACCAGGTTAAAGAGATTTTAAAAGTTGGGGATTTATATATCTCTCAATCTTTTAACAAGGATAACTTAACAAAGTACGCTGATATTTTTCCAGGAGGTACACCTTCTAGATCTAAACCCGAGTTTTGAAACGGAAATATTAAATGAATTAATTCTGGTACACTTACTGATCAACCTGTTGTAACAAATACAACAGAATGCATAACGGAATTAGGGGTTTTAAAGAGTTCAACAAAAGAAGCAAACAAGGGATATACTGTGTTGTCAAGGATTGAACCAAAGATTAATAAAGTTTCTGTTATATTAGATGACAGTACATATTTTAATGAAGCAGTGTTCTGTGTAAGGGCAAAAAATACTTCCCATTATGGATTAATTTTCTTTGCTTCTCGCAAGTTAATCGACGAAATAAAAGGTTATGCTTCTGGTTCTGCACAACAACTATTAAACAAACAAATGCTTGAAGGTGGGAAAATTTACATTCCGAAAACTAGAAAAATCCAGCAATTAAATCTACTTCTAAATAAGTTACTTAAACTAGAAGAGAAAATTCGAATTCTCAAACAAATAAAACAACAATTATTAAATAAATATTTTTAAAATTTGGTACCTTCAATAGTGGAGGTACCAAATGAAAGATTTTAAAACGTTTTTACTTCATCAAAATTTATCAAAAAATACAATTGATTCATATCAATTTGCATTAGATTTATACTTTAAACATTTTGATGAAATTACTAAACAAAACCTATTAGCTTTTAAAGCACTTTTAGTTGATAACTATAAAGGAAAAACAGTAAATTTAAGAATTCAAGGTATTAACAAATACCTTGAATATATTAACAAAGAAAAACTAAAACTAAAATTTATTAAATTGCAACAAACAAGTTATCTTGAGAATGTTATTAGTGATGCTGATTATGAATTTTTAAAAAACAAATTACTTAAAGATCAAAATTATGAATGATATTTTATTGTAAGATTTTTAGGAGCAACAGGGGCTAGAGTTTCAGAACTTATTCAATTTAAATACGAACATTTAAAACGAGGTTATATAGATTTATATACTAAATCAGGAAAAATAAGGAGAATTTTTATACCTAAGAAATTACGCATAAAAGCCATTGAGTATTATGATTCAGTTGATAGGAATACTGGTTATTTGTTTCTTAATAAAACAAAGAAACAAATAACCACCAGAGGTTTATCACATCAACTAAAAGTTTTAGCTAAAAAATACAAAATGAATTTAAATGTTGTTTATCCTCATTCATTTCGCCATAGATTTGCTAAAAACTTTTTAGAAAAAAGAAAAGATATATCTTTGCTTGCTGATCTCATGGGACATGAATCGATAGAAACAACAAGGATATATCTGAGAAAAACTAGTGAAGAACAACAAACAATTGTTGATAAAATTGTTGACTGGTAAATTTAAAAGTATTTATTTAGAAGATTAGCTTTTATTTGCTTTAAAATGTTAATCTTCTTTTTGTTTTGAATTATTTGCTTGAAATATCAGTTTAATATTTGTTTTTCTTTATAGGATACATTAGCATAAACTAAGAAATTTATTGATTTTGAAGCATGTTTAATAGTTGTGCCGTATGTGTGAATGTTAATTATTTGTTTATTAATTTTGCTATTTATTTCAAAAAAGACTAAGCCTTTATCCTCATTAAGACAAATAAGTTTATATATACCAGAAGAATAGGCTCCAACTAGACCTATATTGTTTCGCCCTGGTGCTCCATCAAAAGCTACAAGTATATCTTCAAAATCTGCATATGTGTAATTATCCAAAGTATCAACAAATGTATTTCCCAAAGCTTTTAAATCACCAACTCTAATGTAATTGCTTTGTCCAGGGTTTTTAGTTTCACTATATTTAGATGAACCAACCTCAAAACCTTTTTGAAATTGAACTATATTAGTTAGGGGATGTAATGTCTTGCTGCTATTTAAATTATCAATTTTAGTTTTCCCTATATTTAATAATATTTCATTTTGTTTAGTTAAATTCTCAATCAAATCATCAATACTGCCGATAGTGTTAATTAACTAGATATTGTTACATATATGATATGTACACTTACATTGCATAAAATTACTCTTCTTTTTGATATAATACATAAGAACTATTTAATACAAAAATAACCTAATCCTATAACATTAAAAAATATAATTTTACTTACACTAAATAATATAGAAAGTTACATTTATGCTAAAAGAAAAAGACATTGAAATAAGCATTATATCTTTACTTGAACAAAAAGGCTATCAATGGATAACTATTGATAATGATCATTGAATCCAAACTCGCAATTTGGATGATTTTATTAATGAATCTTTATTAAGAGATTCATTAATAAAGATTAATAAAATTAATGATGATAATGTAATTCAGGAAGCTATAAATACTATTAAAAACCTTGATAATCCTTCATTATTTGAAAGGAACTATGCTTTTCATAAAATATTGGTTGATGGTATTACAATTGAATCAAAGGATTTTTTTGTAAATCCTTTGATTAGATTTATTGATTTTGTTAACCCAGAGAATAATACTTTTCAAGTTGCAAACCAAGTTAAATTCCAAGAGGGAAGAAGTATCAGAATACCCGATGTTATCATTTATATTAATGGAATACCTTTAGTTGTTATGGAATTAAAATCATTTAATGAAGATGCTCAAGAAGCAACTTTAGAACATGCTTATGCTCAGCTTGGTTCTAATTCAGAACATGATGGTTATAGGTATGATATTCCAACTTTATTCAATTACAATTCTTTTTTAGTTATTTCAGACGGTATTGATACAAAAGTGGGTACTTTAACATCAAAAATAGATCGATACAATGAATGAAAGAGTGTCTTGGGTGAAAAAGGTTATAATGATGATTATATTAATAAACTCGATGTTTTTATCAATGGTTTATTTGATAAAAACAGGCTTATCGACATTATCAAAAATAACATTTTTTACATAATTGATAAAAATGATAAGCCAATTAAAATTATGGCTCAATACCACCAATATTTTGGTGTTAATAAAGCACTCAATTCAATTATAAAAACAGTTAAACCAAACGGTAATGGTAAAGCTGGTATTATCTGACATACACAAGGCAGTGGAAAATCTTTTTCAATGGTAATGCTTGCACATAAATTACTAATTGAAAAAGAACTTAATGTTCCTACAATTGTTTTACTAACTGATCGAATTGACTTAGATATTCAATTATATAAAACATTTTTTAGTGCTAAAGATTATTTAAAGTGCGAGCCTGTAATTGCAAGTTCACGTGAAGATTTAGTTAAAAAACTCTCAAATATTAAACAGGGTGGGATCATTTTAAGTACCATTGCTAAATTTGATAAAGAACACTTACCAAAAAATGAGCGTAATAATATTATTGTTATGGCTGATGAAGCTCACCGAGGCCACTACGGAATTTATGAAACTGTTTCATATGAAAAAAATGCAGAAACAGAAGAAATGGAAGCAATTTTTAAATATGGTGTTGAGAAATATATTAGAGATGCTCTTCCTAATGCAACGTTTATTGGTTTTACAGGAACTCCTGTATCAACTAAAACAAAACAAACAACAGATATTTTTGGAGAAATAATTGATGCATATGATATGACCCAATCAATAATTGATGGTTCAACAGTTAAATTGTATTATGAATCGCGGCTAGCTAAAGTTTGAACTAATGATGAGGTGCTCAAAGAAATTGACCAATATTACAAAGATTTAGAAAATACACAGCAAGCTGATGCAAAATCCATCGAACGTTCAAAAAATGAAATGTCTAAGATCAAACAAATTCTTGAAGACCATGACATGATTAAAGTTTTTGCAAATGATATTATTGAACATTATGAAAACCGTAAGGGAATCATTAATGGCAAAGCAATGATTATTTGTCAAACAAGAATTGCTGCAGCTAAACTATATAAAGAAATAATATCTGAATATCCAGCATACAAAGATAGCACTATCTTAGTTGTTACTGAATCAAACAAAGACACAGAAGAGCTACGTAAATTATTTGGTAATAATGTATTACGCAAAGAATTGGGTGATGAATTTAAAAAAGATACTTCTAAATATAAAATTGCAATTGTTTGTGATATGTGATTAACTGGCTTTGATGTACCAGACCTAGAAGTTATGTATTTTATTAAACGTTTAAAATCATATAACCTAATGCAAGCAATTTCCAGGGTAAACAGAGTTTACCCTGGAAAATCTTCTGGTTTAATTGTTGATTATATTGGCTTAAATAGTGCATTAGAAGAAGCCTTAGATCAATATACTATTCGTGATAAAGAAAACAACATCCAAGATATTAAAAATGAAATATATGACGTTATCAAAGAAAAATTAAGTATCCTTAATGAATGGTTTTACAAAATACCAAAAGATAAATTCTGAGCTAATGATTCTTTAACTAGATTTCGTGCAATTCAAGAAGGTGCACAATTTATCTTAGAAGATAAAACAAAGCGCGAAGATCCCTTTATGTTTGATTTATCACTTTCTTTAAAACAAGCATTTGTGGTTTGTGCCGGAATTGTTAGTAAACAAGAAAGAAAAGACATTCTTTATTATCTAGCTATACGTAGTTATATTTTAAAACTTCGTAACAAACCTGGTATTGTATCCACCAAAGAGATGAATGAATATGTATCGCAGTTACTAGCGGAAGCTATAAAAGGTGATGAAGTAAGATCATTAACAGCGGAGCAAAAATCGGATTTTAATGCAATTGAATTATTGACAAAAGAAAAAATCGATCAACTACGTAAAAGTAACCCTCCCCATATCTTTGTCGAAATAGTGCAAAAGTTACTACAAAGAGCAATTGCTGAATCTCGTAGACACAATTACTTTAAATCACAAGAATATTCAAAAAGGCTCAGAAGAATTCTAGAAGAATACCATGGGCGTGATGCCAGCTTTACACCTGCTTTAACAATTTTGCAACTGACCGATTTTGCTAGTGAAATGGTTGCTGATGAATATGAGGCACAAAAACTCGGAGTCTTCGGGCGTGAAAGGGCTTTTTATGATGCACTAGCACGGGATAAAGATGCTCAAGAATTACTTGGTGATGAGACATTAATCCTCATTGCTAGAGAGCTCAAAGAAGTTGTTGAAGAATATGCACTAACTGATTGAGCGTCAAAAGAATCCACCCGCTCACAAATGAGGGTTAAAATTAAAGAATGTTTAAAGAAATATAATTATCCTCCACAATATCAAAAGTTAGCTATTACAGATGTAATTAAGCAAGCAGAATATATAATGCTTGAGGATTAAAAGACTAAAATATGTTATAATAAAACAACTTAATAATATTTAAATTATAGAAAAGGAAAGTTAATATGAATAATGATAAAGAAAATTTAATGCACAGAGATGAATTACATAGAAATTTATGAAAAGCAGCAAATGATCATCGTGGTCAATTAACAGGTATCGAATTAATGCCATATATTTTAGGTTTCATGTTCTATAGATATATTTCTGAAAACTTAACAAATTACATAAATAAAGATGAACATGATATAGGTGATATAGATTTTAATTATGAAAATTTAACTGACGAGCAAGCAAAAGAAATAAAAGAAGAAATAGTTAAAGATAAAGGTTTCTTTATCTTACCTTCTGAATTATTTGCAAATGTAGTTAAAAGAGCAACAAACAATCCAGATTTAAATATTGAATTAGGGGATATCTTTAAGAACATTTCTAAATCAGCAAGTAGTAATGAAAAAGCAAGTAGTAATTTCAATGGGTTATTTAATAATATAGACTTAAATGATGTAAAACTTGGCCAAACTGTAGAACATAGAAATCAATCTATAGTTAAGTTTTTAAATAATATTAAAAATATAAAATTTGGCGATTATAATGATATTAGTATTGATGTTTTCGGTGATGCATATGAATATTTAATTGGTATGTTTGCTGCAAATAGTGGTAAAAAAAGTGGTGAGTTTTATACACCACAAGAAGTTTCTGAATTATTAACTAAATTGTCTAGTGTTGGCAAAACTGAAATTAAAAATATTTATGATCCAGCTTGTGGCTCAGGTTCATTACTATTACAAGCTATTAAAATACTTGGCAATAATAATATACAAGGATTTTATGGCCAAGAATTAAACTATACAACATACAACTTATGTAGAATGAATATGTTCTTACACAATGTAGGTTATGATAAATTTCATATTGCTCTTGGAGATACTTTAATAAATCCTCAATATTTTGCAAATGATAACGGTAACCAAATTTTATTTGATGTAATTGTTTCTAATCCTCCATATTCTGTTAATTGAGACGGTGACAAAAACCCACTTTTAATTAATGATGAACGTTTTTCTCCAGCTGGTGTATTAGCTCCAAGATCTAAAGGTGATTTTGCTTTTATTATGCATTCATTAGCATACTTGGATGTAACAGGTGTAGCATCTATTGTTTGTTTCCCTGGTATTATGTATCGCGGCGGAGCTGAACAAAAAATTCGTCAATATTTAATTGATAATAATTATATTGATACCTTAATCCAATTGCCAAGCAATTTATTCTTTGGAACATCAATTGCTACTACAATCATGGTCATAAAGAAATCCAAAGCCGATAATAATATTTTATTTATTGATGCAAGTAATGAGTTTGTAAAGGTAACTAATAGTAATAAGTTAACCCCAGAAAATATTCAAAATATTCTTAATGCTTTTGTCAAACGTGAAGATATTGACTATTTTGCCAAAGTAGTTTCAAATACAGAAATTAAAGAAAATAACTATAACTTATCAGTTTCAAGTTATGTACAAAAAGAAGATACAAGAGAAAAAATTGATATTAAAACTTTAAATATGCAAATTGATCAAACAGTTAAAAAGGCAAATGACTTAAGAATAGCTATAGATCAAATTATTAAAGATCTTGAAAGTTTGAAAACTAGTTAGATATTTTAAAAATCAAACAATAATTAGATTAGTTCAACAATTAAAAAATCTACTAAAACTAAATTGAAAAATACCACTATACTATATAGTGAACCCCACAAGTTGGACCAAATCAATTGGTAAAACTTAGGGGGTTTTTATTATGAAGTTAAAATTAGAAGATAAACTAAAGATTATAAAACTATATAAAGCTGGTAAGAGTAGCAAACAAATTGCAGAAATTTTTAATGTAAATATGCGTACAATTCAGTTTATAAAGCGTTTGTACAACCTCCACGGATTACACATATTTACAGAAAGAAATAAACGTCGAAACTTCAGTCCTAACTTTAAATTAGAAATTGTTAAGCAAGTATTAAATGGTAAACCTATCCGCTCTTTGGAAGCAGAACTATTAATTAATACTGGAATAATTAATTCATGAATGAAAAAATTTAAATTATTTGGGTATAATGGTCTTATAAATAAAAAGAAAGGTAAAATACCAATGACCATGCCAAAGAATAATAACCCAAAACAAGATAAAACATTATCTAGAATTAAAGAACTTGAAGAAAGAAATGCCCAGCTTGAAATGGAGGTAGACCTCTTAAAAAAATTGAGAGCCTTGGTTCAACAAAGGACAGAGCAACCAAACAAGAAAAAGCAAAAGTAATATTTGAATCAAGGCATAAATATAAATTAAGATTAATGCTAGAATTTTTCCAATTAGCAAAATCAACATACTTTTATATTGTTCAATGTTTTTCAAAAAATGATAAAGATTTTGATTTAAAACAAGTAATAACGAATATTTTTAATGAGAATAAATCCCGTTATGGATATCGAAGAATTTGTTTAGAACTAAGAAATAGAGGTTATATTATTAACCATAAAAGGGTTAAAAGATTGATGAAATTACTTAATTTATTTGGTTTACAGCCAAAATCAAAATATAAATCATATAAAGGTGAAATTGGGAAGATTTGTAATAACTTACTCCTTACAAGGATTGTTGACAAAAAGAATCATAATACTTATTACGAGCGAAATTTCAAAACTACAAAATTGAATCAAACTTGAAGTACTGATGTATCTGAATTCAAAATAGCAAGTGGAAAACTATATTTATCACCAATTATAGATGTGCATAACCGTGAAGTAGTTTCATACACAATTTCAAAAAGTCCTAATTTTGAACAAGTGAATCAAATGCTAAATAAAGCTTTTAAAAAGTATAAAAATCTTAATGGATTAATTTTACATTCTGACCAGGGATGGCAATATCAAATGAAACAATATCGTGACAAATTAAGCAAAAGAGGTATTAAACAAAGTATGTCGCGAAAGGGAAATTGCTATGATAATTGTGTTATTGAAATATTTTTTGGAACCATGAAAAACGAAATGTTTTATGGTCATGAAAAAGAATTCAAAACTCTAGAAGACTTAGAAAAAGCGATGCGCAAGTATATAAATTATTACAACAAAAAACGAATTATCACAAAATTAAAAGGACTGACACCTTTAGGATATAGGCATCAATCCTTAAATTAATTTTAGTCCAATTTTATGGGTTCACTATACTATTTGTGGTATTTTTCAATTTATAAAATGCACAATTTTAAGTATTGGGTGTTTAATAAAATTTTGCATGCTATATTTAATTATTACATAGTATCTTTATACTTTTCAATTAAATCAAGCAACTTAGGGATAACTAATTCTTTCCTTGTTTTGATATTAACAATTTGTTTACTAAACCTAGATCTATTATTAAATATTTGATTTACATCATCACCATATAATAGTTTTGAAGGACCTAACTCAAAACAATCTTTAACTAGACTATATGTTTTTTCATAATTCAAATTTTCTTCTTTTGTTATTGTATCTAATTCTTTTTCTAGGTTTCTTGAAATATATTCATTTCATAGTTCTAAGATTTGTTTGTAATCTAAGCTTTCTTCATATTTATTTGAATTTAGTTCTGCAATAAATTCTTTAATTAAATCTTTTTTATTTCTTAATTCTGTGCTAGCATTTAACAACCTTTCAATTGATTTAAAAATATCACTTACATCAATTTCTTTTGGATCTTTGGCTTTTTCATAGTACTCGGCAAGGTTGTTCATAATAAAATCAACATCAATATCATGTTCTTTCACTAATTCCATTTCAAAGATAATATCATCAAGAATACTTTCTTTAGGGTTTGAGTCTAGTTTTTTCTTTCATTCATCTTTAATGTCTTGGTAATAACTTAAATAATCTTGATGGTCTCGTTCACTCAAAATTTCTTTTCCTTGGAACTTATCAAAAGTTGCAAGTAGGTTTTTCATGTTTAAATATGCATTAAACCATTTTATGAAATCTTTTTGCTCTTGCTCAGAAACAATTGGTCATTTATCTAATGAAAATTTTTCTTGTAATGTATTAATAATATCTAAATAACCTTCTTTGTAATTTCCCTCCTCATCTGTATATCCATTGTAATATTCTTCAAACGTTTTTATAAGAGCTAGACCTAAAGCTTTTTCATCGCTAAATAAAGCAATAGCATCCTTAACTCGTTTTTCAATACGTCTAAAGGAAATAATATTACCATATGTTTTAATACTATTTAAAATCCGGTTGGTACGTGAAAATGCTTGTATCAAGCCATGCATTCAAAGATTTTTATCAAGCCACAAAGTATTTAACGTTGTAGCATCAAAACCAGTTAAAAACATATTAACTACAATAAGGAGATCTAATTCCTTATTTTTCATTCTTAATGAGATATCTTTATAGTAATTTTGAAATTTATCTCCTGTTGTGTCGAAGTTACAATTAAACATCTTATTATAATCCAGAATTGCATTGCTAAGAAAATCGCGAGATGATATATCTAAATCATTAGTACTCTCGCTATTTTCTTCTGATAAAACTTGATTATTAACTTCTTCATTTGGAGCATAAGAATAAATCAAGCCAACTTTTAGTTGCTTTTCTTGCGGAAGGTCTTTTTGTTGTTTTTTAAATTCCTCATAGTATTTTTTGGCCGCTTCAATAGAAGCAACAGCAAAAATAGAGTTAAATCCTTTAACATATTGTTCTTGCTTTGTTTGAGCTTTTGTTGTAATTGAATATTTATAGCTTTTGCTTCGATATGTTTTTTGATCAAAGTGTTCAATAATGTAACTCACTATATTTGATATACGAACAGGATTTAATAAAACTGCTTCTTTGTCAATATCTTGCACATATTTTTCATCAATCTCACTTTTTTCTTTAACAGTATTGACATATTCAACTTTAAATGGTAAAACATTTTTATCTTCAATTGCATTCAAAACTGTATAGCTATGTAATTTTGGACCAAAGAGCTTTTGAGTTGTTCAAATTTTAATACCACCACTACCTGCAGCATTAGCTTCTAAAATTGGCGTACCTGTAAAACCAAACATATAGTATTTTTTAAAATTACTTTTAATTGCTTTATGCATATCTCCAAATTGAGAACGATGGCATTCATCAAAGATAATCACTACTTCGTCATTATAAACTTTATGTCTAGGATATTTTTTGATAAAGTTGGACAATTTTTGGATTGTTGTAATAACAATCTGTGCACCATCATCTTCAAGTTGAGTTTTTAAAATTTTTGTAGATGAATTAGAGTTAGCGGCACCTTTTTGAAATTTATCATATTCAAGCATTGTTTGATAATCAAGGTCTTTACGATCAACCACAAACAAAACTTTTTTAATACTTTTATTTCCGTTATTATCTTTTAATTTAGTAGCTAATATTGCGGTTTTAAATGAAGTTAAGGTTTTACCACTTCCGGTTGAATGTCAGATAAAACCACCTGATTTATCAGTGCCATATTCTTTATAATTTTTAGCCAACTTAATTTTATTAATAATTGCTTCAGTTGCCGCAATTTGGTATGGTCGCATGATTAATAATTTATTATTAACAGTAAAAACACAATATTTAGTTAAGATATTTAAAATGGTATGCTTTGCAAAGAATGTTTTGGTAAAATCAAATAAATCTGTGATTGTTTTATTTTTCTTATCAGCTCAAAATGAAGTAAACTCAAAGGAATTACTTGATGTTGCTTTTGGGTTTTTAATTGTTTGTGATTCAAGGAAATTATATCGGGTTGTATTAGAATAATATTTTGTATTTGTTCCATTTGAAATTACAAAAATTTGGATATAACGAAATAAAGAACTTTCATCACTCCAAAATGATTCACGGTGATATCTATTAATTTGGTTAAAAGCTTCTCTAATTGGAATCCCTCTACGTTTTAATTCAATATGAACTAAAGGAAATCCATTAACTAAGATAGTTACATCATACCTATTTTCATACTTTCCCTTAGTTTCATACTGGTTAATAACTTGTAGTTTATTATTGTGTATATCCTCTTTATCAATTAATTTAATATTTGCTTGGTGACCATTTTCAAAACTAAAAGTTTTTATATAATCTTCTTGAATAGTTTTTGTCTCATAATAATTATAATTGTAATCGGTTTTCTTTATGATTTCTTGTTGAAAAAAAGTTTTTCATTCACTATCATTAAATTTGCAATTATTCAAATTTTCAATTTGAATTCTTAAATTTTTCACTAAATCTTCATTATTATGTATATTTAAATATTCATATTTTTGGTCTTGTAATTGTTTAATTAATTCACTTTCTAATTGTGCTTCACTTTGAAATGATGTTTTTTTACTTGTACTTGGTGTAAAGTCATCAACTAATGTTCATTCATCTGCTTCTATGATTATCTTCTTAGTTTTCATAATTCTCCTTAATGATTATATTTTGTTATTTTAATTTTTAAAGCTTGTTAATTTAGGCCTGTAATATAAATTTTTCTATCCTATTTTAAACTGCCAAGTATTTTTAATAATTTATACTTATATTTGAAATAAACTAGAATTTAATTTTTTAATATAACAAAGCTAAAAATAGGTTATAAAACTTATTTAGTTTACAACAATTAAAACATAGTTAATCAATAAAACCACCTGAAAAAAACTTTTAAAATTAAATTGCTATCTAATTATACAGCATTACAAAAAAAGGTTAATTTTATGTCTAATAATAAGCTAGCGTGTTTTGTTGGTTTATGAGTTCTTTTGACTCTATTTTAATAAAACTATATAAAACGTAGGGATATATATTATCTGCACCAATTATATATAATGAATTAAAGGATTACTTTTTAAATTATTCCGTAAAGCACTTTATATTCTTTCATTATATTTTGCATGCTTTTACCAATATTCCATATAAAATTTGAGCCACTTTACATCAGACAGGGAACAAATATTAAAGTTTTAACTATATATTTGTTCCCTGTCTATTTCTATTCACCTTTTTTTAGTATTAAACAAATTCTAATAAAAAGAAAAATCAGCAGAAGAAATATAGTAACTTATAAATTACTGTTTAATAATTTTAATTTTTCCAATTTTCTAAACAATATACCATATATTACAGTATTTTTTACACTAACAAGATTTTTAACATTTTTCTTGGTATATATATATATATATATATAATTGTAGTTATATACATAAACTTAATCTTTTTTAAAATTAAATTTATTAAAAAGAAATTCATTATGGAGGTAAATATAATGAAATTACGTAATTTTATACTGATAACTACAAACTTAGTAGCCATAACAACTTTTTCTACTGTTTCATGCGGTAAGCAAGTTGAAAAACCAATTGATCCTGCTGAAACTGTTGCAAAAGCATTCAAAACAACCTATGCTTCAGTTTTAAACAAAACTGAAGACAATGTAACTTTAGATGATGAAGCACAAGTAACCCAAGCTTTAAGTACATATAATAATTTAGACACAAATGCTAAAACTAAATTAAGTAGCAAAAAAGAATTATTAGATAAATTAGATGCTAAAATTAAGCAATTAAAAGCGGAAAATTCTGGCAGAAATAATACTGAACCAAATCCACCAGTACAAGATCCTGCAAGAGACAATGGAAACCACAACCAAAATACTGGAACAGGTAATGGCACAGAACAAACTGGTCCTGATATAAAACCAAAAGATCCAAATAATACTCAAGAAGACCCAAAAGAAGAAAATGTACCTTCTAATCCAGGAACTAGTGATCCTGCACCAACAGACCCAACTAAGGAACCAACTAATGGTAACCAAGAATCTCCTAAGACCGAACCCAACCCTACACCTACCCCAAAAGATCCAGTAACAGAAGAACCCGGAAACGGCGGAAAACAACCAAATGAAGAAAATCCAAACAATGGTGCTGATAACGGATCTAATTTAGAAGATCCTAAAGATCCAAATAATTCACAACCAGGCGATAATAAAGAACAAAATCAAAACCAAACACCATCAGATAAACCAAATCCACCATCCGATGAGGCCGTTCCAGGCGACAGTGAAAACAGCCAAAATACTGGAACAGGTAATGGATCTGAACAACCAAGGGATAGTGCTGAACAAAAAACTCCTAACAGTGAAACACCTCAAGAAAATTCTAATATAGAAGAAACTAAAGATTCAAAGAACAAAGAGGAGAAAAATACTACAGATACACAAAATAATGAAACAACTCAAAACCCTGTTAAAAGCGATACAGATGAATCTCAAATTCCACCAACAGAACCAAAAAAAGAATTGCAAGAACAACAAATGAAAATAACTAATTTAGTAGTGTATAGGGATACTTATTATAGAGATTATTTATTTTTTGTACTAACTGTAACAAAAGACTTATGGCTCAAACTAGAAAAAAGTAATTTTAAGATTGCAATAGAACCTGAGTCTAACAGATCCAAAGTATATGATGATACAACAAGTCTAAATCCAAAAGAAAAGTTAAATGAAAATGGTGGAAACGTAACTTTTAGAATTTTTCTCGACTACCCTGGGTTAAGAGAAGGTAGTTTGTTAACCCCAGGAAATTGGATAATAACACAACTAAGTGACACAAATGAACCTGGCTATAATCTTCTTAATAAAGAGTATAAATTTGCTATAGATCAAAACAAAAATATTAAAATGATAAATAACTAAAAATAAATATTTTTAGTTAAGAAATAGAATTATAATTTAAAAGATTCCTAATTTAACTTAGGAATCTTTTAAATTATAAATTCAACCTTATTATTTTCCTATAAATAATGCTTAGCAAACTCTTGAATAAATCACCTTAATACTTTATCCCTAAAATCTTTTGCCGTTTCACCACTTTCATTTGTAATTGCGTGAAATTGAACATTATAATTCTTTTTAATTAAAAATACTTCTCAAATTCATGAAGGATCTGGTCGGTATTGGTCAGGTTCATTGTAGTTGAAATTAGGTACAGCATATGAAAAGATCGTATTAATTGTTACTTGATTATTATTATATATTGGGATTATAAATCCACCTCTCGGGGTTTTAATATTATTAGATTGCATTTTTATATAAATGTCATTAGTTTTCAAAACTTCATAAGCATCTTGGTTATTTAAATATAATTCTTCGAATAATTTTTTAATCTTACTACTATCATTATATTCTTGAGATTTATTAAGTTCTTTAAACCTTTCTATAATATAAGTGTCAAAATCTTCTTTAGTAGTTATCCGAGCAAAATCAGCTGCACGTCATTTTTGTTGTTTAATATCTTCTAAATAAGGTGGGTAAATACTAAAAAAAGTAATATTAAATGTGTCAATACCTTTTTGTCTATATTGCTCTTTAATTGTTTTTTGATCTTCTTCTAATCATTCTTTAGGAGCAAAAACAGCAACTCTTGTGAAATCATTATATTTTGGGAAAATCTCGTCGTACATTTCCTGAATTTGGTTTTTATAATATTCTTCAGAAAATAATGATGTACATGAAAATGTCGTTAGTGGGGTTAAACAAGATGCTAAAACAACCAGAAATTTTTTAATCATTTTCATTTCTCGCCACATGAGTTACTGCAATTAAATCATCTATAGAATTAGAATCTGGATAGTAACCAGGTTTAGTAATGCTATATCTATAAATCCCTGAATCAATCACTTTATATTCAATTAATTCATCGTTTGTCAGTCTTTCTTTTACTTCTCTGATAATATGCCAAGTACCATCGCTTGCAAGTTTTTCAAGTCTTAAATCATAGTTAGTAACTAAATTATTATAACTTCGATTCTTAACACCAACTAAACTTAGTTGATTTTCATTTTTGTGTTCACTATCTCACTTTTGTTCGGCAGCAGATCAAGTAGGAGAAAATCAAGATAAAAATGAATTTCATCAATTTCTTGCTCATGGTCTAGATTCTTTTTGGTTCAAAATTCCAGCATTAAACATTCAAGAACTTGATATTTTAATCTTTTGACCTTTTTCTAACTGTATTTGTTTGCTTGTAAAGACATGGTCTTTATATTTTGATAAATTAGAAGTAACAACAGAATAATTATTGGCAGCGTCTAGCATTGCTTTAAAATAAACTATGCCAGATCCAAATTTTTGTTCATAACCACTTGTTTTATATTTTAAATCTGATCTTTGCGGAGTAACGCCTGATGCTGATAAAATAGCTTTAACAATCGGAACCCTAAAATTACTATTTCTAATATCATGCCTATATTTCATTAAATTAGAAATAAGACCTGTTACGACCGGAGCTGCATAACTTGTTCCATCATAGTAAGCATTAGTATTATAAACAGGATTATAAAATAATGCGGGTGCTACCACTAAGGGTTTAGAAAGATTGAGTAAATCCTCCCTTAATTTATAGTTTGAATAATAAGCAACCGAGTTATATTTTACATATTTCTTAGTTGCATAATTTGATAGTGCTCCAACGACTACACTATTAAGTGATAATTTCTTATCAGCTATTAAATGTTTACCATTTGTTCCGTTATTTCCTGCGGAAAAAACATTTATTACACCATACTTACGTGATATATAATCTAAAAAATAGGCATTTTCATTGTAACCATTAAAATATTTTTCGTTTTCTATTGTATTGCCGGTTTTGTTAACATACGACATTCAAGGTCCATAACTATGGTTAATTAACTTTATACAATCATTTTTGACCATTTTTTCTATAGTGGACATTCATTGGTTGTCATCTATCATTGAGTATAAATATACTTTAGAAGACCTGTCAATTCCATACTGCCCTGCAGCAATCATAGATACCATTGTTGAATGTGTTTTTGATTCGGGATCATAATTATTAGTAAACTCATTTAATTCAATACCATTTCTAAAATATTCTTTATATTTACTATCAAAGGGATAGGCCCATGATTCAACAATTCCTATTTTGTTAACATAGGAATTGTTTAGATGGTCTTTAGCATTCACAATATCTGCATTCTTCAACACATCCAACTTGTATTGTTCAAAATTAGCATCAATTCCATATCCACCATAAACATATACATTTCTTTTTGGGGAAGTAGAACTAGAAACCATTCTTTCAAAATCATGAATAACACGAGCTTCATTATTTTGAATATTATTTTTAAAAACTATAAATTTAAAAATCTGATTTCAGTCCTTTATGATGCTGACAAAATTTTCCCTATCATTTTCTGACTCAAAAAAGAATCACACTACTGGCATCATTGTCAAAGAGTTAAAAGATTTATATCTTAATTTATTTTTGTTAACCTTCTCAATAAACTCATTATTAAATTTATTTATAAAATACTCATTATCGGTTTCAAATCCAGGGTTTAAAAGTAGTTTTAGTTCAAAATTATTATTAATTGGTTTTATTTCTAAATCGCCATTATTCTCAACTCTAATAACTGACTGATTCCTTACTTTAAATTTATTACTTTCTAAATTTTCGTATCAAATCGTATTTGAAACCGCTTTTTTTACAGTTGGTGTAACAAAGAAAGGTGTTAAGCTAGCTATACTTATTAAAGTTAAAGAAAAAATTTTCATTTTCTTTGTCATAAATATCTCTTTATTTATTATTTAAAAGTTTTCAATATTTTTTTGTTTTACACTATAAATAACATAATAGATGTTTCTAAAAAACAATATAAAGGTATTTAATATATACCCATTACAATATTACCACAAAAAAATTTTTTATGCAATTATTTTAATATAACAGTATTTTTCTTAAAATGGTAATGATACTAAGCCACGAATATGCCAGTATTAAAAAACTTCCTTTTACAAGGAAGTAGACAGGGAAAAAATATTCGGACAAAATCCGAATATTTTTAATATAAAGAAAAAGAGGTAGTTATGAGACATTTAAAGACTAAAGAATGAATCAAAATTTTTGACTTATACGATAAATATTTGAACCTGGGAATAACCAAGTCAGAATTTGAAAATTTATGTTTTGATATCAGAAAAGTATACTGAAATAAAGAATCAATGAGAAATATGTTAAAGAAAAGAAAACTGTATAATTTAAATATGAACATAGAATCACAAAGCGGTAAATCACCTAAGAAAGATAAAGGTGTTGGGAGAAAGAAAAAGAAAGTTCTCGATTATACATGAATTGATACTCTTAAAGATGATGAAAAAGATGCAGTTATAAAATACTACTATCGAATTTTTAATGAAAATAATATTGATGCAGATATCTCAAAGATAAAGAAAATCAAGAATCTTTCACATACTAAAAAATCTAAAATGATATGTGTTTCAAGATCTACATATTACGAGAAATTGAAAGATAACAACAAGACTAAAGAACTAAAGGTTAAACACAAAGAAATAATTTTTCAAAGTTTTGTCGAAAATAAAGAAAGGTATGGACGAAGGAGACTTGCTAAATATATTTTCCAAGAATATAATATTCAAATAAATCCTAGAACCCTAGGAAATTATATGAAAAAGCTTAATTTGAAAACATTTGTTAGACAAAAACGTAAAACCAAGGAATCTAAAAATACTAGTATTAAAATACCTGATTTAGTAAAAAGAGATTATAATTCAAGCAACAATAATATATATGCAACAGACGTGACCTATATACCAGCACCAAAAGATATTGAACAGAATCATATTTATTTATCTGCAATTATTGATCATAAAACTAAGTTTGTGACCTATGAATTATCACTTAGAAATGATACTGAACTAATTTTGAATAATATCACCAATACAAAATTCAAAAATAATTTTATTTTACATTCTGACCATGGATCTGCTTATTCTTCGCTTGAATATACTAAGAAAATAAAATCACTAAAAGGTAAAATATCAATGTCAAGAATTGGTAATAGTCTTGACAATCGTGAAATTGAGTATTTCTTCTCAATTCTTAAAAGTGAAATTTTCCCAAATTTTGATCAAACCTGTAAAAGACTTACTTTTATTGAATTATCACAAAAAATCAAAGAATTTATAAACTGATATAATTATAAAAGAATAAGATAAAAAAACCTTCCCAAAGCATTCCGTTTGGCTTAGCCAAATGGTATGGTTGGGGAAGGTAAAACCGTCCGAAAAAAATTTCCCAGTTTAAAGTTTTTGTATAAATTATTCTTCAATAACTGTCCCGCCAGCTTTTTCCACAGCTGCGCGAGCTGAATTGCTAGCTTTTTGTACTGTTATAGTTACTTTTTTAGTTAGTTGACCATTTCCTAATAATTTAATTGGTAAACATCTTTTTACAAGACCAACTTCAAATAATGATTCAACGGTAATTGTTGCATTATTTTCAAATCTTTCTTCAATATCTTTTAAATTAACCACTTGGTATTCTACGTGATTTACGTTGGTAAACCCACGTTTTCCAATACGACGGAATCATGGAGTTTGCCCACCTTCAAATCCTAATCTATGACCTTTACGCTTGTTTTGTCCTGATTGCCCTTTACCAGCTTGTTTCCCTTTACCAGCTGCATGCCCACGACCTTTACGGTGTTTTTCAGGTCTTGAACCTTCAGTGAATTTTAGATTATGTAATTTAACTGCCATAATTATTTTTTAAGTTCCTTTACATCTTTATCTCTAATCTCTGCAATTTGTTCAGGTGTTCTTAAGGTTAAAAGAGCTTTAACAGTTGCTTTAACAACATTAGCTTTTGAACGTGAACCATATGTTTTAGTAACGATGTCAGTATACCCAGCAAGTTCAACAACAGCACGAACTGTCCCTGAAGCAATAAGCCCTTTCCCTTTAGACGCAGGTTTTAAGATAACTCTTGAAGATAAGAATTTAGCATTTACTTCATGAGGAATTGTTCCAGTTTTTTCATTTAATGGAACTGCCACCAAATGGTTTCTAGCATCTTTAATAGCTTTTTTGATTGCATCTGGAACTTCGTTTGCTTTACCATGTCCAAATCCAACACTACCTTTTTTATTTCCGATAACTACAAATGCTGAAAAACTAAATCTTCTTCCACCTTTAACAACTTTAGTAACACGAGCAACATCAATTAATTTTTCACTGTATTCAGATTCGACTCTTGGTGCACGGTTCTTTGAAAATGTTTTTCTTCTTGGACTAAATTCTCTTTTTTGGTTTTGGTTTTCACCGTCTTTTTTAGGTCCAGGTTTTTGATCACGGTTAAATGGAGCTCTAGGTGCTCTTTTAGCAAAAACCTCTTTAGTTCCTGTTTTAGGTTGTGTGTTATTTACTTTGGTTTCTTTTTCTGCGTTCATAATTAGAAATTAACTCCTTTTTCTCTAACTGCATCTGCAAATGCTTTAACACGTCCATGGAAAATATATCCTCCACGGTCAAACACAACTTCAGAAATTTTTAATTTGTTAATTTTTTCACCCATTAAAGCGCCTAATTTTGCTGCTGCTGCAACATTCCCGCCATATTCAGGGAAAACTAAAGTTGAAGCGCTTGCTAAGGTAACTCCCTGAATATCATCGATTAATTGAGCATATAAGTTTTGGTGTGATTTGAAAACGTTAAGACGAGGTTTAGCAGCTGTTCCTTTAATGTAGTAACGGCTACGGTTATGTTTTTGTTTTCTAGCTTGATTTCTTGATAATTTTGCCATAATTTTAACCTATTAAGCTTCTTATTTTTTAGAAGCTGTTTTCCCTTCTTTACGTCTGATTTGTTCACCTTTATAAGAAATACCTTTACCTGAATAAACACTTGGTCTTCTAACATTACGAACTAATGAAGCAAAGTGGCCAACACTTTGTTTATTAATTCCTTCAACTGCTACTTCAGTTGGTTTCGCAACTGTAACTTTAACATCTGATGGAACATTTAAAGTAACGTTGTGGCTGTAACCAGCAGAAATTACTAACTGAGATCCAGTTAAAACTGCCTTATATCCAACCCCTTTAATTTCTAAATCTTTACGAAATCCTTTTGAAACTCCTAAGATCATGTTTGAGATATGAGAGTTTGTTGTACCATGTAATTGTTTGGTAGTTTTTTGCTCGTTAGCACGAACTGTTCTAACTTCATTATTTTCAACAATAACTGAGATTAATGGACTAAATTCTCTGGTTAGTGTTCCTAATGTTCCTTTTACAGTAACTTTAGAACCTTCAACAGTAACTGTTGTTCCAGCAGGAATTGCTAGAACACGATTTCCAACACGAGACATTTAATTACCTATCAAATGTAAGCAATGATTTCACCACCTACATTTTCCTTTCTGGCTTCTGCTCCAGTCATTAATCCTTTTGATGTTGAGATAATTACGGTACCATAACCTGATAAAATAGCTGGAATTTCGTCTGATTTAACATAAACTCTTAAACCAGGTTTTGATACTCTTTTAATACCAACGATGGCTGATTGATTTTTCTTGTATTTTAAAGTTATTACTAATGATTTATTAACTCCTTCACCTTCAACAGAATATGAAGAAATGTACCCTTCTCTTTCGATTAATTTAACGATAGCTTCTTTTTTAACTGAATAAGGAACTGAAAGTGATTTATGTTTTCTAGCATTTGCGTTTTTAACACGAACAACTAAATCTGAAATCGGATCTGTTATAAACATAATTATCAACTCGCTTTCTTCACACCAGGAATTTTACCTTCGTGTGCTAAATTTCTAAAACATACACGGCAAATTTTAAATTTTCTTAAAACCGCATGTGGACGACCACATAATTCGCAACGTGTGTAAGCACGGGTAGAAAATTTTGGATGACGTTTTGCTTTTTCGATTAATGCTTTTCTTGCCATTATTTAGCTCCTTTTTTCTCGAATGGTACACCAAGAAGTTCTAATAAGCTTCTTGCTTCATCATCAGTATTTGCACTTGTAACAATTAATACATCTAATCCCTTAATACGACGAATTTTGTCAAATTCGATTTCAGGGAAAATAATTTGTTCTTTAATACCTAAAGCAAAGTTTCCTCTACCATCAAATGCTTTAGGGTTAACACCACGAAAATCACGCACACGTGGCAATGCAATGTTAATTAATTTTTCTAAGAACTCTCACATTCTTTCTCTACGTAGGGTAACTTTCCCTCCCATAGGCATACCTTCACGTAATTTTCATGAAGCGTTTGATTTTTTGGCTTTAGTTTCAAATGGTTTTTGACTTGAAATTAAAGTTAATTCATTTAATACTTCTTCAATAGCCTTTGAATTTGATACTTCTTTACCAGCAGTCATATTTAAGACAACTTTTTCAATTCTTGGAACTTGCATTAATGATGAGTAGTTGTATTTTTCTTTAAGAGCAGGAACAGCTTTTTCTAAATATTTTTGTTTTAACATAATTTACTAAATTTCCTTCTGAGTTTTTCTTACAACTCTCACTTTTTTACCATCTGCATTTACTCTGTATCCAAGTTTTGAGAATTGATTACCTTTTGATTTTGAAGCTTTTTTAACTAAGTATGCAACATTTGAAGCATGAATTGGAGCAGCTATTTCTGTAATTGAACCATCTTGGTTTTGTTGCGTTGGCTTGTTGTGTTTTTTAACAATGTTAACATCTTTAACCACAACTCTTTGTGATTCATGTAATACTTTTTCAATTGTTCCGATTTTTCCTTTTTCTTTACCGGCAATAACTATAACTTCATCATTTTTCTTAAATTTAATTTTAGCCATAATTTCCTCCTATAAAACTTCTGGTGCTAATGAAACAATTTTTGGGAATTTTTCACGTAATTCACGTGCCACGGGACCAAACACACGTGTTCCACGTGGTGTTAAATCTTCTTTAAGTATTACAACTGCATTGTCATCAAAACGAATGTATGTACCATTGTTACGGTGAATTCCGTATGATGAACGCACAACAACTGCTTTAACAACTTGCCCTTCTTTTACCATTCCAGTAGGAATAGCTTTTTTAACTGAACATACAATAATATCACCAATGTTAGCTGTTTTCTTTTTAGATCCACCTAAAACACGAATAATACCAATTTCTTTTGCGCCTGAATTATCAGCAACTTTAGCTCTTGATAGTTCGTGTAACACTATTCATTACCTGCTTTTGAGATTGATACTAATCTAAATCGTTTAGTTTTAGAAAGTGGTCTAGTTTCCATGATGACAACAATATCATTTAATTTAGCACTTTGATTCTCATCGTGTACAGCAAATCTTTTAGTTGATTTAAAACGTTTTGAATATAATGGGTGTTTTTTGTATGTATCGACTGCTACAATAATTGTTTTAGCTGATTTACCAGCTGAAACAACAGTTCCTGTTAATGTTTTTCTTGCGTTTCTAATCATTATTTAGCTCCTTTAATTTCATTTAAAGCAGTAAGGGCTTTTGCTATGTTGGTTCTTAATTCTTTAATTTTGTGGGTTTCTTTTAAATCACCAATTGAATTTTTGTATTTTAAGGAGAATAATTCTGCTTTAAGTTCTAAAACTAAAGTTTCTAATTCTTCAACTGATTTCTTTTTTAAATCTGCGTAAGACATATTTTAATTATCTCCTTTTTGTACTATTTTTCATTTAACTGGTAATTTGTGTCCTGCTAGACGCAATGCATCACGAGCAACTTCTTCAGAAACTCCACTTACTTCAAACATCATTGTGTTTACTTTAACTGCTGTATATCATAATTCTGGTGCACCTTTACCTGATCCCATACGTACACCAATTGGCTTAGAAGTTTTTGAGAAGTGTGGGAAAATTCTAATGATAACATCTCCTTCACGTCCCATTCTACGAGTTGCAGCAATACGTGCTGACTCAATTTGACGAGCTGTTACTCAAGCTGATGTTACAGCTTGAAGCCCAAATTCACCGAAAACCACAGTATTGCCTTTAGTTGCTTTTCTTTTATCATGTTTCACTAAAAATGGTTTTCTATATTTAGTTCTTTTAGGTTGTAACATTATTTATCACCTCCTAAAATTTCTCCAAGTGAAATTCATACCTTAACACCAATAGCACCATATGTTGTACGTGCTGTTGCTGTTGCATAATCAACATCTTGTCTTAAAGTATGTAATTTCATTTCTCCTTCAGAATAACCTTCTGAACGTGCCATATCAACACCATTTAAACGACCGCTTACCATGGTTTTGATACCTTTAGCTCCTGACTTCATTGCTAATCTAATAGCAATCTTTTGAGCTGAACGGAAGCTTTCACGATTTTCTAACTTAGTAGCAATCATTTCTGCTAATAATCTTGCATTTAAATCAGGTTGTTTTAATTCAATAACTTGTAAGTTAAATTTAGCTTGTCTGTTTTTAAGGAATTTTTGTAATTGTAAGGTTAATTCTTGAATATTTTTACCTTCTTGACCTAAAATAGCTGCTGGTTTTGTGGTGTGTAATAAAACTGTAATTTTATTATCTTTGCTTCTTCTAACTTGAACCTTACCTAATTGGTATTGACGTACTAATTTATCAAAGAATTTATAAATTTTAGCATCTTCTACTAATAAGTTTCCAAAGTTTGCTTTATCAGCAAATCAAGTAGAATTATGTTTTTTAGTAACTCCGTAACGGAATCCATTAGGATTAACTTTTTGTCCCATTAGTTTCTCTCCTCTAGTACAATTGATAAATTAGATGTACGTTTAAAAATTGAATAAGCATTCCCGCGACTTCTTGGTTGAAATCTTTTTAAGGTTGGACCTTCATTTACATAAACTTCTTTTACGTATAGTTTTGATGCATCCATTCCGTGGTTGTTTGTTGCATTTGCAATTGCTGAGTTTAATAATTTAATGAATATTTTAGAAGATTTTTTAGCTGTGTTGTATAAGATACCAAGAGCTAAATCAACGTTTTTTCCTCTAAATAAGTTAGCAACTAATTTAGCTTTTGAAACACTAACTCTTTGTAGCTTAACGTGTGCTTTTGCTTGTTGTCTTGCCATTATTTTTTCTTACCTTTATCTGCACCATGTCCAGAGAAAGTTCTAGTTGGTGAAAATTCACCTAATTTATGTCCAACCATATCATCTGTAACATATACTTCATTAAATTGTTTTCCATTGTGAACTGCAAAAGTTAAACCAACAAAACTTGGGAAAATTGTTGAACGTCTTGATCATGTTTTAATTGGCTTTTTAGGTGCCTTGCCTTCAACAATAGCATCAACTTTTTTTAATAAGTGGTCATCGGCAAATGGGCCTTTTTTCAAACTACGAGCCATTATTTAGCATCCTTTCTTCTTCTTACGATAAGTTTATTTGAAGATTTCTTAGTTTTTCTAGTTTTAACACCAAGAGCTTTTTTACCTCATGGAGTAAGAGGAGCTTTACGACCAACTGGTTGTTTTCCTTCCCCTCCTCCGTGTGGGTGGTCTACAGGGTTCATAACTGAACCACGAACTGTAGGTCTAATTCCTTTATGTCTGTTAATTCCAGCTTTACCAACATTAACAAGCAAGTGTTCTTCATTTCCAACAACACCTATTGTTGCACGGCAACGTGCTAATACACGACGAGTTTCTCCTGATTTTAATTTTAAGACAACGTATTTTCCGTCATCATCTTTACCTAGGATTTGTGCAGAAACTCCAGCACTACGCGCAATAATTCCTCCACCTCCAGGTTGCATTTCAATGTTGTGCACAAATGTTCCTTCAGGGATAAATGTTAATGGTAATGCATTACCTACCATAATATCTGCTTTTTCACCTGAATATACAACTTGTCCTACTTTAATGCCTTTTGGAGCTAAGATGTATCTTTTTTCTCCATCTGCATATGCTAATAAACAAATGTTTGCTGATCTATTTGGATCATATTCAATTGTTTTAACAATAGCAGGAATATTATCTTTATTACGTTTGAAATCTACTAATCTGTAGAATCTTTTAACACGTCCTCCATGATGTCTAACAGTAATTTTACCTTGGTTATTACGACCAGCATTATTTTTTAAATTAACTAATAATGATTTTTCTGGTGCATGACCTGATAAATTTTGTCTAAAATCTAGAGAAGACATATTTCTACGACCGTTAGTAGTTGGCTTATGATATTTCATTGCCATATTTATGTTCTCCTTTGCTTAAAAATAGTTGCGGATCTTTCTTTTAAGCATTAAATTCCGCTTAACTTTAATCTAATATTTATAATATTGTATTCTAACAATATTTGGGCAAAATCTTATTCTCCACCCACTTTACGTTTTTGTACTGGTTTAGCTTTAGTTGTTGGTTGTTTTGTAGCTACTGTTTTTTTAGCAGCTAATTTTTTAGCAACTTTTGCTTCAACGTCTGAAGCTTTTTTAGCTTTTTGTTCTTTTCTAGCAGTTTCTTCTTCGCTTACAACTTTAGCAGCATCATTGCTTGAAGGTAAGTAATTTAATGTTCCTTCAGATAAAGTTACTAATGCTTTTTTGTAGCGAGTTGTAAATCCACTGAAACGACCAACTTTTTTAGGTTTTTTGTCAACTTTAATAGTGTTTACTGATTCAACTTTTACTTGGAAAATTGTTTCAACAGCTTCTTTAATTTGGAACTTATTAGCAGCATAATCTACTTTAAAAACATAAACAGGTTTTTTATCGTTTGATCTTAATCTATCTGTTTTTTCAGTAAGAATAGGTGATTTAATAATTCTCGTTAATTCCATAATTATCTACCTCTTTGTTTTAAGATTTCTAAACTTTCGTTTGAAACAATCATAATATCTGCACCAATTAAGTTTTCAACTGTTATTGAGTTAGCCTTAACAACATTAACATTTTGTAAGTTTTGTGCTGATTTGTAAACAAGTCTATTTTCATTAACTACTAAAATGTGTTTTAGGTGATTTACTTTAAAACCTTCTAACTTTTTAACTAAATCTTGTGTTTTAATTCTTTCTAATGCTAAATCATCTACCAATACAGCTTTATCTTGAGCTAATAATGTTAAAGCAGATACAAATGCTGCATATTTAACTTTCTTATTAACTTTCAATGAGTAATTTTTGTTTGCTTGAGGACCAAAGGCTCTCCCTCCACCAACTCAAATTGGTGAACGTCTTGAGCTGTGACGAGCACGGCCAGTTCCTTTTTGTCTTCATGGTTTTTTACCACTACCAGATACTTCAGCACGGTTTTTAACTTGATGAGTACCTTGTCTTCTTGAAGCTCTTTCAGATAAAATAGAATCGAAAATCGCTTGTTCATAAATTTTTTCACTTCCAAATAAGTTTAATGGTAATTTAGCCGAAAATTCAACTTTTTTAACATTAAGGTCTTTTTGAATTGAAACTTTAGTTGTTTTTGGTTTTGGAGATTCATTTTTAACAACTGGTTTTGCAGCAGGTTTAACTGTTTTAGCTGTTGAAGTTTTAACAGCTGGTTTTTTAACTGCAGGTTTTGCACTTGTTTTTGGTTTGGTTTGCGTTTTTTTAGTTTCAGCCATTATTTGTCTCCTTTTTCAGCCGCTTCTTTAATTAATGCTTCAAGTTCATCTGAATGCATTCCAACTTTAACTTCAATACCAAACTTTTTAGCTTGTTCAACTAATTCATTCATTTTAACAACTTCGGCAACATCAACAAGTTTAACTTGTTCACGGTTTGGCAATCCTTTAACAGCTTGTTTTACTACTACAAATGATTTTTTTGGTCCAGGGATTGAACCTTTAATTAAAAGTAAATTGTTTTCAACATCTACTTTAATTACTTCTAAGTTTTGAACTGTGGTTTTAACATGTCCAAGGTGTCCAGGCATTGTCATGCCCTTGAAAACTCTGTTTCCAGATATATCTCCAAGAGATCCTGTTTGTCTTACTGGTTGTGAACCACCACCACCACCGTGTGATTTAGGTCCAATGTGTTGATTATGTCTTTTAATTGTTCCAGCAAAGCCCTTTCCTTTTGAAACACCTGTCACGTCTACTAATTCACCAGCTGCAAAAATATCAGCTTTTATTAATTGTCCAAGTTCGTATCCTGACATTTCACGAACTTCTTTTACGTAGCGCTTAGGTGTTGTATTTGCTTTTGAAAAATGACCTTTTTCAGGTTTATTTGATCTGCTGTCTTTTTTATCAAATGATGCTAATTGAGTTGCAACATAACCATTTTTGTCATTTGTTAACACTTTAGATACAACATTTGGTTGTACTTCTATCACAGTAACAGGTATTCTAGTTCCTTGTTCACTGAAGATTTGAGTCATACCAATCTTACGTCCTAAGATTCCTTTCATTTAATTCTCCTTATTTTTGTTTATTTTGTTTCTTTAACATGAATTCCTACACCAACAGGCAATTCTAATCTTTGAAGTTTATCAACTGTTTTAGCATTAGCATCGCTAATAACAATTAATCTTTGGTGTGTTCTGCTTTCAAATTGTTCACGTGATTTTTTATTAACGTGCACTGATCTTAAAATTGTGATTTCTTGGTATTTTGTAGGCAATGGAATTGGCCCGCTAACTTTAGCACCTTCTTCTTTAGCAGCTAAGTAAACTTTTTTAGCAGCTTGGTCTACAGTAACGTGGTCAAATCCTTTGATTTTAATATTTAATTTGCTCATGTGTTGTTTCCTCCGTTCTATATGTTAATGAACATAACTCCCTATAAAAACTTAACACAACCTCAACAACTTATGTTATGTTAACAACCTTATAGTTCACTGTTATAGTTGCCTATCTATTATAATAAAAAAAAAGAAAAAATAAATTTTTTTCCTATTTTATTTTTTGATAACTGTTTTTGGTGTATCGGGGCCTAGAATTGCTTCTCAATTCAGTACGTTAAGACTTGTTCTGGAACATATTCAAAGCCTTTTTCAATGATTTCTTGTCCTTTTAATAGAATCATAGTTGGAACCTTTAAAACTCTTCATTTGGTGGTTGGATCTCTTAATAATTGAGCTTCTTCAGCATCAACATTAATAAAGGTAATTTCACTGCGATCACTAAATTTTTCAGCTAAATTGTCAAAGGTTCTTTTCATCATTTTACAATCACCACATCATTCAGCAGTAAATGTAAGGAAAGTTAAATCATGTTTTGCTGTATTATTAATGTAATTTTCAGCATCTTTTCAAAGCATTTTCTTAAACATCTTATTCTCCTTTGTTAATTGGTGATATTTCATCTAATCAATGAATTTCACCTTGCTTTGGTTTAATTATACTACTTTCAGAATTTTCAATAACATTAATTTTTGGTGTTTTTTCTTCTAAAATTTCACCTTTTTCAAATGGATTAGTTTGAAAAATTGAATCAGATAAATCAAGTTCTAAACTTAATTCATCATGTACATTGTTATTTGTTTGTATTTGTATAAGTTCTAAGTTTTCAGTATTTTCATTATCTAAAAACTCTTTTAAATAGTCTTGTAATGGATGAGAATCTAATTCCTTTAAAAGTGTTTTTAGTTTACCATCCTTTAATCTAAAATTAATGATTTTGGATTCTAAGAAAATTAAAAACTCATAAAACATTTTGGTTTGTTTTGAATAAGTATAAAACTTTTTAGAATTTGTTAACATTATTCTTTCATTTAATAATGATAAATTAAAAGCAAAAATAACTTTATTTTTTGTTTTAATTCGTAAAATTGGAAAAAATAAGAGCTTGATTAAATATAGAGTAATCAAAATAATACAAACTAAAGCTAAAATATACGAAAATGAAATTACATATAGTAAGTTCAAAATTGAATCAAATAAAAACCCAATATTATTACTTATTAAATAATGATTAGTTAAATTTTCAATAATTGTTGAATTTGAATTAATAAACCCCACATTATAAAATTTATCCCATCATCCGTATAAATAAATATTTTGAAACTTATCATAATTAAAATCAAATTCTTTAAGATTTACATTAACAAAATGTAAAACCAAATGATAAATTAACAAAATTAAAACAAAACTTACAAAGATAAGTTTAAATAATTGTTTTTTAAAATTTCACCATGAAACTTTAAAACGTTTATTTAACCAAGCAAAACATTTATTTTCAAGTCGTTTATTAAATAGTTTTACAAACAAAATTATAAGCCATAAAATTAAAACAAACCATATAGAACCACCAAACAATAGTCCGTAACTAAAAATATAAAAAACTTTAAATTCATAACTTGGTGATAAAAACACAAAAGAAATTGAGCATAAAAAACTAAAAGTTCATAACAATAAACTTAAAAACAGGTATAAAAGTTCTTTTTTAGGAGCTTTTCGTGTAAAGTTTAGTTCTTTCTCAACAAAACTTATCTTTAATAATTTATAAAATTTGCTTAATTTCATTTTATACCGGAACTAGTGTTAAGGCAACAAGCGGATCTTTATCAGTTAATTTAAAAATTTTCTTACGAATCGTTTTACGAATTTTCTCATTTACTTCGTACATTGAGGTGTAAACCCGATTAGATAGTAAATCAATAAAAACCTGCTTAATTAAATCATTTAACCAATTCACTTTATTTTCATCAATTACACCAATGCTTTTTATATTTAAATAGCTGACAATTTGTCGAGTTTTAGGATTATATTGAGCATTAATAATAATCACTCCTTCTCGTCCTAATACTTCTCGCTCAGCGATAACTTCAGAGGAGATATCACCAACTCCAAATCCATCAACAATAACGTCTTTTACTTCTTTAATTTTTGCATTTTGCGAAAATTTAATCCCGCCTTGAAAATGTAATACTTTTCCATTTAAAAGTACAATTGATTTAGTTTTGCTATTTTCAATACCATCAACTACATCAGCACAATCAGTTAAATATCTAAATAGACCTTGGGATGGCAAAAAATAATCAGGTTGTAAATATTTTACTAAACTAACAATGTCTTCGCGAAATGGACGACAATAAAAATAATTTTGATCAGGAATTTCAATTACGTGTGGTGTAATTCTGGCTATTTCATCAAGAATATAACTAACCTTTGATTCTAAACCATTGACCATTGGAGTATTCATAATAAAATGATCATTTTTTTTGAAACTTAAATATAAATCCTCGCCAGCAACAGTTTTTAAAAGTCTGTTATATAACCTTTCTGGTGAACCAGTTACTAAAATTACCACATTGTTGTATTTTTCAATCTCACGATAATCAATAATTGTTGGTAATTTCATAGCATCTTGTTGATTGACAGTTAGCCTTTGCATTGTTTCAAGTAATGTCCAATAATTTTTACCATATACAGCAACAGGCCTTTTATATTTTAAAGCTAGGTTTAAAATATTATGTAAACTAACCATATCCTCACTAAAAGCTCCAAAAATAATTCTTTGGTCTTTGCGAGCTCTTCTGAAAGTATTTGTAATACTTTCAGGTAAACTAAAACGCTCATATGCTTTACCAGCATAATTTGTTTTACCAGCATCTGATACTAATGCCCTCACTTTACGACCTGAAAATAGTTTTGGTAAATGTAAAAATCATGATTTACCAAAAAGACCTAAATCTCCTTCTAAATAATTAAACATAAAGACATAATCTCCAGTTTTTGTGATAAAACTAAAACCAAGGTTGCCTGGCACACTTCCAGATAATGCAATTGGCTGTACATAAATTCTACCTATTTTAGTTTTTTTAGTGATTATAATAATTTTATAACTACTTGGTTTGATATTGTATTTTTCAAGGCGATCAATAATAATATCTTTACTAAATTCTGAAGTATAAATTTTTAAACCTGGCACTTTCATTAATAATCAAGGAAGTGCCGAAAAACTTTCATTTCTAACATCAGTGATAAAAACACCTTTGATATATTTTTTGTTTTTTTCTAAATATTCAAAATTAGGGATAATTGTATCAATACCATTCTCTGCATTAACAGGTATTTTCACACCACTATTAACTAAATATAAATCTTCATTATAAGCAAAAACATAGCTGTTTTTACCATTTTCATCTTGCCCCCCAAGGGCAAAGATTCTCACATTCTCCATGTTTGCTCCTTTTTTTATTATTATTAAATAATTTAAATTAAATGTCTAAATAAATGTAAATATTTATTATTTTTTATTATAACATATGTTCAATAATTCATGCAACAAAACCTTTGAGTAAACTGATGAATATTTAAATAGTTTTTATATTGAAACATAAATCAAGTATTAGTAATTTTATTTAACGAAAAATAACGAGTGCAACCTCGTTATTTTGAAAATTAATTTTAAGTTGTTTGCTTTTGTTTTTCACTTTCTTCAATTTCCTGTATAGTACGTAAATTAACTGTTTGTGTTTCTTTTGAAGCATTAAATTTAAGTACTTTACCTTCTAATGGAAGTTCTATAGTTTCTTTATTTGTTTGTATAATCACTTTATCTATATAAAAATCACGGTTGTAATTACGTTTATTTGGTCCATTAAGGTCAGTTGAAAAGTTTATTTTAGTATCATTATTTATAAAATTAGAATTGTGTCTATTAAAATTTAAAGTGAAATAAGTAATATTGTCTTTTGTATTCATAACTCTTATGTTAGCATCAGGTCTATTATGAAAGCGGCTCATAAAGTTTTGACCACTAAATACAATATTAAAATCTCTACCACTGCCCCCTGGTTGCACAAATAGTTCTAATTTATTATCATTACCAGCAATATTTAGTTTATTTTCTTCTTTCTTACCTTCTTCAAGTCTTAGTTTATCCCAAAGTTCTTTTAGTTTTTTGTTAACTTCCTGTAACTTAGCTAAATTAGCATTTTCACTTAATTCAGATTTTAATTGTGCTAATTCTGTATTATTAGCAAAATTGTCATCAACTATTTTAGCAATTCTGCTAAATTCAGAATTTAGCTCTGTTTCTTTTTTCTTTAATAATTCTTTTAGTTCATTAATTGCTTGAATTACTTCAGAACTAGAAGAATTATCTGAAATTTTAGCAGTAATTGTTTTAATTTGTGCATTATTTTCACCATAAGTAGCTTTTGCTTCTTCTAAAGTCTTATTGTAATTAGAATCAAGAATAATTCTATTAATCTTTTGAGTAGCATTTGCTAACTCAGCTGATGTTGGATTGGTAGGAAGCAGATTTTTAATTTGCACAACTTTAGCTTTATCTTCTTCATCTAAGGTTTCAGAATCATTTAGGGATTTATTATAATCTTCTTTTATATTAACTAAAGCCTTAATTTTGTCTAATACTGATTCAAAATCAGCAGTTGTGGGATTAGTAGGTAATGAATCGATAATTGATTTAAGCTCAGGATGATTTAAACCATAATAATCTTGTGCTTTTTGTTTTTGTTTATTATAATCATCTTTTACTAAAATATCTTTAAGTTTATTAATTGCATTTTGTAATTCTGATGAACTTGGATTAGTTGTTGGAACTTGTGCTTTAATTTCTTCAATTTTGGTTTTATCTTCTTGGATTAAATTGGTATTTTCACTAGCTTGCTTAACTAATTTATTATATTCAGAATTTAATAAAATGTTTTTGATTTTGCCCTCAGCCTGAATTCAATCATTTGAGGTTGGATTTTCAGGTAAACCATCTTTAATTTCATTAACTTTTTGCGTATCAGCTTCATCTAAAACTTCAAGTGCTTGTTTTAAAATTTTGTCATATTCTGATTTTGCATTAACAATTACATTAATCTTTTGAGTAGCATTTGCTAACTCAGCTGATGTTGGATTGGTAGGAAGCAGATTTTTAATTTGCACAACTTTAGCTTTATCTTCTTCATCTAAAGTTTCAGAATCATTTAGAGATTTATTATAATCTTCTTTTATATTAACTAAAGCCTTAATTTTGTCTAATACTGATTCAAAATCAGCAGTTGTGGGATTTGTAGGTAATGAATCGATAATTGATTTAAGTTCAGGATGATTTAAACCATAATAATCTTGTGCTTTTTGTTTTTGTTTATTATAATCATCTTTTACTAAAATATCTTTAAGTTTATTAATTGCATTTTGTAATTCTGATGAACTTGGATTAGTTGTTGGAACTTGTGCTTTAATTTCTTCAATTTTGGTTTTATCTTCTTGGATTAAATTGGTATTTTCACTAGCTTGCTTAACTAATTTATTATATTCAGAATTTAATAAAATATTTTTAATTTTACCCTCAGCCTGAATTCAATCATTTGAGGTTGGATTTTCAGGTAAACCATCTTTAATTTCATTAACTTTTTTCTTATCAACTTCATCTAAAACTTCAAGTGCTTGTTTTAAAATTTTGTCATATTCTGATTTTGCATTAACAATTCTATTAATCTTTTGAGTAGCATTTGCTAACTCAGCTGATGTTGGATTGGTAGGAAGCAGATTTTTAATAGTTTGAAATTCATAATTATTTTCACCTAAAACATTTATAGCATTTTCAAATGCTTTATCATAAGATGTCTTAGCAATATTATATTCCTCTTGAGCTTTAGCGAGAATTAGGTTATTGATTTTATTTATAGCTGTTTGTAAATCAATTGCATTTGGATTTTCTGGTAATTCATTTTTAATAACTTGAATTTCTGAGTTTTGAGAACCTAATTTCTCATTTGCTGTACTCAATAAAGAGTCATATTCATTAGTTAATGAAACAATTCTTTCTTTTTCTCTTTGTTGCTCTGGAGTATCTTTAGTAGGTTTATTTAAAATACCTAACGTAACTCCAGCAATAACTGTACTAGTTGCAAATATCGAACCAACAGTTATTAAAAGTAATTTCGTTTTCATAAATATTCCTTTGTGTATTTAAATTTGCATTAAAATAAGTTTTATTTTGATGCAAAAAAATTATACTCCAAACCAAAAAAAAAAAAAACGTAAATATTTAAAGAAATTTACGTTTTTATTCTAAATTTAAGGTTATTTTAAATTCACCAATGTGGGTGTTTTTAGTCTTTAAAGTATATTGAAAGATATAAGTGTTTTCATGGAAATCTTTAAAAGTTCACGCTGTTATACATGGAAGCATAAATTCTTTACCTTTATCGTTAACAACATAATTAAATTCAAATTCTTGCTGATATTTTAAATAAATTGATGAATTACTGGTATGAATGTTGATTAGATCCTCTGAAATTTCAATCATGCTTTTGGTATTTGTGTTTGGTTCATCAAAGACAAATACTTTAAAAGCATCATTATGGTAAGTTTCTACTGGTACAGTAAATTCAATTGTTTTTAATTCATCATTTTGATTAATTAATGATTTAAAATGTATTTTCATTAGTATTGGTTTAGTGACTTAGTTACTGTTTGTTGTCCAAATAGATAAATAGCTTTAGCAAGTTCAGGACCATGTTCCCTAGAAGTAGTTGCCATGCGAAGAGGCATAAATAATTTTTTACCTTTAATGCCTAATAGCTCAGATGTTTGATTAATACAACTTTGGATATTTTCAATTGTAAATTCTTTATTTAATAACAAGTTTTTAAATTTCATAACTACTTTTAATTCATTTTGATCAAATTCAAATTTTGTAATCTTATTTTGTAATAAAATATTTAAATTATCTTTTAATTCATTTAAAGTAGCACAGCTTGATTTATATGTCTCTAAAAATAACTCAATTCAAGCTTGACTTTTTTTAATATCACCTAATTTTAAGTTTGATCATAATTCATAATTACATTGATTTTTAAAATATTGTTTTGAAAATCAAATCATTTTATTAATATCAAATTTGCTAGGGCTTTTGCTTAACCTTGTTTCATCAAATTTGGATATAATTTGCCCTTTGCTAAGAAGTTCTTGACTATCACTAGAAGTTCATCCTAACAAGGTTAAAAAGTTAAAGATAGCTTCAGGTACATAACCTTCATTTTTATAATCTTCTATAAATTGTTTTAGAGATGTATCCCGTTTTGAAAGTTTTTTACCTTCCATATTAGTTATAATTGTTAAATGTCCAAATTGTGGCACTTCTCACCCAAGAGCATTATAAATTGCTATTTGTTTTGGTGTATTGCCAATATGTTCTTCACCTCTTAAAATATGGGTAATTTCCATATCATAATCGTCAACAACTACTGCAAAATTATATGTTGGGTACCCATCAGATTTCATAATGACTCAATCACCAATATCTGATGAATTAAATGAAATTTCACCACGCACAATATCATTTCAAACATACTCAACATTTTCAGGCATTTTAAACCTAATTGAATATTCTCCTTTTGCATCCCTTGCTTCTTTTTCAGCTTCAGAAATTTTTAACCAATTTCGGTTATATCTAAAACTTGGAATTCCTTTAGCAGAACTTTCATCTTTTTGAGCTTGTAATTCTTCACTTGTATCATATGCTTTATAAGCATAACCTTTTGCTAACAAAAGGCTTGATATTTCTTTATACCGATCTAGTTTTTCACTTTGGCGATATGGTCCATATTTTGGATTAGGAACAAGGGGTGATTCATCAGGAATAATTCCAAGCCAGGCAAGATTATTAATTTGTGATTTTTCGCCACCTTCAACATTACGCTTAATATCAGTATCTTCTAACCTAAAGATAAAATCACCATTATAATGTTTTGCAAATAAATAAGCAAATAATGCAGTTCTTGCTCCTCCTATATGTAAATAACCTGTAGGGCTTGGTGCATATCTTGTTCTAACTCTTTTCATAATTAGCTCCTATTATACTAAGTTTAATAATAAACTCCATATCAAACTGGAGTTTATTATTAATTATTTTTTACCTAAAATCTTAAACATATTTGCTTTGTAAACTTCAACACCAGGTTGATCAAAAGGATTAACTCCTAATAAATAAGCTGAAATTGCACAAGCTCTTTCAAAGAACATTACCAATCAACCAAAACTACGTTCGGCAGAATTTTCTAATAAAATATGAATATTTGGCACATTTCCAACTTGCACGTGTGCATCCATAGTCGCTTGAAAGGCTGCATTATTAACAAAATGAACTGTTTTTCCTTCAAGATAATTCAATTTATCTAAATTTTCTTGATCATGTGGAATTATTAAATCATATTCTGGTTTTTGTAATGTAACAATTGTTTCAAATAAAACTTTTGAACCTTCTTGAATAAATTGCCCAAGTGAATGTAAATCTGTTGAAAAAACTGCTGAAGTAGGTAATAATCCTTTACCTTGCTTCCCTTCACTTTCGCCAAATAATTGTTTTCATCATTCATTAAAGTATGCAAAATTTGGTTCATATGACACAAGCATTTCGGCTTGGAACTCTTTACCTAAAAGATAACGAGCAACGGCATATTTATATGCATCATTTGTTTCCAATGAATCTTCTTTGTAAACTAAGTTTGCTTCTTTAGCGCCAGCTAATAATTCATCAATATTTATTCCAGCACATGCCAGTGGGAATAATCCTACCGGTGAAAGCACACTAAAGCGCCCACCAATTGAATCTAAAATTACAAATTTTTGATAATTCTTTTGTGTTGCTAATTCAAACAACGTTCCTTTTTTAAAATCAGTTGTCGCAAAAATTAATTCTGATGCTTTTTGTGTTCCAACTTTTTCTTCTAATAAATTTTTAAAGAATCTAAACGCAATAGCTGGTTCAGTTGTAGTTCCTGATTTTGAAATAACATTAATTGCAAATTTCTTACCAGCCGCATATTTTAAGAGTTGATCCAAGGAACTAGAACTAATCGAAGTCCCCGCAAAGATAACTTCCATTTTGCGCTCTTTTCCAGGGTATAAACCTTGGATAAAATCTAAAGCAGCTTTGGCACCAAGGTATGAACCACCAATTCCAATTACTACTAATAATTCAATTTCTTGTTCATGTAACTTTTTAGCTGCTTGTTTCATATCATTAACTTCAGCTAAATTAATATTTTCAGGTAAATCTTTTCAACCTAAAAAATCTGAACCAAGCGAAGTGAAATTATTCATTGCAGCATTAATTTCACTTACTTTATCTTGGTATTTTAAAATCTTGTTTTGACAAATTGCGTTTTCTAAATTTAAAACTAATCTTCTCATGTTTCCTTCTAATTAAAATTGTTATATGGTTTGTTTATAATGCTTTAATTATAACACTTTATAAAATATAAAATAATACTTAGCAAAATTACTAAGTATTATTTAATTTCATTATTTGTATCATCATTCGGTAGTAAATTTTGTTTGCTTAATTTAGAATTTAATTCTTTTAATTCTGCTAAAATTTGTTCTTCAACTGTGGGAACATGTACTTTTGGTTTTACAGGTTCTTTTGGCTTTTTAGACAAACGGTAATTTTTTATATAAAAATATAAAAATAAAATAACAAATAATAAGCCCGTAACAATAATGAAGTTAATTACTGTTCCTAAAAACTTACCAATGAACATTCCTCCAATTTTTCAGTTTTCTAATTCTTTTTTTCCAATTAATTCTGAAATAGCACTCATAATAATATCATTAGCTAAAGATGATACTACTGCATTAAATACTACCCCAGATAAAAAAGCAACAGCTAAAAAGAAAATATTTCCTTTTTTAATATAATCCATTGCATTTTTAAAGGTTTTTTTTGTTAAATGTTTTTTAATCATGTTGCTCCTTTTTAAGTAACTTTGCTTCTTGCGATCTTACTAAATTTTTTAAATCTTTAATTTCTTTTAAGGTTAATTTACGATATGTACCTATGGGCATTTTGTCAACTGTTATGCCTGCATATTCAATACGTTTTAAATTGAGCACAGTTTTATTAACTAATTTAAATAATTCTTTAACGTGGTGATATGTCCCAACTGATAATACTACTAAATAGGATTTAGGAGTATCTGGAATTGCTAGCACATCTTGTTTACTATATTTTTTATTAATAAAAACTTCTTTATTTAATTCTTTTAATTCGTGCTTTGTTAACGATTCATTCAACCTCGCTCGATACACCCTAAAGATTTGATATTTGGGGTGTAATAATTTATTTGATAATTCTCCATCATTAGTAATTAATAAAACTCCGGTTGTATCATAATCTAAGCGTCCAACTGGAAAAACTTTATATGGGGTATCAATTAAATCAGTAACTAAAGTTCGATTAAAATTATCTTTTAATGAGCAAATAGTTTTAGGTGGTTTATTTAAAACATAATAAACTTTTTCTTCGGGGTGATTAATTAGTTTATTATCAACAAATATTTCATCATTAAATGATGCTTTATCACCAAGGTTTGCAACCATTCCATTAACTTTAATTCGTTTTTGTAAAATAAGTGATTCAGCTTCTCGGCGTGAAGCAACTCCAGATAAAGAGAGAATTTTTTGTATTCTTTGTTTTTCCATTATTTCTCCATATATTTATGATAAATTTTTAATGATTTTTCGTTAAATTGAATTGCTTTAGATAAATTTCATTCATAAGTAATCTTAACTACTTTTGCAAATCCTTTATCTAAATCCTTAAAGCATAATTCACGCACTTTTTGAATACCAGCAAATTTACGCCCAGCACAAATTTTATCGGCGATAAACAAAATTTTATCTAAGATATTCATGTCTATTTTCATTTCTGTATGACAATTTATAGCCTCAATAATTCCAGAATCTTCAAGTAAATAACCATGTTTTGCTCACATTGCAGAGCAATGTTGGTGCAAGAAATGTTTGGGAACTTTTGCATATTCAGGTGCATATTCATTTAAAAAATATCGAGATTCATTTTCACTTCATTCTTTAGCAATATCGTGCATTAAACCCGCTAAATAAGCTTTTTTAGCATCGTATTTATGAGATTTAGCAAGTTCAGCTGCAAAGGTTCCACATGCAATACTATGTTTAGCACGTAATGCACTTAATGAATTATGAATAATTTTTTCTAAATATAGGCCTTTGCTTTGGATATATTTAGCTACTTTGGTATCCACTATATTTAAATAACCTTTTTTGTAATCAGTTGATGAATATTCATAAAGTGGATTATTAAGTAAAATACCACCGTATTTTTTAAGATTTATTTTATTAATTTTTTTAGTACGTTTGACACAAACTATTTGAGTTAATTTGCTAATTAACTCAATATCTTTTCATTTATCTAATTTAGGTAAGTTATCTGACCCAATAATTAAATATAATTCGTCATTTTTATATTTATTTTTTAAATATTTTACAGTATCAATTGTATAACTTACCGTATTACGCTTTATCTCAAAATCACATAGCTCCATTTTATCTTCTAAAACTAAGTTAATCATATTAAGTTTGTCATTTGATGAAATTGTTTTTTGCTTAAAAGGTGAATTGTAAGTTGGCACAATTAATAATTTATCTAAATTAAGCTCATTGATAACATACTTTGCAATTTCAATATGACCTTTGTGAATTGGATCAAAAGAACCACCATAAATTCCTATTTTCATGTTTACTCCTATTTTTTAAAAATTACACTGCCAAGTGGATTATCACCATAGCGATTCTTACGATTTTTAATCTTTTGATAATCAGATAAAGTATAAATTTTATTTGTTTTACTCTTATGTTTTAATTTTGAAATAATGAAATCAATTTGTGAAAGATCTTTAACATCATTAGAGAATAATGAAATTTTTTCATAGTTATTATAACTTTCACTAAGACCAGAAATACGAACCCCAATACCAAGAATTTCTTTATCTAAAAAGTATTTTTGATAAAGAAAATATGCTTGTTTTTTTATATCTTGGTATTTAAAAATATTAAAGTCTAATTGTTTATTTTTTGACACTCAGTTTTTTGTTGGCATCCGCACAACTAATGTAATTAAATTACCCACTTTTTCATATAGATTTAATCGGTTACTAACTTTTTGAATCATTTTGTTTAATGCATTGTAAATAATCAATTCGTCTCTAGTAGAATTTCCAAAAGTTACTTCATTACCAATTCCTTTTAACGTTTCTTCTATTGATACATCATCTTGTAAATCAATATTTAAAGCATCGTAATATTTAAAAGTGGTTGTTCCTAAAACTGATTTTAAAAGCGGATTAGATAAATCAAAATCATAAAAATCTTTAATTTTATAAATTCCAATTTTATTTAATTTAGTTGCAAGTTTTGCCCCAATTCCATGGAATTTAATAATATCTAAATCAAAGAATTTTTCTTGATAATTGTCTTTATTTGTCAAACCAACTCCAAAGGGTTTGGAAATATTTGTTGTCATTTTTGCATAAAATTTATTAAAAGAAATTCCAACGGTAACAGGTATTTTAAATTTTTCTAAAACATCCTTTTGAATTTCTTTGGCAATTTTTAGTGCGGTTTCATCATTAGCAATTGTATCTTCCTCAAAATAAATATAGCATTCATCAATAGATGCGATTTGTAATTTAGCTAAGTATTTATTACGTAAATATTCAAAAATAGCACTTGAAAGAGTATTATATAAATCATAGCGGGAAGCAACTACCGCAGTCTTTGGTTCAATATTTTTGATTTCGTAAATTTTTTGTCCAGATTTACAACCAAGCACACGCAATTCATAACTAATTGATTCAGCCACAGCGTGAACTGCATTTTTTGCTATGGCAACAGGTTTATTATTTAATTCAGGATAAATGGTTCTAATCGCACTAACGAAAAAACTGTCAAAATCGACATGAAAAATATAACTATAACGTTTTTTCAAATTCTTCCTTAATGGCATTGGCTGTTAATAAACTACATGATAATCTGCTAAGGTGTTTTTTAACATTAAAAAACACTCATAAAGATTCTAAAGGTTTTAATTCTTCATTAGAATATTTTGAAGGATCATTTAAAAATTTTTCATATAAGTTTATCACATTGATTATTTTTTCTTTAGATTTATTTATTAATGTTTTTAATAATATATCTGTTGAGGCTATAAAAATAGCACAGCCATGGCCATCAAATTTTGCATTTATTAAAACATCATTATTCCAAGTTAGTTCAAGCTCTAATTTATCAGAACAAGTATTTGAATAATAGGTATTTGTCCCTTCACTAACTTTAGATTTGAATAAAGGATTCTTATAATGTTCCATAATTATTTCGCGTGCTTTATTTGGATTAAAAAGCATAAAAATCACCTCCATGTTCTAATTCATAAACTAATTTATCAATATCCTCATATGTATTATAAATGCCTAATGAAATTCTTAAATATGAATATTCACTATGCAAATTACGTAAGTATTGTGCACAAAAAATTCCAGAAATAGTATAGATATTTTTAGATCCTAAATAAGTAGCAACATCTTGGGGGGTTATCCCCTTAACATTAATTAGACAAATGTAATCCCCAGGTTTTGAAAAAATTTCAATATTACTTAACTTACTTAATTTATCATGTAAATACATTGATAAATTAAGTAATATTTCTTGAGTTTTTTGATAACCAATACTCTTAAAAAACTCAAGCGATTGATCAAACATATATATACCAGCTAAATCGGGAGTACCTGGTTCAAAAGCACTGATATGCTTTTTTAATTTTCATTCTAAATCATCTTTTACCTCAACCACACTCCCACCACCATATTTAGCAGGTGATAATTGACTTAATAAATCATCTTTAATTATTAAAAGACCAAGACCAGTAGGACCATAAAATTTATTAGTACTAAAAACAATTATGTCACAAAATTTAATGCTAACTTGATAATGACTAATAGCTTGTGCTGCATCATTTAAAACATAAGCATCTTTGGATTTTGCTAATTTATAAATTAAGTTTAAATCAAAATCTTTTGCAAAATTATTGGTTTCTTGGCTATATGAAACTAATTTTATATTATTATATTTTTTTAAGTCAGAAACTAAATCAATGCTCATGATTATCTTTGATTTAGTTTCCTTTGCAATTTCAATTCATGGAATAATGTTTGAGGAATGGTTGTATGCGCTTAATAATATTATGTCATGAGGTTTTAATAACCGACCAAACATTCTTGCAAACAAATTAACTGATTCAGTAGTTCCGCTTGTAAAAATCACTTCAGTTTTTTTAGCATCAACTAATTTGGCAATTTTTTCCCTGACATCGTTAATCTTTTGGTTAATAAATGAGCCAAGTGGAGTGTCCGCAGTTCTTGAAGAAATTGACTTAGAAAGATAAAATTCATTTAAAGCTTTAATAGCACAAAGTGGTTTTAAAACTAGTGCTGCGCTATCAAAATATGTTAACTCTTTCAAGATAGGAAATTGATCACGAATATCTTGATTCATTATAAAGTATTCCTTAAAATGATTCTAAGCTGTGTATTATAATTATCTAATTCTTTAATTTGATTTAAAAAAGCATAGTAAAAATTACGTTTTTGGTGGTTAAACTCAATTAAATTTCGTTTGGATGATAAATCAACTTCAGTTTCAATTCTACCTCATAATAAGTTATTATTACCAACTTGGTGGTAAATATAAAAACATAAAAAATTATGTAAAATCTCTTTATCCATATTTTGGGTAATATATTTCTCAAAAAGCGAATAAAGATGATTGATAAAACCATTAAGTTTAAAATGCACCTTAGGATGCAAATCAAACGTTACATTTTTTACAGCTGAGTTAAAGATTTTTAAATCAATAAAGGCTTGGATGATATTACAAAGTCGTTTTTTTAATCTTTGAAAATAAATCAACTGAATTAAATTCATTTATTTAGAAACAGATTCAAGTTTAATTAAGAATTTATAAAAATTTTCTAATAAACCATTAACAAATTTATAAATTCTATTTTCAAGCAATTCTTTGCCATTTTTTTCAGGCATACTAAAAAACAACTTTGTAATAATAACAGCTTCACTAATCACAATCTTTGGATCTAAACTTCAAAACTCATTTGCTCCGCTAATTAAAATAGCTTTAACTAACGGGCTAATTCTATCTCACTCTCACTCTAAATTAATTAACTTTTTATAAACATCAATGATAAAGTGGTATCTTTCTTGAATTTCATGCAATTTAGTAATTTGCTGCAATGTTAATTTTTGGTTATTTTGGGCAATTAACTTTGCATCTATATTTTGTTCTAAAAGTTCGCAAGTATAAATTTCTGAAATAACTTCAATTCTTTGCTCTCGCATACTTTTTTGTTTCGTACGTTTCAATATTCCTCCTGTTATTATAAATATATAATATATATTATATATTAAACTTTATATATTAGTAAAAAAAGTAGTATCACTAAGCCCAGGCTGTCCAATGACAACTATTTAGGTCCATATATAAATCCCTTGGAAAGTGAACTAATTTAATTAAAATATGGTATAAATTATTTATGATATTTAAACATAACATAGATAAGTACAAAAACTTAACAAACTACGAACTAAAAAAACAGCAATCTCTCATATTAATTGCTGCAAATATTGAAAAATCTTTATCTCAACTTAGTTTAATTACAAAGCTCAGTGTATCAACTGTAAAAAGATATAAAAAAATAATAAAAAGTAATCAAGAAATTAACATCAGTCATAAAAATAAAAATCAACAAAGAAGTTGCAAAGTTACCGATTCAGAAATTGAATTAGTGTTTAAAGATTATTTAAAAACATGTGAAGTTATTTTAAATAGTGCTCTAACAAATAACCAACTTTCGTTTAAAAGTTATTATTATTCAGAATATGGTTCTTTTATAAGGCAAAAAATTTCTTACAAAACTTTGGTAAGAAGATTCAACTAATTAGGATTATTTAATATACATACAACCAAAAGAGGAAGAAAAATAGCAAAATTATCAAAGAAGAAAACTTCACAAGAGACAACATTGCTATTAAAAAAATATTATAAACAAATTAAACAAAATGAAAAACAAAGACAAGTTTTGGGTCTAAAGAAAAATTTAGAATTTGGTGAAATTGTTGAAATCGATGCTCAGCTTGAACCATATTTAAAAAATAATAAACCATTCTATCTTTATCATGCAATTGATGTTGCCACTGGAACATTATTAGCAGCATGATTTGAAGAACAAGAAACAACATTAGGATATCAAAGAGTGTTAGAAATAGTATTTAAGAAATATGGATTTCCAAAGAAAATTTATACTGATAAAAGAAGAACTTTTTGGGGAAACGAAAACGCACAAACAATTTTTGAAAAAGATTTAAATAAAAAAGGAATAGAAGTACTCAGTTCTTCTAATCCTAAACATAAACCACACGTTGAGAGATCTTTTAGAACATCATTAGACCAATACCCATTATTAATTCATGAAAACGGATATAAAGATATTAATGATTTAAAGCAAAATAATGAAGTATTTCAAAATTATTACAACACGAGGAATAAAAAAATAATTTCTAAACATAATGTTTTTCAAAAAGAAGGAAAGAAAAACGGCAATTGAGCCGTTGATTTAGAGATTAATAGAAAAGTTTTAAATGGCGTTGTTAGATATCAAGGTCAAAACCTTGCAGCCTTCGATATGCATGACAAAAGGATTATATTTCCTTATAATTCTGATGTTGTGTTAGTACATTCTTCTGATGATAATTTGTATTTTAAATATAATGGAAAAAAATACTTTGCCAAAGAACCTACTGGAAAATATCTAAGCTTTACAGAAATGTGAGCTCTTGAAAAAGGTTTAGATTATTCTATCCCTGCCGTTGGAAAACTAGCATTTATCCACAAGAAAACAAACTCATTTTTTAAAACTCTTGAATTATATATCTCAAAGTTTAATAGAGTATCTGTGAATGCACAAGGAAATATCCTTGAAGCCAATAAGATTATGGCTGAGTATTTAGAGATACTTAGAACATTACACAGGAGCATCAATGATGAAATAAAAATTGATGCATATTAATTTTAATATTTTTTTATTAAAAAAGAAAATAATAAAAATAGAAAACACGGGCCCGTGTTTTCTGGGAGTTTTGCTTACTTTTTCAAAAGTAAGGCCCCCCTTGATTACAATCAAGGGCGGGGGGTTAAAAATCTTTTTGCTGCATTTTGAAATTTTGTAGTTAATTTAACAATATACATAATTATGTTCTGGTTTTTTAAACAGTAAAAACATCAAAAAATATATAAATTTTCCAATTTAATTGCCAAAGAAGAAAAAAATTTTTTGGTTTGTTTTTTCATTATCTTTTTTTGTAACAAAAGCATCATAATATAAATCAAAAAATAAAAAAAAGATTAACCCCAACAGTCTGGGTAGACAGGGAAGAAATATTCGGACAAAATCCGAATATTTTTAATATAAAGAAAAAGAGGTACTTATGAGACATTTAAAGACTAAAGAATGAATCAAAATTTTTGACTTATACGATAAATACTTGAACCTGGGAATAACCAAAGCAGAATTTGAAAATTTCTGTTTTGACATCAGAAAAGCATACTGAAATAAAGAATCAATGAAAAATATGTTAAAGAAAAGAAAACTGTATAATTTAAATATGAACATAGAATCACAAAGCGGTAAATCACCCAAGAAAGATAAAGGTGTTGGGAGAAAGAAAAAGAAAGTTCTCGATTATACATGAATTAATACTCTTAAAGATGATGAAAAAGATGCAGTTATAAAATACTACTATCGAATTTTTAATGAAAATAATATTGATGCAGATATTAAAAATATTAAAGAAATTGAAAATCTTTCATCAAAATACAAGGCAAAAATTTTTTTAATAGCAAGATCCACATATTATGAGAAATTGAAAGATAACAACAAGGCTAAAGAGATAAATGTCAAACACAAAGAAATAATTTTTAAAAGTTTTGTCGAAAATAAAGAAAGGTATGGACGAAGGAGGCTTGCTAAATATATTTTCCAAGAATATAATATTCAAATAAATCCTAGAACCCTTGGGAATTATATGAAAAAACTTAATTTAAAAACATTTGTTAGACAAAAACGTAAAAACAAAGAATCTAAAAATACTTGTGTTAAAGTGCCTGATTTAGTAAAACGAGATTATAATTCAATCAACAATAATATATATGCAACAGACGTGACCTACATACCAGCACCAAAAGACATTGAGCAAAATCATATTTATTTATCCGCAATTATCGACCATAAAACTAAGTTTGTGACCTATGAATTATCACTTAGAAATGATACCGAACTAATTTTGAATAATATCAGTAATACAAAATTCAAAAAAAATTTTATTTTACATTCTGACCATGGATCCGCTTATTCGTCGGTTGAATATACTAAAAAAATAGAATTGCTAAAAGGTAAAATATCAATGTCAAGAATTGGCAATAGTCTAGACAACCGTGAAATTGAATATTTCTTTTCAATTCTTAAAAGCGAGATTTTTCCAAATTTTGATCAAACCTGTAAAAGGCTTACTTTTATTGAATTATCAAAAAAAATCAAAGAATTTATAAACTGATATAATTATAAAAGAATAAGATAAAAAAACCTTCCCCAACCATACCATTTGGCTTAGCCAAATGGTATGGTTGGGGAAGGTAAAACTGTCCGAAAAAAAATTCCCAGTTTAGGGCAGTAAATTAAAAAAAGTAGTGCAAAAAATTAGTTATTCTACATGTTTTTATACATTCTTCTTAAGTATATTAAACAAAAATGTAACTTATGTTTGTAAAAATTGTGTGAGTATTATTAATAAAAAATTACAGGAGGGATTATAGCAAACCCCTAAAATTAGACTAAAAATTAATTTAGGATCGATGCCTATATCCTAAAGGTGTAGTCATTTTAATTTTGTAATAATTTATATACTTATGTATTACTTCTTCTTATTTTCTTGCTCTGTTCTTTGTTCAACCAAGGCTCTCAATTTTTTAAGGAGATCTAACTCCATTTTTAATTTTGCTCTTTCTTCTTCAAGTGCTTTAATTTTGGCTTGTGTTTTATCTAGTTTTGGTTTGTTATTCTTTTGTATGGTCATGGGGGATCTACCTTTCGTTTTGTTTATAATATCATTATACCCGAATAATTGATATTTTTTTACTCAAGAAAGAATTATGCTAATATTAATTAGTAGCTCAGATCCAATGCTTAGATAGGATCTCCCTTTTAAAATTTGGTTTACAATATCAAATTTACAGTCTGCACTATATTTTGTCCAGCTTTTTCTTTCTTTGAATGATTCTAATCCATGCTGGCGGTACTGGCGAATTGTGGTATTAATTGTTGTTTTAGTATCGCGGAATATCTCACCCATATTACTATAGATTTCGCCAGAATGATATAGCTTTATAATCTTCAGTTTATCTTCTAATCTTAATTTCATAATAAAAACCCCCTCAAGTTTTACCAATTTGTTTGGTCCAACTTTTGGGGTTCACTATATTTTTAGTATTAATTTTTCATTCAACACGCCTGGTTAATTATACATTTTATACATGTAATTTTTTCCGACAAGGAAAATTTATGAGAATTTATTTAAAAATTTATTTTTGTATCAATCAGCGATTTCATTTCTGAACTCAAGAGTTGTGGTATTGACGTCGCGCAACATAAACCTATATTTTACTGCAAAATCCTTTTTAATTAAGAATACTTCTCAAATACGAGATGGATCAGGTAAGTAAACAGTAGGTGCTACAATTTCTGACGGATCAGGTGCATGATAGAATCCTAAATAAGTTATTGTTACTTCTTTGTCATCATAAATAGGGATTATAAATCCACCATCAGTGTTTTTATAGTTCCCTGATACTTTTTTAATAAAAATATCATTTTCGTTTAAAATCTCATAGACATCTTGATTATTTAAATATAATTCTTCAAATAATTTTTTAATCTGTGAATTTTGATTAAAATCATTAGATTTATTCAGTTCTTTAAACCTTTGTACAATATAGGTATCAAACTGGTCTTTTGTAGTTATTCTTATATATTGTGCTTCTAATCTTCTTTCGTTTTCAATGTCCTCTAAATAAGGAGGATAGTTATTAAAAAATGTTATATTAAATGTGCCCTTTCGTTCTTGTTTGTATTGTTCTTTAATTGTTTCTTGGTCCTCCTCCAATCATTCTTTTGGTGAAAAAACTCCAGTTTTTGTAAAGGGCTCATATATCCTGAACATAACTTCATACATTTCTTGCAGTTCTTTAATAAGTTCTTCTTCTTTATTTGGTGCGGGATCACCTATTTTATCCTCTACTTTTTTTGGTTCATGAGTTTGTGATGTTTGGACATCTTTTTTATCATTAATATTATTTTTTAAAATTGGGATTTCTGGCATCTTTTCTTCTAAAGGTTTATTTTGAGTTTTTTTATCTTTACTTGGATCTGGTTTAAAAGGCTCTTTAATTACTTGTGGTTCCTTTAAGTTACACGCAAAAGCAAGCAATGGTATTGAGATATATGTAGATAATAATAATTTTTTAATAATCTTCATCACGTACCACATGCGTTACTGCGACAATATCATCTACTGAATGCTTGAATGAACTTTCAGATAGTTTTCTTACTGTATATCTATAAATTCCATTTTCAGGGACTTTATATTCAATTAATTCATCATTAGTCACAATTGTAACTATGCTTTCGGCAGTTTTCCAGATTCCATTTGGTTCTTGTTTTTCTAGAATTAAGTCATAGTCAGAAAATCACCTATTATTTTGTTGTTTTTTTGCTTCTTCTTTTTTAAGTCACAAATAAGCATTGTGAGTCTTTGGGTTGTTAGATTCATACCTTGTATCAAAGGCACCTATTGGCTCTCTTGATTCAATATAACGAGATAAAGCAAATCTACTTATTTTATCTTCCCAATAGTTGTTATTTGTTAAAGAATAATATGATTGCATTGGGTCAACTTTTAACATTCCTGCATTAAAAGTTCAAGAACTCGATATTTTAATAGTTTGACCCTTTCGAAGCTCAAGACGTTCACTTGCTAATACATAAGTGCCTGATTTTGTCGTTGGAGTAATTTGTGCAGCTTTATGGTTATTAGCAGCTTGTAACATTGCTTTAAAATCAACAGTACCATCACCATATTTTTGCTCATAACCACTAAATTTATATTTTAAACCTTCACCTTTTGGACTAATTGCAGAAGCAGATAAAATAGCTTTTACAATTGGAACCCTATTATCACTATTTTTTATCCCTTCGTTATATTTAAATAAGTTTGAAATTAACCCAGTTACCACAGGAGCGGCATAACTAGTGCCATTATAATAGTTATTAACATTATAAACAGGGTTATAAAACTGTGCAGGAGCAACAAATAATGGTTTAGAGATATCTTTGAATTCATCGGTTATTCTATAATTAGAATATTCAGCTATTGCATTATATTTTAAATTCTTTTTTGTAGCATTGTCATCAAGTGCACCTACGATAATTGAATTAAATGATAATTGCGTACCCGTAATTAAGTGTTCATCATCTTTTCCATCATTACTTGCTGCAAAAACATTTATTACTCCATATTTACGCGATATATAGTCTAAGAAATATGCGTTTTCGTCATAACCAGCTAAATATCCAGGCCGAATTTCTCTTTTACCATTTTTTTCTCAGTACATAGTATATCCATAACTATGGTTTATTAATCTTATACCATCATCTTTAACCATTTTTTCGATTGCGGGGATTCAGTTGCTATCTAATTTATTAAATGTATGCAAATATATTTTTGAAGATCGATCTATTCCATACTCTCCACCTGCAATCATTGATACCATGGTTGAATGAGTTTTTTTCTTGTTGGATTTTTCTGCATTTAGATCATTAATTTCAATGCCATTTTTAAAATATTTTTGGTAATTTTTGTCAAATGGATGTGTTCAAGATTCTAATATTCCAATTTTGTTTACCTCAGAATTACCCAAATAATCCTGGACATTAACAATATTTACATTTTTATTTACTGAATCAATATATTCTTGAAAGAATGGATCAATATTAAGATTATAATATACGAGACCTTTATCTTTTAATGGCGGCTCAAGCTCTAGAGGTGGTTCATCAATTGGTTTGAGTGGATCGCGATAGTTTGATTCAATATTGTCGTTATTTTCAAAAATAATAAATTTATAAATTTCTTTTCAACTCTTTAGTTTTTGCACAAAGTCTTGACGTTCTTGTTCAGTTTCGAAATAAAACCAAACAATGGGCATCATTGTAGACTTTTCCATTGTTTTGTATATTAAATTATTTTTATTGACTTTATTTATAAACTCGTTGTTAAATTTGCTTATAAATTCTTCATTTTCTGTTTCAAAACCAGGGTTTAACAATAATTTAAGTTCAAAATTATTGTTAAGAGGTACTAAAACTGCTTCATTGTTTTGGTTTAAAGAAATTCTTGCACCCTGACCCCTAACTTCAAACTTTTTGTTATCTAAGTTATCATACCAATTTATTGATTGATTTTTTTGTTTCTTTGCTGTTGAAACTGTAAAAGTCAGCACCATGATACCAAGAGGTAATACTGATAAAGTAATTAATTTTTTCAATTTTTTGTAATATATTTTTTTCATAATTAAATTATACCATATTTGCTGCTTTTATAATTGTATATTTCTAAACATATTAAACTAAAAAATAGTAACAAAACCTTTTTTAGTTTTTTTATTGTAAATAATTAAAAAAAATGTATATTTTATAATATGAAAAATTTAGTTATAGTGGAGTCACCAAATAAAGTTTCCACAATTCAAAAATACCTCGGAAGTAATTATAAAGTTATAGCTTCTGTTGGTCATTTCTTAAAAATGAAAACAGACGGTCAATATAGTTTGGGAATTGATTTAGAATCATGAGAGCCAAAATATTCATTAGATCGTACTAAAACTAAAATAGTTAATGCAATTAAAAAAGAATTAAAGGACTCCGATTTTGTATATATTGCAACTGACCCAGACCGCGAGGGAGAAGGGATTGGAAACCATTTAGTAAGCTATTTTAAAATTGAAAACTTCAAAAGAATTAAATATAATGAAATTACTAAAGATGCAATTATAAAAGCAATCCAAAACCCTGTTGATTTAAATCAAGGTTTAATTGATGCTCAAAAATCTCGAAGAATGCTTGATCGTATTATTGGTTTTCGGCTATCAAATTTAATGAAAGCCAAATTTAAAAATTCGCCAGGTATTCCTACAGCTGGGCGTGTTCAATCAATTGCACTTAAGTTAGTAGTCGATCGTGAACGTGAAATACAAAATTTTATTCCTGAAGAATACTTTATGTTAAATGCTAAATTAGAAAATAACCCGCTTTTAACATATTATTACAATCCAAATAACCCATCTGATCGAAAAGGTTGAATTTTATCAAGTGAAATAAATGAAATTAAAAAACATTTTGAAACAGCTCCCAAAACTTTACTAGTTGAAAATATTAATGTATCACAACGAAAAGTTAGTGCCATAAGTCCATTAAAGCAAGCTGCATTATATAGGAAAAGTCCATATTCTGCCGCATCTACTCAAGGCATCTTACAAAAACTATTAAATGGAAATGTCACATGCAAGATTTTTTGCATGTGACATTGTTTTTGTCTGCCTTGTAATAAAATAGTTGTATTAATAATTTTTAAAAAATGAAAGGAGACTTTAAAATTATATGAAAAATTTAGAAAAATATATTTGTGTTTTTGACAAATATCAAAAAGAAAATAAATATCAACATTTTAAAATCGAAGAGAATCATAATACTATCTTGAAAATGCAAGGGGCACTTGGGACACAACGAAAATTACGATCAGATCAAATCGATCTAGAGCAACTTTATAATATTTTACAAGAACTTTCTGAAGGCTTCTCAATCCAAGAAGTAGCCAAGATTTTTGATAGAGACATTCGAAGTATAAAAAGCAAAATTAAAATTATTACAAATCGCAGACCACTTAGTTTAGATAAACACAATCGCTATGTTTGTCCTAGGTGTTCAAAAAGAGTAATGCGTGTTAAAACCCTTAATTTTACCAAACTATACGAACATTTATTAGGCTATTCATTTTCTCGACTCTTTTTTGTAAGTGATGCAATTAAAGAGAAATGAAAGGCCTACAGAAAATATTGGTATAGTGAGCTTAATACATACAATAAAAATAGAAATAAAAAGAATTTGCAGCAAAAAGAAGTTAAGAAATCAGTTACCTATCTTGTGAATTCTTTTAAAAAATTATCCCCTGATGAATTTGCTCCTTCACCTAGTACAATTTATAAAATAATTAAAAAATACCCTTATTTCCTTGATTTTGACCATATTGTTAAAAAATCTGAAGGCAAATATGGCATTAGGAAGAAAAAACAAACCAAACCTAAAACATTAAAATATGCAACAGAAATTTCAAAGCGTCCAGCTTATATTAATGATCGCTCTGAACATGGTCATTTTGAATTAGACACTGTTATTGGCAAAATCAATGATGCATATTGTATTGTGGCCATAATTGAACGGCAAACTCGAATATCTTATGCTATGCTTTCAAAACGTAACTCCAAAGCTATCAAACAAACTCCTATCAAACTAATCAAGAAACACAACTTAGAGATTAAAACTTTAACAGTTGATAATGGTATTAAATGGAAATGTCACATGCAAGTTTTTTTGCATGTGACATTGTTTTTGTCTGCCTTGTAATAAAATAGTTGTATGAATAAATTTTAAAAAAATGAAAGGAGACTTTAAAATTATATGAAAAATTTAGAAAAATATATTTGTGTTTTTGACAAATATCGAAAAGAAAATAAATATCAACATTTTAAAATCGAAGAGAATTACAACACTATCTTGAAAATGCAAGGAGTTCTTGGGACACAACGAAAATTACGATCAGATCAAATCGATCTAGAGCAACTTTATAATATTTTACAAGAACTTTCTGAAGGCTTCTCAATCCAAGAAGTAGCCAAGATTTTTGATAGAGACATTCGAAGTATAAAAAGCAAAATTAAAATTATTACAAATCGCAGACCACTTAGTTTAGATAAACAAAATCGTTATGTTTGTCCTAAGTGTTCAAAAAGAGTAATGTGGGTTAAAACCCTTAATTTTGCAAAGCTATACGAACATTTATTAGGTTATTCATTTTCGAGACTCTTTTTTGTAAGTGATGCAATTAAAGAGAAATGAAAGACCTACAGAAAATATTGGTATAGTGAGCTTAATACATACAATAAAAATAGAAATAAAAAGAATTTGCAGCAAAAAGAAGTTAAGAAATCAGTTACCTATCTTGTGAATTCTTTTAAAAAATTATCCCCTGATGAATTTGCTCCCTCACCTAGTACAATTTATAAAATAATTAAAAAATACCCTTATTTCCTTGATTTTGACCATATTGTTAAAAAATCTGAAGGCAAATATGGCATAAGGAAGAAGAAGCAAACCAAACCTAAAACATTAAAATATGCAACAGAAATTTCGAAACGTCCAGCTTATATTAATGATCGCTCTGAACACGGCCATTTTGAATTAGACACCGTTATTGGTAAAATCAATGATACATATTGTATTGTGACCATAATTGAACGGCAAACCAGAATGTCTTATGCTATGCTCTCAAAACGCAACTCCAAAGCTATCAAACAAACTCTTGTCAAACTAATCAAGAAACACAACTTAGACATTAAAACTTTAACAGTTGATAATGGTAGTGAAAATGTCTTATTGCACCAGGTTATTCCAACTGAAAGACTATTTAAATGCCAACCATATAGTTCATGACAAAAAGGTTCAATAGAAAATATGCACCGCTTAATTAGGTATTACATTCCCAAAGGAAAAAGTCTAGATAAATACTCTCAGCAAGAAATTGATTATATGATGGATAAAATAAATAACTATCGGCAAGTTGTAAGACAATATAAGATAACCTAAAAACTTTTTTAATCCCCCGCCTTTGATTTCAATCAAAGGGGCGTTACTTTTGACAAAAGTAAGCAAAACCGACGAGAAAACACTGTTGTGTTTTCTGTTTTCTCATACATTTTTTTATATAAAAATTATGTTAAAATTAAAACGCAATTATTTTGTTAATATCTCGCAAGTGACTTTTCCAAAAAACACTTATTATATTTTTAAATTTTCTCATATTATCCTTTCATATTTATAATAAAATTATAACTTAATTTTTTACAGAATATGGATAGAAATTATTAAATAGTGTATATTTCCAATAACCAAACGGACAGAAAATTTAACATTTTAGTAATTATAATGATATAGAAAATTTATAGACAACCGCATAAATTGGACTATGTTACTTGGTTAAAAATATAGTGAACCCCACAAGTTGGACCAAATCAATTGGTAAAACTTAGGGGGTTTTTATTATGAAGTTAAAATTAGAAGATAAACTAAAGATTATAAAACTATATAAAGCTGGTAAGAGTAGCAAACAAATTGCAGAAATTTTTAATGTAAATATGCGTACAATTCAGTTTATAAAGTGTTTGTACAACCTCTACGGATTACACATATTTACAGAAAGAAATAAACGTCGAAACTTCAGTCCTAACTTTAAATTAGAAATTGTTAAGCAAGTATTAAATGGTAAACCTATCCGCTCTTTGGAAGCAGAACTATTAATTAATACTGGAATAATTAATTCATGAATGAAAAAATTTAAATTATTTGGGTATAATGGTCTTATAAATAAGGAAAGAAAGGTAAAATACCAATGACCATGCCAAAGAATAATAACCCAAAACAAGATAAAACATTATCTAGAATTAAAGAACTTGAAGAAAGAAATGCCCAGCTTGAAATGGAGGTAGACCTCTTAAAAAAATTGAGAGCCTTGGTTCAACAAAGGACAGAGCAACCAAACAAGAAAAAGCAAAAGTAATATTTGAATCAAGGCATAAATATAAATTAAGATTAATGCTAGAATTTTTCCAATTAGCAAAATCAACATACTTTTATATTGTTCAATGTTTTTCAAAAAATGATAAAGATTTTGATTTAAAACAAGTAATAACGAATATTTTTAATGAGAATAAATCCCGTTATGGATATCGAAGAATTTGTTTAGAACTAAGAAATAGAGGTTATATTATTAACCATAAAAGGGTTAAAAGATTGATGAAATTACTTAATTTATTTGGTTTACAGCCAAAATCAAAATATAAATCATATAAAGGTGAAATTGGGAAGATTTGTAATAACTTACTCCTTACAAGGATTGTTGACAAAAAGAATCATAATACTTATTACGAGCGAAATTTCAAAACTACAAAATTGAATCAAACTTGAAGTACTGATGTATCTGAATTCAAAATAGCAAGTGGAAAACTATATTTATCACCAATTATAGATGTGCATAACCGTGAAGTAGTTTCATACACAATTTCAAAAAGTCCTAATTTTGAACAAGTGAATCAAATGCTAAATAAAGCTTTTAAAAAGTATAAAAATCTTAATGGTTTAATTTTACATTCTGACCAGGGATGGCAATATCAAATGAAACAATATCGTGACAAATTAAGTAAAAGAGGTATTAAACAAAGTATGTCGCGAAAGGGTAATTGCTATGATAATTGTGTTATTGAAATATTTTTTGGAACCATGAAAAACGAAATGTTTTATGGTCATGAAAAAGAATTCAAAACTCTAGAAGACTTAGAAAAAGCGATGCGCAAGTATATAAATTATTACAACAAAAAACGAATTATAAAGCCGGACAGAAAAGTTAACATGTAAATGTTAGCTTTTCTGTTACCATTCGTTGGTACCAACGAAGAATTTTTTGAAAGGATAAATTATGTCAAGACATTTAAAGAAAGAAGAATTTGCAAAAATATATGAAGAATATCAAAAATCAGGTTTCCCAGGTGCTTTCCAAGCTATTTACCAAATATCACCAGAAACAAAAAACTTACAAAGAAATAGTGTAAAAGTTAGAATTAATAAAATAATTAAGTATTATAATTTAGGTATGGAAGACTTATTGCAGACAAAGAAAGGTGAAAGCCGTAAAAAAGGATGCGGCAAACCTAAGACGAAAAGAGAACCAAATTGAGATATTTTTGATCGTGATGATTTGTTGCAAATAGCTAAAAGATATTATGAAATTACCAACGAATTACCTAAAAGTAAGAAAGTTATTGAATCTAAAAGTTTTAGTATAAGTTATGTTAAGCTTGCAGAAGTTTTTGGCATTTCTAGACAAACAATTTCAAAAACTCAAAATATTAAAATTGCACAAAAACTCCCTAAATATAGTGATGTAATCGAAAAATCGTTCGCAGAAACAAAGTCAAGATATGGAAGGTTAAAACTAAGTGTTTACATATCTAAAAAATACAAAATAGATATAAACGAACGTTCATTAGGGAGATATATGAACCTTTTAGGCCTAAAATGTAAGCTTAGACAAAAATCAAAACGAAAAGAAATTAAAAACCTATCTACTCAGATTGATAACTTCGTAAATCGTGATTATAATGATCAAAACAATCGAAATATTTATGCAACTGATGTTTCATATATAAAAGCGCCAAAAGATGTGTTAGAATCACACGTTTATTTGTCTGCAATTTTGTCTCATAAAACTAAACAAATTATTGGTTTTAAATTATCAAAAAGTAATAATCTAGAACTAGTTTTAGACAATTTAAATTCATTAAAGCAATACAAATCCAAAAATTTTATCATTCACTCAGATCATGGCTTTCAATATACACATCATCAATATATTAAAGAAGTTAAAAATCTTGGTGGGATTATTTCGTTATCAAGAGTGGGAAATTCTCTTGATAATCGAGAAATTGAATATTGGTTTGGAATCATTAAAACTGAATTATTAAATGATTTAGATTACTCAAAAATAACATTTAATGAACTTAATGATATGATACAAGAATATGTAATTTGGTACAACAATGACCGAATTCAATCAAACTTAAACTGAAAAACTCCACAGCAATTTGCTATGGAATTATAAATAACTAAAATGTTAAATTTTGCTGTCCATGTTTATTATCACAAAATTAAAAGGACTGACACCTTTAGGATATAGGCATCAATCCTTAAATTAATTTTAGTCCAATTTTATGGGTTCACTATAAAATATGCGGTTGTCTATAAATTTAAACATATGAATTTGTTCTTTTGTAACTCTATAAGCACTCTTATATAAAAAACAAACTGATAAATAATTATTAAATAAAGAGTTTTAAAAAATATTACCATTAGCTAAATATAACAAATATTAAAGAACCTTAATTAACAAGAGACAACTTATTATCATTTAACTTTTATAATTCTTGTATTCAGTAGATTTTATGAATTTAATATATCCAAGAAATTATATAGTGTATAATTATTATAAGCGAATCAAAAAACTTTTTAATTAAAATTTTTATATTAATCGCTAAACTGTATAAATAAAATATTTAGGGAGATATTATGAAAAAATTAAAATTTAAAAAACTAGTTATATGACCAGTTGTAACTCATGTAGTAAGGAATGAAAATGAATAAAAAAATATTATTGATTGGATCTTTATTAACTCCACTTATTACTTTTTCGTGTACACATACCAGCCCACTTGAGCCTTCAAAACCTGAACCAACTCCTAAACCAGTCCCCCTATATGAACAAGAGAATCCATCATTAATAGAAAAAGAACCTTGAGAAATTCGCCGTGACTATGAAATATTAGATGTTGATCCTGCTCATGAACCTATAGTATTTGAGAAAGTTCAAAATATGTATCAAGATATTTATAATAAATACAAAGATTTCACAAAAATAAATATTTTTGTTCCACAATCTTGAACTTGACGAAACGGTAAACAAGTAAATATTTATCGTTGGCAAGGTGAAGAAGGTAAACGGATTGATACCTTCAATGTAACATTCTTTAATGAAAGTTATGAGCAACTTTCTGAGATGAACGAATCAAAACCATGACGTTTTGGACCAATTAAAATAACAACACAAGAAGAATTTGATAAATATATAATTAATAGATTTAAAGAACTAAATCCGTATAAAGATTTTAACCAAGATTCCCAAGTAAAAAAATTATTTGAAGCGCTGTATTTAGATAATAATGATGTTTACGAACTGTTAAAAGACAATAATATTTATATACATGAAACAAGCAAAACTAAGCATGACCTTTATGATGGATATTTAATTCCAACATATGATGAAAATGAAGTTACAATAAATTATATTCGTGATTTCCGCAAATATGATAAAGGTTATTTAATTAGACCAGCGGTATATAACCCTGATCCAGCACTTTGGTGGGAAGTTTACATAATAAAAAAATATAAAAATGTTAAATATCACAACATATATAGGAATGATTATGAAACTTATGGATCATACAGTCAAAGATTAGAAAAATGGTTTAAAAAAGAATTTGAAAAGAAATTTAATTAAATTTTTATAAAAATCATCTGGATTGAAATAACCCAGATGATTTTAGTTTGATTTTTAATCAAATGTTCTAACTTCACACTTTAATATTTTTAAATTATAAAAACAACTTAATACTATTTTGCTTCTAAAGTTTATATTAGGTATTTTCTGTTTTTTTTATACCTTTTTACTTGAATATGATTTTTTGTTAAATTTAATAAATTATGATAGTTAAAATGTACTGTTTAGAGATTTTTTTGCATATGTCTTAAAAACCTAAAAAAAATGCTATGAAAAAGTGAGATTCTTTCAATCTCACTTTAAAGATATTTATGATTAAAAAATTTAAGAACTAAATTATATCACTAAATTTTAAAAATACAAACAAAAAATTAATTGTTTTTTGGAATGTTTTTTGGAAAAGTCACTTGCGAGATATTAACAAAATAATTGCGTTTTAATTTTAACATAAATTTTACATAAAAAATGTATGCGAAAACAGAAAACACAGCAGTGTTTTCTCGTCGGTTTTGCTTACTTTTGTCAAAAGTAAGGCCCCTTTGATTGCAATCAAAGGCGGGGGATTAAAAAAATTTTTAGGTTATCTTATATTGCCGTACAACTTGTCGATAGTTATTTATTTTATCCATCATATAATCAATTTCTTGCTGAGAGTATTTATCTAGACTTTTTCCTTTGGGAATGTAATACCTAATTAAGCGGTGCATATTTTCTATTGAACCTTTTTGTCATGAACTATATGGTTGGCATTTAAATAATCTTTCAGTTGGAATTACCTGGTGCAATAAGACATTTTCACTACCATTATCAACTGTTAAAGTTTTAATGTCTAAGTTATGTTTCTTGATTAGTTTGACAAGAGTTTGTTTGATAGCTTTGGAGTTGCGTTTTGAGAGCATAGCATAAGACATTCTGGTTTGCCGTTCAATTATCGTCACAATACAATATGTATCATTGATTTTACCAATAACGGTGTCTAATTCAAAATGACCATGTTCCAAGCGATCATTAATATAAGCTGGACGTTTCGAAATTTCTGTAGCATATTTTAATGTTTTAGGTTTGGTTTGCTTCTTGTTCCTTATGCCATATTTTCCTTCAGATTTTTTAACAATGTGGTCAAATTCAAGGAAATAAGGGTATTTTTTAATTATTTTATAAATTGTACTAGGCGAAGGAGCAAATTCATCAGGGGATAATTTTTTAAAAGAATTCACAAGATAGGTAACTGATTTCTTAACTTCTTTTTGCTGCAAATTCTTTTTATTTCTATTTTTATTGTATGTATTAAGCTCACTATACCAATATTTTCTGTAGGCCTTTCATTTCTCTTTAATTGTATCACTTACAAAAAAGAGTCGCGAAAACGAATAGCCTGATAAATGTTCATATAGTTTGCTAAAATTAAGGGTTTTAACCCGCATTACTCTTTTTGAACACTTAGGACAAACATAACGATTTTGTTTATCTAAACTAAGTGGTTTGCGATTTGTAATAATTTGCATTTTACTTTTTATACTTCGGATGTCTCTATCAAAAATCTTAGATACTTCTTGGATTGAGAAACCTTCAGAAAGTTCTTGTAAAATATTATAAAGTTGTTCTAGATCGATTTGATCTGATCGTAATTTTCGTTGTGTCCCAAGAGCTCCTTGCATTTTCAAGATAGTGTTGTAATTCTCTTCAATTTTAAAATGTTGATATTTATTTTCTTTTCGATATTTGTCAAAAACACAAATATATTTTTCTAAATTTTTCATATAATTTTAAAGTCACCTTTCATTTTTTTAAAATTTATTAATACAACTATTTTATTACAAGGCAGACAAAACAATGTCACATGCAAAAAACTTGCATGTGACATTTCCAATTAATACAAAAGTGTAAATCTTTTGTTGTTTTCTATTGCATAAATTCTAAAAACCAAACATTTTAGGATCAAATCCTCCACCATTTGCCTTAATCTTTTTGCCCATCTCACTCATTCTTTTTACCATTGAATCATAATCAGACATTAGCTTATTAAATTCTTGAGCGCTACGACCACTTCCTTTTAATATTCTTTCTTTACGGGAGGCTTGGCGTAATAATTTTGGATTCTTACGTTCTTTTTTAGTCATTGATGACATTAATATTTTGAAATAATGCATTTTGGATTCTGCTTTATCAATTTGATCATTATTTATTTTATCAGATAAATTACCTGGTAACATTTTTAATATTTTTCCAAATTTTCCAAGGTTTTGGAATTGTTGAATTTGCTCAAGTAAATCATCTAAGGTATATTCACCAGAAAACATTTTATATACCATTTGAGTAGCTTTATCTTGATCAATAACATCTTGAGCTTTTTCAATTAAACTCATTACATCACCCATACCTAAAATACGATCAGCCATCCGATCGGCATGGAATAAATCTAAATTAGAAACCTTTTCGCCAGTACCAATAAAACGAATTGGAATATTCAAAATATACCTTAAGCTTAATGAAGCACCACCACGTGCATCTGAATCTAATTTATTAATAATAGTTCCTGTTAATTTTAATTTTTCATTAAAAGTAGAAGCAACATTAATTATGTCTTGACCTGACATTGCATCAGCTACAAAGAAAATTTCATTAGGGTTAACAATCTTTTTAACCCTAAATAATTCATCCATTAAGGGTTCGTCAATTGATAACCTACCAGCGGTATCAATAATAATTAAATCATTATTATTTACTTTAGCTTGAGCAAGGGCATTTTCCACAATTTTATCAACTGGTGAATTTACCCCTTGTTCAAAATAATCGACTTGGATACTCTTAGCCAAAGTTACTAATTGCTCAACAGCTGCTGGCCGGTAAATATCCGCTGCAACAACTAATGGATTTTCAACAAATTTCTTTTTACATAAATAATATGCAAGTTTAGCACTTGAGGTTGTTTTTCCTGAACCTTGCAAACCACACATCATAATGATGTATGGTTTTTTAGTAATTTTAAATTCACTCCCTTCTTGACCTAAAATCTTTACAAGCTCGCCATGCAATATTTTAATAAAATGTTGTGAAGGATTTAACTTTTTTAAATTTGGGTCAGTTAAAGCCTTTTCTTTAACATTATTTATAAATTCTTTTACAACTTTTAAATTAACATCAGCTTCCAACAATGCTAATTTAATATCTCTAGTTACCTCGAGAATATCTGCTTCTGTTAATTGTATTTTCTTTGATAATTTCTCGAGGGTCTTTTGCATTCTTTTTTCTAAAAAACCTAACATATTTAAATTTTACCACAACTATTTAAATAAATTTTGATATAATAACACAAATGATAGAAATAAATGTAGAATATAAAGAACGTATTGATAAATACATTTCAAATAATTCCAATATTTCAAGAAATGATGCACGAACTTTAATTGAAGAAGGTGCAGTTTTTGTAAACGAAAACAAAATACTTAAACCAAAATTCGAAGTACGTGAGGGACAAAAAATACTAATAATTCGATTAATTGATAAAATATTAGATATTAAACCTGAAAAAATGGATTTAAAAATTATTTATGATGATGAATACCTTTCAGTCTTAGAAAAACCCAGTGGACTTGTAGTCCATCCTTCACCAGGTCATGAATCAGGAACTTTAGTTAATGGACTTTTGTATCATTTTAAAAATAATTTATCAAATGAAAATGGATTATTACGTCCAGGCATCGTGCACCGGATTGATAAAGATACAAGCGGATTATTATTAATTGCTAAAAATAACGAAGTTCATAATTTATTAGCAGATAAATTTGCTCATCACGAAATAAATCGTAAATATTTGGCAATTTGTGATGGTATTTTAGAAAATTCACTTTTAAAACTTAATTTACCTATCGGAAGGGATCAAAAAAACAGACAACAATTTACAGTTACAAATTTAAATGCGAAACATGCCATCACAAATGTAGCAGTGCTAAAAAGTTTTTATTTAGATAAAAAACCTAAATCACTTGTTAAATGTGAATTAGAAACCGGAAGAACACACCAAATAAGAGTTCACTTAAAATATATTGGTAACCCAATTTATGGTGATCCAATGTACAATAAAAAGATAAATGACTTTGGCCAATACTTACATGCCTATAAATTAGAATTTGAACATCCAATTACAAAAAAACAAATGCATTTTTTTTCACTTCCGCCTTCTGAATTTAATATAGCAGAGTATAATTATGAGGAATTTATAAAAGGAGAATAATGAGTAGTACATTTAGAATTAATGAAAAAGACCTTGATTTAAACAACTTATGAAATAATGAAAAAAACCACTTCAGAATTTGGATAATATTATTTATCGCTTTTTGAGCACTAATCACAATTTTATCCCTTGTACCTCTTTTTAATGCTTTAGTAAATAAAACAGCTTATATTGAGGCGCTAAAACAACAAACTCAAAACACACCAAATACTAACAATAATAACATAACTTTAGATTTTGATGCAGTGTGAAGAACACAAATTCTTATTGATTTCTTTATAACATCTTTTTTACCAATTTTGGTATTTACTTTTGGTATCTCATCAACAATTAAATCTTATAAATTTAAAAGCTTTGCAATTTTATCTACTGGTGCAATCTTGCTTTCAAAATTTCACGGAATTCTTTCAATTATTAATTTAATTAATAGTACGCTTAGGGGAAATTACGATATATCAAATAATTTTAATTTAATTGCTTTGGTAATGCATATTACCATCTTAGTTTTAAGCGTTATCCATTTTTTCTTTATTTCTAAAAATGTCACTAAAATTAAACAATTGTTTATGATGCAAAAACTTCAACGTGATAGTGCTATATTTATGGAACAATGAAATAAAAATATGAAAAATGGTAATATAAATAATCCTTTTGGGGAAATGAATGCTGACCAATTTACAAATCAAACTAGCACAACTGATAATAGCCAAACAACTAACCAAGATGAAGTAAATCAACCAGTTCAAAAAACAGAAAAAGATTTAGCAATTGAAAAAATTATAGAATTACCTAAAGAACAATTGCACCGCATGGCTGAAACATTGAACATCTTTGGTTATGAACAAATGTCAAAAGAAGAATTAGCCTATTTAATCTATAATCATACTAAAAAAGATAAACAATAATACATATAAAAAGTATTCGGACAAATTCCGAATACTTTTTATAAAAAAAAGTGTTGCTATCAGTCTTTCAAAACTAACAAATGTATAAAATTTTGTCTAATAAGATGCCGCACAATAACCCAAAAAATTCATAAAATTATCTTTCAGTTCATACGAAAAGCACCAAAATAATCGTTTTAAATATCAAAAGCAGTATTTCTTAAAATTTGATTTAAGCAGATAAAATAAAAAATTTTCTAAAATATCACTAAACCCAACGGATATATTAAGTAATATAATTAAAAGAACTGCGAGTAAACTTTATCCAATATTTATTTTAGGATGCACAGAATAAATCGGGAATAAGTAAAAGTATCATAAAAGTTTTCGTACATAGTTTTTTACAAACTGATATTTTTAAATTTTAATAAATTTATAAATGATAAATTATAAAGTAAGATATATATATATATATATATATATATATCTTTTATTGAATATAATAATATAAAATGTATTATATAATTATAATGTGGTCATTAAAAAGATATACCACATTATAACTCAAATAAATATTAGAAAGGAAAAACATACTTATGTTAAAAAGCATTAAAAAAAGGCTACTAATTCCTTTGGGAATAGTAGCAACAATTGGTACAGTATTAATACCCCATTCAAAAACAATTAACCAAAAAACAAATAATAATTATTGATATAGTAATTTAACTAACGATAAATTCCAAGTTAGGGAACAATCATTCGTTAAAGATTTATCAGATAATGGAGAAATAATTAATGTTCCCGTTGATAATAATTATCAATTAAAATTATTATTGAATCCAGGGTTTGAATCTGATAACATTGATTTTATTCAACAATTTAATAATGATTTTATTAATAAAGTTAAAAATAATAAATTAAAATTTATTTCTGGTAATCCAAGTAGAATAATGCCAATTATTTACTTCTACTTTGAAAAAGAAAGCGACAGAGAATATTTTACCACAAAAATCAAAGATTGAAAAGAAATTTTTCAAATAATTATTTATAAGAATGAAAATATAAAAGAATGGAATTGAGGTAATAGTTCAGGGTTTGAATATTATCGCAAAACATATTCAAATTTAAACAATGCCCCCACAAAAAGTATAAATAATTTTAAACAATCAGTGGAGGAAAATCTATCAATACTAAAAGGAGACGCAGGGCTCACAGAAAATAAAACTACTAAAATTGGTATTTTAGAAGCAGGAAATGAAAAATTTGATTATAAATACTCTGAATTTTTCAAACGTGGCTTAAAAGTAAACGAAGAATCCGTTATTGAATCTCAGTCACCACTTGAAAAACATGGTATTTTTGTATCAATGATTGCAGGTAGTCAATTTGGTGTTGATAGATCTGCTACAATTTATTTATCAAAATTTACAAATGGCACACAATGGCAAGATGCAATAGAGAAAATGGTTTTAGACGATGGTGTTAAAATTATAAATCATAGCTATGGGCCACAACTTTATTATATAGATAGTAAAACAGGTCAAAAATATATAAACCCGCAATACTTTGAAGGTTATAACGAAAATTCTTACTTTTTAGATTATATATCTCGTAAATACGGTGTAATAAATGTTATTTCTTCCGGAAATGATGGTTATAATCCAATACACCAAATTACTCAGAGTAAATTATCATTTAATTCAATTGTTGTTGGTGCATTGGGCGAAAAAGCTAACAGCAAAAATATTAAAAAAAATGAAACATCATATTATACAAACTATAACTTAGCACCTGAATATGCAACCTTAGCTAAACCTCTAGTAGTCGCGCCTGGTACATTTTACAATATGTTTTATGAATCATGAATGAAAAGAGAATATGAGTTTGATGAAGGAACAAGTTATGCAGCTCCTTTAATTACTGGGCTTGTTTCTAATTTCTTAAAAAGAAATCCAACTATTTATGCGAGTGAATTTAGGGTTCCAATTATTAAAACTATTTTATCAGCATCAGCAGTTAGTCCTAAATTTTCTAATTTAACATATAAAACCAGTGGGTTTGAACAAAAATATGGTGCAGGAACACCTGATGCAATAAAAATGATAGAAGCTGCAAATAATTATAAAACTGCAAAAGTAAATCCAACTTTAAATACTGGCAAAGATATTATTACAAGTAATGAATTATGACTAAGAAATGGTCAGAGCATTAAAATTTCAAGTTCATGATTATTTAATGCAGGTATTTTGAAAAATAATGAACCAAGATCAAATTGGTGAGGATCATTTTTAAATTTCTTTTCTAATTCGAGAAAAGCTCATGAAGAAGCAAAATGAAAAAAGACGCATAATGATGAATTATGATTAAAAGATAAAGAAACATTTGAACGGCAAGGTGGTAATTGATTTTCTGATTATAACTTAATTCTCGAGAGAAAAGATTCAAGAGGAAATTGAATAACAGTTAAAGGAGTGTATACAAAAACAAGCAACGATGAACTAATCGAATATAATGTTTTTAACTCCGGAATTTATAGATATAGAATTAATAAGGTTTCTTCAAGTACATTTGGAAATTCAGTTGACGATATAATTGCTGTAACACATGTGGTACGAAATGAAAAATAAAGTAAAAATATTATTATTTAGTGCAATACTTATGCCTATCGTAACTTTTTCTTGTTCAACTACAAATGTTCCCACTAAAGATCCTAAATCAGATAAAGAAACTTCTAGAAGTATAAAAAATGATTCAGTAACATACAAAGAAAATTTAAACATTGAAATAGATGTTGTAAAAATTCATTATGATCTAGAAAATAAACTTAATTCAATTTCAAAAATAAGTGAATTATACGTTCCGGTTTCTCAAGAGGTTTATACAAAAATTAATCAACAAAATCAAGCTAAGCATGGATATTTTTGAAAATACAAGTTTTTTGATCATGTAACAGATCCTCTTTATAGCGAAATAAATGAAAGTAAGGTTATCAAAATATCTACTAAACAGGAATTTGATAATATCATAATTAAAAGATATCAAGAGCTAAATTCAGTAGATGATTATAAACCTAAAGTATATGATATTATAAACCAATTTGAAAAAGAGTTCTTAAATTACCAAAATATTTATCAACTACTAGAAAATAATGATCTTTATATCTTACAATCTAATAAACAAGGATCATTTCATAATCTTGTTATTCCTTTTATAACTGATGATTCTCTTGAATTAAATGTTTTCTATGATTATAATACTCGAATTGGTGATGATAGAATTGTTAAAGACCAAAAGTGAAAAGTATTAAGTTTACCTAAAAAGCAAAATTTTAAACTTAATACTTATTTTGCTGATAATAAATTTAATCTCTATTACCCACTTGAAAAATCAAAAGAATATTACAATAAATTAAGCAAGTGATACAAAGAAGAATTTAAGAAATATTACAAAGATTAATTTTGAAAATAGAATTGTTATTGAGTTAAATCTGGAAAATTTCCGAATAATAAAACAAAATTAATATTTTTTAAGCATAAGATAGATATTCAAACAAACCGGAATATCCATAACAAAAGTAAAATATTAACAATTCCTACTTAAAGAACTTAGAAAAAAATGCACCAACAAAATTCTAGTGCGGCATTTTAACCAATACTATTAAACTATAATTTTTAAAACTTTTTTGAAGTAATGCTAATACTTAAAGCATTTGCATACTCATCTATCAACTTTTATTATGTCATTGGACAGAGCAAGGATTTATTAATTTTCACTAGCAAATAAATAATAATTAAATATAATATAAACATAATTATGCATAAAGAAAATATAGTTTTATTCGGAATGAAAAATTCCGAAAATTTAGCATGTGAAATTTCACAACTTTTAGATATACCAATGTCAAAAATTGAGCGAACTGTTTATGCTGACGGAGAAGTAATGCTTGTATCTGAACATACCGTGCGAGACAAAGATGTCTTTTTGATTGCCAGCACTTCTCGCCCCGTTAATGATAATATTATGGAACTGTTATTATTTGTTGATTCATTAAAACGTGGTAGTGCAAAGTCTATTAATGTTATTTTAAGTTATTACGGATATGCACGCCAAGACCGTAAAGCAAGTGGGCGCCAATCAATTGGTGCTAAGTTAGTTGCAGATTTATTGCAAAAAGCAGGAGTAAGTAAAGTAACTTGTGTTGATTTACACAATCCTTCAATTCAAGGTTTCTTTGATATTCCAGTTGACGAATTAAAAGGCCAATATCCAATTGCTTATGCTCTAAAGCAAACTGGAGAAAAATTTACCGTTGTATCACCAGATCATGGTGGGACAGTTCGTGCAAGAACCCTTGCTGAATTAATTGCAGATACAGTGCAAATTTGCATTATAGATAAACGACGCACTGAAGTTAACAAAACAGAAGTTATGGGTATTTTAGGCAATATTGAAAACCAAAATGCTGTAATTATTGATGATATTATTGATACCGGCGGAACCATTTTAAAAGCTGTTGAAACCTTAAAGCAAAAAGGTGCTAAAAAAATCATCGTAGCTGCTTCACATGGTATTTTTACAAGAGGTTTTGAAATCTTTGAAAATCATCCTGATGTTGACCAAGTTATAGTTACAAATAGTATTGACAATAGCGCATGGTCTCAAAAATTTAAAAAACTAAAAGTTATTTCGCTTGGTCCATTTTTAGCAAGAGTAATAAATGCAACTCTTACAAAAAACAGTATTTCATCAGTTTATAAAGATTTTCGTAAGGAAATTTCAATTTGTACAAAGGAATCCTGTTAATAAAAAATATATTCAAGTTTTAAACTTGAATATATTTTTTTATACCTTCGCAAATTTTTCTAAATAATCATCGTAGTCATCAAATATGATATTGCTATCTATTCAATCCTTACGTTTAGTTGAATCATTCCCCATAAGTGTGCTAATACGCCTTTCTGCTAAATATGCATCATTAATTGTAGCACGTATTAATGTACGAGACTTAGGATCCATGGTAGTTTCCCATAGCTGATCTGCATTCATTTCTCCAAGACCTTTATAGCGTTGAATTTCAAAATTTGAACCTTTTGATTCAAAAGTATCCCTAAGTTCTTGCTCGTCTCAAAGATATTGACTTTTTTTGCTTGTTTTATTAGTTATTTTATACAGGGGCGGGATTGCTATATATACATAACCATTTTCAATTAATGGTTTCATATAGCGGTAAAAAAATGTTAACAATAAACATTGAATATGGGCCCCATCAGTATCGGCATCTGTCATAATTATAATTTTGCCATACTCTGATTTAGTTAAGTCAAAGTTCTTGCCAATCCCAGCACCTACTGCATTGATAATTGTTACAATTTCTTCATTTTTTAAAAGTTCTAATAGGGAAATTTTCTCAGCATTAATTACTTTACCTCTTAATGGTAAAATAGCTTGAAAATTACGATCTCGCCCACTTTTTGCCGAGCCGCCAGCTGAATCTCCTTCAACTAAAAATAACTCACGCTCGTGTGCTTTTTTTGAACTAGCAGGGGTTAATTTATCACTAATAATTTTCTTACCTGATAAAGTTTTTTTAGAAGTTCTAATTTCTTCACGCTTCTTTTTAGTTTCTAATCTTACATCATATGCTTTACGAATTTTTTCTATAATTATTTTAGCAAGTGGTTTGTTTTGACTAAGTCATGATTCTAAGAAACTAGAAGCAACTTCATCAACACATGCTTTAGCCTCTGGTGTTCCTAATTTATCTTTAGTTTGACTAACGAATTCAAGCATATTTTCGGGTATTTTTACCGATATTATGCAAGTAAAACCTTCCATAATATCGGTAATATCAAACATATTATTTCCTTTTAAATATCCATCTTTATGGGCATATTCATTAATAATTTTATTAAAAGCAGATTTAATGCCTAAAACATGTGTTCCGCCATCTTTAGTTTTAACATTATTAACAAAACTAAGTATTAAACCATCATTATATGAATCATTTCATTGAAATGAAAAATGAACCTCTATATCTCGATTTATTTCCTTATAAGAAACAGGGGGATTTAGTGGAGTTCGGGTATTATTTAAAAATTCAAGGAATTTAACTAATCCATTGTTATATCTAAACTTTTGTTCTAAATTATTAATTTCATCATAAAGTTCAATTTCTAACCCTGAAATTAAAAAAGCACTTTCTTGCAACCTTTCAGCAATTCTTTCAAAACTAAATTTGGCTTTTTTGAATAAAGCATATTCAGGTCAAAATTCAACTATTGTCCCAGTTTCTTTTGTTTTACCAATAATTTGAGTTCTTTGAATTATTTTATCTCGGGCAAATTCAGTGTAATACAATTTTCCCCCCCGGGCAATTGTCGCACTTAATTTTGTAGAAAAAGCATTAGTTACACTTGATCCAACACCATGCAATCCACCTGAAACTTTATAAGTATTAGAATCAAATTTTCCACCAGCATGTAATTCAGTAAAAACAATTTCTACCGCCGTTTTCGATTCATTTTTTGCTTTATCCACTGGGATTCCTCTTCCATTATCTGAAACATAAATTGATCCATCCCCTCGTAATTTAACAATTATTTTTGAAGCATATCCTGCTAATGCTTCATCAATAGAATTATCAACTATTTCTCAAAGCAAATGATGTAAACCATATACATCAGTTGAACCAATATACATACCTGGTCTTTTACGAACAGCATCAAGACCTTTTAATTGTTTAATATTCTCCGCAGTGTAATTATTTTCCATAGTTATATATTATAATACAAAATAATTTTTGTTTAATTATAAAAACAATATCCCATTAAAATGGTCTATTACTATATAACAAAATTTTAGAAAAACAATTTTAATAAAACATAATAATTAAGTTATTAAAATTGTTTTTTTTGTTACAATTATATTAATATTAATCTAAAATATCAGTAAATCTTAGAATAGTATAAATTTTCAAAATCAAAAGAATAGGGAGTTTAATTACAAATGAAAATTACAGACAAAAGAACAAAGCTTGTAGCGACTATTGGTCCTTCAAGTGATAACTATGAAACATTGCGTTCATTAGTGGAAAATGGTGTAACCACTATTAGAGCTAACTTTAGCCATGGTTCTCACGAAGAACAATCTAATAAATTCAAGCTTGCAAAGCAAGTAAGTAAAGACTTACAAATTCCAGTATCTTTAATGTTAGATACTAAAGGTCCAGAAATTAGAATTGGAAAAATGAAAGAAGGTGGTCAAGTTGTTGAAGCCGGAAATTACTTATTAATCCATACAACAGCAGATAAATACAAAAACCTAGAAGGTACTGCAACCGAAATTAGTGTTGCTTATGACATGGCTCAAGACCTTCAAATTGGTAACCAAGTGTTAATTGATGATGGTAAATTATCTACTGTTGTTACAGAGGTTGGGCAAGGTTATGTAAAAGTTAGAGCCGAAAACACACATAAATTAAAAACAAATAAACGTGTTAATTTACCTGGCGTTGATTTCTCATTACCATTTTTAGCTGAAAAAGATATTAACGATGTAAAATTTGGTATTACACAAGGAATTAACTATGTTGCAGCATCATTCGTTAACTCAGCAAAAAATGTTAATGAATTAAGAAAATTACTTGATGAAAATGGTGGACAACACGTTCAAATTATTTCAAAAATCGAATCTCACTTAGGATGTACAAATATCGATGAAATTATTGAGGCATCTGATGGTATTATGGTTGCTCGTGGCGATTTAGGGTTAGAAATTCCTTATTACGATGTTCCATACTACCAAAAGAAAATGATTCGTAAATGTCGTGAAGCTGGAAAAATGGTTATCGTAGCAACTCAAATGCTTGACTCAATGGAAAATTCACCTCACCCAACTAGAGCAGAAGTAACAGATGTTTACTATGCTGTAGAATTAGGAGCTGACTCAACTATGCTTTCAGGAGAAAGCGCTAATGGTTCATTCCCAGTTGAAGCAGTTAAAACAATGACAGCAATTTCAAGACGTGCAGAAAAAGAATTCTACTCAAGAAATTACTACGAAAGACAATTAGAAAGTGTATGACAAAATTCAGACCAAAGTGACAAACGTACTAGAATTGCATACGAAATTGCTAAAAAAGTTAAATCTGGCGAATATAAATATATTGTTGTACTTTCAAGAACTGGGGAATTATTAAAACGTGTTGCAAAATTCCGTCCTAACACCTTAACTATTGGTATTTTAAATGACGAAAAATTATTAGGTGGTTTTGGGGCTTATTCAGGTGTTTTTGTTTCTGTTGACTCAAAAACATTATTCCCATTAATTAAGGAAAGCACGTGCAAAGGTGTAGAGGCATTAAGACCATACGGCATTCAAACAGGTGATAAATACATCGTTGTTGAGAACGATAAATTTACTGAAAAAGTTGTTGCTTAATTCACAAAGTATTCGAAAGGATACTTTGTTTTTAATTCTATTAATTTCCAAATAAAAAATATAAACTATGCAATACCAAAAAAACTTGCATTTTAACTTTTCCTTAAGAAGCTTATTCAGAAAAATCTCGTAAACATGAGTAAAATACTGTTTACAAACATATAAACTATTAATTTTTTAAAGAAAAACTTATATTTGACAATTTATATAAAAATAGTTTAAAAAAGTTTAAGCATTGAAAATATTAAATAATAAATCTAATAACAATTTTTATCAACAAAAACAATATAAAACCACTTAAGTTAAAACTTAAGAGGTTTTATTGACTGTTTTACCTTTTAAATAGTGTTTTAAAAATACATTTTTATATCAATCATGGACTTCATTCCTAAAATCACGGGATGTCGTCTCAAAATCTCTTGCAATATCTTTAAATGTAAATTTAAATCCTTTTTTAATTAAGAAAACTTCTCAAATACGGGACGGATCTGGTCGATAAACAGTTGGCACTACAAAAGCTGATGGATCCAGTTTAGGGTATGTGCCAAATGAAGTTATTATTACTTCATTATTATCATAAATTGGAATTATAAAGCCACCAACCGGAGATTTATTCTTACCAGAAAATCTTTTTATAAAAATGACATTGTTTTCTAAAAGTTCATAGGCATCTTGTTTATTTAAATATAATTCTTCAAATAGTTTTTTTATCTTTAAGTCATTGTTATATTCATCAGATTGATTCAGTTCTTTAAATCTTTTGATAATGTAAGTATCGAACTGCTCTTTAGTAGTTATTTGAACATAGGTAGCTTGAAGCCATTTTTCATTTTTAAGATCATCTAAATAAGGAGGAAAATTACTGAAAAATGTTATATTAAATGTGTCGATGTCTTTTTGCTTATATTGTTCTTTAATTGTTTTTTGATCTTCCTCTAATCATTCTTTAGGGGCAAAAACCCCTTTTTTTGTAAGTGGTTCATATACTTGGTAAATATCTTCATACATTTCTTTAAGTTGATTTTCGTAATATTCATCTGGCTTATCTGCTATAATAACAGGAGGTTCGTTTCTAACAGGTTGGCTATCATTGCATGAAAATAAAGTTATAGGAACTACTAAAGTCATGAGACTAATTAGCAATTTTCTAATTATTTTATTCATTTTTAACCACGTGAGTAGTTGCTATTAAATCATATACAGAATTGCTAAAGTCATATTTCTCATACTTTTTAATGCGATATCTATAAGTCCCTGAAGAAGTTGCTTTATATTCAAGTAATTCATCATTACTCACTGCAGACTGAATCATCTTCACAACAACCCATTTTCCATTTGATTCCTTTTTTTCTAAATATAAGTCATAATCAGAAAATCAATTGTTGTTTTGACGTTTAATTGCCTCAGATTGAGTCAAACGAATCTCAGATTTATGAGATAAATCTCATATTTTACCCTCGGCAATAGTTTTTTGTTTTTCTAGTTCTTGGCTTCTTTTACGTGATGGAGAAAAGAAATTTAAAAATGAATTTCACCAACTTGTATTTTCTTTATACTCTGGCCTAACTTCAGATTGATTTAAAAGACCAGCATTAAACATTCAGGAACTAGATATTTTTATAGTTTGATTCTTTTTTAAATTTATTTCTTTACTTGAAAATACAAAACCACTATCATTAGTTGGATGAATTTTTAGTGTTGAATAGTTGTTAGCTGCTTCTAACATTGTTTTAAAATCTACTGTTCCAGCACCAAATTTTTGTTCATAACCACTTGACTTATAGGTTAAATTATCGTGATTTGGACTAACAGCAGATGCCGATAAAACTGCTTTTACAATTGGTATTTTATAATCACTATTTCTAATATCTGATCTATATTTGAGTAAATTAGAAATTAAACCAGTAACGACTGGTGCAGCATAACTTGTTCCATGCTCATATTCATTAACATTATAAACTGGATCATAAAAATATGCGGGAGCAACAACTAATGGCTTTGAGATATTTTCGTATTCTTTATGCAACCTATAATTAGAATAATCCGCTACAGTGTTATATTTTAAGTTTGTTTTTGTTGATCAATCAGATAATGCTCCTACAATAACAGAATTAAACGATAATTGTGGTCCTGTAATAAGGTGATGATCATCTTTCCCCTCATTACTTGCGGAAAAGACATTTATTACCCCATACTTGCGTGTTATATAGTCTAGAAAATATGCATTTTCAGAGTAACCTTCTAAATATTTGGGATGAATTTTTTCAGTACCATTTACGTCATAGCGCATTGTGTAACCATAACTATGGTTAATTAATCTTATGCCTTCTTCTTTAACCATTTTTTCAATAATTGACATTCATTGACCATCAAATTTATTAAATGTGTGTAAGTGTATTTTAGAAGTTTTATCTATACCGTGTTTGCTTCCAACTATCATCGAAACAAATGTTGAATGGCTTTTGTAATAATCATCTTTTTTATCGTTAAGATCATTTATTTCAATTCCGCCTTTAAAGTGCTTTTGATAATTTTTATCAAATGGGTAAGCTCAAGCCTCAAGTACTCCTACTTTATTAACATATGAATTATCTAAATATCCTGATGCATTTGTAATATCAATGTTTTTATTGACACTTTGCTTGTATTTTTCTAAATTTGAATCAATTCCATATCTCATATAATTGTTTGTTTTAATACTTTGGTTATAAAGATATGCAGAGGAACTGCCATAACTTTGAGAGGTATAATTTTGTGGACTAGTATTTTTGTTTTCAAAAATAATAAATTTGTAAATTTCATTCCAATCTTTAATTTTATTGACAAAGTTTTCCCTATCTGTTTCGTTTTCAAAATAAAACCATACAATAGGCATTATTGATAGTTTTTCAAATGATTTATAAATTAAATTATTTTGATTAACTTTATTTATAAAATCGTTATTAAATTTAGTTAAAAATTCTTCATTTTCGGTTTCAAAACCTGGGTTTAACAATAGTTTTAGTTCAAAGTCATTGTTAGCAGGAATAGAAATAGCCTCGTTATTTTGGTTTAAAGCAATAGTTGTTCCTTGACCTCTAACTTCAAATTTTTCATTATTAAGATTTTCATACCAGAAATTTGTTTTTTGTCGATAAGTATATGGTGATGATATAAATATCGTAAGTGCGCCCAAAAAAGCACCAGAAGGATATAAAATAAGTTTTTTTATTCTTGATTTATTCATTTGTTCTCCTTTGTTAATTTCTAAAAATAACAATAAGCCAAAAAAACCTAATTCTAAACAGTTATAAATATGTCTTTGATATCTCTTGACCTATTATAATTATAACATAATATACAATAAGAAAAAAATTGCAATGTGCATTTTAGAAAAGTATAAATATAAAATGGAAAAATATAATTCTTAATATTTTTTATTCTGCTTAAAAACTATTTTGTATATTTTGTTTTTTTGAAATTTTTACCAGAATGTTCATTAGATGCTCTAATTCCATGATTTTAATGATTGTTCAAATTTTTTTAAAATTTATTATTCTAATATCATAATTCAAAACTTTCAGATAAAAATTACCAAACCAATATATTAATGTTACATTTTTAAACTTTTATATTGCAGCTAATAATTTGCGTTAATTGTTTATATGGTTTCAACTTTTATAAATATTATCATTAATTACTAATAAAACATAAATATATAACTATGATATAATAAGTAAATTCTATAAGATTAGTGGGGGCAAAAATATGAAAAATAAAGTATCCTTTACATCAAAAATAAAAAAAGAAATCTTAATAAATTCAAAAAAACCTCTTGAAGATTTATATCTTTTAAAAGGTTTGTTTTTTGCTAACTCTAAATTAGACAATGATTACTATACTTTAATTATTAAAAATACTTATATTAAAGATAAAATTATAAATAAAATAAAAAAACTGAATTTGAATTTCCTCTCTAAAGATGAATGAAAGCAGAAAATAATGCTACACAAGGACTCAATAAACTTCACTAACATTTTTAACAAAGAGGAGTATTTAACATCTTTTTTTGCAGGAGTATTTTTAGGATCTGGTAATATTTCAGATATTAATTCTACTTCATACCATCTTGAAATCTCTACCCTATCTTTAAAAAAAAGTAGTCAAATCTTAGCCAAACTTAATAAATATAATTTTAATTTCCACTTACTTAAAAAACGTAGACGCTATGTTTTATATATTAAAAAAATAGATGAATTACTAGATTTTTTATCAGCAATTGCTGCTAAAAAGGCATGGTTTGAGCTTCAAAATGTTAAAATATTGCGAGATAAAGATAATGTTTTAAATAGAATTAATAATATTGATTTTTCAAATCTCCAAAAAGTTGCTAATAGCTCAATTAAACATATTGATAATATTAACTATATGTTCGAAAATAACTTAATTAACTTATTTTCAAATGATCAACTAATGTTTTTTAGGCTTAGAATTGAAAATCCGTGACTGTCATTAAATGAATTAGTTTTAATGCAAAATGAGCAAAATGACAATAATATTACTAAAAGTGGCGTTAATCATTGGCTTAGAAAACTTGACAAGGTAGTAAACAACCATAAAAATAATAATGAATAAAAAGTATTGGATTACTCCAATACTTTTATATTATATACATTAGTTATTAAGCATTTTTTGCTAATTCAACTAACATTGAAAAGGTTTTTGGTTCATGAATTGCTAATTCAGATAACATTTTTCGATTAACTAAAATGTTTGATTTTTTAAGACCATTAATAAATTTTGAATAACTAATTCCTTCTGCTCTAGTTGCAGCATTAATACGAGCGATTCATAATTTACGGAAGTTTCTTTTAACTTGTTTACGGTCTCTAAATGCATATGTTCATGATTTAACAACAGCTTGCTTTGCTACTTTATAACCAATTGATTTATGTCCAAAGTAACCTTTTGCTAATTTTAGTCATTTTTTACGTCTAGCTCTTGTAACTGTTCCGCCTTTAACTCTTGCCATATTTTATTTCCTTTCTTAATAATAATTATAAATATCTTGAAACCTTGGTAGCAAGATTAGATTAAAGCTTTAAATCTCTTTAAGTCACTCTTAGACATTAAAACAGATTTACGGGCATGACGTTTTTGTTTGGTTGATTTATTTTGTGCTAAGTGTGAACGGTAAGCTTGTTCTCTTAAGATTTTACCAGTTCCAGTAACTTTAATTCTTTTCTTTAAAGCACTTTTAGTTTTCATTTTTGGCATTTTTTTCTCCTTGTTCAGAATCAGATGAGGCATTAGCAACTCCCTGATTCTTTTCTTTTAAGTATTTAGCGATTTTATTTTTATTGGGTTGGAGATTCATATCTAAAAAACGATCATTTACTAATTTAGGTTCGGTAGTTTTATCAGCTATATCTTCTAATGAAGTAAAGAATCTATCTAAAACCACTAAACCTAAGTCTTTTCTCCCTATTTCGCGACCTCTAAGTTTTACGGATACTTTAATACGATCACCATCAAGTAAAAAATCACGTGCTTTTCTACTCTTAGTTAATAAATCATTTTCACCAATCATTGGTGTTAAACGAATTTCTCTATTTTGAATATTCGTTTGCTTTTCCTTGATTTCTTTTTGTTTTTTCTTACGGTCGTATTTAAACTTACCATAATCTAGAATTCTTACAATAGGTTTTGGATCAACACTAATTAACACTAGATCCATTTTTTGACTTATTGCCAATTCCAGAGCTTCACCCTTTGTTCGTACACCAACTTTTTCACCATTTGAATCGATAACAAAAACCTTTGGATAAGGGATATCATGATTTACAAAATGCTCTGCAACAGGCCTTTTTCTTTTATCTGAATGATTAATAATTTCTCCTTATTAAAAATAACTTAAAAAAGTAATCGCACTCGACCTACCAAAAGCACCATTATTGATGCATTTAATTGTAGCTAAACCCAAGGCTATAGGGCCATCAGGTGAGAAGTGATTCTACTTTCTGCAATTAAACATATTGCTTATATATTTTAACAAAAAAAGAATTTTATTTAATTTGTTTTTTAAACTTTTTGCTGTTATATTATAATTATATAAATATTAAAATTAAGGAGTTTTATGATAAGTAAAATTAAAGGAACAATCGATTATTCCCCAGAAAAAACACAAATTAGAAATCATATTTTTGATGTGGCTCGTATTTTAGGACAACAGCAAGCATACCAAGAAATTGATACCCCTATTATTGAAAACCAAGAAGTATTTTCAAGAAGTGTTGGAGATTCCGATTTAGTTCGAAAAGAAATGTTTCAATTTACTGATAAAGGTAATAGAAATATTGTATTGCGACCAGAAGGAACAGCAAGTTTTGTAAGAGCTTATGTTGAAAATAAATGGAACACACTCCCAAATCAAAAATTCTTCTATATAGGTCCCATGTTCCGTTATGAGCAACCTCAAAAAGGTAGATACCGCCAATTCTATCAAATTGGCTTTGAGCACGTAGGAGAAAAAAATTATTTAAAAGATTTAGAAGTAATTTTATTAGCTAATAATCTTTTAAGTGTTTTTGCTAATGATGACTTTACCTTAAAAATTAATACAATTGGCGACAAACAAACAAGAGATAAATATTCACAAGCCTTAAAAGAATATTTTCATCCTTATAAATCACAACTTTCAAGCATTTCCCAAGAAAGACTTGAAAGTGGTAATGTATTACGTATTTTAGATGATAAAATTGATTCACAACTTGGTTTTGTTAAAAAAGCTCCTAAAATTTCAAAATATTTATCAAGTGAATCAAAAACATATTTTGATAATTTATGTAAAGCTTTAAAAGATTGAGGTGTTGATTATAAGGTATCAGAGGATTTGGTTAGAGGATTGGATTATTACGATGAAATAGTTTTTGAATTTATTGCAACATCTCGCTCTGATAAATCACAAGCTGCAATTATTGGTGGTGGAAGATATTCTAATTTAATTAGTGAGCTAGGCGGCCCATCTTTGTCTAGTGTTGGTTTTGCTTTAGGGGTTGAACGTTTAATTGACTTTTTTGCTAATAGTGAATCATTATCAATTGAAAACCTAAAAGAAGCAGACCAAAGCACTAAGCTTTATTTGTGTGCTTCAAATAAAGAGGCAGATATTGCTGCCTTAATGAAATTTTATATTGCTTTAAGTCAAATCCCAAACTTCCAAGCTATTTTTGAATTTAGCTTAGTTAAATCTAAGAAAGTGCTTGAAAAAGCAAGCAAATATAATGCTAATTACATTATTACAACTGATTTAAAATATCCAGATTTATTTATTATAAAAAACTTAGAGACTAAAGAAAGAATAACATTCTCAAAGCAAGACGATGGAATTACTTCACTTGTTAATTTCCTAATTAATGATATTGAACAAATACAAGAAGATACTTTAAGTGCTCTGGAAGAACTTTTAGAGGAGGAATAAATGACAAAAAAAATTAATAATAATCAATTAAGAAAAGAAAATATTGGTCAAATTGTGACTTTATATGGCTGGGTAGCAAACAAACGTAAATTTGGAGAATTAAACTTCGTTGACCTACGTGATAAATTTGGTATTACTCAATTAATATTTAATCAACCAATCAACTTTACTAAAGAAAGTGTTTTAGAAGTAACAGGTAAAGTAGAACTACGGAAAGATATTAATAAAGATCTGCCTACTGGTGAAATTGAAGTTATAGTAAAAGAATATAAAGTTTTATCTAAAGCGGCAAATGAATTACCATTCCAAATTCGTGATGATATAGAAGTTAAGGAAGAATTAAGGCTACAAAATCGCTTTCTAGACTTAAGAAGACCAATAATGCAAAAAACACTTTCATTACGTAATAAATTTATTTTTGCTCTCAGAGAATTTTTGCAAAACCAAGACTTTATGGAAATTGAAACCCCAATTCTTTCAAAAGCCACACCAGAAGGGGCCAGGGATTTCTTAGTTCCTACTCGTAATTTAAATAGTTTTTATGCATTACCTCAAAGCCCTCAATTATTTAAACAATTGTTAATGATTTCAGGTTTTGAAAAATATTTTCAAATTGCCAGATGTTTTCGAGACGAAGATTCACGAAAAGATCGCCAACCTGAGTTTACTCAACTAGACATTGAAACCAGTTTTACTGATGTTCAAGACTTTCAAACATTGATTGAACAAATGTTCCAATATGTTATGAAAAAAACAATGAATGTTGAAATAAAAATTCCTTTTGAAAGAATTACTTATGATGAGTCTATTTCCAAATATGGAAGTGATAAACCTGATTTACGTTTTAAAAATCATATTATTGATATTAATGATTTTTGTGCTGAATCGGATTTTAACATTATTAAAGAAGCATCAAGCAAAAGATTATTAAAAATTTCTGAACGAATAAGTAAAAAACAATTTAAATCATTAGAGGAAATTGCTAAGAAAAATGGAGCAAATGCCTTGTTTTACTTTGTTGTAAATAATGGAGAAATAGACCATTCAAACTTTGCATCAAAAGTATTCGAGCCCGTTCAAAAGTTAATTAATAGCCAAACAAAACAAGATGGTACATATTTAATTGTTGCAAACAATTACCAAAAGGCATCACAGGCCTTAGGTGCTTTAAGAACAGAATTAAATACATGATTCAATTGAGCATCAAATGAATATGCATTTAAATGAATTATTGACTTTCCTATGTTTGAATATGATCATGAAACAAGCTCGTGGGCTGCAGCACATCACCCATTTACTCAATTTAATCATTCATTAGAAGAAATTAATGAATTAGATAAATCACAAATCAAAGCTAAAAGTTATGATTTGGTTTTAAATGGTTTTGAGCTTGGATCAGGATCTGCCAGAATCTTTGATCAGGAAACTCAAAAAACTGTTTTTGAATTAATTGGAATGGATGAAGAAACACAAAAATCTAAATTTGGGTTTTTCCTAAATGCATTAGAATATGGTGTTCCACCTCATTGTGGTATTGGTTTAGGAATTGACCGAATCATCATGATTTTAGCAGGTTATAGTAGCATTAGAGATGTTATCGCCTTCCCAAAAAATTCTAAAGGTGAGGATATCTTTACTGGTGCACCATCAAATGTTGCACAAGATCAATTAGATGAAATTTATTTAACTATTAAAGATAATAAGTAAAATCAACCTATTTAAATAGGTTGATTTTTTACATTTAAATTAATCATGCTGACATGTAATAAAATTCATGATATAAATAAACTGGGAAATTTTTTTCGGACAGTTTTACCTTCCCCAACCATACCATTTGGCTAAGCCAAACGGAATGCTTTGGGAAGGTTTTTTTATCTTATTCTTTTATAATTATATCAGTTTATAAATTCTTTGATTTTTTGTGATAATTCAATAAAAGTAAGTCTTTTACAGGTTTGATCAAAATTTGGGAAAATTTCACTTTTAAGAATTGAGAAGAAATACTCAATTTCACGATTGTCAAGACTATTACCAATTCTTGACATTGATATTTTACCTTTTAGTGATTTTATTTTCTTAGTATATTCAAGCGAAGAATAAGCAGATCCATGGTCAGAATGTAAAATAAAATTATTTTTGAATTTTGTATTACTGATATTATTCAAAATTAGTTCGGTATCATTTCTAAGTGATAATTCATAGGTCACAAACTTAGTTTTATGGTCGATAATTGCGGATAAATAGATATGATTTTGCTCAATGTCTTTTGGTGCTGGTATGTAGGTCACGTCTGTTGCATATATATTATTGTTGATTGAATTATAATCTCGTTTTACTAAATCAGGCACTTTAACTCAAGTATTTTTAGATTCTTTGTTTTTACGTTTTTGTCTAACAAATGTTTTTAAATTAAGTTTTTTCATATAATTCCCAAGGGTTCTAGGATTTATTTGAATATTATATTCTTGGAAAATATATTTAGCAAGTCTCCTTCGTCCATACCTTTCTTTATTTTCGGCAAAACTTTTAAAAATTATTTCTTTGTGTTTGACATTTATCTCTTTAGACTTGTTGTTATCTTTCAATTTCTCATAATATGTGGATCTTGCTATTAAAAAAATTTTTGCCTTGTATTTTGATGAAAGATTTTCAATTTCTTTAATATTTTTAATATCTGCATCAATATTATTTTCATTAAAAATTCGATAGTAGTATTTTATAACTGCATCTTTTTCATCATCTTTAAGAGTATTAATTCATGTATAATCGAGAACTTTCTTTTTCTTTCTCCCAACACCTTTATCTTTCTTGGGTGATTTACCGCTTTGTGATTCTATGTTCATATTTAAATTATACAGTTTTCTTTTCTTTAACATATTTTTCATTGATTCTTTATTGCAGTATGCTTTTCTGATGTCAAAACAGAAATTTTCAAATTCTGCTTTGGTTATTCCCAGGTTCAAGTATTTATCATATAAGTCAAAAATTTTGATTCATTCTTTAGCCTTTAAATGTCTCATAACTACCTCTTTTTCTTTATATTAAAAATATTCGGATTTTGTCCGAATATTTCTTCCCTGTCTAAAATGATAATAAATTATATATAACTTAAAAAAATAAAATAACAACCAAATATTGGTTATTATTTTATTGTTAAGTGAGTAATGTGTTTTATTACCTCTTGGACTTATCATAAGGTATACCTGCAGCTGCAGGTCCATATGAATTCTTACTTGAAATAATCATAATAATTAAGGTAATTAAGTATGGGATCATTGCTAATAAATCTGCAAATTTACTTAATGAAGCACCAAGGGTATTAATTCCATAGAATGAGAATGCAAGTAAGAACGAGAAGAATAATGACACAATTACTGAAAAACTAATTTTTCATCTTGAGGTAATCATAATGGCTAGGGCGATGAAACCAAACCCTTGCACATCTTTTGAAAGTGAAAAAATATTAATTTGCACTTGAGCATAGATCGCACCAGCGATCCCCGCAATAAATCCAGATATCGCTAGACCTTGTCATTTAATACGATTAACATTTACTCCGGCTACATCAGCTGCTTGAGGGTTTTCACCAACAGATCTAAATCTTAAACCTCATCTTGTTTTTCTAAGTGCAAACCATGAGGCTATAGCTACTATAATAACAACTGCTAATTTAAATGAAACAATGTTACGGTAAGTTCCAATTGCAGGAGATAAAGCTAATTCTTCACGTCCTCTAAATACAATAACTGATCCTGCTTTTTGAGTTCTGGTTGTTAAGTATAAAACTACCATTGCCGCAATACCAGTTGCTAAAACGTTAATAGCAAAACCAGATATCGTTTGGTCTGATTTGAATTTAACAGCTGCTAAACCAAATAATAGACCAAATAATACAGTAACAAGTCCAGCCAATAAAGTAAGTGGAATTTGTGACCAAGCACTAGTAATATTTAGTGAATCAGTAAAGATGACACTAAATATTGAATAAACAGCTGCGCCAAAGACCATAAATCCATTAATAGCAATATTAACAGTTCCAGATCTTTCAGAGAAAATACCTGAAATAGTACCTAATAGAAGGATAACAAAGAAGAAAAATGTATAACTAAGAATTATTTCCATATTACACTCCTCCTTCTACAGTTAAATCTTTAATTTTGAAAGTTTGTTTATATTTTGCTAAAACTTTCTTATTAAAGTCTAAAAATAATGATTCTTTTAATATATTAAAGTTTTGTTTACGGTTTTGAACTTGGTTTTTAAATTTATTCTTTGAATCACGATATTGGTTTAAACCAGCCTCATTACGTTTTGCAATATGGTCGAATTTAGCTTTAGATAATTTGGTGTAAAAATCTAAAAGTTCTTCTTCGCTCATATTTTTTGAAGCTTTGATTTGATTGTAAACATCTTTTTGATATTGCATTTCTTGTTTTCTAAAGTTTAAACGAGTTTTAATACCAGTTGTATATAGTTTAAATAAGTTAATTTTCTCAGGTAAAATATACTTAAATTTACTAATGTGGTATGTTTTAAAGTTATATCAATAAGTTTTATTTGTACTTAAATATCCATATTTAGCCATAGTTCTCATTACCCTAAATTTATAGAAAATAATTGCTAAAGCTGACATAAAGATAATAATACCAGTAATAATTGGGAAAAAGTCAAAAGTAACTTTTTCAGATCCTCTTAAGAAACTAAATCCAATTTGAGAAGTATTTATAAGAGAATAGAATATTGACGTAAATAAAACACCAATTGGACTATTTAAAGCAATTAAGGCTATTGCAATTGCTTCAAATCCAATTCCCATAGGCGCAGATGCTGCTTCTAATTTATTGTTCTTAAGAATAATTAAGAAAAACCCAGCAACACCAGATAAAGCACCTGAAATCCCCATAATGGTTACTATAAGTAATTTTTCGTTAATACCAACATATTTGGCATTAGTTTTATTTAAACCAACCATTTTGATTTTATATCCAATAGCTGTTTTACTGTAAATAAATCACACAAAAACAACTAAAGCGATAATTAAGCCAATTCCAAAATAAATAAATAAATTTTGATGTTCGGCACTAATAAAAATATTTTTTGTTCCACTAACTGGGTCAAAGTAACTAAAAGCTTCCTTCCCAAAAGCTTCATTACCTTGTGTAAATAAATATTTTGCGATATATGTAATAATTCAGTTTAAAAAGATCGTTGAAATAACTTCGTGTACATTAAAGAATGCTTTTAAGAATCCGGAAATAAGTCCTATAAACATTCCCATGATTATAAAGACAAAGAACATTCCAACTAAGAACTCTAATGAAATCTTTTCAATATCTAATTTTAAACCAATAATAATTGCAAAGAAAATAATTGCAGGGAAGGTCATTTGACCTGAAACCCCAATATTGAATAACCCTGATTTAAAACCAATCGAAATGGCTAAACCAGAAAAGGCAAAGAAAAGGAAATAAAGTAAGAAAACACTTCTATTAGATTCAGTACTTGAGAATCTAAAAATATATGTTACAAATGAGAAAAGTGTTGTATCTTGGGGATTATCGCCAGTACTTCCAATAATTCAATAAATGATTGAAGCAAATAGTAATCCAAAGAAAACAGCTCAAATAGATGCAAAAATCTTTCTACGACTGCTTGCTTTTTCTTCAAACATAAAGAATCTACGAGTTCTTTCCCCAAAATCTACAACAGGATTATCTGCATATAAACCTTTTTTCATTAGTTTGCTCCTTTCTCTTCGTTTTTATGCGCCATATAAATACCAATTTCAGTTCTGGTTAAATCTTTAGCTTCTTTAACAGCTAAGATTTCACCTGTATTTATAACCGCTATTTTATCAGCTAAAGCTAAAACCTCATCAAGTTCATACGAAATTAATAAAATAGCTTTACCATTCTTCTTTTCTTCTAAAATTTGTTCGTGAATGTTTTTAATTGCTCCAACGTCTAAACCACGAGTTGGTTGCACAATTAAAATAAAGTCATGAGGAGAATTCATTTCACGACCAACAATGAATTTTTGTTGGTTCCCACCAGAAAGTTGGCGAGCTTGGGAAATACCATTGCGGGCTCCTCTAACATCATATTTCTCAATAATATTTTTAGTTTCTTGTTTAATAGCTTTTTCATTAAAAATACCAAATTTTACATAAGAAGAATCTCAAAGCCTACGCAAGACAGTATTGTATTTAATGTTGTAGTCCAGTACTAAACCGTGTTTATGTCTATCACTTGGAATAAATGAAAGACCAAGCTTTGAAATTTCGTAAACTGAAAGATTTTCTAAATCTAAGTATTCATCTTGGTCTTGCAGCTGTTCTTTGTCATTTGATTTAGTGAAGAATAATTCTCAACTATAAAAATGGATTAATAATGCTACAGCAGAAACTAAAACAGATATATACATTATTACATAAATAACATTATTAGTTGTTGTACTTAATGTTGCTCTAATATTTGTAAAAGCAATAAACACTAAAATAATAAATGACACAATGTATAAAATTGAATTTAGCAGAATAACAGCAACATGGCGAATTAAATTGTTTTTATCAAAGATTTGTCTGGAAATATGTAAGGCTTTAAAGATGAAAACTAAGTTTCAAGCCATTAGTAGCCCATTAATTAAGAAAATAGCTAAAGAAACTAATGGTATGATTTGAGATTCATTTAAAATAAATCCTGAAAGCCATAAAATTAATAAAGTTAATGTTGTAACTAAATATGATATTTTTGTTAAGTAAACAATCCGGCGCGTTTTACTTGAAAAATTATAAAAGACAATATTTTCAAGTTTCTTACGGTTTTTTACTTCACTATTAACAGATTGGAAGAAAAATACAATTGTCATAGCATATAAAAATCCACCAATTATTTTATAAATAACGTTTATATCTTTTGCTTCTGGTGTTAACACCATCAAAATCGTACCAACAATAAATGTTAAAAAGAACATTAGAACATTAAAGTAAATTTTTCTTATATTGGCTTTTTCAATTATTTTTAATTTTTCTTTAATTAAAGGTGTTTTGGTTAACTTAATTGTTCCATTAGAAGGTTTTTTCATACCACTAATAACATATTCTAAGTCAGTTTGACCATTGCCTTCAACTCCAGCAATAGCAACAATTTCACCGCTTCTAATTTGTAACGAAACATTTTTAAGGGGTTTTTCACCTTCTGTAGAAACATTTTGTACATCTAAAATAATTTTATTTTTTGTTGTGTCGGTATATTCATTACGGGCATTTTCAACTTCACCGCCAACCATTCGGTTAGCCATTTCTTCAATTGAAACATCTTTAACGGCAAAATTACCTGTAACTCTTCCATGACGAATAACAGTTGCATTGTCAGCAACTTCTTTTATTTCACCTAATTTATGTGAAATAAATAAAATTGTTTTACCTTGTTCTTTAAATAATTTGAAAGTATTTAAAAGACCTTGGATTTCCTGGTCTGTCAAAACAGCTGTAGGTTCATCAAAAATTAAGATTTCTGAATCACGGTAAAGCATTTTCATAATCTCAATTTTTTGTTGGGTGGCAACTGTTTCAGTACCAGTTAGTTTATTTAAGTCAAAATGTAAATCAAACTTATTTTGAATTGTTTTAATTTTTCTAATTGCTGGTGCATAATCAATAACACGAGTATTTTTATTGATATCTTCAGCACCAAGGACAATGTTTTCCAAGTTGGTATAAACATCAACTAATTTAAAGTGTTGGTGCACCATACCAATACCTAAAGCATTAGCATCATTAGGCCCTTTGATTAATACTTCGTTATTATTAACTTTAATAACACCATTATCAGGTGAATAAAGCCCAAATAAAATTGACATAAGGGTACTTTTCCCAGCACCATTCTCACCAATTAGTGCATGTATTGTTCCTTTTTCAACTTGAAAACTTATTTCTTGGTTAGCCTTAATAGTTCCAAAGGACTTAGAAATATTATTAAATTCAATAGCATTAAGTTTTTCCATTTTAACCTCCTTTCACTAGATATAATAAAAAGTAAAGGTATCATTTGAAGAATTAAACCGCCATCAGGCGGCTTAATAAAATAACTTTTTGAATAAATTATTGATTTACTGCAGCTAAAAGTGTATCAACTAATGTTTTAATTGAGTTTTCGTCTGTGGCAGCTTGTGATTCTTTAGTAGCTTTTGCTGCACTAACAAATGCTTTCTCATCTGCTGAAAGTGCATTGAATTTAGTTTTAGCTTCCTCAATAGCAGCTTGCATTTTTTCTCTCTTAGCTGTATCTGCAATTGTTGAAGGTGCTAGACCTACTCAACCGTCACCAAATCCACCATAGTAGTTATTTTTGTCACCTTGTTTGAAGGCTGAAATTTTGGTTTCAAGTGCTTGAATTCCAAATACTTTAGCTAAAATAATGTCATATGTTGCTTGTGCAATATTCTTAAGTACTGAAGTAGCAAAGTAACCTGAACTAGCTGGAATTGATTTAGATTGGTCAACGTCAACTCCAACAACTAATTTATCACGGTATGATTCATTACTTGTAACTGATTGTACTGTTTGAGTTGTTGCAGGTCCAGCAACTGGGTAAACAATTTTAGCACCTGTACCTAACATATTGGTAATTGCAGAGTTTTGAGCGTTATTAGCTTCAAATCCTGCATTTAAATTAATACTATCAGCATGTTTTGTTTTTAAAGTTGGGTTGGCATCATTTCATGCTTTAATACCTTTTAAATATCCGGTAATAAAGTCTGTAACCCCGAAGAATGCTCCTCCACCTAATGTAGCAACCTTTCTTGAATCTGGTGCACTAGCAAACTCTGTTGATAAGTATTTTGAAAGTGCATATCCAAGTTGTCATGAAGCTTGGTTAACATCAAAATTAAGTGCATAGAAGTATTCATAGTCAGTATTTACAGTAAAGTCAATTCCGATAATAACAACTTTCTTTTGTTGTAATTTTGCTTTATTTTCTTTAATGAATTTACTAATTTCTTCGCCATGCGCAAATCCTGGTAAAACAAGTACATTAGTACCAGTATCTACAGCAGTATTGTATGATTGTTGGTATGTGTTTTTACTTGGTTTTACTGTAAAAAACTCAAATGATTGTTCTGTATCTGATTTTTGGGTTTGATCACCAATAGCATTTAACGCTTCTCAAGCTGATTGGTTGAATGATTTGTCAGTAACATTACCTGTATCAGTAATTAAAGTAAATTTAATATTTTTTGCTTTAATTGCTTCTGATTGAGCAAAGTCATGAGTTAAGGTTGAGTTTGTTGTAAGTGCTGCAACTCTTTCTGAAGATCTTACATAGTCACTATCACGTCTGTGGTATCCAGATGTTCGAGTTTGAGAACCCCCACAAGACACCGCAACAGCTGGTACTAGGAATGTACTAATTCCAGAAATTGTTAATAATAATTTTTTAAATTGCATAAATGCTCCTTTTCTTATAGTTTGATTGAAAATATATTTAATTTATGTGCTTAATAATATTATACACAATTATTGATTTTAATAAACATAACTTAATAGTTAAATATTACTTTTTTATTGAAATTATTTAGAAGTTTTTTTAGCCTCTTCCGGAATATTAACTATTTGAGTTTTGTATTTATCTGCATTTAAATATGAAGATAAGGCACTTTCAAATTTATTTTGGTCTAGTGATGCTCCGGATGCTGAGACCTTCTTAGCATATTCAATTAAGGTATCAATATATTTATCACCTTCATATGCTAAAACTACTCCATCATTAGCATCAACATTTAACATACCATATCCATCACCACCTGCCAAAATAAAGTCATTTGTAACAATGTAGTAATTTTGATTTGGATCAATAGCTTTGTTATTTACCTTAAAGCTTGATGTATCTGCTTCTCAAACATATTCTTCTAATTGTGTTTTAGTATTTAGTTTTTTAACTGCATTAACAGTGTAAGAAATGTTGGTAGATAGTTGGGCAAAACCACCAGCTTTACCAGCACCTAAACCATGTTTTAAAGCTTCAATAACAACCGAACCTTTAACTCTAACAGCAGCGATTCTATTGCCAAATGGGCTGACTGCTAAAGCATCTCCACGTGATATTTCACCTTGTTTTAGGTCAGAACGTAATCCACCACCATTTAGAAGGCCAATAGTATTATCTAAAGTTCCAACTTCAAAACCTTGTCTTGAACCCCAAGGCTCTTGAGTTACAAATCCTCAAGCTAGCGCATCAGCAGCATAAGTTCCGAGGCTTGTAGGCATTAATCTACCTTTCCAGTATGAAGTTCCATCAATGTTTACACTGGTCACGTGTTCAAATACTCCTGGAGAATCAAAAGCTTTAACTGAGTTTTCTTTAGCAAATACTGTTTTTAGACGTGCTAATAATTTATCACTTAAATTAGCATTGTAAATTTCAATTTGACTAATATCTCTTAAAACTTGGAAAACTTGAGTAATTTTTCCAGTAGAAGTATCAAAAGTTATGTCAATATCACCTAAATATTTAGTATATGCTTCAGTTTGAGTTATATAAATATTTTTAGTATCAGTTACTTTATCCTTGTTATTTATTGGAACAAATGAATGGCTGTGGCCATCGATAATTAAATCTAAACCATCACCAGCATCTTGTTGTGCAAGATAATCTGATGTTCAAGTTGCATCGTTTCTACCTGTTCCAAGGTGAGTAGCAGCAATAATTAATTTAATTTCAGGATTGTTTTGTTTAATTTCATTAACTGCTTTTTTTAGTTCATCACTTGGTGATCTAAATTCAACTAGTGCCGAATTTTTAGGGTGCGAAGTATAAACTGTATCAGGGGTTGTTAAACCAATGATTGCAACTTTGATTCCGCTTTCTAATTCTTTGATAATGTATGGTTTAAAGACTCTTTTACCAACTAAATTTTGATCATAACGATCTGGTTTGTTGGTTTCATTTGCATAATCTTTGTAGTATACATTAGCTGAGATAAATGGCATTTTAATACCCTCTTTATCTTGAGAAGTGCTTTCATTTAATGCTAAAATATGCTCTAAACCATAGTCAAACTCGTGGTTACCAACAGTAACTGAGTCATATTGCATATATTTAGCAATTTGTGAAATTGTTTTTCCTTTATCCGAATCTGATAAAGGTAAACCTTGAATCATATCACCTGCTGATATTAATAAATCACGTTTCTTATCAGCAAGGTATTTACTGGTTTCCACCATACCAGCATATTTGTTGTATTTAGAGTCATCAAACTCAATTCTTCCATGTTCGTCATTAGAGTGGAAAATCTTTACTGTTCTTAAAGTTGAATTTTCAGATTTTTCTGCTTCTCTTAAACGAGTAAAGAAATAATTGTAATTATGAACTAATGGGGTTAGTTTTGCTTTAGCATTGAAAAATAAATCAAAGATTTTATCTTCAATAGCTGTTTTTTTTGTTTCATCTTTTTCAGATGAAAGTTGTGATTTTAATTTATCAAGTTCTTTTGCAAAAGTATCAATTGCTTCATTGTAACTTACATTATTTTTTCTATATAAGTCGCGTCAGTGTTCTGCAGAATAAACTGGTTCAACACGTGGTATATCTGGATCACCAGCAATAGGTTTATTACTTCCAGAACAAGATACAACAACTGCAAAACCTGATGATAATGCAGAAATTGTAGATAATTTAAATAGTAATTTCTTGTATTTCATAAATAAACTCCTAATATATTTTATGTGTATATTTATATTATATAACATCTATAAGAATATGCAATTAATACAACAAGAAAATATTTTAAAATTAGTATTTTTAAAATTGTTTTTTGGAAAAGTCACTTGCAAAATATTAACAAAATAATTGTTTTTCAATTTTAACATAATTTTTAGATAAAAAAATGTATGAGAAAACAGAAAACACGGCAGTGTTTTCTCGTCGGTTTTGCTTACTTTTGTCAAAAGTAAGGCCCCTTTGATTGCAATCAAAGGCGGGGGATTAAAAATTTCTTAGGTTATATTATATTGCCGGACAACTTGCCGATAGTTATTTATTTTTTCCATCATATAATCAATTTCTTGCTGAGAGTATTTATCTAAGCTTTTTCCTTTGGGAATGTAATACCTAATTAAGCGGTGCATATTTTCTATTGAACCTTTTTGTCATGAACTATATGGTTGGCATTTAAACAATCTTTCAGTTGGAATGACCTGGTGCAATAAGACATTTTCACTACCATTATCAACTGTTAAAGTTTTAATGTCTAAGTTATGTTTCTTGATTAGTTTTAGAAGAGTTTGTTTTATAGCTTTGGAGTTGCGTTTTGAGAGCATAGCATAAGACATTCTGGTTTGCCGTTCAATTATGGTCACAATACAATATGTATCATTGATTTTACCAATAACGGTGTCTAATTCAAAATGGCCATGTTCCAAGCGATCATTAATATAAGCTGGACGTTTTGAAATTTCTGTAGCATATTTTAATGTTTTAGGTTTGGTTTGTTTTTTCTTTCTTATGCCATATTTGCCTTCAGATTTTTTAACAATATGGTCAAAATCAAGGAAATAAGGGTATTTTTTGATTATTTTATAAATTGTACTAGGTGAAGGAGCAAATTCATCAGGGGAGAATTTTTTAAAAGAATTCACAAGATACGTAACTGATTTCTTAACTTCTTTTTGCTGCAAATTCTTTTTATTTCTATTTTTATTGTATGTATTTAGCTATTTAAATTAAAAAATCATATGCAATTTCTTGCATATGATTTGTTAGTTAAACTGAGATTGATATAAATTGTAGTAAAAACCTTTTTCTTGTAATAATGATTCGTGAGTTCCTCTTTCGATAATCATTCCATCATTAACTACAAGTATTAAATCAGAATTTTTAATTGTACTTAGCCGATGAGCAATTACAAAAGAAGTTTTATATTCCATTAACCTTAACATTGATTCTTGAACTATTTTTTCAGTGCTTGAATCAATGTTTGAAGTAGCTTCATCTAAAATTAAAATATTTCTATTGGTTAAAATCGCCCTTGTCAAAGACAATAATTGTTTTTGACCTTGAGAAATATTTGACCCATTATTTTCAATTAAGGTATCATATCCATTTTCTAAAGATAAAATAAAGTCATGTGCTTTTGTCATTTTGGCGGCATTGATAATTTCTTCCCTTGGTGCTTTTGGATTTGCCTTCTTTAAATTATCAATAATTGTTTCATTAAATAAAAATGAATCTTGTAATACAATTGTCATAATATCCCTTAAATTATTTGTATCAATTTCTTTAAGTTCATGGCCATCAATTGTAATGCTTCCAGATGTATAATCATAGTATTTAGACAATAAATTAACGATCGTAGTTTTTCCTGCTCCAGTAGGTCCAACAATAGCAATTTTTTGTCCCCGATTCGCAGAAAAGCTTGCTTGTTTTAATTGATATTCTTGAGAATCATTAAGGTATTTAAAAAAAACATTTCTAAATTCTACTGTTCCTTTAACTGATTTATATTCCAATTCATTAGTATTATTATTAAAAGTTTTTCAAGCATAAAATCCATATGGATCATTTGCATCAGTTTCCTCAAATTTATTAGTTTCTTGGTTTAATGATACTTTGACTATTTTTATTTTTTGATCTTTTATAACTGGCTCAGGCTCATTTAATAAATTTCCTACCCGTGTTGCTGATGCCACAGCACTTTGTGCCCCAAATATAGTACCTAGTGCATTTTGAAATGGACCTAAGAAATTTCAATTAAGCGAGATATAAGTTACTATTAAACCAGAAGTAGCAATATTAGTTGTTTGTCCCATAATGCCTGGAACACCTCAAATTGGCTCTTGCCTAAAGAAGAAAAATGCTGAAATGCCGGCAATCACTAAAATTATACTATTTGACATTATTGAATAAATAATTTCAAAACTTCGAGAAACTAAATCACTTTTAAAACTAACATTTCTAATATCTCTGGTTAACTGTTCAAGTTCTTTTAAAATAGGTTTTTGTTTTTCAAAGGAATTAGTAATTTTTGTATTTGTTAATGTTTCTTCAACAAATGCATTCAACCTTCCAAAAGCATTACGTACTTTTTCAAAGTAAGGTTGAGATTTTTTAATTAACATCATAACACTAAAAAGCATTAGTAAAGTTAATGGTATGACAATTAATGTTAATTTAGCAGAAACTAATAACATCATTATTAAAGATAAACTAATGTTAATAAAAGCATTAATAACCGCTGATAAAACTTGGTTTAATGAAAAAGCAATATTTGTCACATCACCTATAATTGTTGAAATTAAATCACCAGCTTTATTACGATCATAAAAGCTAATATTTAATTTAAGCATTTTTTTTATAATTTTTTTTCTAATATTTGTCGCAGTTCCAAAACTAACTTTAACAAAATATCTATTTTCTAAATATCTAAAAATTCCATAAATAATATAACAAGAAGCTAGGAGCACCAAAATTAGCGCAAAGCGAGTTGTGTCAAAATTTTCAAAAGCACTCTTCCCATTTGCGATAGGATCAAAAAAGGAACTTACAACGAGCCCGACTAATAAACTACCTAAGATATATGCAACGGCATTGATAAAAGAAAAAAGACCTCCGAGCATAGTTTGTTTTTTAAAATCTCTAGCGAAAGAAAATAATAGTTTGATTGCTTGCCATGATGAATATTTTTGTTTCATATCTTTCTCCTTATCTTATTGTTCTAATTGATTGTGATAAATATCTTTATATCAATCACATCTAGCAATTAGTTCACTATGACTACCTCAATCAATAATTTCACCATTGTTCAACACTAAAATTTTATCAGCATCTTTAATTGAATTAACTTTTTGAGAAATAATAATCGTTGTACATATATAATTTTGTGCAATATTTTGCACCATTTTTCTGGCTGTTAAATTATCAAGAGCGCTAGTTGTATCATCAAGGATTAAAACTTTTGGATTAGTTAATAAAGTACGAGCTACTGATAAACGTTGTTTTTGTCCACCAGATAAATTTTTCCCTCTTTGCTCAACAACATGTTGAAAAGTATCACTGAATGAGTTAACAAATTCAGTTGCACAAGCACTTTCAATTGCCTTATAAAGTTCTTCTTGTGTAGCGTCCTCTTTTGCAAATTTTAAATTACTTTCAATGGTCCCTGAATAAAGCATAGCTTCTTGAAATACAATTCCAACTTGCTTATGTAATTGTGATGAATTAATTTCATTTACTTCCTTGCCAGCAATTTTTACACTACCTTCAGAATATTTCATATTATTAACTAAAATATTCGCCAGCGTTGATTTACCAGAACCAGTAGGTCCAATAATTCCTAAGGTTTGCCCAGCTTCTAATTTAAAATTAATATTTTTTAAAGCATACTTTTCAGCAGTTTTAGAATATTTATAACTAAAGTTTTTAAATTCAATTGAATATTCGCTTGTATCATTTGGCAATGATTTACCATTATATATTAGTAATTCATCATATTCACAAGTAATTACATCCATGATTCTTTTTGATGATACCCTTGCCCTAAAAAATGTCCCTAAAAACTGCCCAAACATTGAAACACCTAACGCCATCATAAACTCATACTCAATAAAAGTATTAATTTTAGCAATTAATTTACTTACATCTTGAGATGGATTAGCAGCAAGTAATCGATATCCTCCATAAAAAATAAATACAATAACTAAATTAACTGCAAAAAAGAAAAACGGCATACTAATGGAAAAAATATTAAAAATATTAATTCCGTTTTTCTTCCATGCTTTATTTGTTTGTTTAAATTTTTGATATTGTTGTTCTTGCAAATTGTATGCTTTAATGAGTCTTGCTCCACTGATTATCTCATTAACTGATTTAGTATTATTATCAATAATTGTTCGACCCTTAATAATTAAAGGCATAACTTTTACTAAAATATATAAAATTGAACCAACAATTAAAGGAACAATTGCAACAATCGTTCAGGTTAACGTTAAGTCTGTTAAAATTGCAAATGTTAATCCAAATGCTATAAATAATGGTGCTTTAATTAAAGCGCTTGTAGCTCCAACTAAAAACTCTCAAAAAACTGCAACATCATCAGTAATTCTGGTTATCAAAGATTCAACACTAAAATGTGAAATATCTTTTAAGCTAAGTTTTTGATATTTGGCATATAAAATATTCCTGTAAAATTCAGAAGCATTTTCGCCAGCTCATATTATTATAAATAGACTGACAAATGATGTTAAAGCGCCGCCTATTATTAATCCTATTGTGCTCAATAATAAAAATATAAATGCTGAAACAAAGTCTTTTGAACTATAAATTACATTTTTAAAAACTTCAATTTCATACAATTCTTTTTTATCGATTAATAGTGGTAAAAATTGCGATATGAAAATTGGAGTTAACATTGTTAACCCAACATTAATGAATAAAAGTAATACACCAAATAAAAAATGAATTTTGATTTTTCTTGGTAAGATTTTTAAAGTTTTTATCATAAAAAAACCTCTTATTCTACTTATAACTAAAATTGTTATAATATGATTATTTTATTAAATTATTTAAAAAAGTTATAAAAAAAATGGCGATCACGAGAGGATTCGAACCTCTGACCACAAGCTTAGAAGGCTCGTGCTCTGTCCTGCTGAGCTACGCGACCACATGTTATAATTTTAACATAAATTAAAAAAAATCAAAAAAATTCATTATAATTTTTTAATATTAAATTAAAGGAGTAATATGGATATTTTAAAAAAACGAGTTGTTGTAGGACTTAGCGGCGGTGTTGATTCCTCTGTTGCCGCTTATTTGTTAAAAGAGCAAGGTTATGAAGTAATTGGACTTTTTATGCGTAATTGAGATAGCCTTGCCAACAATGATATTTTAGGAAATAATACCTTAAACAATGAAGCATGCCCACAGGAAGTTGATTATAAAGATGCAATGTCTGTTGCTAAAAAACTTGATATTCCATTGCACCGTGTTGACTTTGTAAAAGAGTATTGGGATAATGTTTTTCAAAATTTTATCGATGAATATGCAAAAGGACGAACCCCTAATCCGGATATTTTATGCAATAAATATATTAAATTCAATTCATTTGCGAAATATGCATTTGAACAATTAAAAGCTGATTATATTGCAATGGGCCATTATGCTAAAGTCGAAAATGGTTATTTACTACGAGCAAAAGACCAAGATAAAGATCAAACTTATTTTTTAGCTCAATTGACTAAAAAACAGTTAGAAAAAGTTTTAATGCCACTTTCTGAGTTAACAAAATCAGAAATTCGTAAAATAGCTGCTAATTTAGATTTAATAACAGCCAATAAAAAAGATTCCACTGGAATTTGTTTTATTGGTGAGCGTAGTTTTGGGAAATTTCTCCAAAATTATATCCCTGCACAAGAAGGAGATATTATCGATATAACTACAGAACAAATTATCGGGAAACATGTTGGTGTTTTTTATTACACAATTGGACAACGCAAAGGATTGAATCTAGGGGGGATGAAAGAACCATATTATGTCTGTGGTCATGATGTATCACAAAATATTTTATACGTTGCTCCAAGTTCAAAACCTCAATACTTAATTTCTGATTCCTTAATTGCATCTAATTACACTTTTAATAATCAAAATTATAATCCTGAAAATTTAACCGCGAAATTTAGGTATCGCCAAAAGGATATTAAAGTAAAAATAGAAATTTTAAACGATAATCAAGTTAAAGTATTTTACCCAGATACTTCTTCAGCAGTCACGCCTGGTCAGCAAGTTGTCTTTTATGATGGAGAATATTGCATTGGTGGTGCTACTATTGATGAATTATTTATTAATAATAAAAAAATTGATTACTTATAGGAGTAGATATGAATTCAAAATTAATTAGAGAAAAATGACTTAACTTTTTTAAGCAAAATGGTCATTTAATCATTCCATCTAAAAGTTTAATTCCTCAAAATGATCCATCTTTATTATGAATTAATAGTGGTGTTGCCACATTAAAAGATTATTTTGAAGGAAAAAAAATACCACCTTCAACAAAATTAGTTAATTCACAAAAAGTTATTAGAACAAATGATATTGAAAATGTGGGTTTAACTGCACGTCATCATACCTTTTTTGAAATGTTAGGTAATTTTTCAATTGGTGATTATTTCAAAAAAGAAGCAATTGAGTTAGCAACCAAGTTTTTGCTGCAAGAATTAAAACTTGATAAAGAAAAATTATACTTTACATATTATTATGAAGATCTAGAAACTAAAAACTTATGAATTAAGGAAGGTTTTAGTGAAGATCATATGATTCCTGGTGATAAATCTACTAACTTTTGAGAAGTCGGATCAGGTCCATGTGGCCCTAATACAGAAATTTTCTATGACCGAGGGGAAAAATACGATAAAAGAGGTTTGGAACTTCTAAAAAATGACGTTGAAAATGATCGTTATGTTGAAATTTGAAATATTGTATTTTCTACTTACAATTCAGATGGTGAAGGCAATTACAATGAATTAAAACAAAAAAATATTGATACAGGTGCCGGCTTTGAAAGAATCGTCTCAATTATGCAAGATGCCCCTACTAACTTTGACACAGATTTATTCTTACCAATTATTCATGAAGTTGAAAAATATACTACTTGCAGATATCAAACCCAAAACTACTTTACAAAAGATGTTAAACAAAGTGAAATTAACACTTACTTTAAAGTTATTGCAGATCATATGAGATCTGTTGTTAACGCAATTGCAGATGGAGCTAAGCCATCAAACGTGGGTCGAGGTTACATAATTCGCCGTTTAATTCGTCGCAGTTTATATTTTGCAATCTTACTTAATATCCAAGAACCTATCTTACATAAATTAGTAGATACTATTAAAGAAACATTACCATATCAATATGATACTACGCCAATAATAAACATCATTATTGATGAAGAAGAAGCTTTTTCAAAAACAGTTGAAAATGGTCGTCAATTATTAGATAAACATATTTCAAGTGGACAAACTATCTTTGATGGAGCTCTTGCATTTAAATTATTTGAAACCTATGGCTTTCCTATTGAGCTAACAGAAGAAATTCTCGCTTCTAAAGGAATTAAAATTGACAAAGATGCTTATTTAGAAGCTAAAAAACTTCATGCTGATTCAAGCCGCGGAGCTAAAATTTCTGGAATGGATAAAGTTATCAATTCACTAGCTTTAATTAAGCAAAAAATTGATAACTTTATAGGTTATGAATTTACAGAAAATAAAACGCAAATACTACATTTAATGGATACTGATACATTTCAAGATACAATTGATGGAATAGGTTACTTAATCTTAAAAGATACACCTTTTTATGCCACAAGTGGTGGGCAAAGACATGATAAAGGTTACATATTACAAAATAATAAAAAAATCCAAATCTTAGATGTTTTTAAAGATAAATACGGTAACCACATTCATAAAGTAGAAGGGTTGATAAATTCTCGTGATACAGTTGAATGTTTTGTTGATACACAAATTAGACTTAGTTTAGAAAGAAACCACTCAGGAACACACTTTTTATTTGCTGCACTTAGAAATGTTTTAGGACCAGAAATCAAACAACTTGGAAGTGATAATAATGAAGAAAGGCTAACTTTTGACTTTCCAGCTGATTCAAAACCAACATCAGAGCAAATTACCCAAGTTGAACAATTAGTTAGAAGTTATATTAAATTAGGTGCTCAAAGACATTATTTAAATATGACCACAAACCAAGCTAAAGAAATGGGTGCTATTATGACCTTGGAAGAAGCTGAATATATGAATCCAAATTCTGTAAGAATCGTTAAATTTGATAATATTACAGCGGATTTATGTGGAGGGACGCACCTTAGTAATTCTGGCAAATTAGAAAACTTTAAAATAGTTAGCGTTGAGAAAAAATCTGCAGGGGTATTTAGAATTCGTGCTATTTCATCATATAAACTAGTTTATGAATATCTTGAAACCCAAAAAGATCAATTACTTTTAGAAGCTAATAAACTTATTAATAGAAATTTAAATCTAAATCCAGACTATAAATTTGATTTAGATTTACCAAAAGATTTAGAATTATCAATTGAATTCTTAAATAAAGCAATTGCATTAATTCGAAATGATTATGTTAAATTACAAAAAGATAAAGACCAAACTTCTAATTTTTCATATGATGATATTGAGTTTAAAACCATCTCAAATCATCAATATGCATTTATTAAAGTTGATACAAATGATAATATTAAAGTAATTGCAACAACACTAAGAGAAAAATATCATAATGCAACATTTTTTATTGTTAATAATTTAGAAGCCCCAATGTTAGTAGTTGCTTCAAAATCACAAAATTCTAATTACCTAGCTCAACAAATCTTTAAGGAATTTGGTGGCAAAGGCGGAGGCAATGCAATTTTATCTATGGGTAAAATTGCGAGCGCAGAAGGATTAGAAACATTCATCCAAGAAAAGTTACTATGAGAAAATTAGGCTTAGATATTGGCACAAAAACATGCGGAATTGCCATAACCGACGAATCAGAAATTATTTCTTCAAGTTTAGATACTCTTCGCTACGATGAAAATCAAGCTAGCAAAGAAATAATAAAATATATTAAACAATTGTTAATAAACCACAAAATAGATGGTTTGATAGTTGGCTATCCTTTGAAAATAGACGGAACTAAAAGTGCAACAACTTTTTATGTTGAAAAAATAATTAATGATTTGAAAACAAATTTAAATTTGCCAATTATGTTAATCAATGAACAATATTCCACAAAAAAAGCACATGAAATTATGCTTAGTGCCGGGTTAAAAAACCAAAAACGCAAGAAACATAAAGATAAAATGGCCGCCCAATTAATCCTAGATGATTACTTAGAATACTACAAGAATAGGGCAAATAAACCATGACTTGAAGAACTATTTTAATAATTTCAGCAGCTGTTGCACTATTTTTAGGTTTTGGTGTTTATATTGGTATTTTAATTTGAACAAAAAAATATACCAAAAAGTATGTTGATAAGTTGCAACGTGAATCAATGGAACAAATTAAATCATTACGCAATGATATTGGAATCTTGCCCTTTGAATTAGAAAATTATTTTAAATCAAAAAATAATCCTTATGATATTGAAGGCATGATTAATACAATCTTTTTAAATAATTATCAAGATAAATTAATCTTGGCAAAAGATGATGAATTTGCGTTTTCATGTTTAGCAATAAAAACCAAAGGAACCACCTATTATGATGTTAATAATATTGATTTAAATAAACTAAACCAAGGTCGTTTAAATCATCCTGATTTATACGAAAATCCAATTAACATTTATGATGATAATCAAATTGATTTTCTCGGTGTTTTCCACACTTCATATGATTTAAACACAATTTTTAACAAGTTTTATTTTAATCTTAAACCAAATGGCATGATTTGCATTTTATTACAAAATATTAAACGAAAAGAACTTAATGACTTTATTAACTTTCTCAAAGACAAACACATAAACTATGAAATATCTTACTTTTCATCAAGATTTTTATTTATTACTAATAAAAATCTTGAAAATATAGTAAAATAAAAATAATATTACATACCTCAGGAGATATAATGAGCGAATTAAACAATAATAAAATACAATTATCACAAGAAAAATATGATGAATATCTTAAAGAATATAATAAATTAATTGACGTTGAACGTCCAGCTGTGCAAGAAGCTTTAAAAGAAGCTCGTGCACAAGGGGACCTTTCTGAAAACGCTGAATACGATGCAGCCCGTGAAAGACAAGGGATTGTTGAAGGAAGAATTAAAGAATTAGAAGTAATCCTCGATAGAGCCATTATTATTGAATCAAATACCAATCGTGAAAATGATAATGTCGATATTAATACTGAAGTAGAGTTTTATAATCTAGATACAAATACTAATCATTCAGTTAAAATAACTGGTTCTCACGACGCTAATCCTTTTGAAAATAAAATTTCAACACGTTCTCCACTAGCAACTGCAATGCTTGGTAAAAGTGTTGGTGATGAAATTGAAGTAGAGGCTCCTACTAAATACACAATAAAAATTTTATCAATTAAACATTTATAGAATTATTTAATCATTTGATTATATTTTTATAGTAGCCAATAAATTAGGCTAAATATAAGCACTGACACTTTTTAAATAAAGATATCAGTGCTTTTATTTTGTAATAAGGTGATTTTGTGGTCACTCACTACAATTTTTGATAAATTTTTTATGGTAACACTTATTGAAAGAAAATCACGCCTGGCATATGCTATGTTGTGCAAAAGAGGGGCCAAGCCCGTAAAACAAGCTGTTAAAAAGCTTATCAAAACGCATAATTTAGACATTAAAACCTTAACTGTTGACAATGGCAAGGAAAACACATTACTGCACGAACTTATTCCAAAAGAACGGTTGTTTAGATGTCAGCCTTATAGTTCATGGCAAAAAGGGACAATTGAAAATATGCACCGCTTGATTAGGTATTACATTCCTAAAGGTAAAAGTCTTGACAATTACACACAAGCTGAAATTGACTATATGATGAACAAGATTAACGAATACCGCCAAGTTGTTAAAAAATACCAAAGCAAACCAAAATATTTTTAATCCCCCCCCCCCGCCCTTAATTGCAATTAAGGGTGCCTTACTTTTTGAAAAAGTAAGCAAAACAAACGAGAAAACACTAAGTGTTTTCTATTTTTCCATATCTTTTTTAAGTAAAAAATTATGATAAAATTAAACCATAATTATTTTGTTAATAACTGGCAAACGACTTTTCCAAAAAACAAAATTGTGTTTAAACATGGACAGCAAAATTTAACATTTTAGTTATTTATAATTCCATAGCAAATTGCTGTGGAGTTTTTCAGTTTAAGTTTGATTGAATTCGGTCATTATTGTACCAAATTACATATTCTTGTATCATATCATTAAGTTCATTAAATGTTATTTTTGAATAATCTAAATCATTTAATAATTCAGTTTTAATGATTCCAAACCAATATTCAATTTCTCGATTATCAAGAGAATTTCCGACTCTTGATAACGAAATAATACCACCAAGATTTTTAACTTCTTTAATATATTGATGATGTGTATATTGAAATCCATGATCTGAGTGAATGATAAAATTTTTGAATTTGTATTGCTTTAATGAATTTAAATTGTCTAAAACTAGTTCTAGATTATTACTTTTTGATAATTTAAAACCAATAATTTGTTTAGTTTTATGAGACAAAATTGCAGACAAATAAACGTGTGATTCTAACACATCTTTTGGCGCTTTTATATATGAAACATCAGTTGCATAAATATTTCGATTGTTTTGATCGTTATAATCACGATTTACGAAGTTATCAATTTGTGAAGATACATTTTTAATTTCTTTTCGTTTTGATTTTTGTCTAAGCTTACATTTTAGGCCTAAAAGGTTCATATATCTCCCTAATGAACGTTCGTTTATATCTATTTTGTATTTTTGAGATATGTAAACACTTAGTTTTAACCTTCCATATCTTGACTTTGTTTCTGCGAACGATTTTTCGATTACATCACTATATTTAGGGAGTTTTTGTGCAATTTTAATATTTTGAGTTTTAGAAATTGTTTGTCTAGAAATGCCAAAAACTTCTGCAAGCTTAACATAACTTATACTAAAACTTTTAGATTCAATAACTTTCTTACTTTTTGGTAATTCGTTGGTAATTTCATAATATCTTTTAGCTATTTGTAACAAATCATCACGATCAAAAATATCTCAATTTGGTTCTCTTTTCGTCTTAGGTTTGCCGCTTCCTTTTTTGCGGCTTTCACCTTTCTTTGTCTGCAATAAGTCTTCCATACCTAAATTATAATACTTAATTATTTTATTAATTCCAACTTTTACACTATTTCTTTGTAAGTTTTTTGTTTCTGGTGATATTTGGTAAATAGCTTGGAAAGCACCTGGGAAACCTGATTTTTGATATTCTTCATATATTTTTGCAAATTCTTCTTTCTTTAAATGTCTTGACATAATTTATCCTTTCAAAAAAAATTCTTCGTTGGTACCAACGAATGGTAACAGAAAAGCTAACATTTACATGTTAACTTTTCTGTCCGGCTTTAGTTTTGCCCAAACTTTGGAGCTTTTTTACAAAAAACAATTTGATCTGGTATAATATTCGTATGAGAATGAATCTAAAAAGAATATTTTTATTAAGTAGTGGAATAATTGGAGCAACAGGAATTGCGGGTGCTTTAGTTTACACTAATACACAAAGGACAAAAGCTTTGTCACCAATAATTACAATGACGTTATTGCAGCCATACAGTCAATTAAGTTTTTTAAACTGGTTCCTTGATACAGAACGCAGAATAGGTGAAAAATATGGTAAGGGAGGAGCTGTTGAAACAATATTTGTAAATGGTTGAGATTTAAGGAAAAACAGTTATAAGGTGGATAGTGTGCAAGTTACTGCTCATTTAGAATTAAACTATAGTTATGTGCCAGTAAAAAGAAATTTATTTAGACAAGACTATGTTGATTGACATACTATTGCCAGAACTTATGTGTTGCTCCCAAATGGTGAAAAAGTTTGGGTGAATAATATGGAACAAAACCTCAGCACGCATATAAATGGTATAGGTGCCCCATCATTACAATTTGGTTTATCATTACCAGCCGGAGCAAATTTCGGATCCTCTTTAAGTATTGGATGAAATTCAGTTACTGAAAGATTAACATTAGATAATACTAATGAGTTAACTTCTATATCAAAAGATAGAGCATGAATATGGGCATATTGAGGATTTTCGCAAAATTTAAAAGCATCATTTAGAATAAAAAATAAAATCTTTTCATATATAACAAAAGATGGAAACTAATAAAAATGACAAAAAGAAAAAAGCGTTGACTTTTTTTTCTATTACTTTTTTTTACTATATTTGCAACGGGTATAACTGTTGCAGTGATTTATAGCCCTTTTGTTCATAAATATATAATTAGATTTAAATATTTTAACCACAAAGATGATGATTATGAATTTAAAAACTATAAAACAAATAATTTAGAAATAGAAAAAAAATTAATCAATCACTTAGCAGATAAAGTTTATTTAAACAATAAAAATGAAATTGTTTATACGTATGAAGAAAAAACTTCTATAAATTACTATATTATTGTTGATTATTTGCAATATTATAGAGCAATTAATAACACCGAAATATTAGAACAAATAAAAAGCAGAATGAAAGCATTACCTTCTTTTTATAGTATAAAGCCAGACACCCTTGGCGAATATTTAAAAATACTATTCGCATTTGACAATGAAATAGATATTAAAACTTTTAATAATTATTTAAAAACATTTTGAGATGATAAACTAAATATTTTAAATCTTGAAACTTATGAAAAAGCAGACGTCATGACAAAATATATTAGTAGTTCATATTCATTAATGGAAATTAATAATGCATATCTTTTAAAAGGTTATAAACTAAGTGATTATTTTAATTTGGTTCCACACGTCGAATACATTTTTAATAATTTTAATTTTTCATACCCCCATCATTTAGAGCCAGATGATAAAAAAGTAAGGAATCATGTTGTAGATGGTTTTGCAACTTTAGCATTTATTAACACCTTGCCAATTGAGGATGCAAAAAAAATTGCTTTACCCAAAAAAGATCAACTAATAAAGTGGAACGAAAACCTAAAAAAACATTATTTTCCTAATGTCCCGGATCAAGATGGTTTATATACATCTGATAAAATTTTGATTTACAGTATATTCAAGAAATTATTTGATATCAATGACCAAGAACATTATGATTTCATTAAAAAGAACTGGAGAAATCAAATATTAACAAATGGCCCTTATTGGTATTATTATTTAAATCTTTTAATGGAAATTTTTGGGAAGGATTTCGTCGCTTATGATATAGATTTTAACAAAGAATTAAAGAATAAATATTTAAAAAGTTTACAAGCTGATGTTATATCGGCTAACACAATTAAAAATAGTATCCAGCACCTTACTCATTTTTATTTAATGTTCAAAAATGAACCTGATTTAAAGGTAGATTTAAATAAAATTAAAAATACAATAGATCAAACTTATGATGAAGTATACATTAGTTATGAAAAAAATACAAATTTCTGAGATTTATATGCAACAGAATTATACTGATATCTTATTTTTTATTTAAATTTTGACCCTTCTGTAATTAATAATAAAAAAAGCGAATTATTAAAAATTCTCTCAGAATTAGAGAATAGAGATCTTAGTTCCACTGACAGGCTTTATTTATTTAAAGCTCAATCATATTTATTAAAACTAAATAATAATACTGCTAAAATACCTTATTTTATTTTATATAATTACGCAGATCAAATAAAAGAAATAAAAAAAGAAAACATAACTATCAAGGACTCCGTTGAAATTCTTATTTTTAGTAAAATAGTCAAAAACATAGATACAACTACAATTAATTTAATAAATCAAAAAATAAATAATTTAATTAACGAAGATCCAAAGATACAATTAAACCCTAGGGAAATATATGGCATTTACCTATATTTTAGTGAGAATTTTGACAAAATTTATTCAGAGACAAAAGTAAATAAGGAAAGACTTATTAACTGATTAAAGTCATATCTTGAAAAATATCAATTTGTTAATATAATTGGATATTTTTACACTAAACAAATTTTAAAAATCTTGGAGAATTATGATAAAAATTAGTAATTTAACAACAAAAGTTGGTAAAAATAACGAAAGAGTTCTTTTGAATAACGTTAGTTTAGAAATCCCTCAAAATAAAATAACAGCTTTTGTTGGTGATTCAGGTATAGGTAAAACAACATTATTGTGACAAATAGCAAAAATTAAAAATTCTTTTTCAAAAAGCATAATCTATTTTGATCATAAAGGAAATGAAATCCTAGACCCGAAAATTGACTTAGTATTCCAAGACTTTAACTTATTTAATAATTTAAACGTTATGGAGAACCTTCAAATTGGAAATGGTGTGTTAGGTTATGATCTAGACAAAGATAATCTAATAAAACAAGCAAACTCAATTAATATTAAAAAAGAAATACTAAATAGTGATATTAAAAAACTCTCAGGCGGAGAACAACAAAGAGTAGCAATTTTAAGAGCGATAAACAGACAAGCAGATTTTATTTTACTTGATGAACCTACAGGTAATTTAGACTTAGATACCTCCAAATTAATCTTTGAGACATTAAAAGAATTATCAACTACAAAAACTATTGTTGTAGTAAGCCACAACTATGAATTAGTAAAAGAATATGCAGATAAGATTGTTAGAATTGAAGATTCCCAATTTGTAATTGAGAAAGATGATAGCCAACCCTTCAATAATAATAGTGACAATATTTTGCGAAAAACAAATCATGATAAACTAAGTGTTAAAAATAAACTGAAAATTGCAACAAAATTTATAAAAAATGATTTGAAAACTAAAACTTGACAAGTCTTGCTAATTATTCTTACGTTTATAATCGCCTTATTTTCAACTCTAATCATATTTAACCTTAATATAGGTACCACAAGATTTAACCAAACATTTATTTCTGGTAATAATCTAGATTTATTCAAAATAAGTAAAAAAGATAATTCAAACTTTAGTGATGATGATATTAAAAATTTAAAACAAGAACCAAATATAAATAAAGCTTATACAATAATTCCAAAACCCGCAAACCTAAGACTTAAATATAATAACAACACGGCAATTAGTTTCTCACAACTCCAAGTAACTAACGATGCGTTTTTTGAGCAAAGATTCAAAACATTAAACGAAGTAAAAGGTAGTTTTATTCAAAATAAAAATGAAATTGTTATTAATGAAAATTTTGCCAATATATTAGGTCTAAAAAATCCAATTAATCAAACAATAACTTTACAACCTTATTTTACATCCAACTTTCAAGATGTATATCTTAACCAACAACTTAAAAACATTAATTACGAAATTAAAATAGTAGGTAGTTTTAAAACACCAGAATATAATAATGCGGTTAACTTTTGAATCCACCAAGACTTACTTAAGGAATTAGGTAAAAAAACCTTAACAATACTAAGTAATTCAAATGAACTTTTTCAAACAGTATCAAAGGTTCAACCAAATAATTGATTTTCTAATTCAACACGTTATGCACCCAAATCAAGACAAGATTTAAATGTAAAATTAGTTGAAGGGAAAATGCCTGATAATTATAATGAAATAATTGTTTCAAATTCGTTTCTTGAAGATTCTCAACAACACTTTGGTTTTAAGTTAAACGAGGAAATAACAGCAAAACTTAAAACGGATTTGCCTGAATTAACTATGAAAATAGTTGGAATTTATGAGGGTGACGAACCTGAAATAAGGTATCACCATGATCTAATTGATCAATATTTCGAGAATTCTAATTCACTTATTAATCTATTTATTAATAGTTATGGTGAATCTTTAAATATTGAATTCTTAAACGCTTTATCAACAAAATATCATGTTTATGATAGCCCTGATTCCATCATATTTGAACTATTACAAAATGGTAAACTAATTCAATTGATCACATTTGGTATATTTATAATTTTTATCGCCTTATTTTTCAGTTTCTTAGTTACATATCTTAAGTCTCTCTCAGATTCAAAACGTAAAAGTATTGGAATTTTAAAAGCCTTAAGAACAAAACCCCGTTGAATTATATTTTACCAATCATTACATTTATTTGTTATTCTTTTAGCTGTATTTATAGTAGGTATTCCGTTAGTTTTATCAACTATAAATCCTGTAATTAACTTAATTACAGGGATAAAAGCACTTGAAACAAATGCTTTTTATAATTTTTGAACATTTACCACTAACTGAATCTTACTCTCATTTGTAGCAATAATAATATTTGCAATAATCTCATTTATACAATATAGAAGATCAACAAATGATCTACTTTATTAATTTAATCCATATGTAATAAATTTATTACATATGGAATTTTTTTTAGTTTATATATATATATATATATATATATATATCAATATTTATGGTAAAATTATCCCATAAATTAAATAAGGAGGTTTTTAAATGACAAAAGATAGAAAAATAGGTTTACTTTTATCTGTAGCTATGATCGTTGGATCAGTAGTCGGGATTGGTATCTTTTTCAAAAACGGCTCTATTTCGCGGGCTACTGATGGAGATGGTTTAAGCTGATTATTTGCATGAATCATTGGAGGACTTATTTCAATGTGTGCTGCTGTATCATTTGCTGAAATAGGTTCATTTAAAAATGGTAAGTTATCTGGATTAAGTAATTGAGTTTACAAAGTAACTAAGAATGAAAAATTAGCTTACCATAATTCGCTAGGATACTCAATATTTTATTGAGGTATTCTAAGTGCAGTATTAGGAATTTTTGCATCTGAAGCATTCTTTTATTTCTTAATATTAGCTGATGTTGAATTTGCAAAATCTGTTACGTTAGTAACACACGTCTTTGTGGGATTGTTCATAACAATTATTTATATCTCTTTAAATATATGGTCATACCAAGTAACTGCTAAATTTCAATTTGTAATTACAATTATTAAATTTATACCTTTATTTGCTGCGCTATTTATTGGAATTATTTTTCCAACAACTCATAATAATGATGGGACAAATGCATTTTTAAAAAATGCATTCTCAATTAAAGGTATTGTGGCAGCATTGCCAGCTGTATTATTTGCTTATGATGCTTTTTTAGTTTCAAACTCTATGTCTGAGAAAACTAAAAATCCTACAAAAACACTACCAAAAGCAATTTTAATTGCTATGACATTTATTGTTAATCTTTATTCATTAATTGCAGTTTCATCGATACTACACTCATCTGGTTCAGTACATGGTGTATTAAATGACTCTTTACCAGATAAATGAAAAACAGGTATTACTACCGCTGTAATCTTCTTTATCTTCTTATCAGCTTTAGGAGTTACTAACGGTATTTCAGCTGCCTTTGTTAATGAAATGCGTATAAGTGTAAGGAATAAATTTTTATTTGGCTCAAGCTCATTATTAAAGAAATTTGGTGAATTAAAAACTACTATTATTTATATTGTATTAGTTCATGCATTTTACTTTTTAACAATTTTAGTACCAACTCTATCATTAAATACTGATATTATATTAGATGCAGTTTCAAACTTCACTACTCTATTCTTCTTCATTATTTATGGTTTAGTTATACTAAAATATACTCTAAAAAGAAAATCATATTCAGAAACAAAGAAAATGAATGATTATCTATTTTACATTAGTGCAATATCGGCAGTACTTGGAATTTTATTTGTTGAATCTTCATACTTATATTTCCAATTTGCAAACCTTGCCACAGATAAAACTAACCCTTCAGGTTGAGGTGTTTTCTGAGATAATGGGAAAAGTGATTTAATTAAAAATTATGTACCTATTTTACTTTATGTAATAACATTAGCATTTCTTATAGCTTTACCATGAATCAACTACACATTAGAAAAAGCAGTCTTCAAAAGAGATATCATAAAAGATTTTATAAGTTCTACTGATATTATTGAATAAAACTAAAAGATATTCATTATAATGAATATCTTTTTAAATAACAAAAACCTTTAGGTATTATCCTAAAGGTTTGTTTTAAGATTATTTTTTATTGATAAATAATTTAATAAATTTTTCAATTTCAACAAAGATTATTAAACCAAGTCCTAAAATAATTGGAATAAACCAATACACAACGTTATAATTTTTAATTTGTGAAATTTCAGCCATTTTAAAGACATCTCTTACTCCTGGAGTAAAGGCGGCAAATAAAACACATATTGTTGAAAAAATTGTTGCTAAATAAACTAATTTATATTTAGTTCAACTAAACATAAAGATAGATTTTTTAGACATTAGATTAAGAGAGTTGAGACTAGCCCCAATGCCTAAGGTAACAAACATACTTGTGGAAGTGAGCCTAATAAATTGATCACCTGCAATATTTTCACTTCTTGCATAAAATGCAACGATTACATATGATAAGATTGAGAAAAAACTTAAAATTAAACTATAAATTACTAAGTTCTTCCCCATACCACGTGAAAAGATGCTTTCGGTTTTTTTAAATGGTTTACGTTTCATAACATCAACATCATTAGGACTCATTCCTAATGCGATAGCTGGTAAACCATGGGTTAATAAGTTAATTCATAATAATTGCGAAGCAGAAAGAATAATTAAATCCTTACCTTGAATATCATTTTTAAAGATAAATGATAAAACAAATAGTCCAATTAACATTACAATGATTTCAGTAAGAGAAGATACTAATAAATTTAATATAACTGATTTAATACGGTCGAAAGTTTCGCGGCCACTTTTAATTCCTTTAACAATCGTAGTAAAATTATCATCCGTTAAAATAACATCTGCAGCTTGCTTAGAAACATCTGTTCCAGTAATTCCCATAGCAAGGCCTACATCACTTGCTTTTAAAGCTGGGGCATCATTAACTCCGTCTCCAGTCATTGCGACAACTTTATCATGCGATTGCCATGCTTTTACAATTCTTAATTTGTCAGCTGGGCTTACTCTTGCATAAACTGAAATATGTTTAACTTCATTTTTTAATTCTTCATCAGACATATTTGCCAGGGTTGTTCCATTAATTGATTTATCACCTTCTTGTAATATTCCTAATTCTTTTGCTATTGCTAAAGCAGTAGTTAAATGATCACCAGTAATCATAACTGGTTTAATTCCACCTTCTCTAGCTTCAATGATGCTCTCTTTAACACCTTGTCGAGGTGGATCGATCATACCAACTAAACCAAGAAAAGTTAAATCTTGTTCATCTTCTAAAGATAATTTAGTTTTATCTTTAGAAACATCTTTGTAAGCTAAAGCAATTACTCTATAAGCTTGCTTTGATCATGATTCAATTTTTTCATAATATTTTGTATCTACATTTCTAGATTTACTTAAAATTACATCAGGAGCACCTTTAACAATTATTGTATTAAAATCATTTTCATTGTTAACTAAGATACTCATTGCCTTACGATCGCTATCAAAAGGTAATGAATCTAATCTATTATGCTTTAAATAAAAATTACCTGCTGAAATATTATTTTTCATTCCATAAATTAAGATTCCTGTTTCAGTAGGATCTCCAACTTCTTCATATTCTCCTCTTTCATTTAAAACAACAGATGCATCACAACATGCCACAAAATAAGATAAAGCTTTGGAATTAGCAAGTGAACTAGGGTTAGTAACATCCTCAAATTCAACCACTGTCATCTTATTTTCAGTTAGTGTCCCAGTTTTATCTGAACAAATAACATTTGTAGCACCTAATGTTTCAACTGAAGGGAAACTTTTAATAATAACATTTTCATTAGCCATTTTTGAAACACCAATAGCAAGCAATACAGTGGTAAAAGTAATTAACCCTTCCGGTATTGCTGCAACAGCAAGCGAAATACCTACGATTAGTGCACTAGAATAAGTTTCTGGCTGATTTCAACCATTTGGTATTAATAAAGTATTAGTAATAAGTAATTGGGTGATTGTGGTGATAAATAATAGAATAACACCACTAATACCAAAGATTTTGCTCAATTTATTTAATTTAATTTGTAATGGTGTTAATTGTACTTCTTGAGTTTCAATTAAAGTATTAATTTTACCTATTTCTGTTTTTAAACCTGTTTCAGTTACTAATATAATTCCACGACCTGTAGTAATGTAAGTTCCAGAAAATAAATAATTGCTTCTTTCTCCAAGCGGAAGGTGAGCAACATCAAGTTCAAAATTAACTTGCTTATCTACACCAGTAGATTCACCAGTTAAAGCTGATTCAACTGCTTGAAGCGAATAAGATTCAAGCAAAATACCATCAGCACTTACATAATCTCCCGCTTCAACAATTACTAAATCACCTGGAACAATTTCGCTAGCAGGTAGTGAAATTGTTTCTCCATTACGAATAACCTTTGAATTTAATTGATTATTTTTTTCGAGTGACTTAACGGCTTGATCACTTTTTATTTCCTGATATGTTCCAAGACATGAATTTAAAATAATGACAATTAAAATAATAAATGGTTCAACAAAACTAATTACAATTTCAGTTGTATCAGGTTTATGACTTGCACCAAATGTTTCATAAAATGCAACTGATAAACTAAAAATTGCGGCTATTAAAAGCAAGATAATCATAAAATCTTTAAATTGAGACAAAAAGATTTTAAAGATGCTTTTTTTCTGAGTAGTTTTTATGGTATTTGGGCCATATTTTTCTAAAAAGTCTTTTGCTTGTGCAGATGTTAAACCCAGACGCTTTTTAACATATTCTTGATTTGGATTTTTATTCAAAATTCCTCCTTAATTAAATATTATGCATATGGAATTGCAAATAATATTAGTGAAATAATTATGTTCAATAATATTATTAAAAATAATGATTTTAGCTTCTTTATTAAATATCATGATACTGGTATGCCTAGCAAAACATAAATTTTTAATAAAATATTTTTGTATCCTGAAAATACTTCTGATGTAGGTTTTTGTATCAAAATATAATTATCACTAGTTTTATTAAACGAAAGTTGAGGTTCAAAAATACCTAAAAATAATTGAATTGCAAGTGCAAACATAATGCCAGCCACTAATGGTTTCATTATAATTAATAAATTCTTCATATATGTATTTTTCTTAAATTTATCAACATATTTCATGGCTAAAACCATAATGATAATTGCTGGTAAGCAAAACATAACATAGGTGATTAAAACAGCGATAATCATTCATCACTCATTATTAGCAACTAAATATCCTGTTATAAACCCAAATTTAGTAGATACAACTCCTGGTGTTGTATTTGAAACAGTAAAAATATTAATAATCTTTTCTTCACTAATACCTAAATTAAATTGATTATTTAAAAATTTTCAAAATCATTCAAATACAGGCATAAACACTTGTCCCCCGCCAAATACTGATAACGATATCAATATTAAAAAAGGAATTGAAAATAATAATGCAATAAACATATTATTTGCTCTTTCGCTTTCATATTAGATAAACAATGCTGTAAACGAGTATAACACAAATGATCGCAAGAACCGGGGTATTGTATGGACTTGGGATAAATAAACAAAATGCCAAGGAAAAAATAAAAATAATAATTCAAATTGGACTTTTCATTCCTTGCTTTGCTTGCTTTAAAAATCGATATCCAAAATCAAGCAAGAAAGCAATAATTGAAACAAGCACACCAACTGAAATAATTTTTACATATTCAAAAGGTATTTTATTAAACATTAGTAAAATTCCAAATGCAACTAAGATATGGGGCAAAATACCTAGCAAAGTTACTAAAGATCCTTTTATTCTGCCTAGCTTCTTAATTGCGATATAGGAAATAGTTTGAATTACTGAAGCCCCGGGCAACATATTAGTAACTATTACAACTTGGTTAAATTCTTCATTATCCAGTCACTGTTTTTTATCAACTACTTCCCTTTTAATAATTGGCATTAAGGCATTGCCGCCACCAAATGCAATAAAACTAATTTTTAATATTAATCAAAATACAACCCAAAAATTTACTTTTTTCGCCATATGCTCCTTAAAAAAATATTATTTAGATACTAAATAATATTTTTAAATTAAGCTAAGTATAATGGTATATAAATTAATGATATTAGATAGTAAAAGGTATATGTATCAACAATGAAGTCATTGTAAAGACTTTTAAATAATTTTTGTTTATTAAGTGTCGGCTTTCAATCTAAATCCATAAAGTAAAAATCACTTGAAAACTCAAAATAAATGTAATTCCCTAAAGATGTGATTGACAGTTTTCTAACTTTTGAATTTTTGTTATCTTTAAATCTTTTTAATGATGTTTCCATAGCTAAAGGAGTGTACATCATTCTAATTTTAAGATCATCATCACTTCTTGGTACAAAAACTTTATTAAATTCCTTATTTTCTAATTTTATGTCGTTAAATAACTTTTTATATAGTTTCTTATGATTTTGATTATTAAATAAACTGAAGTTAAATGCTTTTTCACCTAAATTAGTTGTGTCGATCATTAAAAGACATGAATAATAATGCTCAGTTTTTCGGTTACCCTTAAAATCAGTTGTTACTCTTTCTCATTGTGCATTTCTTAAATAAGCAGGATATTTCTTATCTAAGTTTCACATTTTCTCAGGACCCATTCTTAAAACATAAGCATCATCAGGCACTTCATATCTATGGCTTTGAAAAGCAGATTGATTGATAGCAGTTTTGGCAGTTGCAGTTTTATAACCAATAAAATTAAAATTAGGGTCTAAAATTGCAAATGAATCTCGGTAAAGTTTTTCAACATTAATACGATCTTCCATATTTTGAAAAATTAAATCTTTAAGTCTTTTGTATTTTCTATATATCAATACAGTTGCAAAAAATAATATTGCACCAAGAATAATTAAGACAAATCCAGAAATAATCACAGTTCATAGATTTTCCCCTTTAGGTGCTGCTGCAAAAACAATGAAAGCTATTAGAATTAATAAAACCCCAATGCCAGCAGTTGTATAACCGGCTAAAGCTCATTTCTTAGCTTGTTTATATTCTTCACTATCAAAGGCATTCTCAATAGCTGCATTAAATAATGGTATTACCTTTTCGTCCACTTTATCTTTATAAGTTTCAAAAGGCATATAATCAGATACTATTTTCATATAAGTTCTCCTTTATTTATATTTATATTAGTAAAATAATTATAACAAATTTATAGTAATGGTTATAAAAATAACTATAATAATAACATGTATAAAATTAAAAACTTATTTATTTCTACAACAGATACCGTTGTTGGCATTGGTGGGGTTGTAAATCAGCAAACATTGGATGAAATATACCTTGTGAAAAATCGAGACTTAAATAAAAAAATAATAATTTTAGTTAGCAATTATAAACAACTTACACCATTCCCTGAATGAAACAAAAAAGCACAAGAAATTGCCCAAAAATATTGACCGGGGCCAACTACAATTATTGTAAATAACCAAGGTTTTCGCATGCCTAATCATCAAGGGTTATTGGATCTAATAACTAAAATTGGTCCAATATATATGTCAAGTGCAAATATTTCAGGATATCCTACAATTAAAATAGAAGAAGCAAATGCAATTTTTCCACAAATAGAAAAAGTTTACAATTTTGGCCCAGGATCAGGAGTTCCAAGCACAATAATTAATTTAGATACTAACGAAATAATAAAGAGGTAATATGCAAGAAAAAATTTATATTAACTGGAGCACATTTAAACGGGTTTTTGCATTAAACCCAACATTAATTTTCAATACCGAAAAAATTATTGAATACCTAAATAATCAAGCCAATTCAAAAATAGATATTGATGAATCTGAAGATGAAGTAAGTTTGTCAAACCAATTTGAACAACTACACGAATTAATCCTTGATTATGATGAGAGCAATACCGATTCATATATTGAAATATTGGCTTCTAATTACCCAAAATATAAACAAAAAGCTGAAGAGTTTTTAATAAAAACTCTCAACCTTTCAAAAGAAAATATCAAAGTTATATCCTTGCAATCTAGCAAAGATATAAAAATATTTCAAACTATAGAGGCAATAAATAATTCTATTAGTTTAAACCAAGAATTACTTATTATAAACCCTGTAATAGGTTTTGATAAAGTATCAAACCTTAATACATTTACATTTTTATATAACCCTTTTGCATTGCATATTAAGCAAGGAAAAATAATTGCTTATTTATTATCTTATACTTCAACATCTAAACCTGAAACTTATTACCTTTCATATTATTTATACTGGCTATCAAATGAGCTAGGTTTAGAAATATACGACATTAAAAATATTATTATTGATCCACGAACCAAGATCTTTGGGCACCCACAAAAAAATAAAATTAATTTTTTAATCACACAGGCAGCTTGAATGTCTAATTCAATTGTTAAAAGTCGAAATAATCCTTATTTAGATTATATAAATGATTTAGAATTTTTCTTTAAAAAATCTGGTTTAGGTCTTCAATTTTTAAACAAAAATTATGAAAATGATTCAATTCATAATTATCCTATAAATTACCAAAACCAACAATTTGATAATAGCTTTATTTCTTGTGCCAAAAATAAAAAAATAGTTCAAGATATCTGAGTAATTAATAAAGCATGTTATAAAGAATCAATGCTTTCATCTTTAAATAATTTTTATAATTTAATTAAATATGAAATAGATTCAGATAAATACATTGGAGATCAAAGTTGGAAAAATATCTTTTATGGTTTTGAAATATATCCTAATCACAACAAAAAAATTGTTATCCCAAATCTAAAACCAGCATCTAAAGCAAGTTCACTAAAGGAATTTTATGAATTTGAAGATTTTAGTTGATATTTAAGTATTGTAATAAAAGCATATGAAGAATTTAATGAAAATATAAATTTAAATGCTCTTTTATTTTTTGCATCTTATTATGATTTAAATGAGGAGCAAAACTATAAAATAAAACAACAAATTAATTATTGATTAAAAAATCACAATATTAACTATCAAATAAATTATCAATGGTTAGAAATTAATGATTTTTTTATCAACGATAGTAAGGAATTAATCGCCTTATTAAGAGAATACTTATTAAAAAAGGATAACCAAGAATATATTCAATTTTCTGGTAAATTCAAACAATCTAAAAATCTTAGATCGATAAAGGATTTAAAAAACTCTATAGATGATTTTAAATCAATTCCTAATTCATTCAATCTAGAAACCTTAAATATTATTAAACAATTGCATATTAAAGATGCAATTGTCTCTTGGTATGATTATGAAGGTTTTTCAGATATATTCCCCCCAGTTAATGGAATTGCAAGTTATAATCAAGTAGTGTGCCAAGTTTCGGTTATTACAACCAAAAATGGCATAGAACAAAGTTGTGAAAATATTGTTAAAGACCCCAAAAACATATCGTGCCAAGATTTTATTGATATTATTGATTCAATATACCGTGATGGTTGTGATTATTATGTTGTATATAATAAAGGATACGAAAACACACGTAATTCAGAAATTTTAAAATTAGTAAAAAACAAACTATATAAAGGCAAGGATCTTGAATTAATACAGTGACTAATTCATAAATACAATGCAAAAACAATTGACGAAGCATTTAATATTTTTGCTAATAAAATTCATCACATCAACTCAAATACTATTGATTTAGCAGATGTTTTTACACCTAAAAAACAAGTTAATCTACTCGAAGAAAATATTTTTTACTTCCAGCAAACTGATAATAACATTAAGCAAATAAAATTAGAAAGAGAAACAAATAGTTCTTTGCCAATTGCGTATATTCAACTTTCATATCTCAAGTCATTTTATTCAATTAAAAAAATTGAAAAATTTATTACTGAAAATAATATTCAACTAAAAAATATGATTTTTCCCTATTCTGAATTAAAAATTCAAAAAGGAACAATGGCTATGAAGGAAGCAATAAATAGATTTCTTGATGCCACTAATGATTCAGTGTGAGAATATAATATAGTTCCGGAATTAAAAAAATATTGCGAAAATGATGTAAGAGCAATGATTATGGTTTATGACTTAATCATGTACTTAGCTCAAACCTTTTTTAACAATATTAGCGATTTTGAATATAAATTAGATAATACAAATGGTTTTGTTAACAATGGTAGATACCAAATTAAAGATGGTAATTTATATTTTGACTTACCACTATAGCATAAAAATATAATTTTATGGTAAAATAAAACTTAAGGACAGGGGTGCTATTACAATCGTATAGCTGAGAAATACTCTTATAAGCTGATCTAGTTAATACTAGCGTAGCGAGTCTATTTTCTCCATACTTTGTCCAGATCGGAGAAATATGAAACATCTATTTAAAAAAATAATATTTACATTTGGGCAATTGCCTTTAATCGGTGTTATTGCTTTATCATGCACAAACCAAGAAAATAATAAAAATATCCTAAGGATAAATATCGGGGTAGGTTTAAATCCCGCTCAGGTCAACGAATTTCAAACAACTCTTAATGAAGAAATTAAAAAACAAGGCGGACAATTTCAAGTCAAAATTTCGACTGAAGGTTCATTTAATGAATATAGTAAAAACTTTGATGATTTAATTAAAAATAAACAAGACTTAGTGTTTATCTCACCAGGTAAAGTTCTCAACAAAAAGAAGGAAATCCAAGATAGTAATATTGAACTTGGAATCCAGACTTATACCAAAGCTTTTATAGGATCAAGTCCAGAAAATAATGAAACATATCAAAATGGTTTAGAAAATGATCCGCTTCGCAAACTTGCTCAATCTCAGCAAGTTCTTTTTGATAAACTTCCTAGGTCCAAATGAGATGATCCAGTTAACGGTAATAATTATGCAAGTTATTTATATAACAATTTTTACTCAGATAATTTAACTAAATATTATCGTGGGGTAATTTATATAGTTGCAGATCAACAAACAACTCAAGAAATTATCGATGCATGAAATAAAAAAGATTTGAATAAATTTTTAGGTTTTGGCTATGTGCATAGCAATGACAAAGAATCTGCAAGCAAATACATCTTACAACAAGCACTGCTTAAAAAACACTTTGGTGATCAATTCACCTCATTACTTGATTTAATTAATAAAAATGCTAATTATAAACTGGACCCAAAACCTTTAGTAAATATTTATAAAACCTCCCTAAATAACCAAAAAATCTTTTTTGATGCTGAAGGTCTTTATACTTACACTAAATACAAAGATAGCAATGATCCTTTCACGATTAACCAAGAAACTAGACCAAATCAAAAATTTACTTTTTTAACAACAACAGATCCACTTCCTAACAGTATTGGAATTTATAAAAAAAGTATTGATAAAGGAAAAATTCAAATTCTTGCAAAAGCATTAAAGTCGTTAGCAACCACTAAAAATGATTTATGAGGTCCTAGCCACGGATTTTATAGTTATGATTATATAAATGATCCAGAAAAAAATATTTGGTCAATTTTAGATAATATAGGAAATTAAAATTGTTATTCAAAAAAGTTCAAATTGCTTACAATAATTCAATAATTATTAATGGTTTTAATGCAAAATTTCCTACTGGGGAACTTTGTGGTTTAATTGGGCCAAGTGGGTGTGGCAAAAGCACATTACTTAAATCAATTTTTAATCATTCATTAGTAAAAAATGGAATAATAACATATCAAGACAAAGATGTCTTAAAATTTAATAAAAAAGAGCTCTTAAATTTCAAAAAAAGCATTTTTTACTTAAGACCGGAAAATAACTTAGTTGAAGATTTGGATTTTTATCAAAATTTACTAAGTGATTTTAGTCAATATAAAAATTGATTTTATAGGCTTTTTAAAATACTCACAAAAACACAAAAAGAACAACTCTTTGATATTTTAACAAATTTAAAGGTTCAAAATCTTGCATTTCAAAAAATATCAAAACTATCTTCTGGGCAAAAACAACGTTTAAGTATTGCTAAAATGATCTTTAATAAACCAAAGATTATTTTAGCCGATGAACCAACAAGCAATTTAGACATTGAAAATACAAAAGTTATTTTTGAACTTTTAAATCAATATAAAATAGATAACCATGTGATTGTTGCAATACATGACTTAAATGCAGCATTATCATATTTTGATAAATTGTTTGTATTTGATAAAAAAAATAACGATATCTTGGAAATTGACCCTAAGAATTTAAATTTTGAAGACTTAAAAAAATATTATGAAACATAATAATACTTTTACAACAAATTTAAAAAAGAAAGAATGAAAGCGCAATATCTTAATTATTCTTTCACTATTATTTTTTATATACTGTTTGTATCAAATTGGTGTTTTTAATAGTTTTTATCCTTCTGGATTTAAAAGATTTATAAACCATTTAAGAGATTTATTTACATTTAAAAATTCGCATCCTGAGTTATCTAATAAAAATTTATGAGTTTTAAATTTTGAATATTTGTTTATAACTCTTAAATCAGTTGTTGGTGGTTCAATCTTTGGATATTTACTAGCTTTTCTAACCTCATATTCAGGTGCTAAAAATATTAACAAAAATAAATATCTAGCATTTTGTATTAGGTGGCTTGTAATATTCTTAAGGTCATTTCCTTTAATCATGTATTTATTTTTATTCCAAGGTATTTTTAGTCCTTATTTATCAGCATTTTTTATATTCTTTTGAAGCACATGATTATGAGTGCATAAATTCTTAATTCAAATAATTGAAAATAATGATTGTAAGTATTATTGAATTGATCGCTCATTAGGGGTAAGTAAATATTCTAGTTTTAAAAAAAATATTTACCTGCCTAGTAAAAATAGATACACAATGAATATGTTGTTATCACTTGATACAAATATAAGATGAAGTTCAATTTTAGGAAGCATTGGTATAGTAGGAATTGGTTTTTGAATCGAAAACAATAAAACCCAATTTATTTATTTAGGAATTAGTCTTTTATATATATATTTAATTACAGTTTTCTTTGAAGTCTTAATGAGTCTTTATAATAATTACTTGAAAGATTATTTATATAAAGTTACTTTTAATACAAACTATCATAAAACAGTCACTTATAATTTACCAAAATATATATGGGGTATTTTAAAACTGCTGTTTTTAGTTATCTTGGTATGGAGCTTAGTTGAATTATTTAGTAATCAACATATTCAATGAAATATCCTATGGTTATTTTTAAAAGATTTTTTTAATTGAGATTTTAGTGATTTAGTAAATAATTCTTTCAACGATTATTATGATTATTTTTTAATCATAATTAATGTTTATGCTGCTGTTTATAGTGCTTATTGACTTTCTGTGCTATATTCCTTTTTTATGAGTGAAAAGACTGATAAAGTTTTTCTTTCTTGATTTTTAAGGGGATTCTTAGTATTTTTAAAAACTATACCAATAGTAGTTTTCTTTATTTTATTTAATTCTTTTTTAGATTCATTAACGGTTTTAAACATTGTTTTATTTATAAGTGCATTTCGAACCTTAGTTAAACATTTAGTAAGTAAAATAAATAGTTTTTCAAATGACGAAATAAACCTATATAGAACCTTAGGTTTAAAAGATTTACAAATCTATTTTCAAAAAATTTATCCAAGTATTCAAAAAGATATTTTTTCACTTATTTTCTTTGAATATGAAAGTACGTTTAGAAATGCTTTGACATATGGAATTTTTTCAAGCATTTCATTAACTTCTAAAATTCAATATTACCATGAAAGAAATATTTATAATACAACAATACCGCTGCTTTTGCCGAGCATTCTATTTTTTATAACCTTAGAAATAATTTATTACCTTTATAAAAATAATTGGAAAGTACCAATACCATTTAACTGAACAAAGGCTTTAATTAAAAAATATAAATAAAAAGAACAATTACATGTTCTTTTTCTATTAAAATTTATTCTTTGGTAAATAAATATGTCCATTAATGCTTGTGACATCGGAAACTGAAATAAATGCATCTTCATCAATTTTTCGAACGTCTTTAATAATTCGATCTACTTGTCTAAATAATGTAATAGTGGTAATAACATTAAATCGATCTTTAGAATATCCTCCGTTGGCATGAAACTCAGTAATACCTGTAACTATTTTTCTTTCGTGTGTTAGTAGTTCTGAAATTTCATCAGCTTTATTGAGTGAAAATACTTCAACACGTACTAGTTTAAACTTAGGATATAGTTTATTTAATGCCATTATATAAACCACGTTAGTTAAAACAGTAGCTAAAAAGTTTGGCGATAAATATAATTCAAAACTTCAAGCTTTTTTGGTAATTTGCAATAATTCTGTATTATCAGAATTAGCAGATGTTATATTCTTGCCAGCTTCTTGAAGTAATAATGACCCAGGTAACCAAGAACCAACTAAAACACCAATTAAGACAATAATAATGTTCATATAACCAGAAATTGTTCCAAATGATTTTTGTTTAGCATTAGCATATCATTCACCTATTACACCAGTTACACCAGCTGTTCCACCAATAATTTGTATTATTGCAAAAATTCAAGCTAGTAAATAACCGTAAATAACAGCATAAGCAAAGAGTGCTATGATATTTCCACCATCGCTTCATAAAAGAGGTATAATAGAACTTAACTTTTGTTTAAATTCTGGTAATACTTCTTTAACTTTTGGATTTGAAAATTCCCCGATAATATATACTCCATTTGCTCCAGGAATCAACCCAATTGAAAAAGATACAATTGACGAAACAACTAAAAATAATACTGTTAAATTACTAAATAATTTTCCAATTTTTTTATACCCAAAAATAAAAATGGGAATACTTAAAATTATATAAGCAATTCAGAAAATAAATTGTTCAATTAAATTACGAACTGTTTCTGTTACTTGACCTTCTTTAAATAAAACAACCACAAGCCTTGCTAGTGCTTGTCCAAATGCCGCAAGACCAAAATTATAAATTCCAACATTCTTTACAAAGAAAACGCTAATTACACCAAAAAATATGGCAGTGATAACAGTTATCAAAACTATTTTCCATGTTGGCATATAAGAATATAGTTTTGATAATTTTAAACCAAAGTTAGACATTTTGGTTCTCTTATAAACTGTATTCTTTTTAAAAATTTTGTCAACTCCTTCACCAATTATTGCTTTTTCAATTTCAATTGACTTAGCACTTTTAAAGGAATGACGTTTGTTTGCATTTTCATTATTATCTAATGAATTATGTTCTTCATTTTTTATATCCATGTTCCTCCTTTGCAGAAAAAAAGAAGATACATAAGATAACTACGAGTTATTTTATGTACTAATATAATTTTATAATATTTTTAAAAAATTGGTTCAAAAAAGTTAAAAAAAGTATTTTGTTTTTTTATTTTATGTTATAATATTAGAGCAATTAAGCAAGAATTTAATTGCCCAGGTGGCGGAATGGTAGACGCAAGGGACTTAAAATCCCTCGGTCGCAAGACCGTGCTGGTTCAAGTCCAGTCCTGGGCACCAAATGATGTGCGTCCTTAGCTCAGCAGGTAGAGCAAATGGCTTTTAACCATTGGGTCAGAGGTTCGAATCCTCTAGGACGTACCATTTCAGAAATGACCTATAACACCTATTAAGGTGTTATTTTTTGTATTATTAATTCTTTATTATAAAATATTGAAAAAGATAGTCTTAAGACTACCTTTTTTTGTTATCTAGTTTTATCAAATTTGTAATTGCTAATTTGAGCATACACCATATCGTCTTTGCGATATTCAGAATATTTTAAGTCACTTTTTATAGTTCAAAGTAATAATGGTAAGCCAATTTCTTTGTAACGTGCTTTGTCTTTATCGTATAAAACTGTCCATGGGTGAAGAAATTGACACACTTCCTTGATTTCTTTTAACTCAATCTTTTTCAATTGTGATTCAGTTCAGAATAAAAATCCTAGTAAAAATCTCTCATTTAATAGTCTCATGTTACGTAAGGTTTGGAAATTAAATGATGAGAAGATAATTTTTTCAAAGAATTTATCACCATATTTTTCAGCTAATTTATTAATCTTAGACTCAATTCCATAATATGGTTTTTGGTCAGTTTTAATCTCAATATTGATTAATTTATATAGATCTAAATATTTGTCTAAAAATTCTTCTAAAGTTAGAATAGTTTGTTTTCTAGTTTTTACTTTAAAGAATTCACTATGGTCATCTTTTCTAAGTTCATCTAATGTGCTATGTTCAATTTCTCTATCAACTAAAGCAGTGCGTTTAGTATTTTCATCATGAATAATAACTAATTTTTTGTCTTTAGTTAAATGAACATCAATTTCTACTCCATCAAAGTCATATTGATAAGCCATTTCAAAAGCTAAATCAGTATTTTCTGGTGCGATTGCTGAATATCCGCGGTGTGCTAAAAGTAATTGTTTTTTAGGCATTTTCAAGAGTTCTCCATCTGTGATTTGTTTTACCTAGTTTTTTAAGTTCTTTAACATTTGATATGTATACAGCTAAACCAGCTAATACCCCTAGTAATGCAATAGATAAACAAATCACTAAAATAATTTGATAACCAACAACTGATGTGTTAGTTAAACCTGCTGGTGTATAGGCTTTCCCTACAGCACCAGTTATTTCATATAATCATGCATCAATTGAGAAACCAATAAATGATAATACACCTACACTTGAAGCATATGAATTTTTTTCAATTTCAATTTCACCAATTTGAGCATATCTTAAAGTTACCATTGCTCATGATAAAACACCAGCAAAGATAAATAAGGCAGATGTTAAAACAATAATAAATATATCAGTTGATGTTTTTGTATATGTAGCCGCAGTTAAACCTTTGAGATCTGGGGCTCCATATCCTGTAAGAATAATTGCGCCAACAACTATAATTCCAATTCCTGTTGCAATTAATAAGAATAAGATGTATGATCTAAATTTATCAGCTCAGCGACCAATAAAGGTTGATACAATACTTCTAAGTCCGTATGTTCTAATTCCTCCTAGCACTGCTGCTAAAATAGCTGGTGCTAAGAATGCGTTGTTTAAAAGTTGTACTAAGTAGTAAGCAAAGACACTTTGGAATGTATACATTCCCATTAAGAATACAGATAAAGCTCAAAGTTTTCAGTTTTTCATTGCTTTGAAAACTTGAATAATGCTTTTCTTTACTCTTGCTCATGACATTTTTTCAGTGTTTTTTTCCATTGGTAATTCAGGTACCATGAATAACACTAAGAATGAGGTAAGGATTAAAAATCCTGCGATACAGAATGCATAAACTGCGAAAGGAAGTTGTGCATTATCTGTATCAACAACTTTAGGTGATCAAACATTGGTAATTAATAGTCCAAGTAAGAATACTAAAAATAACCCGATTACACCATTTGCTGTACCTTGAATCCCATAAGCTAAACCTTGGTTTTCTTTAGTTGTTTGTTGTGAAACAAGTTTTCAAAGTGGTGTCCAGAAGACTAAAGTAGATGAAACCCCTCATAGCCCTCAAATAGTTGCATATTGTCCAAATAATGAATCTGGAGATTGTGATTTAGCATTTAAAATGGTAATTCCAAATCAAACTGTGATTGCCCCAGTTGAAAAAACAGCGGATCAAAGTAATCATCTGGAACTAAATTTATTAGCTAAAAATCCTCCTGGTAGTTGAGTTGCTAACGTAACTCAACCAATAATAGCAGTTAGCCTCGCTACCTGATCTTCCCTTATATTTAAATAAGTATGTAAGTTAGGAATAATATTTTTAATATAGTAAGGGGCTGCAATAACAAATACATCAGCAGCCGCCAAAATAATTAAAGCTATAATTTGTTTGTACGTTAATCCTTGCAGTGATTTTTTAAATTTCTCTAAATAACCATTCATATTTATACCTTTCCATTCAAATATTTATTTAATTTAAAGTTTATGTGTAAACAAATTGCTATTTTATAAATTTTTAGTATTATACTTGGTCTAATAGTATTTTAATTAATATGGGAATATTTTGAATTAGTGATATCACCATTGCATATAGTATAAACTTCTATAAAGGTTGCAAAAATGAAAATACTAAATTAATTTTAAGGTCTTGGCTTTAATAATTATCTTTGTTCAAGACATCTTTATATTATTTGTATTTTCATTATAATAAACTTTAAATTTAGAGTTATGAATCTTTTTAAAAGCAATAATATTTTAACTTATATTACGAAAATAAATAAAATAAGCACATAAATAATAGTTAAAGCATAATTCTATTGTTAGATTCATAACTATCTTTTTTTGTAAATTTTTAAAACTTACATATAAATTATATTAAAAAAAAAAAAACTTGTATCTTTCTTTGATATGTCAAGCTCTGAAAGCATATAAATACAGTATTTAAAGTGGTTTTATTTCTCTAACTTTTAAACCTCATAAGTACTAAAAAGCATGCATTTAATCCTAAAACTTTATAAATTTCTTGTTTTTTATTTTGTGTAAAAATATAATCCACAAATATTTTCTTAAAAAAATAAAAAATAATATAAATGAAAAAAAAAAAAAAAAAAAAAAAAAAACGAGTTTTGCAAACTCGTTTTGGGTCAAATTATGAAATGGTGCGAACGAATGGACTTGAACCATCGACCTCACGATTATCAGTCGTGTGCTCTAACCAGCTGAGCTACGCTCGCATTAGTAAGACTATTATACCATATTTTTGAATAATAGTCAAATATTTATTATTAAAATTAACGTTTTGAAAATTGTCTTGCACGACGGGCTGCTCGTAAACCAGGTTTTTTACGTTCTTTAGCACGAGCATCTCTAGTAAGCATACCAGCAGCTTTTAAAACTGGGCGGTAATCAGCACTAGCTTCTAACAAAGCACGAGCAATACCTAATCTAATAGCACCAGCTTGCCCGCTTAAACCACCGCCTTTTACTTTAACTGAAACATCGAATTGACCTGTTGTTTCTGTTAGTACAAATGGTTGATTGGCATCTTTTAAGTAAATATCTGAAGTTAAGTATTCACGAGCGTCTCTAGAGTTAACAATGAATTTTCCTGCACCCTTTGTTAACTTAACACGGGCTACTGAAGATTTTCTTCTACCTAAGGCTTTAAATTCTAAATTTGCTGACATAATTATTTAACCTCTAATCTTTCTGGTTGTTGTGCTTCATGCTTGTGATCTGGTCCTGGATAAATAAATAAATTACGACGCTGTTTGTTCCCAAGTTTAGTGTGTGGTATCATACCATACACAGCTTTTTCAATTAAAGCAGCAGGTCTTTTTACTCTTAATTTTGCAGCCACAATGCTTTTAAGTCCACCAGGATAGCCTGAGTGTGAGTAGTAAACTTTATTTTCTTCTTTTTTACCAGTTAAAACTACTTTTGCGGCATTTATTATGATAACATTATCACCCATATCTGCATTTGGAGTAAAAGTTGGTTTGTGTTTTCCTCTAAGTACTGAAGCAACAAAAGCTGATAGACGTCCTACAACTTGTCCTTCTGCATCAATTACATACCATTTTTTATCTGCTTTTTGTGAATTAACTATTGTTGTTTGTCTCATTCTTCCTCCACGTTAATTTGTAAACTTATAATATTATAGTTGTATGATTTTTTTAAATTTGCCTAGTTATTATATCATAAACATTAAAATATTAAAATTTTTATTTTGTTAAATTATTTATAAGTTTATATATAAAAATCAAATCAAATATTTAATTATTATAATATATAAATACAAAAATTAAAAAAATATTTGCATTTTAATTTTATTTGTTATAATTAATTCATATGCCGTCATAGCTCAGCAGGTAGAGCACATCCATGGTAAGGATGGGGTCGCTGGTTCAAGTCCAGTTGTCGGCACCACTATTTTTTTAAAAAATTTTTAAAAAATACAAAAACCAAGTTTTAGTCTTGGTTTTTGTATTTTTTAAGATTAAGATTTTAAAAAGTTGTCTAATTCAGCACTTAGTTGTGCAACATTACGGTATCCTAAAAGGCTACCTACTTTGGTTCCATTTGAATACAATTCTGTATATGGAATTGATGCAACATTGTGAGCGATTGCCATTTCTTTGTTTTCTTCAATATTAACTCTAACAACACCAATATTGAATTTTTTTGAAAATTCTTCTAGGGTGTTTTTAAACATTTTGCAAGGACCACATCATAAAGCGTGGAAAACAAGTAGTTTTTTTCCGTCTTTAATTAATTCTTGGGCTTGTTGGCTATTTACTTCGTGTAACATTTTTCTCCTTTGTGACATTTTTAGTAAATTTATTACTATTAATTATATACTAAAAATAAAAAAGGAGCAATTAATTATTAAAAATAAATATAAATGTTTTTTGGAAAAGTCACACGCGAGATATTAACAAAATAATTGTCTTTTAATTTTAACATAATTTTTATATAAAAAAATGTATGCGAAAACAGAAAACACGGCAGTGTTTTCTCGTCGGTTTTGCTTACTTTTGCCAAAAGTAAGGCCCCTTTGATTGCAATCAAAGGCGGGGGATTAAAAAAGTTTTTAGGTTATCTTATATTGCCGGACAACTTGCCGATAGTTATTTATTTTTTCCATCATATAATCAATTTCTTGCTGAGAGTATTTATCTAAGCTTTTTCCTTTGGGAATGTAATACCTAATTAAGCGGTGCATATTTTCTATTGAGCCTTTTTGTCATGAACTATATAGTTGGCATTTAAATAATCTTTCAGTTGGAATGACCTGGTGCAATAAGACATTCTCACTACCATTATCAACTGTTAAAGTTTTAATGTCTAAGTTATGTTTCTTGATTAGTTTTAGAAGAGTTTGTTTGATAGCTTTGGAATTGCGTTTTGAGAGCATAGCATAAGACATTCTGGTTTGCCGTTCAATTATGGTCACAATACAATATGTATCATTGATTTTACAAATAACGGTGTCTAATTCAAAATGACCATGTTCTGAGCGATTATTGATATAAGCTGGACGTTTCGAAATTTCTGTTGCATATTTTAATGTTTTAGGTTTGGTTTGTTTCTTCTTCCTTATGCCATATTTGCCTTCAGATTTTTTAACAATGTGGCTAAAATCAAGGAAATAAGGGTATTTTTTAATTATTTTATAAATTGTACTAGGTGAAGGAGCAAATTCATCAGGTGATAATTCTTTAAAAGAATTCACAAGATAGGTAACTGATTTCTTAACTTCTTTTTGCACTAAGTTCTTTTTATTTCTATTTTTATTGTATGTATTAAGCTCACTATGCCAATATTTTCTGTAGGCCTTTCATTTCTCTTTAATTGCATCACTTACAAAAAAGAGTCGTGAAAATGAATAGTCTAATAAATGTTCGTATAGTTTAGTAAAGTTAAGGGTTTTAACACGCATGACTCTTTTTGAACACTTAGGACAAGCATAGCGATTTTGTTTATCTAAACTAAGTGGTCTGCGATTTGTAATAATTTGGATTTTGCTTTTTATACTTCGAATGTCTCTATCAAAAATTTTGGCTACTTCTTGGATTGAGAAGCCTTCAGAAAGTTCTTGTAAAATATTATAAAGTTGTTCTAGATCAATTTGATCTGATCGTAATTTTCGTTGCGTCCCAAGAGCTCCTTGCATTTTCAAGATAGTATTGTAATTCTCTTCAATTTTAAAATGTTGATATTTATTTTCTTTTCGATATTTGTCAAAAACACAAATATATTTTTCTAAATTTTTCATATAATTTTAAGGTCTCCTTATAATTTTTAAAATTTTATTAATGCAATTATTTTATTACAAGGCAGACAAAAAACAATGTCACATGCAAAAAACTTGCATGTGACATTTCCAATTAATAAAATAAATATAAAAAACCTTTTTTAGTAAAGAGGTTTGATCTTAATTAATTCTTAAATATAATATAATAAATTAATATGAAAATATTCAGAACAATTTGCTCTGAATATTTTAAATACAAAATTATTTTTTGTTTAATGCAAGTTGGGTTAATGTTTTAACCATAACACCAGTAGGACGTCCGCCTTGTTCGGCAGTACCAGCAACATCTAAGTGAATATATTCAACACCTTCTGTAAATTCTTTTAAGAACATAGCTGCTGAAGAGCTTCCACCACCTGCTCCACTTAAATCAGTATTTTTAAGATCTGCAACAGGGGTATTTTTAATTTCCTTAACAAAGGCTTCATCAAGAGGCATTCTTCAAACTAGTTCTTTTTGTGTATCAGCCGCTTCTTTTAGTTCATTTCATGCTTTATCACTAGTTGCTCAAACTCCGGTATATGTGCTTCCAAGCGCAACCAAAATAGCACCAGTTAAAGTAGCCACATCCACAATTTGAGTAGCTTTTAAATTTCTAACAGCATAAGTAATACCATCAGCCATTACTAAACGACCTTCAGCATCAGTATTATTAATTTCAACTGTTTTGCCATTCATACTTGTTCAAACTGTATCTGGTAATGATGCATCCCCGTTAACTCTGTTGTCTGTAATACACATAACTGCTGCAACATTTGTTTTTGGTTTTAGTTGAGCAATTGCCTTCATTGCACTAGCAACAAATACAGAACCTGACATATCAAATTTCATACCAATCATTGAACGACCAGGTTTTAATGAATACCCACCAGAGTCAAATGTAATACCCTTTCCTACATAAACTGTTTTGTCGGTTGAATCAGGATTTCCATTATACTCAATAACTACAACACGTGGCTCATACATACTTCCTTTGTTAACTGAAAGTAATAATCCCATTTTTAAATCTTCAATTTGTTGTTTATTTAAAACTCTGATGCTTAAATTATCATATTGTTTAAGATCTTCATAAACAACTTCGGCTAATTTTTCAGAATTTAAAATATTTGGTGGTGTGATTTGTAAATTACGTGCAAAATTTACAGATTCAGATAAAATAACTGCTTTATTTAATGCTTCTTTATATAAAGATTTATCTTCTTTTGAATAAAAACTCATTGGGAATACTTCTGGTTTTTTTCCTGTTTTAGCATTATAAATATCAGCATGCACATAGTTATATGCTTGAACAAATGCTGAAACTACTTCTGACAAGGTAACATTTCCTTTAACAAATGAATCTAGGCAAATTTGGTAGGCTCTTGCTTGGGCTGTAAAAAATCCTTTTGCAAAACTTTGAACTGAATTATAGGTGTAATCTTTTAATTCTCCTAAATATGCAAAAGATTCATTATTTGAAAAGTAGTCAGTAACTACATTTGCTTTTTTAATTAAATTTTCAGGTAATTCATTATCTTTAAAAATAGCTTTTAATAATAAATCACCATTTTTTGTATTATCAATTTTCTTAATAAACATAATTCCTTTCTAACATAATTTATACTCATTATATTTTACATTAATCCTAATCTGTTAAAATATAAATATGAAAAAAAATAAGTTTATTATATTACCAATTTTATTAAGTTCAATTGTGTCAGGTAGTTTAGGTTTTATTGCTTGTACACAAGCACCAAACCCCCAACCTGAACCTACTCCTAAACCTGACTATCAATTGACTTCATTTAACAATACAAATAAAACCCAAACATCTTTAGAATTTTCAATTCAAATTGCTAATCTAAGCCAAACTGATCAACTAAAAATTACACTTAATAATAATGACTATGATTTTTTAGTTTCCAATTTAACTAAATTATCAGGGGAAAATCAATTCCAAATCACAATTAATAATTTAAGCACTGATACAGAATATAATGTTAAAGAAATAAAAGTTAATAACAATAAAGTTTTGGTTATAAACCAAAACTTTAGAACACTTAAAGCAGAAAATAGCAATATTATAAAAACCCCAGAAAATCCAATTCCTCCAATAATTACAGATCCTAATAAAGATAAAGATAATTCAAAACCTCAAGATCCAAGTGATTCAGATAAGAAGAATGATGATAAAGTAAATCAACCACAAGATCCTAAAGATACTGATGGTAATACAAAAACAAATGATCCAAAAGAATCTTCATCACTATCAACAATAATTGATAGAATAACTAAAACATCTGCATCTGTAATAGTTACTTTTGATCAAGTTCAACCAACTAGTATATATAAATTAGTAGTTACCGATTCAAGCAATCAAGAAAAACAATATTCATCTTTAAGTATTGATGGTAACTTAATTACTTTTAAACTTGATAATTTAACACCAGGTTTAAATTATCAAGTTAAAAAAATGACAGTAAATTTACCAACAGCTTCTGAATATAATATTAACCAAAGTTTTAAAACAAAAAATGAAGAATCATTTGAAGTTAAAAATATTGAACTAAAAGAAGTATTAGATTCAGAGGCGAAAATACGGGTTAATTTTACAACAAGCATTTTAGAAGATCAAAATAATCAAAACTATGATTTGACATTTATTAATTTATATGGTGATATTGAAAAAACAAATCTATCTTCCACAAATAAACTAATTACTGATGAATCAGGAAATTACATTGAATTTTTATTATCTAATTTACAATTTAGTTCATTTTATCAACTAAAAAACTTATATATTAATAATAAAAATTATGAACTAAATAATTCACAAAAAGCAGGAGATAAATGAAAAAATGAAAGTGCTTTAACCTTTGAAACATCACCATATAGCAAACCAATTACTTATGAATCAATTGGTCTAACTTTTACTAGTGAACAAACAGCAAGCGGAACTTCTGATAAGGCATATCTTTCTTTAGAAGGCCTTAATAATCAATTTGAAATAAATGAAGAATATGTTGTTCAATTTTCATTTAAAGATAAAGAATCACAAAAAGAATTTAGTGCTAATTTAAATATTAGTAAACAAAAATATCATGATTTTAAAAATTTTGAATTTACATTATTTGAAGTTTCCGATTGGAATGATTTAGAAGGCTTTACATTCTTGCCCAAAAATAAAAATGTTGAACTTATTGGTATTGGAATAGACACAAAAAAATATTATGAAGAAAATACAGATGATGCTAACTCAAAACTTAGAATTCAAATTAAACCCGCAAATGGTAAGACATATGAATTTAGTACTAATTCAAGTTATGATAATTACGATCAAAGCGAACTTACATATGATAAAAATACAAAATTATTAAAAGTAACCTCAAATATTACTATGGTTCAAAGTAGCAACCAACCTACTAATGTCCAATTTGTTTTATCATCTGATTACGGTGCATCGTGAACCTTACCAGCAACTAAAGAAAATGATAAATGAAGTGCTAAAATAGATAATTTAGATTTTAACGGTAAAATTTTCTTATCAAAAGTTAAAGCTGATAATAAAGACATTAGGCCAAAAAGTTCAACTGACGCTAACAAAGAAGTTACTAATAATCAAGATATAACTCAACAAAACCTTGCTATTTCTTCGATTTCAACAACAAATAATAATAAATCAACAGTAACAATTAACTTCTCACAAAATTTACCAAAACATTATCTAAGTAATGTTAAACCAATCTTTGTGTATTATGAAGAAGGCAATGAAAATAATGTATTTGAAGCACATATACAAAATGCTTCAAATAACCAAAATTCATTGAGCTTTGAAACTTATTTAAAACCAAACGTTAATTACAAGGTTAAATATTTATTTTATAATAATCAATATTTAAAAACTGAAACAACATTTAAACGTGAAAAATATACTTCAACAAGTCAGTTAGATATTCAAAATCAATGAACTAATATAAAAACAACCCTTGAATTAAATCAAAAATGATGAGCATCAGCAGCTAAGAGAAAAATTATTGATAAAGCTACATTATTGTCATTAGTGAAAGATATTAATATTAATTATGATGATGAAGTTGATTTTATCATTGAAACTAGTTATAATTCATATGATGATGCTAAAGGAAACTTACAACTTAAAATTAAGATAAGTTATAAAGATTATCAAAGTGATTTTAAAACATTTACAGTAAGCAACTTATTTACAAAAAACGATTTTAACCCTAATAATTCTACAATTGATTTAAATAACTTAATCTGAATTTCTGAACAAGGTTTATCAAAATCAACTGGTGATTTTGATAAAAAATTTGGTGCCGAATACGATGATAAAAACGATTTATCATATTCATTTGGTAATAAAACTAAGTGAATTGACCTGCAAGATCCTAAATTAAATCAATTTGTTGTAATAAGTGAAAGATTTAAAAACTATGATGATAGTAAATTCATGCTTTACTTTACAAAATTTACAGATGTTAAAGATGTTTATAAACCTCACAAAACTTCGCCTTATGCAATGTATGGAATGTTAAACTATCGTATTAATGCTTGATTTGATAGTTATAATAAGAATAATAAAAATGCAAAGCCAGAAATTAAATATGCATTATTTACAGAGCCAGCATTAATTACCGGATATAATAACTATAGTCAAAAAGAAGTTACTGATTATCTTACATACCTTGAAACCCATTTAATTAAATACTCAAAAACCAATTGAGATGAATTTAATAAAACATATGGCTTTAATGATTCTTCTAAAGGATTATCACCAGAGGACCTAAAAGAGAAAATTACATCAGGAGGATGAAACCAACTTTTAAAATATACAAACCTAGAAAGATTACTAACAAGGTTGACATATTTTGTTAAAAATGCATATAATCCAGTTATTACCAATGAATTACATGCATTTAATATTATTAATGTTGAAACCGTTAAACTAGGTGATAATAGTTATTTAAGAATTAACTTTAATATTAAGGCAATATTATCAAATAGCAAAAACTTCGACAATGTTTTAAATACTAAAGCATTAACACTTGATTTTTTAATTAAAAAATAAACTAAGCCTTGCTTATCTAGCAAGGTTTTTCTTTATTTATTGTAAAATAATTACAATAAATAAATGTGAGGTTTTATGCATAAAAAGAAACAGCTAGTTTTAATGATCCCTTTAGTAACATTGCTACCAGTTACAGTAATGAGTTGTAATAGCGGCCAAAGACTTGAAAAAGAAGATAAAGAAAAAGATCCTAATTATCAAAAGATAATTAGTTTTTTCAATAATCAAAATAGAAAACAGTTAAATATATTACAAAATAATATTACACAAACAAAAGAACCTATTTCAGCTAATAAAGCTGATATTCTAATAAATTTTGCAACTGAGTATCTCAATATCTGAGATACTAAAATTGAAAGCCTTTATTCAGATATTGATCTTAACAATGAAAACTTTAATTCAATTAAAACAAAACTCCAAAAATATGACAAGATTATTAATACAACCTCATTAAACTTAAATAATTTAACTCATGAATTACTAGAAGAAATTAAACAAACTCATTCTGATATTCAAGCATACAATGAATTAGTGATTGAGAAAAACAAAGAATTAGATAAGTTCGTAAACGAAGCGAAGAAACTTAATCTTAGTAATAAAGTTGTTAAAGACTTTTTAAATTCTGCAATTTATAAATTATTTAATTTAAATAAAGAAATTAAGAATCCTTTGGAGTTGATTAAACAAATTGATAATAATATTACAAAACTAAATAAGTTATTTACATTTGCATTTAGTTTAAATAACGAACCTTTAATTACACAATTAAATAAAGCAAAAATATTTCTTGAGGAAAACCTGTCAATAAATAATCTATCTTCCTATAATAAAGGATTGGAAAATAACTTTACTTCATTAACTAATTACATTATTGAAAATAATCTAATAGCACATGATGTAAAGAATGCTAAAGATGAGTTATTTAAAACTGTTGAATCTTCAAATATTTCAACTCTGGATAAACAATCCTTAATATATAAGATTCAAAATATTTATAACTTAGAGGGTATTTATCAATTCCAGGCAAAACTAAATCACCTTGAAACAAACCAAGTTGTTGAACTAAGAAATTCTTTAATTCAAGCAATAGAAGAAACGCAGTTAACAAAAAACAATAAAGATAATTTAAAAGATTTACTTAATACTTATAGTTTTAAATCATTAAATACCTTTAACAAAGAATTTACTAAATTCCTCCAAATATTTGCACAAGTTAATAATAAACTAACGAGCATTGAAACATATATTAAAAATGAATACCAAGGTTCACAAAAACTAGTTTTAAATTATTACAAAGAAAAAGCAAAATATAATAAATTATTTACAGGTGGCTTATTAGATAAAATCTCGCTAGTTTCAATGCAATCAAATATCGAATCTTTTGAAACTTTATTGCAAACTTATCAAACTCTTGATACTAATCTAAAACAAAACAAGGAGCAAGATTCCAAAACACTACTAGACCACTTCAAAGATGATGCAGGTGAAAAACTAAAATTTGAATATGATGAATTAGGTAAAAAATATGACCTCGAAAAATATTCATATTCAGCATCATATACTTTTGAAAATACAAAGTTATTCTTTGATGTGCATGATAATGAATATATTAATTATCAAATTACAAACCTAGAATTAGACCCAAGGAATTGAAATACTTTAAATGTAGAAGTTAAAGTAATATTGAAACCTAATCCAGGCATAAACTACACTTATAATTTCTCCAAAACATTCGCTAGAGATGTTACTCAATACATTGACAAAATTAACCTTTGACACATTGATGTGAATTTTAATGTAAATTATGAGACTTTAAAAGAATTGAAAGAAAGTGATTTTTTAAGCTTAAGTTTTGAAGATAAACTTTCATACTTTAAACCTAAATCAAGAAGAATTTCAAAATTTTTTGCCTATCAATTTCTTGATGATTTTGAATATAAAAATGGACAATTATATGTAACATTAAGAGTTTTATTTAATAACCAAATAATAAGAGAAATAAAAAGGCCAACACTGCATAAAGTAGAATTTTGAAATAATCAAGGATCATACCAAAATTATCTTGATGAAATACATAAAGCAAAAATCTTTGAAATTCTTGAAGGAACTTCAACTACATTTTTCAATTCATTGCAATTTAAACCTGATACCAAAACCACTCATGAAATCTACCTTGCATCTGATGCAATTAAAGCATTCAATGATTCATATATTTTGCCTAAATTTGGTAAATATGAATTGTTTATTAAAGATGTTATTAATATTGATGATTGAAATGGAACAGCACAATTAATTCTCTGATACAAAAAAGATGGAGTTGAAGTGCCAATTGAAAATAATCAAGATATTTATAAAAACCCTATTAAAATTAACAATTTCAAATTACTTAACTTCTTTGACTTAAAGCCTAAAGGTAAAATCTTTACTGCAGAAGACTTTAAAGATGCAATAATGCCAGATCAAAATATTATTAATTTAATTAACTCAGTTAATGAATCAAACTTTACTCCAAGGCTTACTTCATCAGCTAAAGTAGAACCTGATTTTAGACTTATCAATGTTCAAGATTTAATTGACCAAAAAGCATTTATTAATATAGAATATTTAATGTTAATAAATAACACAGGCACAGATAATAAAGGTGTAAATCATGATGATAAAGCATATGTTCCATTAGATAACAAATATTATGATAAAGATATAGAGGTTAATGCAACAAATATAAGCACATTACGATGAGATTATTTCCCAGTTTGATATGATGTAAAAAGTGTTGGTAAGCGTGGTATGTCATTTAAACTTGGATGAATTAAGAAAACTGATCAATCAATTAGATACACTAACGAGCAAGAATATACCTTAATTAATTTAGTTAACGATTACCAACAACACCACTACCCAGAAATCATGGTTAACAATATTAAATTAAGTGATTTAGATATTAACTATGAAACCTTAAAAACTAAAACAGCAGATGAATGAGCAAGAGATTTAAATGGCCTTGAACAAGTAATCAAATTGAAAGTTAATGAAAATAATGAAATTCAATACAAAAACTTCTCTTTACCAGCTTCAATATTTAAAATAAATTCTATAAAACGTATTGCCTTTGATGAAGCATACATTAGTTTTAAAGTGCAAGATAAAAGCAATAAATGAATTCAAGGTAATACGTGATACAAAATAAAAGGATTCGCTTTAAGTCAAACAAATAATTTATATGAAAGTTTTACATGAAGAAATTCAAATTTAAGAACAATTCAAGATTCTCTAAATTCAATTACTCGTGATCGTGTAATTGAACCAATGTGAGATGATTTATTATGAAATATCAATACTCGTACTAATATTGCATCATGAACTTTTAAACGTAAATATCTTGAACAAACATTATTAAAGCCAAATGCTAAAAATAGAAATATTAAATTTAATATACATGCTAATTCATTAATTAATGATAACCAAAAAACTCAACGCATTAGAAATAACGATAATACTATAGCTTTAAATATAGATTTAGATAATTTAATTGCTTCTAAAACTCTTAAATATATTAAAGAAGCTAAAACGAATACAGACAAAACTTTTAAATATATATTAAGTCTAACCTGAAATCAAACAACTGGTATTGAATTCAAAATCTATATGGAAGATAATTCATATAAAATAATTATTGATGAACCTGAATCTCAAATTGGTTTTCAGGAAACTTTTGAAAAACACCGGGCATTTTTAATATTACCTGCTGCTGTAAGTGCAACAATACAATATACAAATGATGAAGAGTTAGAAGATTTTAAAGTTAACCAAAACCGCTTTGATTATAATCATATGGAATATAATCAATTCAACCAACCTATTACAATTTTCTCAGATTGAGAATATTTAGCTAACCGTAATGTATATCAACCAAACCAAAATGTATCCTTCAAATTACATGAAGGATACAAAATGGATGCCGAACACATGCGCCTTGAAGAATGAAGGAACTGAGATGTTGTGGAAAATGCATATTTAAGAACAATAGTAGATACAGGGGGGGGTAATTTAGGTACTGGCGGCTTTTTATCCAAAACAAATAATGATCCAAACAATGCTACATTTTACTATTTGACAAACATGCATATCGCAAAACAAGAAGCAAGTAATTGAAATGATGTTATTGATGACTCATTCCTGCATAAACATGCAGGAAACACATATTACCTTCCTTTTCAATTAATTGGGAGTGACTTAGAAAGACAAAAACATTATTCTATAACTCACAAATATCCAAATGTTAGTGTTAAACCTTTATGACTTTCCTCGAATCAAGTATCTAAAGATGGTAGTAAAGAAGGAAATAATGATATGCTTATCTCAGTAATGGATTTAAATGAAAAAATGAGTGAAGCACTAAGTAATGGGCATATGGACCTAGCTTTAAGAACAAATAAACTTATAAGTCAATCTAATATTGGTCTAGATGTTCCTTCTAAATTTAGAATTCCTTCAGTTCCAATGATTTGGGAGGCTACAACACTAGGTTTTCCTACTAAGAAAACTGCTGGTTCTATTATTCGAAGACCATTATGAATTGATGATAACCGCTATGCTACAGGATGGCGTAACTACTATTCACATATCTTTACAGGTGGAGGTGCATCAGGAAGTCCTGTATGAATTATAAATAATGGAAAACTTAACTATTTTGGTATTCATACAGCAGGTACTGGCGGATATATGGGAGACGGTCAATTTGCAGTATTTTATAGTTATGACACTCGTGAATATAATCTTTTTGGTGTTAATTATCAAAATAAGAATCCTCTTTCTTTGCAAAACTATAGATCCTTATCATCCCAAATTCTCAAAGCTCATTTATATGATCCTGGTAATTATGATCTACCTTGATTTTTAAAACAAGTAAACCAAAATTAAGTTTTAAATACAATAATCAGAAACAAATTTTCAAATATGATATAATTATTATGTGCAAAATTAACAAACCATAGTTCTTTGAAAATAGATACTCAAAACATTCAAATATTATGGTGGTTATTTTTGCACTTTTTATATATTTATACAAAAATACAAAAGAAAAAGGATTTCATATATGAACAAGAAAAAATTTAAAAATATTATATTTACATTAGGATGGGTCGCTATAGGTCTTGGAACCTGAGTTTCTTTGAATAATTTGGGTTTTATCCAAAAAGTTAATGCATGATATGATAAATTTTCAGGGAAAAAATTCGAAATTAGGGAGCAAAAAGCCTTTCTTATCCAAAGCGCCAATGCAGAAAATGAGGAAGTATTTCTTAACAATGATTTTGAACTTAAATTATTGTTAAACCCAGGAAATGGTGTTACGGACGAAAAAGAAATTAAAGTATATAATAATAATTTTGTAAAAAAAGTTGAAAGTAATCAATTAAAATATAAATCATTTGTAATAAGTGAAATGATACCTATTGTATGATTTTATTTTGATAATGAAAATGATAGAGAAAAATTTGTTAGTTTTATAAGGAATTGGCAAGAAATTCATAAATTTATTCTTTTTAAAAATGATAATATTTCAGATCTTGAATCAACAAGTGGTAAAAATCCTTATTCAAATCCGTATGGAATATCTGATTATGTTCGAGGACTTGATGAATTTAGAAAAACCTTAGATAATAACAGACAGATCGTTAACATGCCTTTATTTAATTTTGAATACTATAACCACCCAGTAATAAGTATTAATATTGGTGTTATAGAATCATGAGAAAATCCAATTGATAAAAGGTATCTTGAATATTTCAATAACAATATAAGAGTTAATGATTTTAGCTCAAAACCAAAAGACGAAAAGGAAAATAGTTCACATTCAACATTAGTTTCTATGGTAATAGGAGGAATGTACGGTGTCGACAAACATTCTAAAATATTTCTGGAAACATTTAAAAGCTATGATAGTTATTGGACTAAAACGATCGAAAAATTAGCAATATGAGGTGTTAAAATTATAAACCATAGTTATGGTCCTTGGCTAAAAAAAATAGACAAAAAAACCAAAAAAGAATACATAAATCCTCATTATTTTTACAGTTATAATGAAGACTCTTACTTCCTTGATTATATATCACGAAGATATGGCATAATTAATGTTATTTCAGCTGGAAATGAAGGGGAAGACAATAGGCACTTAATTTCAAATGAAAAACTATCATTTAACTCAGTAGTTGTGGGAGAACTAAATACATGATCATCTAAATACAACATACCAAGTAATACTATTAGAGCTACATCTAATTATAAATTAAGAGAAGAATACAAAAATTTAGCTAAACCTTTAGTTGTTGCACCAGGGTTATTATACGATCCAGTATATAATATAAATAAATATACAGCAGGTACAAGTTTTGCCGCACCATTGATAACTGGACTTATATCTAATTTATTAAAATATAAAGAAAATATAAGGTATAGCGATGTAATTGTACCTATTGTTAAATCCGTTTTATCAGCTTCTGCAGTAACTCCAAAGGTCAAGGATTTAGAATACAAAAAAAGTGGTTATGCTGTCAAATATGGTGCTGGTACAGCAGATTTCCAAAAAATGTTAGAAGCCGCAAACAACCATAGAATTGTAAGAATTAAACCAACACAAGATACTGGTTATGTATTTTCAAGTAAAGAAATAAACCTAGAAAAAAGTCAAATAATAAAAGTATCTAGTTCGTGGACTTTTAATGCTGGCGTTTTAGATTCAAATGAAAAAAGACCAGTATACACACCCGATACAAGTTGGTGAAATTCAATAGCAAATTTCTTCTCTCCAGCTAGAAGACAAGCACAAGAAGAAGAAAAGAAAAACATATTAGCCCAGGCAGCACTTTGAGATTTAACTCATAGGAATGAAAGACATATAACTAAAACTGAGATGTTAAGGATTCAAGACAACAGTTGATTTACAGATTATGATTTATATCTTGAAAGGAAGGATGAAAATGGTAAGTGAGTGCAAGTCCAACAAGTGACCTCTTCATTCAGCAATGATGAATTGTTAGAATATATAGCTCCTGAGTCCGGAACATTTAGATATAGAATTTATAAATATACTAAAAACTCATTCTCTAATTCAGTTCATGATTTAATTGCTGTTACGCACGTTGTGAGAGATAATGAAAATTAAAAGATTTTTAACTTTGGTTGCGTGTTCTTTAATTCCGCTAGCACTATATTCATGTTCTGAAAATACAAAACCACAAGAGCCAGAAAGACCATTAACACCACAGGAAAAAAGGGAAGCCTTGGATGATAAAATTAGAGAAATAGGTTTTCATCTTGAAAGAGTTACAACGGAGCACATAACATTTAAGTCCTTTATTCCGGAAAAATGAGATACTAAAACATTTAAAGAAGTAAGGGAAACCACCCAAGTCCAAAAAGTTTTTAATGAAAGTTTTTTCAAAGATTATAAAAATAAAAAAGGTTTAGATCTTATAGAAATTTCTACAAGACAAGATTTTGAAAATCTTATAATCAAAAGATTTAAGGAAATACATAATTATCCTGGAATCAACATAACAGACGAAGATATAAAAGAATCCTTTGAAAGTTTTTATCTAAAAAATCAAGATGTATACAAAGTTTTAGATACAAAAAATATTTATATTGATACTTCGCTTGATGGTTGGTGGGAAGTGGGAATAATATTTTTTATTGATGATAATACCATTACAATTAATTATGTAATGGACCCACACGGTCCACCTGCAAAGCCAGGGGTTTCTGATACATCTGTGAAGTGGGCCGTGTTTAGCCTTCCCAAAAATAAAGAAATAATAGAAAAGACCTTTTATCCAACAATAGAAAAATCCTTTGAACAAAATGCACAAGAGTATATCGATTGATATAATAATAAATTCAAAAAGTATTACAACTAATTTTTATATAATATTTTAAGGAGAATGACCAACATGAAAAGTAAATTTAAAAAGGCATTTTACACCTTATCTTGTCCTATAATAACCATTTTACCCTTAATAACAACTTCATGCATTAGTGACAATAATGATCCTTCTAGAAATCTTATTAATGATCAATATTATAATAAACCCAAAGAGCCTGATGACAATGCTGCATATGAATCCTATTATTCTGAAACTTTACTTGGTGATGGTTCAACTAAAGTTATTAGAAAACATCAACCCCATACATTCCTAGGCTTTAAAGGGAGACTTTGAGATAAAAAATCTATTAAATATTTTGATCTAATACAATACAACCTAATGGATGACACATTTAAAGAAAAAAATAAAGAACTCCTTGCACGTATAGAAGTATTGCAATCCCCTAATCATGAAAAAATGTCTGAGCTTGAAGCTCTTTTATGATCAACAGAAAGACGTTGATCATTAGATAAAATAGTTGAAAATTGGAGAGAATATAATATAGTTAAAAATAGAGATAAAGTCTTCCAATTAATAAATAATATCCATGAATTTCCTCAAGAACATAACGAAGTAAAAGATAAATTCAAAGACGTAGATTTCAATCAAAAATCTATTTTAATCATTAATGGTCTAGATCATACTACCACTGATACCTTTAGAGTAGCAAAAGAATCTGGGATGTGGCTTGAAGCTATTAAAGGCAATGATAAGAAGTTAAGTTTTCATTTTAAATATAAATATGAATCACTCGACAAAACAGTTGCACATGCTTTTGACCACCATGCAACTACTCATATTGTAATGATTGATAAAATAACCTCATGAGATGGATACGAAATTGAAGTTTTTACACCAGGCATTAATGATTATAGATAATTAAACCACCTAGGGATATTTTCCCCTAGGTGGTTCTTTGTAATCATTATATACACAAAAATGTAAATAGTTTTTATAATGATTAGTTTTAAACATTGTGCAAAATAAAAAATATTTGGATTTCCAAATATTTTAGTTTTAGCTAAATAAATTCGATATTTTCTAATAAGTTATTGAAAATCTCAAAAAATCTCTTTTAGCTCTTTTAATTGATAAAAATTTGCTTTTGCCTCACTAGCATTTATTTCTCGAATAAAATCAAATAATGTTTTGTCTTCTACTTTGTCACTATTATTAATTGGGGGAGTAAAAACATATGATTCTAATTCACCTTTTTCATTTACTCATAGAGCTGAGGGAATATTGCTAGGTTTGTAACCTTCGGATCAATATTTTTTTATATTAGCACCAATTCTTATCATTCTATTAACATCAATATGCATTAAAAGAATCATTTTACCAAAAGGAATGTTTAATTCTGAAGTAGACCTTGGAATTTTTAATGCAATCATTCTTAAATCATACCACAATTTATCTCAATTATTATAAGCTGTTAAATCAACATATTTTTTTAATAATTCTGGTTTATCCAGCAATCTAGAGTATTTAGCATAAGTAGCACTTAGTAGTTCTCATGAATATCCTCCATTAATATAAGCATTTAAAGCATCTATATTCTTGTGATCGCCTTTTTTATATTCAGTATCTTGATTTGAATTATTTCCATCTTTTATTCTTCAAATCTTAATTCATAAATTTTCTAAATTGTTAAACTCGGTTTCTAATTTCAATTGTACTTCTTCACGTAATTTATAATATGCATTAATTGTATTGACAAGATCAGATTCATCATGAATGGTGATAGCATTTACATCTTTAACTAAGATAGCACTATAATCATTTTTATATCTAGTTGATGCAGTTTCAACAAACTCATCTAATAAAATGTTCATTTTTCTTTTTAAGTCTTGCAAATGATTATTTTCAGTTTCCAATTTAGCTTTTACACTGTCATTTGAACGATCATAATCATCATAAGCTTCTTTTCATTTTGTTTCGTCATCTAAAGTAATATTGTTTATATCTTTGGATAAAATAACTTTGTGTTGTTCCTTGTAGTATTCTGCAGTTTCTAAATTCCATATTTCTTTTTGTAATTTCTCTAAATGTTCAAATTCTGTTTGCAGTTTCTCTTTTACAACACTATGAAGACCTCTATGTTTACTTATTGCTTGGGATACTTCCCACGAATCGTTTAAGTTAATATTTTCTATGGTTTTATTTAAAATATTAACATATCTATTTTTATACTTGTTTATTTCGTCTTGTATTAAGTTTTCTATTTTTAATAGAAGTTGATTAAGCAGGATTTTTTCTTGAGTTAATTTTGTTTTTGCATTAATGCTCAAATTATTATATGCATTTAGAGCATATTTTACAGCAGTTAGGTTCCATATATTAATAAAATCATTATTTCACCCATTATTAATTAAACCAGTGAAAATACTCTGATTATCATTTTTATATTTAGTAATTTCTTTTTCAATTGCATCTCCTGCTAATTTATATATTTGTTTTTGTAATTCATCCAACAAAGTTTTTACCTGCACTAACTGAGTTTGGGCTTCAATGCTTAACATATAATACTCATTAATAGCTATTTTTACTTTAATTTCATCCAGTGGTGAAATATTTTCAAATGTTGTGTTTAAAACCTCACGATTATTTTGTTTATAAATATTTATTTCTTTTTCTAACTCATTAGAATTTGCAGATTTTTTAGGTTGTATTTGCTGGGTTTTATTATCTTGGGTTGGAATTTCCTCATCGTGCCCAACTTCTGTTAATTTATCAGGATGAGTTACTACACCATCCCTAGGATTTGGACTAATAATTGGGAACGGTTTACTTGGTTTAACTGGTTCGTCAGTTTTTCCACAACTTACTAATGAAATTGGTAATGTAATGGACACACAAGTAAGCATTAAATATCATTTTTTCTTCATAATTCAAATTATATATATATATATATATATATGAAGCAAAAACTAGAAAATCTTGCAGTTACAAATATAATAACTTTTTATGAATATTTTTATTATTACTAATATGCATTAAATTTACTTCACAATACTAAGCTTTAAATATACTATACTGCATATGTAAATGCTTATATATAAAAATTACAATGAACTTTCTAACAATTTGATATAATAAATACATCAAATAAATCCAAAATATATATAATGAAAGAAATGAATATGAAAAATAAACTCAAAACACTCTTTTTAACTTTATTGAGTACTGGTACTCTAGCAACGTATTTTGCTATGCCATTCCACTTTAAACATACAAAACAAAATTCAATATGATATGAAAATATAAATAATAATAAATTGGAAATTAGAAATCAATTTATGACAACTGTACTAAACAATAGTGGTCAATTTAAAAACATTCCAATTAATAATAATTTTGAACTTAAATTATTATTAAACCCGGGTTTTGAAACTGAAAACGAAGAATTTTTAAACAACTTTAATAACGATTTTATAAAAAAAGTTAATGCAAAGGATTTAAAATATCAATCTTTTGAAAAACTTACAACAATGCCTATTGTATGGTTTTATTTTAAAAATGAGAATGATAGAGAAAATTTTGTTAATAACATAAAAGACTGAACTGAAATTTATAAATTAATTGTTTTTGAAAATAAAGATCTAAATAGCGAAGCGCGTGTCATGCAAAATTTTGAGAAAATGGGCTATAGCTACAATCCCTCTAGTTCACAGTATGATTATAATTTTGAAAAATATAAACAAAGTGTTAACAAAAACGCAAATATTGTTAAAGCTACTAATCATTTAAATAATTCCAATATTAATAAAATAGGTATAGTGGAATCTTGAGCCTATCCTTTCCATACTAAATATCAACAATATTTTAAAAGTGGAATTGAAATAAATGAATTAGATAGAGAACCAAGGCCTAGGTGGAAAACTCATTCAACCATGGTATCTATGATTGCAGCCGGACAATACGGAATTGACAGGTCTTCTAAAGTATATTTATATACAGTCACCGGCAATGATAGCTATTGAATGTCTACCATTGAAAAAATGGTGAAAGAAGATGGAATTAGACTAATAAATCATAGTTATGGACTTGCAATGTTCTACGAAGACGAAAAAGGCAAGCAAGTGAAAGTGGAAGATTACTTTAATGGATATAATGAAAATACATATTTCTTAGACTATATATCTAGAAAATATGGAGTAATAAATGTAATTGCAGCTGGGAATGATGGGACTCATGATTACCACTTAATTAGTGAGAATAAATTATCATTTAATTCAGTTGTTGTAGGAGCACTGGACGATTCTGCTTCTGAAAGAGACCTAAGAAAAAATATAGTTGCTGATTACTCTAATTATAGATTGTTGCCTGAATTTAAAAATATTTCAAAGCCTTTAGTTGTAGCACCTGCTTATTTTTATGATCCAGTTTATAACAATAATAATTATTCACATGGAACTAGTTATGCTGCACCAGTTGTAACTGGTTTAATTTCAAATTTATTCAAATATAAATCAGATATTAAAAACAGTGAATTCAGGATTCCAGTTGTTAAGTCTATTCTATCAGCTTCTGCAGTTAGTCCAAAGCACGATAATTTAACCTATAAGTCAAGTGGTTATGAACACAAATATGGCGCCGGAACAGTGGATTTTAAAGCAATGTTAGAAGCAGCAGATAATTATTCAACACTAAAAATTCATCCAACTAATGATAGTGGTTTTGTATTTTCAAGTAAAGAAATAAATTTAAAAAAGAATCAAACGATAAAAATATCTATTTCTTGAATGTTTAATGCTGGTCTTTTAAATCAATCTGAAGTTAGGCCAGAGTATAAAGAAAATACAAGTTGGTGAAATTCATTTTTAAATTTCTTTTCTCCATCACGTAAAAGAAGCCAAGAACTAGAAAAACAAAAAACTATTGCCGATGGTAAAATGTGAGACTTAACTCATAAATCTGAGATTCGTTTGACTCAATCTGAGGCAATAAAACGTCAAAACAACAATTGATTTTCTGATTATGACTTATATTTAGAAAAAAAGGAATCAAATGGAAAATGAGTTGTTGTAAAGATTATTCAGTCTGCAGTAAGCAATGATGAGTTATTAGAATATAAAGCAACTTCTTCAGGGACATATAGATATCGCATTAAAAAGTATGAGAAATATGACTTTAGTAATTCTGTATATGATTTAATAGCAACTACTCACGTGGTTAAAAATGAATAAAATAATTAGAAAATTGCTAACTAGTCTCGCGACTTTAGCAACCCCTATAACTATAACATCATGCAATGATAGCCAACCTGTTGGAAACAAACCTATTCCGCCACAAATTGTTCTAGATAAGCCAGACGAATATTACGAAAATCAAGTTAAAGAAATGTACGAAGTTATTTATCAAATATATGAACCATTTACAAAATCAGGAGTTTTTGCACCTAAAGAATGATTAGAAGAAGATCAAAAAACAATTAAAGAGCAATATAGACAAAAAGGTATTGACACATTTAATATTACTTTTTTTAGTATTTACCCACCTTATTTAGAAGATATTAAACAACAAAAATGACGTGCAGCTGATTTTGCTGGAATAACTACTAAAGAAGATTTTGACACTTATATTATAGAAAGGTTTAAAGAACTTAATAAATCTGAAGAATATAGTGATAGTAGTAAGATTAAAAAATTATTCGAAGAATTATATTTAAATAACCAAGATGCATATGAAGTTTTGAAAACTAATGACATTTTTATAAAAACGCGATCAGATAATGTTAAGACTCCCAACGGTGGATTTATAATTCCAATTTATGAAAATGGTCAAGTAACAATTAATACAATATATTCATATAAAAAACCTGAACCAGTGTGATTTGTTCCCTTAACTTATGATCCCGAGCCATCTCATATTTGAGAAGTATTCTTAATTAAGAAGAACCATACAGCAGAATATAATGTCATCAAAAGACACATTGAAGAGTCTGCTGCTAACTTTAAGGATAAAGTATCACAGTGGTATACAATAAAATTTGCAAAAAATTATTTATAATTTTAAATAAGATTAAGTATCGAGTCTGAAAATAAAGTCAAAAGAAAAGTTAACATTTTCATGTTAACTTTTTCTTAAGCGCAGAACTAAATTATTAAATATTTATTAACTTTTTAAAATTAATATTTTTGAAATTGATTTTTATAAAATCATAAGGCAGGAGCATCATAAAATATATAAATTCTTCTTTAGTTGAAAAAAAATCTTGACCTACATTTGAATAATTAAGATTAACTTGAAAAAAGTATCAAGGTTTTTTTATTTCAGTTATAAATATTTTATTTCTTTTAATATTTAAACTGTGATAAAGTTGTTGAGTTTGGTTGATAGTAATTAAATATTGGTTATCAAGTTTGCTATTTGATTCTCTTCATTGATTAATTTTTTCATTGTTTAAATCAGCAATAGTATCATATTTACTCTTTTGTATAATAGTTTTAAGAACATAAAAAAATTTAATAAATACTACTGTGGAAATTGATAACATAAGAAAAATAGTTTTGTGTGGTCTATGATCTAAAACTGAAGCTTTAATAAAGGTTCTAGCTATAATTAAGAGAATAGCACCTAAAATAAAGCAACATATTTTTAAATATAACGTTGATCTTATAATTTTCTTATATTCAAAATTATAAGATTTGAAAATTCTTTCCAAGGCATCAAAGTATCAATCATGAACTTTTAGTGAGTGCCATTCTAAAAAGAAATTAATTTTCGATTTTTGAACATAGTATAAATATGCACTAAAAATAAAGTTTTTAGTTTTTATTTTTTCATAAAGATAAGTAAATACCATTAGTATAATTCAAATACTAAATAATAATCCAGATGTAATATAAATTAAATTAAAAATCATTATTTTACCCTAAATTATCTTCGAGTGTTTTATTACTATTTTTAGATCTTAGATATTCGTATGTATATGTTTTATTATTTTTTGTTACTGTTCTTTTAACTTTAATGAGATTATAACTAGCAAGTTCAAACTTGCTCATTTCTAACATTTCTTTCCTGCTAAAGATTTTACCATCAATTAAACGTTTAAAGAATATATTGGTGCCACCAGTACCACCATTACTATATGAACCAGTCTGCCTAGTTTCAGAAATAACAACTATCTTATTTAATTTTTGAAACTCAGTTCATCTATTTTTGTTTTGTTCATAAATATTTTTAAGGTTTGTAACTAATTCCCTAGTTCGTTCTAAGGATTTTAGTTCTTTATCTAATTGAACCCCTGATTCAATTAGACTATGTAAATCATAAAAAAAACCAAATATACTTCATTTTTTGCTTACTGAGGCAAGTGCCTTATTTCAAAACATTGAGTTTGTCTTAATTTCCGGTATAAAAGTATTTATCAAATCTATAATTATTTTAATTTTGTCAATATTACTTCCATTTGGGTTGGTTTGATATAAATGCACAGCTAAATTTAAAGACTTTCTGAGTAATTCAATTTTTGTATTAAACCCATCTTTTATATGACTAAGTATATTAGATATTATTCCTGTTGGAATGGATAACAAACCTATTCCTTTATGGACAAACCCGATAATATCAAAAAGCACAGATGCTGCATTTAAAGATACTATTGCAATTTGGTATTTGCTTGCAATTTCTTCAGCTTCTAAAAGTTCGTCATATAATTTACTTGATTCTTGATTTGTTTTTTGAAATTGTTCAAATAATTGATTAAGAACTTTTGAAGTGCCTGGGTCTTCATTTATATATGTATTATAAGAAGTCAAAAGTTGTTTTGGAGTTTTATTTTCTTTAGGTTTCTTGATAGTATTCTTTATAGTACTACTTTTAGTATATTTTACAAGTTTTGAATTATATCTATTAAGTAAATCAATGTCGCTAGAAAAAGATTTTAAATTTAAATCAGCGTTTTTTGCTTCAATATTATCAATAACTTTAGTTGTAAAGTTTAATTTTAAATTATTTGTTTTTTTATCTATTTTTGTTGATAATAGATTTTTAACATTATTTTGACTATGTGTCGTTTCAAGAATTATTCTCATGATATCTTCAAATATCTTAATTTGTTTTGGATCTTGATTTAGATCTAAATCATTAAAATGCTCTTTATTTGGCATAATATTAGAATGAGAAATAGATGCTACATTAGCTAATTGAACTACATCTAAATTAGAAATAAAAACTTTTTTAAATTTCATAATTTCATTCCTTTCTATCATTAATTAAATTCCAAGGAAGAATATTTAAAAAGTAATTTCAATCTTCCTTTGTTTTGAAGATGCTTTTATCACAGGCTTGATAATTAGTATTAAACCTTAGTTTTAATTTCTTGTTGCCTTGGTTCATTACTAGCTTTATATTTTTGTCTTTAAAGTCATTTGTGCAATGGTTATAAATTAAGCCAAATTCTCTATCTCCAGGCAATCTATCATTAACTTCTTTCCACAAGGTTATCAGTTCCTTATAATAATTAGATTCAATAAAAAACTTATTATCACTCATTTTAAGTTGAATAAAAGCATTTATTATCAAAATGCCAACAATGGTAAATATTGAAATTAACCTTACTATATAAAACTGAGTAGATATTTCTGTGAAAAAAAGTGCACTAAAAGCAGTTAAAATTACTATACATAATATAATTAAAACACTTACAAAAGCAACATTTTCTTTTTTCTCTAAATAAACTTCATTAATAAATTTATTATACTTAATTAGTACTAACTCAAGATTATCAAAATAGTTTTTATTAAGTTTAATTCTTTTTTGAACAAAAAATTGCATAGTGTTTTTGTTCAAAATATTAAAAATATGTGCAAATGGTAATTTGCTTTTTTTAATAGAATAATATTTAATTAAAATAAGACTAATTACTAATATAATTATTACAGTTGTTACACTGATAATGATTGTATCTGAATATTCATTAAATAATAATTCAAAGACACTATTACTTTTATCACTGCTATCTCGTTCGTATGGGCCTTTAATTTTTAAAATTGGTGTCTCCAAACTTCCTCCATATTTTATTTATTAAATTATATACTTTAATATATAAAATACCGCTATTTATATATTTATAATATAGTTTAATATTGCTAGATAATGGTAATGGATAGAGTAGTGTAAAATGTTATAAACATAATTAAGAAAATAGAAGTAAAAATACTGCGACAAAGGGGCTTTAAATGAAAAACTAAAAAGATTTTGAAATTAATGAAACAAATTATTTAAAACAACATTTTGGTAATTTAAAAACGGACAGAAAGCTAACATTTTCATATTAACTTTTCTGTCCGATATTAATCATTCCAAGCTTTTTTATAAATTATTAACCCTGTTCAGATTTATTCAATTTAATATAACTGTGTACAAATGTATGGTCAGAAATCCTGAATGACATTTGCCCGTCTGTTATACCTTGGGTGGTGCTTAAATTCTTGTCTGTTTTATAAAGTTCAAGATACTTTTGGCGATCTAAATGATTCTGGAAAGCTTTAAGTAAGTCAAATTTAAAATCTTGTTCACTAGCTTGTTTAAATTCATTCTTAGGATCATATGCAATAAACTTATCATATGGGTTAGCATACGCTTTTTCACTCATTGAACTATTTTGTCATTCAAATGGGCGAGAATTATCACTATAACCAGTTTTATAGCCTAAATTAACGTAATAATTATTACTATTTACAGTATTTTCTTTTTTAATATTAGTATCACCATTAAAGATAACTAGATCTTCTAATTGTTTACTTGGGTAAAAGTTTTTTAGACTTTCAAAAGCATTATGAATGTCTAAAAATTCATTTACTTCTTGCGAACCTTGTCCAGATCATTTAACTCCTTTAATTGTCGGCGATAGTTCTTCTTCAACTCCTTTAGCAGTAGATTTGCCAGGAGCATCTAAATGACCATTAATAATTCAAAACCTTGTATCTATATTTTTTATCTTCCAATACGAATATCATAATGGCCTAGTATATTTAACATCCTTACCATAAAATGCATTATGACCTTTAGTGTCTAAAGGTTCATACAAATCTGGATTATATAAAATAGCATAAGATTCTTTTGAATTAGGCCTTTCAGTTGAATAAAGGCCTAATGGACTTTTAGCTAAAGCTAAAGTTTTATTGTATTTTTCCTTTAAAACTTCGATGACTCTTTCAACTGCAGCTCAATCTTCATAACCTACTTCTTGTACTGATAGAAAATCCACTTTTTCTTTTGCAATTAACTCTGCAACTGCTTGAACTCTAAAACCTAATTTATTTGATGATTTCCCAAAATTAGCTATATTTCAAGAAGTTAATTTTAATTCATCATTTAATGTATTTACATTTGTGGTAGAGTTTGAATTGCTTGATCCTGGGTTTTCCTGTGAACCACTTAGTGGTTTTTGTGGTTGTTCAGGTTTTTTATTATCTTTATTAACAAATTCATTGTATAAAAAATATCCAGCAACTCCGATTGCTCCAACTATCGCTGTTGAACCGTTTATAATTCACATTGATTTTTTATTATTTTTGAATCATGAGGTTTTTTTCTTTTTTGACATTTTATTATTCCTCCAAAATTTTATATATAAATTATTATAAAACATATTATATATTTAATACAAAAATTATATAAATGTTATTTTGGGTGCTAAATATTATAGTTAACCATATATCGCGATTTAATTTATGTTAAAATTAATTTATTATATATTAAAGAAAGGGGTATTATGAAAAAAATAGAGTCTTTAATTAAAGAATTATGTCCTGGTGGTGTTAAGTATAAAAGAATTGATGAATTATTTAAATTAAGTAGGGGAATTGTTATCTCCAAAGATTATATTAGAGATAACCCAGGAGAGTATCCAGTATATTCATCACAAACTGAAAATAATGGTGAACTCGGAAAAATTAATACATACCAATACGATGGGCAGTATATTACATGGACTACTGACGGGTATGCTGGAACTGTATTTTATCGCACTGGTAAATTTAGTATCACAAATATTTGTGGCTTACTAACTCCACTATCTCATAACAATAACCTAAAGTTTATAGCTTATGTACTTCAAATGATAGCAAAGAAATATGTTAGAAAAGGAGTGAATCCAAATGCAAAGCTCATGACAAATGTCATGGCCGGTATTCAAATCCCAATCCCACCCCGCGCGATCCAAGATGAAATTGTGAAAATTCTTGATAATTTTACAGAACTTACCACAGAACTTACCACAGAACTTAAATACCGTAAGCAACAATATGAGTATTACAGAGATAAATTATTAACTTTTGATGATTCAAAAGTTAATGTTGAGTATAAACCACTAAAAGAATTATGTTCAATAACAACAGGTAAATTAGATACAAAAGAAAAAGTTGAAGATGGATTATATCCATTTTATACATGTAATATTACTCCATATAAAATAGACAAATTTGCCTTTGATGCCGAAGCAATAATAATTGCTGGTAGTGGCAGCCAGCTTGCACATGTACATTACTATAAGGGTAAATTTAATGCTAATCAACGAACATATGTTTTACAAGGATTTAAAGACGTTAATTCATTATTCTTAATGCATTATTTAAAAACATATTTAAGAGATTATGTTTATAAATTTACAATTAATTCAGTAATACCTAATATAACTTTGCCAATTTTGCAAGGTTTTTCAATTCCCCTTCCTCCTCTTCCAGTCCAAAACCGTATTGCAGAAGTCTTAAACAACTTTGAGCAAATTTGTCATGATCTCAAAATTGGCTTGCCTTCTGAAATATCCTTAAGACAAAAACAATATGAATATTATAGGGATAGATTATTGAGTTTTAAAGAAGCAAAATAGCAATAATCTATATATAGTTTCTCGCTATTTTTTTAGTTTTATATAATGTATTTTATATAAGTGTCTTTGAGAAACATTATAACAAACCTAAACTATGATATATTTGCATATCTACAATTTATTAATAAATTAATATTCTTCAACTCTATAAATAAAATATTGAAGAATCAATTTTATAAAAAGGAATAAAATTAAACTATCCCTTCAAAAATGAGAAAAAATAATAAAGTCCTACTTACATTTTTAGGATCTGGTCTTTAATAATCAATGTATACTTGTATACATAATATAGAGTTGAATATAATTAATGATCAAAAGATAATAAAATTGGGGTAGGCCTATTGAAATGAAACTAAAATGCTTTTAACTAAGGAAGTAGTACCCACCGATATTTGTAAAAGATCCGGCAAGATTATTAAATGACCAAAACGAATATGATTATTATCATCTACAAAAATATAGTAATAAACCTATTAAAATAAATAAAAATAATGAATCTATTCCTTTAATATATTCATCTAAGAACCTTAAAAACACTATATATATTTTTAAAACAAAAGAAGATTTTATAAACTTGTTTAGTCGTATTAGCACTTAAATTCACTTGTTCCCAAATGAAGAATTAATACTTAAAAATTTTAATGATTTATTAAATAAAATTAATTTTTAAACACAAGACCTAATTTTATTAAATAATTATAAACAGTGCATTCATGCCTACACAAGGTGATCGCCATAAGATAGTTGAGATATTAAAAGATTACTCATACAATGAAACAACAAAAACCCTGAAAATAAAATCAAATGAAATATAATTGAATAAAATAAAGATATGAAAAAAGTAATATGCATTTTTGCATATTGCTTTTTACTTGTTTGTTTACGCCTCTGGATAATGCTTGATAAATTCATTACTGTATCAATCATTTAGCATAACCTCAAAATTTTCTTCAGCTTTACCCCCTACGCCACTTTGGAAATATTTTTTTAATACAAGCTCAACATTTTTAGGAATTATAAATACTTCTCAGGCATGTGAATCTAATATTCAGGCAGGATAGTCATGTTGTAGGCTATCTATTATATTTAAAGTTACTTTATTATTCTCATAAAATGGAATTATGTAAATGCCGCTTCAGCCATGAGTTTTATATTCATTATATTTTGTAATAAAAATATCACTGGTTTTTAAAACTTCATTTAGATCTTGTTTATTTAAATATGAATTCTCAAATAACTTTGTTATTTGAGAGTCTTGATTAAAATCATCAAAATTATGCAATTCTTTAAATCTATTAATAATTATTTCTTTAAATTCGCTTATATTAGATATTTTTATAAAATGACTATCAACCGTTGGCACGCCATCTGAGAAGAAAAATTCATTAAATGGAACTGCCGACCCATCTGAATTTTTTTGCACTCTTTTATATTTAACATACCCATTATTAGGTTTTAATCATTCGTCAGGTATAAATGTTTTTATGGTTGTAAATTTCTGATAATGAGGAAGTATTAAATTAAGTAATTCTCCGGCAGTTTTACGTTGAGGTATTTTTCGTTTTGAATCACTACTAGTAATACGGTTATCACTTTCATTAAGTTTTGTAAGTTCTTGTTTTTTGGAAGTATCATTTTTTAAAGGTTCAAAATTTATATAATGAGGGGAACACGAAACAATTACCAAAGGACTAAAAACAGTTATAAAACTAGTCAATAATTTCTTATTTATTTGCATTTCTTACCACGTGTGTTACAGCAACAATATCATCAACAGAAGTATTAAAATTACTCATAGAATATTTAACTACTTTATACCTATATATTCCTCCTCTTGAACTATTAAATTCTAATAATTCATCATTACTAAGGGATGAAGTTATACTTTTAACCTCGTTTCACTTACCGTTTTGATCAAGAGTTTCTAATACTAAACCATAATCAGTAAATCAATTCCCGGCTTGGATATTTAAAGTTTCTTCTTTTTTAAGTCATAATGCTGTTTTTTCTGCATCAAATCATACTTTGTCCATGTTTGGACGTGATGATAAAGAAACCGCGCCAGCATATTTATTAGTTCATAAATTTGGTGATTGATCCCAATATAGTTTTTTATATAGATTTTCTAAAATTCCAGCATTAAAAAGCCAAGAACTAGCAACTTTTATAGTTTGATTTGCTTTTAGTTTTATATCCTTACTAACAAAAACAGTACCAGTATCACTATTGGGTTTCTTAGTAAATGCAGTAAAATTATCTGCAGCTTGAGACATTTCAATGAAATCAATTATTCCAGATCCATATTTATGTGCAAATCCACTAGTTTTATATTTAAGTCCCTCCACTTTTGGTGTGCGAGCTGCAGCAGATAAAATTGCTTTAATAATTGGAACTCTATAATCACTTCTATTAATATTTGGTCTATCTTTTAATAATAGAGATATAAGACCAGATACAAGTGGCGCCGAAAAACTTGTTCCATTAACATATTCGTTTCGATTATTAACTGGACTATAAATTCTCGCTGGAGCAACAACCAATGGTTTAGCTAAGTTTTCAAACTCATTAGGCAATTTATAACTTGAATATGGCGCAATAGTATCAGGAACAATACCATACAATGGTATATCATCATCAAGAGCGCCTACAACCAAAGAATTAAATGATAAATTCTTTCTATTTATTAAGTGGTCCTCAATTTTGCCAAAATTACCTGCAGACATTACGTTAATTACACCATATTTTCGTGTTAAATAATCAAGAAAATAAGCTTTGTCATCATATTTATTTTCAAAAAGCTTGGTGTCTTTGTTCCGATTACCAGAATAACTATGGTTAATAATGCGGACCCCATCAATGAGAACCATCTGTTCAATTGCTTTTGTCCATTCTGAATCATTTGAAAAAGTTGATACAAAAAGTTGTGAATTAGGATCAACTCCATAGGCACTGCCAACCACCATCGAAACAAGTGTTGGATGTGAATGTTCTTCAGTAAATGCCTTGCCATTATTATTCAATTCATTTATTTGTAATTCACTATTAAATATTGATTTTAAGGAATCATCAAATGTTTTGGTTCATACTTCCAGAACTCCAATTTTAGTTCGTGGTTTATTATTATATAATTCAGTTTTTAAATCATATGCTCTGACAAATGATAAGTTTTTCGCAATTGAGTCTTTAAATTCAGCTAAATGAGGAAGTTGTCTCCCTCATTTATTAAGCACCTCTTTACTAACTATAGTTTTAGGTTTTGGAATTCTAAGATTAGTAAAACTAGAAGGTTTAGAATAACTGTCATTTTTATATATTAAAAATTTAAAAATTTCCTCATTATCTTTGGTTCTAAAAACAAAATCTTTCCTATCAGCCTCGTTTTCAAAGTAGAACCAAACAAATGGCATTATTTCGCTAAAATCAGAAGATAAATGCTTTAACTTCATTTCTTTTATTTTATTAATAAATTTAATGTTTAAGTTTTTGATTAATCCTTCATCATGATGCATGACTCTTGGATTCAACAACAATTTTAATTCATAGTTGTTATTTGTAATATAAGCGTCACCCTTTCCATTATTTGCAGAACGTTGATAATCTCAATCCCGAATTTCAAACTTAGAGTCATTTAAGTTATCATATCAATAAGTTGTATTTTTATTAACAGCCACATTTTCAGAATAGGATATAGTAGATAATATTGGTAATCATGAAAAAGTTAGTAATTTCTTTAATTTTTTATTCATATTTCCTTTCATAATTAATTTACTACATAAGTAAATATAGTAAATATTTATATATTTTTTATACATTAATATTATAGCATAATATTAAATAATTTTTTGAAAGTTGATTTATGGGCAATTTATATTTTTTATATTTGTCAAAAACACAAATATATTTTTCTAAATTTTATATAATTTTAAGGTCTCCTTTCATTTTTTTAAAATTTATTAATACAACTATTTTATTACAAGGCAGACAAGAACAATGTCACATGCAAAAAAGTTGCATGTGACTTTTCCAAAAAACATTTAACAAAAAAATAAAAAAATATTTTGACTTTTCTTTTTTTTGTGTTATACTATTATCAGTGGTTAAAGCAAGAGGGATCACCTGATACCATTCCGAACTCAGTAGTTAAGCCTCTTTACGCCGACGATAGCCTAAAGGTGAAAATAGGAAGCCGCTGTTTTTTTATATTTTTTTTGATAAAATTTAAAATATAAAAAAACTATTTAAATAAATATAATTCAAATTATTTAACAAACAAAAAACATATTGCTCACTTTTTATATTCTAATCCAAACAACGAGTAATATGTTTTTTATTTAGAAAATTACAGTACAATGGGTTTTAATTATATATTTAGTATAATTACTTTGGTAAAGCTTCAATTTAACTTTACCAAAAGGAGCTAAATTATGAAAAAAAGTTTTAAAAAGGCTTTTGCTTTGTTATCTACTTCATTAGTAGCACTTCCTGTTATTGGATTAAGTGCTAATACAAATAAAATAAGTGATAGTGCATATTTTGATAAAACTGTTACAGAAAATGGTAAAAAATACCATGTAGTAAATGTTAGTTTTGCATTAAAAGATAATGAAATAAATGACCTTAAATCAATGTATTCATTTATTAGTTTTACATTAGAGCATCCTAATATAAGTGGTGGAGATAATGTAATGTATTTAGGATACACAAATAAAGTTGAAGAAGTTACAACTAGTTTTAAAGCAACTGGAGCTAGGCTTGAAAATGGAAAATTTAATGAAGCTACAAAGACATATTCACTAGATGTTAAATTTGCGGGGGATTATACTTGAACAGCTACAAACTTTAAATTCGAAATTGGTCTTGGTGGTAGAGAAATTACCATTAAACCAACTAGCCGCCACGTTGTAAAACAAACTGCTTTAGACAAAATGAGCCACAAAGAATTATTAAAATTAGCAGCAAGTGTAGAAACTTATAAACCAGAAGTTAAAAAACCTTTTGAATCCACAGTAAAAGATTTTGCTTTTATCCCATTAGATGAGAAAAAAGTAAATACAAGAAGCGCTTCATATAAAGTTAATGTTAATCCAGTTACTGGAAAGCCATATTTGCATATTTATGGAACTAATGAATATACTGAAGTATATCCATATGATAATGAACTATGATTAGTTCCAATTTACCAAGTAGTAATTCCAAATAATCATAAATTTGGAAAAAATGGTAATATGAAAATGTACTTAAATATGACAATTCAACAAGAAGGTCAAAGCACCGGAAATGTTTCATATGTAGTAGATGCTAATAAAGCTGAAGTCATTTCTAACCTAGGTTCTAATAAAGCGGATCTTAGCATTGTTGCAAATACCTATAAAGCTGATGATGAATTAGGATATATAACATTCCAATTGCGTTTAGGAATAAGGTGGGATCCATCTAAATCTCGTATCGTTATGTCATTTAATGGTTATAAAAATGGATCATACTTCAGAGTCGCGGGTAAAGATAGACAGTCTAATGATGTACAATTAACAAATTGACAACAAAACGAAATTTGAAGAAGAGGAACTTGAAATAAATATGTTTCTTTTGATAGTAATATCTTAAATTCAAATGGAACAGGAAAGTCTTTAACAAATAATGTTCTTAATGGTAAAGAAGTAACATTTGAATTATCACACCCTGATACTCCTAAAACAACTATGAAATACACTATACAAGGCAATAAGTTAGTACCTGTTAATGGTTCAACAAACCAAGTTAAATTTAATGCTTATGTTAAAAATGGTTCAAAGTTAATAAATGGTAATAAATTTGGATTTTATGTTGAATTTAGCAGTTTATTTGATCCAACTAAGGCTATTATAAAAGTAACATATGACGGAAAAACTCAAGAAGTTAAAATGCCTAATTTTTGGGGTTGATTCTAGGAAAAATCATGTTATTTTGTAAATCAAAATATTCGGAGCAATCCGAATATTTTTCTTATATTCTTTTTTATTTTTTATTAGCAATAAAATATGTTTTGTGCTAAAATAGATATCATGAATAATAAAAGAGATTATTATGAAGTTTTAGGACTCAATAAAAATGCAACAGACCAAGAAATAAAAACAGCCTACCGTTCACTTGCTAAGAAATACCACCCTGATAAATTAAAAGATGGAACAAGTGATAAAAAAATGCAAGAACTTAATGAAGCATATGAAGTACTATCAAACAGCGAAAAACGTAATTTATATGATAATTACGGACATGAAGCTGCCAACGGTTATAATGGAGCTGGAGCCCAAGGCTTTAATGCTTCAGGTTTTGGTGGCTTTAGTGATATATTTGAAAACATCTTTAGTGGCTTTACTGGCTCATCATCTAGACGTGCCAGCTATGCTGAACGAGGTGCAGATATTAAAAGTGTTCAAAAAATATCATTTATGGAAGCAATAAATGGAATTGAAATTCAAAAAAATATTCCTAAATATAGCCTTTGTTTACATTGCAATGGATCAGGAGCTGAATCAAAAAACGACATTCATACATGTCAAACATGTAAAGGAGCTGGTTATACAACAAAACAAAGTCGTGGATTTTTCGGAATTACTACACAACAAATTGTATGTAATACTTGCCAAGGAGAAGGTAAAACAATTACTAAAAAATGTAGTAACTGTAAAGGTAATAAATACATAAAAACTAATAAAAATGTTAAAATTCCAATTGCTCCAGGAACTGAAGATGGAGCTGTTTTAAAACTCCAAGGATACGGGGAAGCTGGAACTAATGGAGGCCCTGCTGGAGATTTATATATTTATATTTCCGTTGATAAACATAAATATTTTGAACGTCGTGGCAATGATCTATATTTAGAATTCCCAGTTTCAATTATTGATATCATGCTTGAAAATAATGTTAAAGTGCCAACTCCATATGGCGAAGTAACCATTTCTCTTAAAAAATCATATGAATCAGGACAAGTTATTAAAGTTAGTGGTAAGGGTGTACAAAGCAAATACCGTGTGGGAGACCTTAAATTAATCTTAAAAGTAGTGCAACCTGAATTATCACGTTCACAAACTAAGGAATTGCTTAAAGTTTTTCAAACAATGGAAGATTCCTCAAACCAAGATTTCATGCAAATGGTTAATAAAACACTTAAATAGTTATGTTATAAACATAACTATTTTTAATTAGTGTGATACATTATTTGCTATAATATCTCCATGTATAAATCAAAATTAAACATTAAAGAAACACAAAAAGCAATTCAATCCTTGAAAAAGAATTTCCAAGCTTTGATCCAGGAAAAGTTGAATTTGACACGGGCAACTGCTCCACTATTCTTATTAAAAGAATCGGGATTAAATGATGGTTTAAACGGTGAAGCTCCTGTATCTTTCTCGCCTAAGGAGCAACCTAATATTCATTTAGAAATTGTTCATTCACTCGCTAAATGAAAAAGACATGCTTTAAAACAATATAATTATTTACCAGGAGAAGGTATATATACTGATATGAATGCAGTGCGCCGGGAAGAAGACCTTGATTTTACTCATTCATATTATGTTGATCAATGGGATTGAGAAGTTATTATAAATAAAAGTGATCGCAATATTGACTTCTTACATAATGTAGTAAAAAAAATCTATTCTGCTTTATACCAGACAAAGGAAAACTTAGTTAAAGAATTTTCGGTTCTTGAAAATAATTTACCAAAAGAAATTTTTTTCATTAGTTCACAGGAATTAGAAGACTTATATCCTGCAATGACCTTGGAAGAAAGAGAAGATGCTATTGTTCGTGAAAAAGGTGCTGTTTTTATATCTAAAATTGGTTATAAACTTAAATCAGGTTTAATTCATTCTCTTAGAGCTTTTGACTATGATGATTGAAACTTAAATGGTGATTTACTTGTTTATTCTAAAGTACATGATAAAGCTATTGAAATTTCATCAATGGGCATTAGAGTAGATCAAAATTCTATTGTAAGCCAAAGCAATAAAACACAAGAAGAAGTTAAAAACCTCTCACCATATCACAAAGCAATTATTAAAAATACACTACCTTTAACTATTGGTGGTGGTATTGGTCAAAGCCGTGTGAGTATGTTTTTATTAGAAAAAAAACATATCGGTGAAGTTCAAGCTAGTTTTTGACCTGAAAACTACCGTAATGAACTGAAAGAACAAGGAATTGAATTATTATAATTATTAATCTAAAAAACTGGAGAAATAATCTCTCCAGTTTTATTTATTGTTTCTTTTTACGTATTTTAAATCAGTATAGAGCAAGGAATCCAGATGTTAATGTTGCAAACATGGCGAATACAAATCCTAAAGTAATTTTACGGTTAATAGGGGTTATTGTTGTTTTATTAAAAGCAGTTTTTTCGCTATTATCTAGTTTTTCAAGTGCTTGATTTTTAGCTTGCTCAAATGATTCATAAGTATATGTTCGGTTAACATTATAACTTAATTCTTTTACTAAGTCTTGGTTTTTATACTTAGCTAGTTGTTTTATAAATGCAGACTTCCCAGCCTCCAAAGGACGGTAGAAACTTGGTGTTATATAATTGCTAACTAATTGCAAGAATTGCAATACTTCTGGTTTACTAGAAATTTCGGTCATTTTTTCTTTAAAAGCACTTTTAACATCTTTGTTTTCCACTGAATTCATAAGATAATTAAAGTAATCTTTGCTTACCTCTAGATTTAAACGAGCATTATTCATTGCCACAGTAGCATTCTCAACTTCTAACTCACCAGCTTTTTCATTTTCATAAACAAGTTTTGCTTTAGAGTATTGACTCGCATATGCATCAGCAGTACTTTTAATAAAGAAGTGAGACATATTAATATATGGATCGTCAAGGTGCTTTTTCAATTTTTCACGTTTTGATGAAACAAGTAGTTTAAAATCATCAATAGCTTTTTCTAATAAAGTCACTGAATTTTTAACATTTGCATTGTTAGATGCGCCGAGCCCTGAATTTACTAAATCTGTTTCGGAAGATTCAATTTGCTTTCTTAGTTCTTTGAGCGGATCATTTCATCCTTCCTTGTAAGAATCTTCAAGTTTTTTGGCTTGTTTGATAAGTTCTTCTAAAGTTTTATATGATTGAATAACTTCATTATATTTTAGTTTATTAAAAGCATCAAATAAATTGTTATTAACTAAAGAAAGTGTATCTAAATCCAGATCATCTATGTTATTTGCAGTAACTAAATGAGCATTAATTGAAACTAATTCATCGAGTGGAGCTAATGTTTCATTCGTATAATTTCTGCGATCTAGATCATTATATTTATTAATTAAAGTAAAAAATGTTGCTTTAGTATTAAATGAATGAGTTAGAGAAAGGCGAGCCTTAGTTATATCTTGAATAGCTTGGTTATAATTTACTTCATTTAGATTTGTTTTATTAGCTAATAACGTACGTCCATTTTCTAAAGCATGTAAATAAATATTATAAGAATCTTCAGTATATATTGAATTCTTATTTGAATAAACTTGCGATGTTAGATAAGACAACTCAGATGTATCAAGTGCTGAAGCAGAATATTTGTTCAATAAATATGAAAGCTCTTTTTTGAATTCCACAATTGTTTCTTGACTAAGATATTCATACTTAAGTGAACTGACAATGTTGGTCCTTAATGTATTGAACTGAGTTTTGTTTTCATCGCTTCAACTCTCAAATGAACCAGGGATATTTGCCATCAGTTGATTTAATTCATCAGTTGATTTTTGAGTATTAGTCGAATCTGTTAAATAAATGCTTTGTACAAGTGGATTTTCACCTTGCCAAGTAAAAATAACTTTCTGAATACTTAAATCAGCATCATTAGGTAATGTAAAATTCATTAAATTTAAAACTAATTCGCCAAGAATTATTTCACTGATTTGACCTGATGTTTTATGAATTACTTCTAATTTAACAAAGGCATTGGCAACTGGATTGTCAGTGAAAATTACTAAATTCTTATTTGTGAAGTTTGCATTATTTACACTAAAAACAACTTTCTTAACATCGTTTTTATCTGTGAATAATTGGGTTAAATTTTCAACTTTCTTATTTTTATCAATATCTAAGACTTCTGAGCCGGTAAATTCATAAACATCTGTTCTTACGTTGTTGTATTTTTGATTGTTTATCACAATTTCGCTAATTTCTAAATCCTTGTTTGCCGGATAATTAGCAAGAATGTTTAGTCTAACAAATCGAGCTGATTTAATATTTAATTTATCATTACCTCAATATCTATAATCAGGGTGTTTTTCATCAAATAATCCAAATATTGTATCACCTAAAACCTGTGTATTTGTGGTTCAATTTTTGTCATTAATTGCAAAAGCTGGGCGCCATTCTAATTTATCATTTGATAATTGTATTGATAAATTTCTTGGGTAGTGCTCTGTTTTATTAGAAGCATAAATTCTTAAGGATTCAATATCTATTTCTTTCCCAAGATCATAAATAATATATTGACCATTTTTAGGATTAACAAAAACATTTCCCTTATCAAAATCATTGTCAAACTCAAATTTTTCGTTTGCTTTATTTTTCATTGGTACTGTCGATGAATCTACTTTACCTATAGATTGCGGATCTTCTGTAACAACTTCCAAATTGCTAAAGGTAAACTCAGTTGGTTGTTCCGAAGAATTCTTAAACCCAAAATATTTCGCTTGCAGATTGTTATCTAAATTATTAATATCTGCAATTTCAATTCAACGATAGCCATCATGTGAATAGAAATATTTGATGTTTTCGTTGCTGATTTTTGAATTAACTTTAGTTATTAGTAATGGCTTCTTGAAATCTAGACCCACTATTTCATTTGGTTGTAATGTTATACGAGAAGTAGTTTGACTTTTGTTATTTAAGGTAAATTTTCCCGCTTCAAATTCAGCAATAAAATTATCTTGATTTACTTGGTTTGAAGTATATGTGTAATTAATATCGGAAGCAATTTTATCAAATAAATATGCGGATTTTATACCCCATTCACTATCGCTATTTTGGGTGGCTATAATCCTTATTCCATTAAGTTTTCCTGTGCTTTGAGGAATGTTTATATTAATCACCTCATTATCAGAACTAAATTCAGTTCCCAAATCAGTATATTCGCCATTTACAATCTTTTGTATTTTAAAGTTTTTTAATAATAAACCAGGTTCTTGAACTAATCTCAATCTTGCATATTCTTTATAAATTGGAAATAATATATCTAATGAATCATTAGCACGTATATTTCCTCCGCCTTTATGTGTTAAACGAGCATATGTTGAACTATTATTATCAACAATATTTTCTAAATTATTACCCTCAAGTTCAGTAGATAAATCTAAATTAGCAGTATGAGCAGTTAAACCTAAATCATTAAAAACTGAATTTTCTCCTGCCGCTAAAATAGTACCAATTCTCCAACTTGGATCAGCAACTTTATGGTTACGAACTCTAATTTTATCAGTATTAGGTGCTCAACCACCTACAACATAACGAGCTGCATTGCCTAAATGATGTGAACTAAATGCTTTTCATGAACTTGTTGAATAATCATAATATTCTATAGAAAAGTCTGTAAATCTTGTATTTGGGTGGTTAACAGCTTGTTCAATTAATACTGTTGTAATATTTCTCCTTGATGGATATTTCACAGCAAAAAATCAATCTACTGGGAAGTTAGGATCTGTTCCCGGCTTAATAACTCATTCAGAATTAGGGTCAGTATCAAAAATATTTTGCCATCTGCCACCTGTTGTGCTTAAATTACCGGTATCAGCTTGAGTGAATTGACCATCTGTAAATCAAGTTCCACCACTTCCATTATTAGAAACAACAGGAGGTGTAGTTTGCATAGAAATATTTTGAAGTGGTTTTCCATATACTTTTGTTAATAATTCAATTGTTTTTGGTAAGAGCATTTTAGTCGCTCCATTAATGGGCATCTCATTTACCTTAAAAGTATCTAATTTTTTATATAAATTAATTGCTTCATTTATAGAGTATTGTGTTCTTGAGATTAAATTATCCTTAAAATATTCTAAAATCTCAGCTATTTTTAAATTAAGTTGTGAAATTAATAAAAGTTTTTCTAATCAAGGTTTAAGGTCTACAATTAATGAATTCTTGTTATTTAAAAGCAAGCCTATATCTTGTTTTAGTACTTCGAAATAATATTTAAAGTCATTAATTTCTAAATTACTAAAACTTTTATCATTATATTTAGAACTTAAGGCATCAAATAAATTCGCAACATCAGAACTTTCGGATCAGTCGACTGATTTTGTACTATTATTTATTTTAGTATTAATAATATGTTTTGAAACATTATTAAAAGCATTTATAAGAACTACATTAGAAGAAGTAAAGGCATTTTTAATTGCATTAAGTTTAAATTGCTCTTTATTATCACTGTTTAAGTATCATAAACTTGCAAACTGGTTTAAATATAGTTTGTTTAATCCTGTTGATTTACCTAGTGCTACTGTGTAAGAATTGGATTGTGCTAAAGAGTTATTTGTAATGTTTAAATTATTCAGAACATCTAAATTTAATAAACCTTCATTATAACCACTTGCTCAATTTAAAACCATCCCGCTTTTTTTATTATTATTTGCATAATATTTCTCAATAAATTCATTATCAAAATCACCGTATTTAGTAGCGCCATAATTAACTAAGGTAACATGATCCTTAAGTGTTGCAAATGATGTATTAATACTATTTGATGCTATACTTGTAAAGTAATACAAATCTTTTTGTATTGGTTCTAAAAATTCACTAAGTTCATTAATAATCCGAGTTAATAAAGTATAGTTTACTCCGGCAGTATTTTTAACAACAACGGCAAAACCACTAACACCTAAATCAGTAAGTTGTTGTATTTTAGTTTTTAAAATATTAAAATCAAATTCATAATATTCACCATCCGTTATTGGTTGGTTGCTTAAAATATCAAGCGCATAAATAAAATCTAAATTATATTTGTTTGCTAATTCAACCTTAGTTTTAATTTCATTTAACTCATTACTAGTATAGTCTTTACGTCAATTAGTCTCATCAGGATTTAAATAAACATATTTATTAAATTTGTTACTTGCAGCATTTTTTAAATTATCTTCTAAATCTTCTAAACTAGAATTATTAGCATCATAAACAATACGGTTAGTAATATCAAAATAATTATGTAGTTTAAAATTTTTAAATGATTTGTTATCTAAATTAAGAAAAATACTTTTTAGATCATTCAAGGCATAAGCAGTCGCCTTTTGATCTTTAGTTTGTACAAAAAAGTGATTTTTCTCCGCTTCGATAAAGTATTCGTCGTTATATAAATCATTGAATTCATTATTTATATCATAGCCTGCAAATAAATCATTATTTGAACTAAGATTTAAGACAATATTAGTAACTTGTTTATCTAAGCGATTAGAAATTGAAACATTAAACCCTTGTTTTTCCAAAAAGTCTTTAAAGTCTAATAAAAAAGGATTTTGATCTAATTCACTAGAAACAATATTAATATCATTAAGAACAGTAAAATATTCTGTTTTATAAACAAATTCTTTAACGGGAAGGTATTTAATTAACTCGTTTTGTTTAAAAGATTGTTGTATATCGCTATGGTTTACTTCTGTGTTATTAGAAATAGTAAATGGTATAACAAAAGCGGGACTTAATAAAAATGATTTTTTAAGTTGTTTTTTAACATTCATATTATTTCCCCTTTTGTTCAAGTGTTAAATTATAAGTTGAATAATCTCCTAGATCATTATAAACAACAATAAGATATTTTTTTAAATTTGTTTCTTCTTTAACTAAATGAATATCATATGACGCACCGTTAGTAGAAACTGCTATATCACCAGAAAAATCATTAACCTCCAGCACAGTATCTTTTTCTGGTTGATCAATTTCTTTGTCTTGGTATTTTAGTTTATAAATGTTTTTAGACTGATTAAAGATAAGAGACTCTTCAGATTTAGCACCTTTAAAGAAAATGTTTGTGATTCCCAAAATATAGTTTTGCCCTTTATCATTTTGAGAAGGATCTCAAGTAATACGAAGTCATTGTGTTTCAACTTCATCAAAATGAATATTTTTAGGTAATGCAGCATTTGACCAACCGCTATTGTTATTTCTTTCCATTGGTCCAAAATCTACATCAGATGTCCTATCTTGATTTCTAACTTTTGTTCAATTTACACCATCATTTGAATGCCATATGTAAATATTTTTAGGTAATTTCCCTGCAGATCCTTCTTTGTTTGCCGCGATTCAAAATGAAATTTCAACTCTGGAAAGTTTAGTAAGCTTGTCTCAGTGAAAAACTAAGTTATTATCTTGTTCTTGTCCAAATGTTTTTCAATTGTCTCATCTTGAACCACTAGCCCCAAATTGACCTGAACGATCAATTAGTTTTAGTAAATTTTGTTTTGCCGCGTTTATATTTGCGTCCCCATCTTTAGTGCTCTTGTCTTGATCGACTTTTAGACCATCTTCACGAATTACATAATTACTATCATTTGCTAAAGATTTACGTTGTTGTAAAACAATAGCATTGACTTGCATATTTTTACCATCATGTAAAACAGTGCCTTCAATTTTCATATCATTATAAACTGTTATTTCTTGTTCTAGTTGTCAATTAACTTTTCTAAATACAGCATTGTTATTTTGGTCAACTATTCTTACTTCTGATGGTAGTGAGTTTTTTGAAATTATTTCACCGGTTCAAACCTTAATTACCGGTGAAATTGGTACATTGTATAATGAAATAGTCTCTGTTGATTGCAACTCAAATTGTGGGTTCTCTTTTTTAGTTACTTGTAATTTATTTGTAAAATCCGTGTTTTCTTTGTATTCGCCTGGTTTTGGGTTATTAATTTCAGGTTTTGGCTCCTTTGAACATGAAATTAAAGCAGGTGAAAGACCTACCAAAACTGTGCTACATAAAATAATTTTTTTTATAATTTTTGCCATTTTTCCTCCTAATTTTAAAATATTGAATCTAACTATAAAATGTATATAAATTATACTAAATAAAATGCCAAAATATTATAGAAATATTAGGTTATTTTTGATCAATTTTCAAGTATAATAATATATACAAAATTATCACATTTTATATATCATACTTTTGACTAAAAAAGGAGCCATTATGAAGAAATTTAAAAAAATATCACTAGCATCTGCTGCACTTTCTTTATTACCAGCAATAGCAGTTGGATGTTCAAATGACACTAATCCAAACGTTCCCAAAAAACCAGGGGAAGATGTGCGAGATATCGCCAATCCTAATATTCAAAAAGTCCAGAATTTCCTTGCATCTATTAATAATGCAAATGTAGATACACTTAAAGAAAGTTTAATAAACTACCCTAGTAATGATTTTTCAGCTTCTAAAGCTGATCTTTTAATCAACTTCGTTACTGAATATTTTAATATACTTAACACAAAAATAGAAAGTGTTTATTCAACAATTGAATTTAATCCAGAAAATCTAACTGCAATTCAATCAAAACTTCAAGAATATGATAAAGTTATTAATACAACAAATAATAACTTTGACCAATTTACACCAGAATTACTTGCTCAAATTAAGCAAACAAGTAGCGATATTCAAGCATATAATTCAGAAGTAAGCAATAAAAATAAAGAACTAGATGAATTTGTCAAAGAAGCAATAAATATAAAAATATCCAACAATAATTTAAAAAATTTCATAAATACTGAAATATATAAATTATTTAAGGTCAGAACACAAATTCAAAAACCTTTTGATTTAATTAAAAAAATAGATGATAATATTAAAAAGCTTTATGATTTCTTTAATTTTGCAACAGAACTAAATAACACAGGATTAACAAACAAAATCAACGAAACAAAGTCATATATAAATGAAAATTTATCAGTTAATAACATAAATTCATATAATAACGAATTAGAAAATAAATTTAAATCGCTTACAAATTATATTGTCCAAAATAACATGACTTCAGATAATGTTAAAAATCTTAAACAAGAATTAACTGTTTTAGTAGAAAATGCTAATCTTAATAGTCAAATCAAAGAGCAATTAAGTAATGAAATTAAGAATGTTTACAACATTACTGGAATCTATGAATTGCAAGAAAAGCTAAATCATATAGAAACAATTGAATTAGTGGATCTAAGAAAATCATTGGTTACTCAAATTGAAAATTCTAAATTAACCAAAAATAATATAGATGATTTAAAAGATCTTCTTAATAGTTATTCACTAACTTCTTTAACTAGTTTTAAAGAACAATTTGATATATTCAAGCAACTTTTAGAGCAAATTAATAGTAGATTAACAAGCATTGAAAAATATATAAATAATGAGTATACAGGTTCTCAAAAACAAGTATTAGAATATTACAAAGAAAAAAGTAAGTATATTAAATTATTTAATAAGGACTTGTTAGAAAAAATTTCTTTAGTTTCAATGGAAAATAATATTGAAACTTTTAAGGCACACTTAAAAGCTTTAGAAGAACAAGAACGCAAATTACTAGAAAATAAAGAACAAGATTCAAAAACATTATTAGATTACTTTAAAGAGGATGCTGGTGAGAAATTAAAATTTGAATATAATGAACTTGGTTTAAAATATGACCTAGAAAAATATTCATATTCTGCATCATATACCTTTGAAAATACTAAGTTGTTCTTTGATGTACATGATAATGATTATGTAGATTACCAAATCACAAATCTAGAATTAGACAAAAAAAACTGAAATAACTTGTTAGTAAACGTTAAAGTAACTTTAAAATCTAACCCAGAAATAAATTACTCTTATAATTTCTCAAAAACATTTGATAAAAATGTATCTGAGTATGTAAATTTAATTCAGGTTGATACTTTAGACCAGAATTTTGAAGTTGCTTATGATGATTTAAAAGAAATGAAAGCAACTGATTTTTTAGCATTGCCTCATTCAGAAAAATTAAAATATTTCAAACACAAGGGGACAAAAATTGCTAAATTCTTTAATTATGAATTCAGCGATGATTTTGAATATAAAAATAATAGATTATATGCAACAATAAAAGTCTTTTTCAATAATCAAATAATAAAAGAGGGTAAAATACCTACTATTAAACCTGTAGAATTTTGAAATAATGAAGGAAATTATCAAGACTATCTTGATCAAATTCATGAAGCAAAAATATTAAAGATCATTAATGGAGATGCTGCAACATTTTTCAATTCATTGCAATTCAAACCTGAAACCAAAACCACTCATGAAATCTATCTTGCTTCTGATGCAATCAAAGCATTCAATGATTCATATATCATGCCTAAATTTGGTAAATATGAATTGTTTATTAAGGAAGTTAAAAACATTAATGATTGAGATGGTAGTGCAAACTTAGTTTTATGATATAAAAAAGATGGTGTTGAGATTCCAATTAAAAACCCTGCTCAAGTTTTTAATAAAACAATTAGAGTCGGAAATTTCAAATTACTTAACTTCTTTGACTTAAAACCTAAAGGTGAAATCTTTACTGCAGAAGACTTTAAAGATGCAACAACACCAGATCAAAATATTATTAATTTAATTAACTCGGTTAATGAATCAAACTTTACTCCAAGGCTCACTTCATCAACTAAAGTAGAACCTGATTTTAGACTTATCAATGTTCAAGATTTAATTGACCAAAAAGCATTTATTAACATGGAATATTTAATGTTAATAAATAATACAGGTTCTAATAACAAAGGCGAAAACCACGATAATAAAGCATATGTTCCATTAGATAACAAATATTATGATAAAGATATAGAGGTTAATGCAACAAATATAAGCACATTACGAGGAGATTATTTCCCAGTTTGATATGATGTAAAACGTGTTGGTAAGCGTGGTATGTCATTTAAACTTGGATGAATTAAGAAAACTGATCAATCAATTAGATATACCAACGAGCAAGAATATACCTTAATAAACTTAGTAAATGACTACCAACAACACCACTACCCAGAAATCATGGTTAATAATATAAAACTAAGCGATTTAGATATTAATTATGAAGTCTTAAAAACTAAAACAGCAGATGAATGAGCAAGAGATTTAAATGGCCTTGAACAAGTAATCAAATTGAAAGTTAATGAAAATAATGAAATTCAATACAAAAATTTCTCTTTACCAGCTTCAATATTTAAAATAAATTCTATAAAACGTATTTCTGGTGACCAAGCATACATCAGCTTTAAGGTCCAAGATAAAAGCAATAAATGAATTCAAGGTAATACGTGATACAAAATAAAAGGATTTGCTTTAAGTCAAACAAATAATTTATACGAAAGTTTTACATGAAGAAATTCAAATTTAAGAACAATTCAAGATTCGCTAAGTTCAATTACTCGTGATCGAGTAATTGAACCAATGTGAGATGATTTATTATGAGATATCAATACTCGTACTAATATTGCATCATGAACCTTTAAACGAAAATATCTTGAACAAACATTATTAAAACCAAATGCTAGAAATAGAAATATTAAATTTAATATACATGCTAATTCTTTAATTAATGATAACCAAAAAACTCAGCGCATTAGAAATAACGATAATACTATAGCTTTAAATGTAGATTTAGATAATTTAATTGCTTCTAAAACACTTAAATATCTTAAAGAAGCTAAAACCAATACAGACAAAACTTTTAAATATATAGTAAGTCTAACCTGAAATGAAACTACGGGTATTGAGTTTAAAATCTATATGGAGGACAACTCATATAAAATAATTATTGATGAACCAGACACACAAATTAATTTCAAAGAAACATTTGAAAAACACCGGGCATTTTTAATATTACCTGCTTCCGTAAGTGCAAGCATTCAATATACAAATGATGAAGAATTAGAAGATTTTGGAATATATCAAAACCGTTTTGATTATAATCATATGGAATACAACCAATTCAACCAACCTATTACAATTTACTCTGATGGTGAATATTTAGCTAACCGTAATGAATATCAACCAAATCAAAATGTATCCTTCAAATTACATGAAGGATACAAAATGGATGCCGAACACATGCGCCTTGAAGAATGAAGAAACTGAGACGTTGTGGAAAATGCTTATTTAAGAGCAACCCAGGACGCCGCAGGAGGTGGAATTGGTACTGGTGGTTTCTTAGCGAAAACTAATAATGATCCAAATGATGCTACTTTCTATTACATAACAAACATGCACGTTGAAACTGGTGTTGCTACTAATTGAAGCCATGTTGTTGATGATTCGTTCCTAAAGGATAATACAGGTAGAAATTATAATTTGGCTTTCCAATTAAATGGTAATAATCTAGAACGAAACAGAAATAAAACTGCTACTCACAGATATGGCAATGTAACAGTTAAAGGAATATGATTAGCACACAGCGCTGTTTCTAGAGATGGTAGCAAAACTCGCGGGCCACATGATATGATCTTATTATCAATTGACTTAAATGATAAATTAAAAGATGCTCGCAATCGTGGTCTTATGGATTTAGTTTGAAAAACAGAAAAACTAATGAGCATGCCAAATATCGGTTTAGATGTACCATCTAAATTTAGAATAGTATCAGTTCCAATGATTTGAGAAGCAGCAACATTAGGTTTCCCAAAAGATAAAATCACTGGGTCAATTACCAGAAGACCAAAATGAGTTTTAGATAATTCATTTGCGACAGGTTGAAGAAATTACTACTCACATATTTACTCAGGTGGTGGATCTTCAGGTAGTCCTGTATATGTTGAAAAAGATGGAAAACACAATTACTTTGGGATTCTTACAGCTGGATCAGGTGGATATATGGGTGGCGATGAATTCTCTTTATTCTATAGTTATGACATTCGTGAATATAATTTGCTTGGTCTTAACACAGATCACGAACACCCTCTTTCACTACATAACTATAGATCAGCAGCTTCTCAAATATTTAAAGCACACCTACACAGCCCTGATGTCTATGATATGCCTTGATTCTTAAAAGAAACTATAGAAAATTAATAATTGAATTTTAATAAAACACATTTAAACAATTTTATTAATTTAAAAAAAATAAAATATCTTACTTCTAATAAATAAAAATTTAATATAAATTTTTATTTATAACTTTAAAGATATTACAATTACAAAAAATTTACTAATAATAAATTAAATAAAAATACTGGAGTTTTATGCAAAAAATTAAAAAATTCTCATTGGCCTTATCATCACTAACTGTCATTCCATTTGTTGCATTATCTTGTACAAATGATGAAAAACCAACACCAAAACCTACTGATAATGCTAATATTACCAAAGTTAATAACTTTCTAAATTCTGTTAATAATAGTTCTGTAGATGTTTTGAAACAAACTGTAACAAATTATCAAAATAATGATTTTGATGAATCAAAAGCAAATTTATTAATTGATTTTGTAACTGAATATTTATCAATTTTAAACACCAAAATTGAAAGTTTATACTCAACTATTGATTACAAACCAGACAATTTTGAAAAAATTAAAACTAAACTAGATGAATATGATAAATTTATCAATACTACAAATAATAACTTTGATAAACTTACTCCTGAGTTTTTAACTCAAATTAAAACAACTAAACAAGAACTTTCTTCATATAACGAAGCCATTTTATCTAAAAATAAAGAACTTGATGATTTTCTTTTAGAAGCTAAAAAAATTAAATTAAGTAATTCAAAAGTTAGTGATTTATTAAAAAATAATACTTCTAAGCTATTTAACCTAAAACCATCAATTAATAAACCACTAGAATTAGTTAAAACTATTGATAAAAATTTAACTAAGTTAGAAGATGTAATTGAATTTGCAACTCTAAATTCAAATCAAGAATTACAAACTAAAATTAACCAAGCAAAAGAGTATGTTAATACTAACTTATCTTTTGATAAATTAACAACCTTTAACCAAGGTTTTGATAGTCATTTTGTTTCAATTACAAACTATATTATTGAGAACAATTTAGCTTCTGAGTATGTTAATAGTAAAAAGCAAGATTTCACTGCTTTAGTTGAAAGTTCTGATATTGATACTACAACTAAAGAAGAACTAAGAAATAGCATTAAACAAATATATTCACTTGCAGGAATTTACGAACTACAAGAAAAACTTAACTATTTAGAAACAAATGTTGTAGTAAATACAAAACAAAGATTAATTAGTAAAGTTAATGAAACAGATTTAAGTAATCAAAATAAACAAGATTTAACTGATTTAATAAATGCTTATGGACAAAATGCACTTACTACCTTTGAAACTGAGTTTACTAAATTCCTTGAATCATGAACCAATCTTAAGAATAAGTTAAATTCAATTGAAAATTATATTACTAGCGAATATCAAAAATCACAAAAACAAGTTTTAGAATATTACAAAGAAAAAGGTAAATATTTAAAACTTTTTGATAAGGAATCTAAACTAGAGAAAATTTCTCTAGTTTCAATGTCTAACAATATTAGTACGTTTGAAGAATTATTAAAAACATTTGAGACACAAGAAACAAATCTTAAGAATAATACTGAAACAGATTCAAAAACTCTTTTAGATTACTTCAAAGCAGAAACAGATGGAAAACTTAAATTTGAATTTAATGAAATAGGTGCTAAATATGATTTAGAGAAATACTCATATTCTGCATCATACAACTTTGAAAACACTAAGTTATTCTTTGATGTCCACGACAATGAATATGTTGATTATCAAATAACTAATTTAGAATTGGATAAAACTAACTGGAATAATTTACTAGTTGAAGTTACAGTGTTTTTAAAATCAAAACCTGAAATTAGTTATAAATACAAATTTAATAAAGTATATGCAAAAGATGTAACACAATTTGTAAATGATATTAATATTAATGACTTAGATACAAACTTTGATGTAGATTATGAAGGCTTAAAAGAACTAAAATCACAAGATTTCTTATCTTATGAAAAAGATAAGAAATTAGAATACTTTAAAGCTAAATCTAAATTTATTTCAAAATTCTTCCGTTATGATTTTTCAGATGATTTTGAATTTAAAGATAATAAACTATATGTAACTTTAAAAGTATTGTTTAATAACCAAGTAATTAAAGAAGCTAAAATAGCAACTAATAAACCAGTAGAATTTTGAAATAACGAAGGTGATTATCAAGAATACGTTGATAAACTTCACGAAGCTAAAATCTTAAAAATAATTAATGGTAATGCTTCTGATTTCTTTAATTCCTTAAAGATTAATCATAAGAGTAAAAATTCTCATGAAGTTTACCTTGCTTCTGATGCAATTAAAGCCTTTAGTGAATCATATATTTTGCCTAAATTTGGTAAATATGAATTATTTATTAAAGAAGTTAGAGATATTGATGATTGAGGTGGTAATGCAAAATTAGTTTTATGATATAAAAAAGATGGTGTCGAAGTTGAAAAACCAGCTGCTACCAACAATAAAACAGTTTCAATTAATAATTTTAAATTACTTAACTTCTTTGATTTAAAACCTAAAGGTGAGGTATTTACTGCCGATGATTTTAAAAACTCAACAGCTCCAGCGCAAAATATTATTAGTATCATCAACTCAGTTAATGAATCAAACTTTACGCCAAGATTAACCTCATCAACTAATCCAACTCCAGATTTTAGAATGCTTAATGTGCAAGATATGATTGATCAAAAAGCATTTGTTAATATGGAATATTTAATGGTTTTTAGTAACGGTACAGACAATAAAGGTGAAAACCATGATAGTAAAGCATATGTTCCGTTAGATAAAAAATATTATGATAAAAACATTTCAGTTAACTCAACTGATACAAAACCTTTAACAAATGAGTACTTTGCTGTTTATTATGATGTTAAACGTACTGGTAAACGTGGTATGACATTTAAACTAGGTTGAATTAATAAGAAAAACCAAAGCATAAGATATACTAATGGTAGAGAATATACTTTAATTAACTTAGTTAATGATTATCAACAACACCATTATCCTGAAATCATGGTAAATAATATTAAAATAAGTGATTTAGAAATTAACTATGAAACATTAAAAACTAAAACTGCGGACCAGTGAGCAGCTGATTTAGAAAATTTAAATAATGTTATTAAATTAAAATCAGATTCACAAAAGCAGATTAATTATTTAAATTATTCATTACCAGTTACATTATTTAAAATAAATGCTATTAGACGTATTTCCGGTGATCAAGCTTATATTAGTTTTAAAGTACAAGATCGTAATGATCAATGAATAAATGGTAATATTTGATACAAAATCCAAGGCTTTGCACCAAGTCAAACAAATAACATATATCAAAGTTTTGCATGAACTAACAACAATTTAAAAACTATCCAAGATTCTCCAACCTCAATTACTCGCGAAAGAGTAATTGAGCCTATGTGAGATGAATTGCTTTGGAATTTAAATCAAAGAACCAACATAGCTTCATGGACTTTTAAACGTAAATATTTAGGACAAACTTTATTAAAACCAAATGCTAGAAATCGATCAATTAAATTCAAACTCCTTGCTAATGTTTTAATTAATGATACTAATAAAACTAATCGCCTTAGAGATTTAAGTAATGGTATTGATATAAATGTTGACTTTGATCAGTTAATTGCAACTAAGTCACAAAAGTATATTTACAGTGCAACAGCTTCAGAGCAAGAAAGTTTTAAATATATTGTAAGTTTAACATGAAATGAAAGTACTGGTATTGAATTCAAAATCTTCATGGAAGATAATTCATACAAAATTATTATTGATGAACCAGAAGTTCAAGATCATTTCAAAACTGAGTTTGAAAAAGAAAGAGCATTTATTATTTTACCTGCTGCTGCAAGCATCAGTGTAAAATATACTAATGATGAAGAAAAAGAAGACTTTAAGGTAAACCAAAACAGATTTGATTATAACAACATGGATTATAATCAATTTAATCAACCTATTACTATTTTTTCAGATGCAAAATATTTAGCAAATCGAGACGTTTATCAACCTAACCAAAATGTACCATATGAATTGCATAATGGTTATAAATTAGATGCTGAATTCATGCGCCTTGAAGAATGAAGGGATTGAGATGTTGTTGATAATGCATACCTTCGTGCATTCCAATACTCTGCTTCCACTTCAGGTACAGGTGGTTTTTTGGCCAAAACAAATGATAATCCTAATGATGCTACTTTCTACTACATAACTAACATGCACGTGGAGACTCAAGCAGCAAAAAACTTTAATGATGTTATTGGTGATAGTTTCTTAAAAGATTATGTAGCTAAATATTACTTTTTAGCTTACCAACTTATTAAAAATGATTTAGAAAGAAATAGAGATTATCTTTCAACTCATTACGTTGCTGGCAGCATCCCTATTAAAGCATTGTGGTTAGCACATTCTCAAGAATCAAAAGATGGTAAAAAAACACGTGAACCCCATGATATGATCTTATTATCAATTAATTTAAATCAACACTTAAAAAATGCTAGAAATTCTGGAAAAATGGATATAGTATCAAAAATTGAAAGAATAATGAAAATGCCAAATATTAGTATGGATGTTCCTTCTAAATTTAGAATAGTATCAGTTCCAATGATTTGGGAAGCAGCAACACTAGGTTTCCCACATACGAAGCTTTCAGGTTCAATTACTCGTAGACCTAAAAATATTCAAGATAATTCATACCAAACCGGTTGAAGAGATTACTACTCTCATATTTACGGAGGACCTGGCTCTTCTGGTTCACCAGTATATGTAGAAAAAGACGGAAAACTTAGTTATTTTGGTCTAATGACTGCTGCTTCAAGTCATACCTTTGGAATTGGAAAAAACGAATACAGTATATTTTATAGCTATGATCTTAGAGAATATAACCTCTTAGGTATTAACCCAGATAATGAACACCCATTATCATTACAAAATTACAAATCTGCAGCTTCACAAATTTTCAAGGCTCACTTACACAGCCCCGATGTATATGATATGCCTTGGTTCTTAAAAGAAGTAAAAGAAGACTAGCAAATAAATATTAAACAATGTCTTGATTATTAAGACATTGTTTTTTTTATAAGCATTAGTTATTAATACAAAAAATGCAGCAATAAGCTGCATTTAATAAAATATTTTAGTAAGCATTGTTTGCTTTTGTTTTGTTAACAAATTGATCTAAACGTGAGTGTTTTCTTGCGCCTTTATTAGCATGAAAAACTCCTTTAGCAACAGCTTTAGCAATTACGTGGTGTGCATTTGCTACTAATAAAGCTGCTTTTTTGTCGTTAGCTAAAACAGCTTCTCGAGCTTTACGAATTGCTGTTTTAACTCTAGATTTCATAGCTGCATTTTTTACACGAGCTTGTTCCATCTTAACGATGCTTTTCATTTTAGATTTAATATTAGCCATATAAGACCTCCCTTTTTCTTTTAGTTTGAAAAATCCTATATATTATATAACAAAACTTAAAATATAAAAATTAATATGTGATTTTATAATCACTTCTAACTATGGTTTTCTTTAGTTTAAACAATACTGGAATAATAATATTTAAAACTAAAATATAAATTGGCAAGGCAATTACTGACCTAAGAACAATCGGGGTCATAACAATTACATAACGATTTTGTAAGTTATAACTTCTTCCTAAATATCTATTAGCATATTGAATAAAGGCAATTGGACCTCAGATTCACCTTGCTAATACAATTGTAAAGATAACTAAAAAGATTGTTAAAGATAAGTATAAGTAGGTTTGTTTTTTACCTGGTGTTTTTGCTTTAAAATATCAATATACTGATAAATTAAATAATGCAAACATTCCTAAAGTTAATGCTAGTAAAGTGCCAAAAACTCCAACACTTAACCTACTAATTCCAAAAGTAGATGAAATTCTTAGTCCTTTTGGATCATTGACATTTACTAAGAATGTATAAATTAATAAGCCAAAAGATAAAAGCATAAAGATTTCCATAAAAATAAAAACTTGTTTTTTGTTTTTCTTAAAGATATCTAAGATAAAGCCAATTAGAAACGAAACTGCAATTGGCACAATTGCATAAGCTTCATGATATAAAGCAATTTGCCCTGAAAGTAGTAAACTAAAAAAGTCAGCCAAAAAAGAGAAAAAAGCCCCTTTATATTTACCAAAGAAAATGGTGAATATAATATAAAAGATATATTCAGTCGATAAAGAAATAATTTTTAGTGGAGTAAAATTCTTTAAAGCAGTAATAATAAAGAATAAAGACATTAAAATTGCACCAAGGGCAATATCATAAACTGAAAATTTCAAATTATTACGTTTTGAACCTTCTTTTCAATTACATATATAATAGTCTCCTTCTTTAAATAATGCAAATAAAAAGAAGTAACGGTATATATCTAATAACGGAATGAATAAGGATAATTTTAAGAAAGTAAAATTAAATACTCCATTACCTTCATATTTAATTTTATCTTTAATATGCTGTCACATTTGCCATTCAATTTTAAAATAATAAATTCTTGCAGCTAAAACACCAAGATATAAAGGGATTAATAATCCCCAGAAGATAATATTTTGATTTAATTGATTAGTTGATAAATGGATATTAAAAGGAATGTATGTTTTATTCAATATTAATATAATTAATATTAATAAAGTTAAACACAATGCTTTAAAAAATCCATGTATTAATGTTGTTTTTTTTAAATTATAATTCGTGTTGTGTATGTATATTTCCATTCCATTATTATAACAGATAAGGAAAAATATATTTTCTAAAAGTTTCGTACTTATATTAATGTTTTTCTTTGATATAATTATGATGTGTTTAGATAAAAGGAAGATATTTTCAAACATTATTTATATTTTTTATAGTATAATAACCCCAATAATAATATTTAACAGCAATTAATTAACAAAAAAGGAGATATTTATGGCAAAGAAATTAAATCTTTTCTTTTTAAACTCAATCAGTTTAATGGGATTTGCAACATTTTTTGCTACTCCAGCAGTAAAAAATGTGCTGTAACTCATTTGGTAAAAGGAATACATGATTAAGAAAACATTAGTTGGTCTTAGCACGATATTAATCCCTTTTACAGCTTTTGCCTGCACTGTGAATAATGACGAGTTAGTTAATCCAAATTCTTTTAATGATATAGACGAGGAACAAAGGTTAAAAATTTCAAAAGAAATTAGTAAAATATATAATCTTATTATTCCTAAATATAAAAATCTGGTTAAGTTAGCTACTTTTATCCCACCAATATGGTTGGATAATAAAGGAAGGATAAGACAAACTTATAGCCAAAATCAAAGCGGCGGTTTTAACACAGTATATTTTGATGAAAATGTTCCTAAAATAAAGGAAAGATTTATTGAGGTATCTTCAAAAGAATTATTTAATTCCTTAATTATAAATCCATTTAAAGAATTGCATAATCATGATGACTTTAATGATGATATTCAAATCAAGGAATTATTTGAATCCATTTATTTAAATAATAAAGATATTAAAGTAGGCTTTTTTACAAAGCTTATTATGAAATGGGATAGATTTGGTATTAATCTAAATTTAAAATTATCAAAAAAGAATAAGTATTATGAGTCTATTCCTGGAGCTCAAGCACTAACTAGATGGATAGTTAGATATGCTGCTCAAAAAGGTGAAAATTCTTTTGATGAATTGAAAGAAAAGTTCACTAATGAAATTATTCAAAAAGTTAAAGAAGTGCGAAATAACGCTTTAATATCATGCTTTAGTAAAAGATATGATTCCATTCTAATGTGGTCACATTATGGAGACAAACATAAAGGCATTTGTGTTGAATTTGATAGACCTGATAAAGATTTTCTTGATGTTAAGTATTCTAAGAAAAGATGCAAATTCGATTTTGAAGATACTACAAGAAGAGTATTAGGCTATATGCTATCAAACGAAGAAGCTGATGTTAATGATAAGGGACTAATAAGATGTATATCCAAACCATTTATTGTTAAGTCATTAGATTGGCAATATGAAGAAGAGGTTAGATGTATCTTATCTCCAAATAGTGATGGAGTTTCTAAATTAGAAAAACTGAGTCTATACACAATGCCTACTAAAATTACAAAGATATATGTAGGTTGTAAGGTTGATAAAGAATCAGCAGAATATAATAAATTGTTACAATTAGCTAAAACTAAAGGAATAGATGTAATTGAACTTATAGAAAGTGATGTTTTATTTGGCCTAGAATCCAAAGGTGGTGGTTTTAATGACTAAACTTGATGACATTATGAGTTGGTTTGCTGAAAACCTAAAAATGTTAAATGTTGAACCAATAAAGACTAGCAAGATTTTTTATTTTGATGAAAGTAACAACATAAAAAAAGGTATTATTGGGAAAGATAAAGATAATAATGAAGATTTAGAAAACTTATATTTTGCTCTAGGTGGAATTGCTATTGATAAAAATATAGATTTTTATGATTTATTGAGATATGTTGGAGCACGACAGGTTCCAACAGATGCTAAATTTTCATTTTTTGCTTTTAAAAAGAATAAGTTTGAAGAAGCAATAAGCCAATCACGATTAAGAAAGTTTTTTGAATATTTATTAAATAATAAAATACTTATACACTTTGATGTTTTACATTATATGCATTTCGCACTTACTGACATTCTTGATTCACTAATTGAAGAAAATGATGCTAATAAGTTCGCGGCAATGGTTTATTATAAACAATTACAAAGTGATATGACTGAAGTTCTTTATCAAAATTATGATGCGTTGCACGAGATATTAGTTGAGTTTGAATTTCCCAATGTTCCAAAAGAAAAATCTAATGACTTTATTAATAAAGTATTAGATTTATACACTTGTAATTATGAAACTTATGATCCTGATGATATTGATAATTTTACAAAAGAATTATTAAGACAAATTATAAAAGCTAAAAGAAATAAAAATAATCTTGTATTCTTGGAAGATAATAATTCTTTTATTATCTCAGAAGGTGTATTTCATAACTACCTATCTAGAGTATTGGAAGTTAATGATTTTAAATATTTTGACAATGAGTTATCTATTACTAATCATTTTGAAGAGTTAGACGCTGAATATGAAAAGAAATTGAATGTAAAGTTCATTGATTCAGCAAATAGTAGAGAAATTCAGATATGTGATGTAGTTTGTGGATTTGTTGCAAGATTATATAATTTTTTGAGTCATCATGAAGAACATGAAATATATACATTTATTAAAAACTTAAATAAAGAAGAAGATGCATATAAAACTTTAAAGGCTTTTGCTGATTTAATGACCTTATCAGATAATATTTCACCTATGATGTTTAAGAAAACAACCCCACTTTTTATTGAAGATAGATTTACATTATTTATAACACTTATGGAAAAATAGGAGGACAAGTGAATGATTGAATTAGTAAAAACACCAACATCTAATATTTTTTTCAATTTGGTTAGTAACTGTAATAATGAAATGATTCTCTGTGCTCCATATATAAAGAGTGAAACTGTTAATGAAATATTAAATAAAAAGAAGAGTAGTTCTAAATTAACTGTGATTACATCTTCTAATATTTCTAATTTTATTCAAAGAAGCTCGGATTTATCGGCAATAAGAAAGTTACTTGATAATAAAGCTACTGTTTTAAATTATCAAGATTTACACGCTAAAATATATTTATTTGATAAATTGAAAGCATTAATTACATCAGCAAACCTTACTTATTACGGAATGTATCATAACTATGAATATGGGGTTTTAATTGATAATAATGATGAAATTATGGATCAAATCGAAACTGATTTTCTAGAAATGTTTGAAAGTAAGTTGTATGGTGAGTTTGATGATGTAAAATTAGATGACATCGAGAAGACAATAAGTAATGTAGAATCAACTAAATATGTTATCAAAGAAATAAATGGTGATAATACTTTAGTCATAGAAGATGTTGGAGCACTTCTTGATAATATGTCTTCTTGGCAAAAAGATGTTTTCTATATAATAGATAAGCTCCCTAACAATGATTTTGTTTTAAAAGATGTCTATAAATATAAAGATGAAGTAGCTTTAAAACATCCAAATAATCATAATATCGAACCTAAGATTAGACAAATATTACAACAATTAAGAGATCTAGGTCTTGTAAAATTTACAAAGTCAGGGCAGTACAAAAAACTTTTCATTCATAATGGGGAGTTAGTATAAGAGGGTTAGGTGATGAAATATGGCAATACATGCAGTTGATACAACATTTACACAGTTTTTAAATCCAAATGAAACCAAGATATATACAATACCTATTTATCAAAGAGAATATTCATGGAAACAAGAACATTGCGAAGCATTACTAAATGATATACAAGAAAACGACCCGAATTATTTTATTGGTTCAATAATATGGGTTGAAAATACCAATGAAGTAATTGATGGACAACAAAGGTTAACATCACTTAATTTACTGCTAGTTGCAATTTATAACAGAATGTGTGATTTTGTTGATGATGAAGATATTAATTTTAAAAAATCAAGTTTAAAAAGAATGATTGTGTCGGATAAAAAGACCAGACTAGTCCCACAAAAGCAAGGAAAGAACAAAGAGGATTTTGAATATTTATTAAATAGTGAAATTATAAAAGTCCCTGCTGCAAAACCAAGCAATTACGGTAACAGAAGAATAAGTAAAAACTATAATTGGTTTAAAGAATATGTTGATAAGCTTGATGTTAACGAAACGATTCAATTATTTGATAAAATATGTGGATTGACATTTATTAGTGCTTCTGTGGATAATGCACAAACGGCTTTTATTTTATTTGAAACTATGAATAATAGAGGAATGGCATTATCAGCTATTGATCTAATTAAAAACTCATATTTAAGTAGAACTGATGATGAAGACAGTATTTCAAACTGGGAAAGCTTAATTGAAATTCTTGGAAACGAGAGTAATCAAGAACAATTTTTAAGAAATAATTATAATGCTTTTAGAAGTGAGTATAACAATTTAAGCCTTCCTCTTACCACTAATCCAAAGTACGATATTGCAAACAAAGCAACAAGATCAAATGTTATAAAGATATACGGTTCTTTGGTTGATAGAAAAGATTTTATGGAGTTTTTAACTTTAAATGCAAAGTATAATTCATTACTAACCGGTGAAGAAAAGCTTCAAATAGATGTTTCTGAAGAATTTAAAACAACTTTTAAAAATTTTAGAAATGCCAATGCTACATCAGCATTTACGCTATTATTGTATCTGTTGAGAAACCAAATTGTCTTTGGCTTTGATGATACTCAATTGCTTGACTTGTTTGAATTAACATTAAAGTTTTTTATTAGACGTAATCTAACTAATAATCCTTCCACTGGTGCTTTACCTCAAATATTGATGAACATAATTGAAAGAATAAATCAATTAAATGAAAAGAATTTTGCGGATGTTCGTAAAATACTATTAGATGAGTATCAAAATAAAACATCAAGTAATGAAGCAGTTAAAGAAATACTTTATGGTGATATATATGACACTAATAGGGATATGGCAAGATATTTGCTATGTTCTTTGTGTAAGTTTGAAGATAAAAACGAGAAGAAGTTTATAGACTTGTGGGAGAAAAAGGATGAAAAGTACATATGGACAATAGAGCATATTCTCCCAGAAGGAAATAAGGATGCAACAAATACTCCTAATGAGTGGATTGAAATGATAAAACAAGGTGATGTAAAGTATAAGGATTATTCGAACGAACAAGTTTATACATTGGTAAAAGATTATAGACATAAAATAGGCAATCTAACAATGACGGGATATAACTCATCGTTGGGAAATAAAAAGTTTTTTGATAAAAAAGACAGATATGATTCTAAAGGAGAAAAAATTGGATATAATAATGGCCTTAGTTTGAATGAATATGTATATGCACAAAGTGCTTGGTATATATCTAATATAGTTGAAAGAACAAAAGATTTAGCTAATGAAATAATAGCTAGCCTTGAAATTAAGTAATAGTAAAGCCGGACAGAAAAGTTAACATTTAAATGTTAGCTTTTCTGTTACCATTCGTTGGTACCAACGAAGAATTTTTTTGAAAGGATAAATTATGTCAAGACATTTAAAGAAAGAAGAATTTGCAAAAATATATGAAGAATATCAAAAATCAGGTTTCCCAGGTGCTTTCCAAGCTATTTACCAAATATCACCAGAAACAAAAAACTTACAAAGAAATAGTGTAAAAGTTAGAATTAATAAAATAATTAAGTATTATAATTTAGGTATGGAAGACTTATTGCAGACAAAGAAAGGTGAAAGCCGCAAAAAAGGAAGCGGCAAACCTAAGACGAAAAGAGAACCAAATTGAGATATTTTTGATCGTGATGATTTGTTACAAATAGCTAAAAGATATTATGAAATTACCAACGAATTACCTAAAAGTAAGAAAGTTATTGAATCTAAAAGTTTTAGTATAAGTTATGTTAAGCTTGCAGAAGTTTTTGGCATTTCTAGACAAACAATTTCTAAAACTCAAAATATTAAAATTGCACAAAAACTCCCTAAATATAGTGATGTAATCGAAAAATCGTTCGCAGAAACAAAGTCAAGATATGGAAGGTTAAAACTAAGTGTTTACATATCTAAAAAATACAAAATAGATATAAACGAACGTTCATTAGGGAGATATATGAACCTTTTAGGCCTAAAATGTAAGCTTAGACAAAAATCAAAACGAAAAGAAATTAAAAATCTATCTACTCAGATTGATAACTTCGTAAATCGTGATTATAATGATCAAAACAATCGAAATATTTATGCAACTGATGTTTCATATATAAAAGGGCCAAAAGATGTGTTAGAATCACACGTTTATTTGTCTGCAATTTTATCTCATAAAACTAAACAAATTATTGGTTTTAAATTATCAAAAAGTAATAATCTAGAACTAGTTTTAGACAATTTAAATTCATTAAAGCAATACAAATCCAAAAACTTTATCATTCACTCAGATCATGGATTTCAATATACACATCATCAATATATTAAAGAAGTTAAAAATCTTGGTGGGACTATTTCGTTATCAAGAGTGGGAAATTCTCTTGATAATCGAGAAATTGAATATTGGTTTGGAATTATTAAATGATTTAGATTATTCAAAAATAACATTTAATGAACTTAATGATATGATACAAGAATATGTAATTTGGTACAACAATGACCGGATTCAATCAAACTTAAACTGAAAAACTCCACAGCAATTTATAGTGAACCCATAAAATTGGACTAAAATTAATTTAAGGATTGATGCCTATATCCTAAAGGTGTCAGTCCTTTTAATTTTGTAATAATTCGTTTTTTGTTGTAATAATTTATATACTTGCGCATTGCTTTTTCTAAGTCTTCTAGAGTTTTGAATTCTTTTTCATGACCATAAAACATTTCGTTTTTCATGGTTCCAAAAAATATTTCAATAACACAATTATCATAGCAATTTCCCTTTCGCGACATACTTTGTTTAATACCTCTTTTACTTAATTTGTCACGATATTGTTTCATTTGATATTGCCATCCCTGGTCAGAATGTAAAATTAATCCATTAAGATTTTTATACTTTTTAAAAGCTTTATTTAGCATTTGATTCACTTGTTCAAAATTAGGACTTTTTGAAATTGTGTATGAAACAACTTCGCGGTTATGTACATCTATAATTGGTGATAAATATAGTTTTCCACTTGCTATTTTGAATTCAGAAACATCAGTGCTTCAAGTTTGATTCAATTTTGTAGTTTTGAAATTTCGCTCATAATAAGTGTTATGATTCTTTTTGTCAACAATCCTTGTAAGGAGTAAGTTATTACAAATTTTTCCAATTTCACCTTTATATGATTTATATTTTGATTTTGGCTGTAAACCAAATAAATTAAGTAATTTCATCAATCTTTTAACCCCTTTATGGTTAATAATATAACCTCTATTTCTTAGTTCTAAACAAATTCTTCGATATCCATAACGGGATTTATTCTCATTAAAAATATTCGTTATTACTTGTTTTAAATCAAAATCTTTATCATTTTTTGAAAAACTTTGAACAATATAAAAGTATGTTGACTTTGCTAATTGGAAAAAGTCTAGCATTAATCTTAATTTATATTTATGCCTTGATTCAAATATTACTTTTGCTTTTTCTTGTTTGGTTGCTCTGTCCTTTGTTGAACCAAGGCTCTCAATTTTTTTAAGAGGTCTCCCTCCATTTCAAGCTGGGCATTTCTTTCTTCGAGTTCTTTAATTCTAGATAATGTTTTATCTTGTTTTGGGTTATTATTCTTTGGCATGGTCATTGGCATTTTACCTTTCTTTTTATTTATAAGACCATTATACCCAAATAATTTAAATTTTTTCACTCATGAATTAATTATTCCAGAATTAATTAATAGTTTTGCTTCCAAAGAGCGGATGGGTTTACCATTTAATACTTGCTTAATAATTTGTAATTTAAAACTAGGACTGAAGTTTCGTCGTTTATTTCTTTCTGTAAATATTTCTAATCCGTGGAGGTTGTACAAACGCTTTATAAACTGAATTGTACGCATATTAACATTAAAAATTTCGGCAATTTGTTTGCTACTCTTACCAGTTTTATATAGTTTTATAATCTTTAGTTTATCTTCTAATTTTAACTTCATAATAAAAACCCCCTAAGTTTTACCAATTGATTTGGTCCAACTTGTGGGGTTCACTATATTTTTCCTACGGCAGGTATAGAATAATCTAACCCTTTTTCAAGAGCCCACATTTCTGTAGAGCTTAAATATTTTCCGTTTGGTTCCTTAGCAAAATATTTTTTATCATTATATTTAAAATACAAGTTATCATCAGAAGAGTGTACTAACACAACATCAGAATTATATGGAAACATAATTCTTTTGTTATTCATATCAAAGGCAGCTAAGTTTTTACCTTGGTATCTCACAACACCATTTAAAACTTTTCTGTTAATCTCTAAATCAACGGCTCAATTGCCGTTTTTCATTCCTTCTTTTTGGAAGACATTATGTTTAGAAATTAATTTTTTATTCCTGATATTATAATAATTTTGAAATACTTCGTTATTTTTCTTTAAGTCATCAAGATCTTTATATCCATTTTTATGAATTACTAATGGATATTGGTCTAATGATGTTCTAAAAGATCTTTCCACATGAGGTTTATGCTTCGGATTAGAGGAACTTATTACTTCTATTCCTTTTTTATTTAAAACTTTTTCAAAAATTGTTTGTGTGTTTTCGCTTCCTCAAAAACTTCTTCTTTTATCAGTATAAATTTTCTTCGGAAATCCATATTTTTTAAATACTATTTCTAGGAGCCTTTGATATCCCAAAGTTGTTTCTTGTTCTTCAAATCATACTGCTAACAATGTTCCTGTTGCCACATCAATTGCATGATAAAGGTATAATCGTTTATTGTTTTTTAAATATGGCTCAAGTTGCGCATCAATCTCAACAATTTCACCAAAATTTAAATTTTTCTTTAGATTTAAAACTTGTCTTTGTTTTTCATTTTGTTTAATTTGTTGATAATAATTTTTTAGTAGTAATGTTATCTCTTGTGAGGTTTTTTTCTTGGATAATCTAGCAATTTTTCTTCCTCTTTTGGTTGTATGTATATTAAATAAACCTAATTGGTTAAATCTTTTGACTAAAGTTTTGTAAGAAATTTTTGCCCTTATATCAGAACCATATTCAGAATAATAATAAGTTTTAAAGGTAAGTTGGTTATTTGTTAAAGCACTGTTTAAAATAAATTCACATGTTTTTAAATATTTTTTAAACTCTAATTCAATTTCTGAATCAGTAACTTTGCAGTTTCTTTGTTGATTTTTATTTTTATGAGAGATAACAATTTCTTGATTACTTTTTATAGCTTTTTTATATCTTTTCACAGTTGACACACTAAGGTTTGTAATTAAACTAAGATAAGATAAAGATTTTTCAATATTTTCAGCAATCAATTTTAAAGATTGCTGTTTTTTAATTCGTATTTTGTCAAGTTTTTGTGGTTTGCTAAGTTATGTATTATTTTCATAAATAATTTATACCATTTTTTTAATAAAATTAGTTCAGTTTTAAAGGGATTTATATTGGTACTAAAATAGTTGTTATTGGACATCTTAATTGAGAAATCGTAGTTTAATTGAAGATTATCATATCTTTTTTCTAATTCGTAGAAAGCGTCAATTTTATCCATTATTTTAGTCCTCCATTATAATTAATTAGTTTATTTAATCCTTCAACTTCATAATTAATGTTTGTAGGACCAAAGCCAAATGCTGCGATTGAATTTCCTTCAAAATCACCATCAGTTAATTTCATTGTAAATTTCTCGATGATATGAATTGCCTTAACCACATCTCCATGTGGGATATTAGAAATTTCTAGAATCACAGATCGCTTATTAATCCACACCCACATCTTTGCTTTTTTAGATGTTCTTAAAGTGTTGATTCCGTCAATTTCAATATCATATTTTTCATTAATTATGTACCAAAGGTCAGTAGAATGGTCCTTTATATTAAGTTTATGTTTGTCCAATTGATTCATAATTGAACGTTGTATAGGTTTAATCTTTTTACTCATTTTATTTTTCCTCCTTGTTATTTTGATTAAAGATTATTGGATTAGATAAATATGATTCGGTTTTCTTGTTAGTTTGTTTAACTTGAATGTATCCATATTCGACTAATCGATTTAGAACTGGTGTTATGGCATCAACTGTTTTATAGGATCTACTTGCTCGAAGAATATCCCTTTTGCTGAATTCATAAAAACCATTCTTTTTAATATTTGCAAGCACATATTCAGCTTGTTTATTGATTGGATCAATCCCCATAAGTGAATAAGATGCTTTTGCGTGCTCAATGTAATATCTACCGATTAAGATAGCGTTAGCCATATCTTCTTTAGATACAACTAGCGGTGGCGTTATATCAAAGAAAGGATTAAATTGATCCTTATTGAATCTTGCTAGTAGAGCAGATATACGAAGTACATTACCTACAAGTTTTCCTCTCCAAGTCTTTATCTCGGTGTTTTCACCCATGATTTTTTCGTTCTCATCATGGAATGCTTCAAAGAGAGTACTTGCCTCACTACTTAATCTAACGATTTGATTATCAATAAGATTTTCTTCCTCATTTAATACATCTTTGATTTTCATATCATAGAGTCTTGAAACCTCTGGTGGAATAGGAGTAGTATGAAACTTTCTTTTTCCAATTAAGGATTCAGGTAGTGCATATAAGAATCTCGTTGTTAAGCCTTTACCTTCAAAAGTTGAATTACTTATAAGTTGAGATAATACTGAAGGTTGCACTGAAAGAAGTATGGTTAGTGCAGGCTTTTGAATTAGCTCTGAAGGACGTCCGATTCTATCAACTCTAATAGTGTCTCCAGAATATCCTTTTAAGAACACATCAATATTGACACTCTTGTTATACATTCCAGCAGGAACATCAAAGATACCACCTTCAGTTGATATAATTGCAGTCTTACCACCTGAATCAGATAGGATGGATGTTAGTTTTTCAGTTGTAATATCATCAACATATAGCTTCTTAGGCTTTTCCTCTTTAAAGTTAGCTACCTTTTCGGCTATTTCAGTTAGATCAGTTTCTGATGCTTTGCCTTTAGCATATTGAGTTTCAATAGTTTTCTTTTTGCTTTCTAGAGCGGATTTACGCATACGAGATGCCTCAAATCTTCCTGCATTTGTATTGTTGTAATTAAGCTCATATTCGTTAACTGGCCTTGTCATAAAGCTAATAATTGCTGATTTTCTTTCACTAGGTTCAGCAATAATTAATGTGTAAAGATTAACAGGCTCATTCCAGTCTGCTTTACCGTCAATACGATATCTACCTTGCATACATAAAGACATAATAGCTAAAGAAGCAGTAGCAGCCATATCGACTGGTGTTTGTGTAGTCTCTGCTACGGCAACTACATAATCTTTTATGATTTTAGGTAATGCATCTACAGGAAATGTAGGTAGCCTAGGCTTTTCAAAAGGAATAGGTGTATCCCATTTGATTTCAACGGGCTTATTATATTCTTCAGGCTTCGTATAACTTGGATTAGTTACAACTTTATTCTTATAGAATTTAGCAGCACTCTTCCAAATAAGATTTAGTTCATCCTTCTCTAATGGTGGATTACATTTATTAGCTGCCTCTCTATATTTGGATTTAGATTCATCACTAATTCCATATTTCACTAGTAAAGAACAAGCAATCTTATGCATCGTTGCATTTCTTGAGCCTTCTGGTATAACTTCACCAAGTTCACTAAATGCTTTTTCACTTATTACATCATCTAAAAACTGATTTAATGTAATAGTACCTTCATGATATTCAACTAGAGGCTCAGTTGTACCTGCTAGAAATCTTGCTGAATCTTTGGCGTTAGGATCAATTAAAGGACAATAGTCATATAATCTTTCCTTTATTGCTTTATATTCATCAGCATTAGTTATTTCATCAATTAAGAAGATGACATGAAATCTAGGACGAGGACCATATTCGGTCTTACCTTTTCCTATTTTAGGTTTCATATGCGATTTAGAATAATGAACTAAATAAGGAACACCACTAAACATTTCTTTAATAGAAGTAGATGTAACCCAGTCATCTGGATTATTTGAATGGTCATTATCAAAATCAACACCAACACAGTTAGAAGAAATGAAATTATCGATTGATCTATAATTATCCTTATATTTCGCGCACACGTAATCATGTGATACAGCCTTCTTTAATGATTCGATATCAGTAACAACAACCTCATTAGGATAAAGACAGTTATTATATTGTTGAATGCAGTTAGAATAATAGATTTTAAATGGCATATTCATTACTTCACACCTTCTTTATTAGAACTATTTTCTTTTAACCATCTCTTGAACTCCTCAATTGGAATGATGATTCTTGTCCCAATTCTTATTGAAGGGAATCCAGGAGTCTTAGTTAGCTCATATGCTTTAGGAACTGAGATGCCAAGTTCACTTGCTAGTTCTTGAACACTAATAGTTTGTTTTTCCATTTTGTTTTCCTCCATAATTTAGATTTGAATTCAAGAGACTTAAGGACTTACCCAATTTAGAATCAAAATAATTTCTAATCGTTAAACAAGCAATTGGGTGAAACCTGATTAAACGGCTATCAATTAGATGAAACTAAAATCCGTTAAATCTCTTGTTTTCGATTGCATTTTAGCATATAATATAACCAAACTAAATCCGTTCTAAAGGTTAGTTGATTGGTTATAAATGGAGGTGTTACTTTTGGCAAGAGATGGTAAGTACATGGACAACAAATGGAAAGTCAAATTTCCTAAGATTTATAAAGAAAAACTCCAAATGGCAGACATTGGAGGAATTGGTAATATTACATATAAAAAAGTTGTTTATTCTAATTATGAGTATGCCTTAACTGATGAAGGTGCAATCATTCGTCCAACTGAAAGTGAACCAGTAATCAATCCACAAGAAGACTATGATTTAAAAGGCGAAGCATTGCTAGTTGAATTATGTAATCTAGCAAGAGATATTAATAAATATGATGTTGATAACACACTTCCTGCTGAAAATAAAAAAAGCATCAGAGATGCTCAAAGAAAAGGATGTGTTGATTCAATAATCGATTGGTGCAAAAACAATATGCATCCTTATGATATTGAAGATTTATTTGAAAAATATCATATTGAAAAGAAAGAAGAAAAACCAATTATTTATAATGATGGCTATGATGGAACTTTCAAGTTATCAGACTTTATGAAAGAACTAAGTTATGTGTATGCTGTATTTACTGCTTATTATGCTTTTATAGATGCTATTAATGGTAATCCAGCAACTGCTTATAATTTATATGAAGAAGGTATTTATTTCGATACTTTAGATATTTTTGAAAAGTATAAAACCACAACCACTTATGATGAATATGAAGAAGATCCATCATGGGATATAGTTAAAGCTATGCAAGAAGCTAATAAGCATGAGCATACAAGACAAAATTCAATTGATGAATTTAGAAAAGCAATTATAAAAGATAAAGATGAAATATTGACTTTTTTATCATCTATGATTCCAGATTTAAAAATGTGCTTGATTTATAAAAATTCAAAAGCAGTCTTTACAGCAAACATTAATTCTGTATTTGATATTTGTTGGTATACGTTATCTAGATTTATAGCAACGAATTCAGGTTCATTAGATTTAGACTTAAGTATTAATACTGAAGATTTTAGGTCAACACATATTGGTGTTTGTAGAAGTTGTGGTAGATACATGGAAATGAAATCTAATAGACAACTATACTGTAAAAGAGATGATTGTCAAAGAGATAGAAATAGAAGAAAACAAAAAGATTTTCAATTGAGGAAAAGAGAAAAAACAAATTAATAATGGCAAAATATACTTCATAAGGAGCAATGTAAAAGTTGCTCTTTTTTATTTCAAGATAATTATTGAGTTTTTAAAAACTTAAAAATATCTATTGACAATTTATTTGAGTTTTGATAAACTTAAAGTGTAATAAAAATATGGAGGTGCTCATCGTGGCTAAAACAAATGAAATTTTATTCAAAATTGAATCAATTATCAGAGGTGAAACTTTAGGAGAAAGATCATCATACATGGTGATTAGCAATGCTTATCAATATGCTTGTAATAATAATCTTATTTATTATAAGAATGAAGAATTATTAGAAATCGCTCGTGAAATGAATGAACATGTATCTCAGAAGTTGTCGATAAATTAAATGACTTATATGATGAATTGGGAATAGAAGGTATAAGAACTTTATTATATGATTTACTTTCTGGAAAAAACAACGGTCCTAGAACATTTATTGAGAGCTCAAATAATTATATAAGTGAACTAGCAAATGATTTGCTTGAAGTTGATGGTGCAGGTCACATTGTTATGGACTTTGGTTCAGGAACTGGTAATTTTTTAGCTAATGTCTATAAAAAAGCACATGATAATAAGTTTGTTCTAAAAGATTTAATTGGTATTGAGATTAATGTGGAACAAGCACATATATCTCAAATGGCTCTATCAATTTTGAGTGATGGATCAGTTAATCCTCAAATTGTTATTGGAAATGCTTTAGAAAAAATTAATTATCCATATACAAAAGCATATGTTTTTCCTCCTTTAGGAATGAGAAAACTATTAAATGATGATTTTAGAAGAAGCTTTCTATTCCAGGATATGTATTTATCTAATAGAAATACTGCGGAATGGTTATTTATTGATAATATGTTGAGTGGTCTTCTAGGCGATAGGGCGGTAGCTTTAGTTACAGGAAAGGCTTTGTTCAGCAATACAGATATTGAATACAGAAATAAGCTTGTATCATCTGGTTGGTTAGAAGGTATTATAGAACTTCCTGCAGGTTCATTATCCTTTACAGGAGTAAAAGTATATATGCTTGTATTTAGTAAAAATAACAAGAAAGTAAAGTTTGTTGATGCGTCAAATGTTATTGGTGTTGAAAATAAACGATATGTCAATTTAGAACTTCCAATTAAGACGATTGAAGATATGTATTACTCTAAAGACGTTAAGACTAAACCGATTGAAGAATTAATTGATGTTTCTAATTTATGCCCATCTACAATTATGCTTGATGTAAAGAAATTGGAAAATGGAGTAGAATTAAAAGAATTAGCTGATGTATTTATTGGTAACCAATATACTTTAGGTGTATTTGAAAGCAAAGGACTAATTAGCGATAAAAAGACTGGCTATAGAATCTTAACTTCAAGCGATATTGAAAACGGAATGGTTCGCTGGGAATCACTACGTTCGATTGATATGAAAGATAATAAATTTGATAAGTTTGCAGTTCAATATGGCGATGTTGTTGTCACAAGCAAATCTTCTAAAGTTAAAACCGTAGTTGTTAATATTGAACCAAAAGAAAAAATATTGGTGACAGGTGGAATGCTTATTGTTAGACCACAGCTAGATAAATTAAATCCGACATATTTAAAAATGTTCTTGGATTCTGATTTAGGACAAGCAGCTTTAAAGAGTATTCAAAAAGGTACCGTTATTGTTACTGTAACTGCAAGTGGATTATCTACGATTGAAATCTCTATGATTGATATTAATAAACAACAAGAAAAAGCAGAAAGGTATAATGAAAAGCTTTCTACTCTAGCGGCATATAAAAAAGAGATAGAACGTATTGAAAATTCTCTTAAGAATTTATTTGAAGAAGAGGAGGATTAATACTGTGGTATATTCACAAAGTCAAATTACTGATTTAAGAACAAAAATAATCAGAAAAATTAATGCAGAAATTGCACTGGCTGTAAAAAACGACGCAATTGATGAATTACTCGAAAAATATGGTGTTGAGCTAGAAGAAATATCATATCAATCAGGTGTTACTAGAAGAAGTAAGATTTTAGTTTTAGGACAATTATCTGGAAAAGTAAAAGATTATCAATTGGCTGCAAAGAAGCTTGGTGTTAGGGAAGATAATTTAGAATTCGTTGATTATGATGGTGCTAAGCATTTGAGTGCAGAAAGACTAAGATATTCTTGTGAATATTCAGATATTATTTGTGGACCAATTCCTCATAAAGTTGAAGGTATGGGAGATACATCAAGTTTTATTGCTGAAATGGAAAGAAATCCATCAGAATATCCTAAGTTGATTAAAGCAACCGCTAATGATAGTCTGAAATTTTCTATATCAGGATTCAAAGAATATATATTGAAAACTAGGTTCTTTGAAGAAATAGTAGAAGATTTTTAGATAAATAAGTAAATAGTTAAGAAACAACTACACAGTTATAATATTTTGTGTATTGATTCATATGTTTTTCTAGAAATATCAATAAAGTAGCGTTTTATAGTCAATTACAGCATGTTTTTTCTCAAAAATATAGCAAAAAGTGTTATATTAGTGTATAATTTATGTAACTATGAAAAAAAGAGGACGATTTTATGTTGATAGATTATGCAACTGCAATAAAACAACTAAGAGATAAAATGCTTTTATCGCAAGAGGAATTTGCGAAAGTTTTAGGTGTGTCGTTTGCATCCATTAATAGATGGGAAAATGGCAAACATGAACCTACAATTAAAATCAAGAGAAAATTAAAGGCCCTTTTTAAATATAGTGAACCCATAAAATTGGACTAAAATTAATTTAAGGATTGATGCCTATATCCTAAAGGTGTCAGTCCTTTTAATTTTGTGATAATTCGTTTTTTGTTGTAATAATTTATATACTTGCGCATCGCTTTTTCTAAGTCTTCTAGAGTTTTGAATTCTTTTTCATGACCATAAAACATTTCGTTTTTCATGGTTCCAAAAAATATTTCAATAACACAATTATCATAGCAATTTCCCTTTCGCGACATACTTTGTTTAATACCTCTTTTGCTTAATTTGTCACGATATTGTTTCATTTGATATTGCCATCCCTGGTCAGAATGTAAAATTAATCCATTAAGATTTTTATACTTTTTAAAAGCTTTATTTAGCATTTGATTCACTTGTTCAAAATTAGGACTTTTTGAAATTGTGTATGAAACTACTTCACGGTTATGCACATCTATAATTGGTGATAAATATAGTTTTCCACTTGCTATTTTGAATTCAGATACATCAGTACTTCAAGTTTGATTCAATTTTGTAGTTTTGAAATTTCGCTCGTAATAAGTATTATGATTCTTTTTGTCAACAATCCTTGTAAGGAGTAAGTTATTACAAATCTTCCCAATTTCACCTTTATATGATTTATATTTTGATTTTGGCTGTAAACCAAATAAATTAAGTAATTTCATCAATCTTTTAACCCTTTTATGGTTAATAATATAACCTCTATTTCTTAGTTCTAAACAAATTCTTCGATATCCATAACGGGATTTATTCTCATTAAAAATATTCGTTATTACTTGTTTTAAATCAAAATCTTTATCATTTTTTGAAAAACATTGAACAATATAAAAGTATGTTGATTTTGCTAATTGGAAAAATTCTAGCATTAATCTTAATTTATATTTATGCCTTGATTCAAATATTACTTTTGCTTTTTCTTGTTTGGTTGCTCTGTCCTTTGTTGAACCAAGGCTCTCAATTTTTTTAAGAGGTCTACCTCCATTTCAAGCTGGGCATTTCTTTCTTCAAGTTCTTTAATTCTAGATAATGTTTTATCTTGTTTTGGGTTATTATTCTTTGGCATGGTCATTGGTATTTTACCTTTCTTTTTATTTATAAGACCATTATACCCAAATAATTTAAATTTTTTCATTCATGAATTAATTATTCCAGTATTAATTAATAGTTCTGCTTCCAAAGAGCGGATAGGTTTACCATTTAATACTTGCTTAACAATTTCTAATTTAAAGTTAGGACTGAAGTTTCGACGTTTATTTCTTTCTGTAAATATGTGTAATCCGTGGAGGTTGTACAAACGCTTTATAAACTGAATTGTACGCATATTTACATTAAAAATTTCTGCAATTTGTTTGCTACTCTTACCAGCTTTATATAGTTTTATAATCTTTAGTTTATCTTCTAATTTTAACTTCATAATAAAAACCCCCTAAGTTTTACCAATTGATTTGGTCCAACTTGTGGGGTTCACTATAAAAGAATATGGAATTCTGTCTGAATAATTTTTTGTGATTCAAGTTCTAATAATAAATTATTATGAGAAAATGAGGTGAATAAATAATGACTGAAGAAGAAGTTAAACTTAATTATATAACACCCGCAATTGAAGAAGCAGGATGGTCAAAAAAGCAAATACGAATGGAGTACTCTATTACTGCAGGTAAAATTGTAGTAAGAGGAAATGTTGCAAAACGTCTTCCTAAAAAGAAGGCTGATTATGTTTTATTCTATAAAGATAATTTACCTCTTGCTGTTGTGGAGGCTAAAGATAATAATCATTTAGTTGGAGATGGAATGCAACAAGCACTTGATTATGCTGAAAAACTTGATTTAAGATTTGTATTTACTTCAAATTAAACTGGGAAATTTTTTTCGGACGGTTTTACCTTCCCCAACCATACCATTTGGCTAAGCCAAACGGAATGCTTTGGGAAGGTTTTTTTATCTTATTCTTTTATAATTATATCAGTTTATAAATTCTTTGATTTTTTGTGATAATTCAATAAAAGTAAGTCTTTTACAGGTTTGATCAAAATTTGGGAAAATTTCACTTTTAAGAATTGAGAAGAAATACTCAATTTCACGATTGTCAAGACTATTACCAATTCTTGACATTGATATTTTACCTTTTAGTGATTTTATTTTCTTAGTATATTCAAGCGAAGAATAAGCAGATCCATGGTCAGAATGTAAAATAAAATTATTTTTGAATTTTGTATTGGTGATATTATTCAAAATTAGTTCAGTATCATTTCTAAGTGATAATTCATAGGTCACAAACTTAGTTTTATGATCAATAATTGCAGATAAATAAATATGATTCTGTTCAATATCTTTTGGTGCTGGTATATAGGTCACGTCTGTTGCATATATATTATTGTTGCTTGAATTATAATCTCTTTTTACTAAATCAGGTATTTTAATACTAGTATTTTTAGATTCCTTGGTTTTACGTTTTTGTCTAACAAATGTTTTCAAATTAAGCTTTTTCATATAATTTCCTAGGGTTCTAGGATTTATTTGAATATTATATTCTTGGAAAATATATTTAGCAAGTCTCCTTCGTCCATACCTTTCTTTATTTTCGACAAAACTTTGAAAAATTATTTCTTTGTGTTTAACCTTTAGTTCTTTAGTCTTGTTGTTATCTTTCAATTTCTCGTAATATGTAGATCTTGAAACACATATCATTTTAGATTTTTTAGTATGTGAAAGATTCTTGATTTTCTTTATCTTTGAGATATCTGCATCAATATTATTTTCATTAAAAATTCGATAGTAGTATTTTATAACTGCATCTTTTTCATCATCTTTAAGAGTATCAATTCATGTATAATCGAGAACTTTCTTTTTCTTTCTCCCAACACCTTTATCTTTCTTAGGTGATTTACCGCTTTGTGATTCTATGTTCATATTTAAATTATACAGTTTTCTTTTCTTTAACATATTTCTCATTGATTCTTTATTTCAGTATACTTTTCTGATATCAAAACATAAATTTTCAAATTCTGACTTGGTTATTCCCAGGTTCAAATATTTATCGTATAAGTCAAAAATTTTGATTCATTCTTTAGTCTTTAAATGTCTCATAACTACCTCTTTTTCTTTATATTAAAAATATTCGGATTTTGTCCGAATATTTTTTCCCTGTCTAAATGGTGATGGCTTTTTATTTCACGATAGAAAGAAAGGAACTGAAATTAAACTAGATTTGGATCAATTTCCTACTCCTCAAGAATTGTTTGATGAGCAATATAAAGAAGATATTGATAATTCAAAAGATTTTGAAGCTATTATTAATACTCCTTATTATTTTGGTGAAGAAACTTTTGCTCCAAGATATTATCAACGAATTGCTATTAATAAAACTGTTGAAGCTATCGCTAAAAAACAAGATAGAGTTCTTTTAGTTATGGCTACAGGTACTGGAAAAACATATATGGCATTTCAAATAATATGGAGACTATGGAAATCTGGACTAAAGAAAAAAATATTGTATTTAGCTGATAGAAATATTTTAGTGGATCAAACTATAATAGGTGATTTTAAACCATTTAAAAATTCAATGACAAAAATATATCATAAGAAAATGGATACTTCTTATGAAATCTATTTATCTTTATATCAACAATTATCTGAAAATGATTCTGATGATTCTTTGGCTTTATTAAAAGAAAGTTTCAAACCAGATTTCTTTGATTTAGTTATTGTTGATGAGTGCCACAGAGGAAGTGCTAGAGAAGATTCTAACTGGCGTAAGATATTAGATTATTTTGGCTCTGCTAGTAAGATTGGTATGACTGCTACTCCAAAAGAAACAAAGGAAATTTCTAACATAGATTATTTTGGTGAACCTGTCTATACATACTCATTAAAAGATGGAATTGAAGATGGATTCTTAGCTCCATATAAAGTTGTTAGATATGCCATTGATACTGATGTTTATGGCTATAGACCTTCAAAAGGTAAAACTGATAAAGAAGGAGAGCTAGTTGAAGATAGAGAATACGGCGTTAAGGATTTCGATAAGAATCTTGTTATAGATGAAAGAACACAACTAGTTGCAGAAAAAGTAACAGAATATTTAAAAAGCACTGATAGGTTTGCTAAAACTATTATTTTCTGTGTAGATATTGACCATGCAGAAAGAATGAGACAAGCTCTTGTTAATTTAAATTCTGACTTATGCGCTGATAATCATAAATATGTTATGAGAATTACAGGTGATAATGATGAAGGCAAAAAACAATTAGATAACTTCATTGATAAAGACAGTGTATATCCTACAATTGTCACAACATCTAAACTTATGACAACAGGTGTAAACTGCCAAACATGTAAGAATATAGTTCTTGATAATATATTTGGTGAAAATGGAATGTCTGAATTTAAGCAAATAATAGGTCGTGGTACAAGAATTGTTGAGGATTATGGAAAAATGTATTTCACAATTCTTGATTTTAGAAATGCAACAAGATTATTTGCGGATCCAAAATTTAATGGACCGGATGTTCAAAGTGAAGATTATGATCCAGAACATTATAAAGGTAAACAACCTGTATCTCCTATAGTTGATCCAGTAAAACCTGGTGGAGATGATGGCGATAACACTAAAAAGAAAAAGATATATATCAACGACGTTGCTGTAGAATTAATATCTGAAAGAGTTCAATATTATGATAAAGATGGAAAACTTGTAACAGAAAGCTTAAAAGACTTTACAAGAAGAAATGTATTACAAGATTACGCATCACTTGATGAATTCCTTCAATTCTGGACTAGTGATGAAAAGAGAACTGCAATTATCGAAGAATTATATGATAAAGGAATTTTTATTGAAGAATTAAGGAAGTTCTATCCAGCTGATGTAGATGACTTTGATTTAATATGTGATATTGCATATGGAATCAAACCGTTAACAAAGAGTGAAAGAGCTAAGAGCAGCAAGGTCAATGATGTATTGAGTAGTTATTCTGATAAATGTAAAGAAGTATTATCTATATTATTAGATAAATATTCTAACGATGAAATTGATGACTTAACTGATCAAAGAGTTTTAAAACTACCTGAATTTAATGAATACGGTAGTCCTATTAAAATTGCTAAGTTGTTTGGTGGACTTAATGGATATTTAGCTGCGGTCCATTCAGTTCAAACAGCTTTATATGCAGCGTAATATTATAGAGGAGTGAAATCATGGCGGTAAGTAATTTAGTAAAAAGAATCCAAGATATTATGAGAAATGATGCCGGAGTTGACGGTGATGCTCAAAGAATTAGCCAAATGACTTGGATGTTCTTTTTAAAGGTGTATGATGCAAAAGAAGAGGAATGGGAATTCTTTGATGAAAATTATAAGAGTTTAATACCTGAAGAATTAAAATGGCGTAATTGGGCCATTGATGATAAAAGTAATAATGTTATCACTGGTGAAAAATTATTAGATTTAGTTAATAATAAGGTGTTCCCAACATTAAAGAATCTAGATATTAATGAGGACACTCCTTTAAAACAAAGAATAGTTAGATATGTTTTTGAAGACGCCCAAAACTACATGAAAGATGGCGTTCTTTTAAGACAAGTAATTAATGTTATTAATGAAATAGATTTTTCTGAATATAAAGAAAGACATGAATTTGGTGAAATCTACGAAACAATATTAAAGAGTCTTCAAAGCGCAGGTAATGCAGGTGAGTTCTATACACCACGTGCTGTAACTGATTTTATGGTTCAAATGATTAAGCCACAACTTGGTGAAAAGGTAGCTGACTTCGCTTGTGGTACAGGTGGATTTTTAACATCAACCCTTAAATATTTAGAACCACAAAAGAAAAATGAAGAAGATGTAGATAAGTATAATACTACTATTTATGGTATTGAAAAGAAACCAATGCCTTATCTATTGTGTATTACAAACATGCTATTACATGATGTTGATGAACCTAAGATTTATCATGCCAATTCATTAGAAAAAAATGTAAGAGATTATAAGGAAAATGATAAATTTGATGTAATCTTAATGAATCCTCCATATGGTGGTTCTGAAAAAGATGCAGTAAAAAACAACTTCCCGGCTGAACTTAGAAGTAGTGAAACAGCTGATCTTTTCATGGATGTTATTATGTTTAGATTAAAGAAAAACGGAAGATGCGCTGTAATTATTCCAGATGGTTTCCTATTTGGTGAGGATAATGCTAAAGTTGCAATTAAAACTAAATTAATGAATGAGTTTAATTTACATACAATTGTAAGAATGCCTCATAGTGTTTTTGCGCCATATACTTCAATTACAACTAATATTTTATTCTTTGATAATACTCATCCAACTGAAGAAACATGGGTCTACAGAATGGATATGCCTGATGGATATAAAAACTTCTCAAAGACAAAACCTATTCTATTAGATCATTTCAAACCAGTTGTTGAATGGTGGAATAATAGGGAAGAAATTACTATCAATGAATTCCCTAAAGCTAAAAAGTATTCTAAGAAGGAAATCGAGGAACTACATTATAATTTAGATTTATGTGGTTATCCTCATATTGAAGATGAAATCTTAGAACCAAAAGAGTTGATTCAACAATTTAGAGAAAAAAGAGAATCCTATAATGCTGAAATGGAAAGAACACTGGCTAAAATATTGGAGATATTAGATGAAGACAATTAAAAATTTAACTGCTGATGAATTAAGAAAATCTATTCTTCAACTAGCAATACAAGGAAAACTTGTAAAGCAAAATCCTAATGATGAGCCAGCCAGTGAGCTTGTTAAAAAGATTTATGAAGAAAAGAAGAAATTAATAGCAGAAGGCAAAATAAAGAAAGATAAGAATGAATCTTATATTTTTAAAGGTGACGATAATTGCTATTATGAGAAGATTGGTAAAATCGAACCCGTCAAATTAGAGGACTTGCCATTTGATATTCCAGATAATTGGACTTGGATAAGACTTAAATCTTTGGCAAATATTTATAATGGAAACAGCATTAACGAGGATGAAAAAAAGAAAAAATACACGAATGTTATCGGTAGAGATTTTATTGCGACAAAGGATGTTGGTTTTGATAGAACTATAGCCTATAATAATGGAGTAAATATCCCCTATGAATTAGATACATTTAAAATTGCTCCTGCAAACAAAATACTAATGTGCATTGAAGGTGGATCTGCCGGTCGAAAGATTGCAATTACTGATAGAGAGGTATGTTTTGGCAATAAACTAGCTTGTTTTGGTTCTATCATTGTGGATGATTTTTATTTATTTAATATATTTCAATCAACTGAGTTCACATCTATTTTTAAATCTTCTTTAACAGGTATTATTGGAGGAGTAAGCATAAACACTTTAAAAGAGTTTATTATCCCTTTACCTCCTCTTGCAGAACAACAACGTATAGTAAATAAAATCAATTCATTTGAACCATTACTTCAAGAATACGATCGTTATGAAAAGAAATTGACTGAGCTTGAATCTACTTTTGCAGAGAAGTTAAAGAAATCAATTCTTCAATATGCTATAGAAGGAAAACTAGTTAAACAAGATCCTAATGATGAGCCGGCTTCTGTTCTTTTAGAGCATATAAAAGCTGAAAAAGAAAAGCTTATTAAAGAAGGTAAAATTAAGCGTGATAAGAAAGAATCATACATATATCAAGGTGATGATAAAAATTATTATGAGAATTTACCATTTGAAATACCACAAAATTGGTGTTGGACATCAATTAGTATTGTTACTGATTCTTATATAGGTTTAACTTATAAGCCATCAGACGTCTCAAGTAACGGAACTATTGTATTAAGATCCTCTAATATTAATAATGGTAAATTAAATTTAGATGATATTGTAAGAGTTTCATGTCATATTAATCCTAAATTATATGTAAATTTAAATGATATCATTATTTGTGCAAGAAATGGCAGTAAAAAATTAGTTGGGAAATCAGCACTTATAGATATTAAAAAGGAGAATATGACCTTTGGTGCATTTATGGCTATTTGTAAAACTTTATACTATAAGTATATTTATGTGTTTTTGCAATCGCCTTTATTTTTTAAGCAACTATCCGAAACTAGCGGAACTACAACAATAAATCAATTAACACAAAAAGCTTTTAATTCTTTTATTTTGCCTTTTCCACCATTTAATGAGCAAATTAGAATTAGTAATAAATACAACCTAATTATTCAATTATTAAATTAATAGTATGTATTTTAGTTACAATCCTTCTCTGTTCATTTAAAGAAGGAACTCCTATAATAAGATTTTCTAAATCGTTTCCTCTTATTGATGGCGAATTATCACCTTTCATATAAGGCATTACACTTTCTATGCAATAAGGTGAAATTAATAGATAGAATAAATATTCCGAGCATAAAGCAGATATCGGTGTACAAACATAAAATCCTGTTGAAGCAATACAGTTTTTATATTCACTAGTTACCAGAGCAATATTTTTTAAATATGGTCTAACTATAGAAAAAAGAACATCGCCATTATGAAGTTTTCTACTAGCTCTGCTTCGCGCACTCTCTTTTGAAAGATGCTTTGGATTTGAGATAACGTTATTAACATTGTCTATTGCATCAATGTCAATGTAATCAAAATAATTTGTTTTAATTTTTGTTGATTCCATAGGAAGTAAAAATGATTTTAGGTTGCCAATTAACCATTGAGAAGGATAATCAATCTTTACCTTCTCATAATAATTTTTATGTGCAATAATAAGTTGAACAAAACGATCATGCTACTTATCAAGAAGTCCACTACACTTTATGCAGTAGTTTTAATTTTAAATAAAAATCAAATTAAATACACTAAACCTAAAGGCTATAAAAAATGAATGGATTATTTAATCCATTCATTTTTTATATGTTAATTTTTTAAATTAATATTTGGTCATTTTGAGCTTAACTTTTGTTATAAACCTCTTTCATTATATAAAAAGAATATTCGTAAATGTCCGAATATTCTTTGCCTGCATATTTATTGTTCTTGTTGCCTATTCCTTAATTCTAAAATTTAAAACTTCTTTCCAAGGAGTTTTTAGTTCATTTCAAACATCCTTAAATCTTCTACGTGATGTTTTATTAGGCATATAGTATTTATTAAATTCAAAGTCAATACTTCACATAAACATATAAAAGATATAACCAAGGATATTGACTAATACACCAGCAAGCCCAAAGATGATTGGAGAAAATGGTCATTTAGATAGTTTACCTAAAGTATTAATTCCTTTAGCACCTAAATAGAATCAATTAGATGTTCATTGGATCTGAACTCTATTATTAGAATTCTTAATTCCATGGAACAACACGATATTACCAATTAATACTAAAACTAACATACCAAGCATTAAGGTTGACCCTTGTACAAAATTTCTTAATTTTATTTTTGCTTTTGGACCATATACAATATGGGTAAATACTGGCATAATTAAAACAAATGAGTGAGCAAAAATAAAATCTCAAAATAGAACGTTGTCATATCCTAAGTTAAAACCAGCATTATTTCACTCTCTAGTTCCTTCTTTAAGATTGTTATATTCTCTGTCAATTTGGGTTGCAACTGGATCTGCTCCTAAATCAGCAAATAAAAATCCAAATATCGCTCCAAAGACAGCTAAAATACTTACCATATTAATTTTAGGACCTTTTTTAAATATATATAAAAGAGGGATTGTAAAACTAAAAAACCTACATAAATGCAATGGGAACAATTCTCATTTATAAGGATAATCGATTCCAATTAAAAAACCTAAGCGAATTAAATTATATATTGTGGTAAAAATACCAATTGCCACAAATAAATTTTCAAGTGATAGTGTTTTGAAAATAAATTTTTTGCCTTCTTGATTGAAATAGTTATATACCCTTTTGCGGTAAATGTATAAAAATAAGATTACAAATAAACTGAATACAAAAAATGATAAAAATAATGGCCTTGAACTGCTAAAATCTGCTATATTTCTACGATAATGTCAAAAATTCATATTTCCCTTTCTTGATATTGAAAATTTCCTTTATTATACTATATAAATATCTTTTAAAGATAAATATAATTATAGTTTTTTAATAACTGTTTTACCATCAATATTTTTTATTATAAATTTATCAAAGTTAGAAACATTATGATTTGTGTTTCTTTGGTTTGTTACAGGACGTTGAGTTGGCAAGGTTATTTGTGATGAATTTAACTCATTTTCTGTAACCTTGCCATCTTTATTTAGATCTGTTCAAAGGTATACTTCTGAGTTTTCTTTCACTTCTAAAAAATCCTTAGTAATATAACTTAAATAATTATTATATCCGATATTATTTGGATATAATCTATTGCTAATTTGTTTTTGACGGTCCTGAGTAATTAATTTTTCACCCTTATCATCTTCAGAATATAAACTAGCACCTTGATCAAAGTTTTGAAGACCAAAGAAGTTAAAACTATTAGAATATTCCAATAAACTATGTTTATATTCACCATTTGCATCCTTTATAACTAAACCATCAACTTTATGATTTGCATCGATAAAGCCAGAGAATTTAAGCCTATCTGGTCAACCTACAACACCTGCACCATATCCAGGTTGACCATCTGTTACATCTGAACGATAAAATACTTGGCTAATAGTTTTACCATAGCCCATAGTATCTAAAAATAATTTATAAAATTCTTTTGATCGAGATCTAGTTTTTTCTGGTGTTAATTCACCTATTTCGCTTTCAGATCCTTCCTTTTTAAATCTAAATTCATTTATTTCAAATACAGAATTAGGCATAATTGCAACATTATGTTTGGGTGGATCATCTAAACCATTACCCAATTTATCAAACCAATATCTCGCAGTTAAAGAATCAAAATTATTTAAATATGTATGTGACCAATCCTCCGTATTATGACTTGGATAAAAAAACATCATTCATTGATTATTTTGATTTTGAGTATAGTATCTAAGTCCAAATCAATTAACCGTGCTTTGCCTTGCATCGTGCCTTTGTTCTGATTTATTAAGATCATTAATTGAAAAGTATGATTCATAAGCATACTTAGTATATTCTCTAGGAACTAATTCAGTCATGCTAAAAGTATATTTTAACCTGTTAATACTTGTAGTATACACCCCACTAGGTGATACACTTAAAGTTTGACTTTGAGATTTATTTTTTAAATGTTCTGGTGTATTTAATTCATTGGCTAAACGTCACATATCATTTATTGATAAGTTGTTGTACAATAAATTCTCTTTATTTTTAATATTTAATTTATCTAAAACTTCATCACTTAGATACCCTTTTTGCGATACATCATAATTTAATAAATTGTAAAAATTACTTACAAAATAAGAATTTCAAAATTGCCTTTGGCCATGCGAATGACCTTGATGACCAAAATTAGCTGCAGGATTATAATAAAGTTCAGTAGTTTTCATTTGGTTAATATCTTTTGCTTCTTGGTCTGTAACATTTAATTTATTGCCTTCAATTAAACCTGTTTCAGCATAAGACATGGTTCAATGGTGCATATATTCATGGAAGATTGTTTGCATTAAACTGCCAACTATTTCATATAATGAAAAGCCCTTATTATTTAGGTTAGTTCCGTTAACATAAATCCTTTTTTCAAGTGGACGATATAAACCAAGAGATTGACTAGTTATTTCAGATACGTTATTAATAGTAATAGAATCCAAATCCCTTACTTCCTGACCATATGGTATTTTACGCTTAAATTCGTGGGCTATAAGTAAAAGACCTTCTTTATTAAGTAAGTATAAAGGGCCACTTTGGTTATAACCATAACTATATTCTTTAAAGATAATTCCGGTTATTTTATCTTTATATTCTAAATAAGATAAACCATTATAGGATTTTTGTTCAACTTTATTTAGATCTTCATATAAGATATAGTTTAATTCATTTAACTCTTTTTGCTTTTCTTGCGAGTTTAAAGAAGAAAAATATCTTTCCCCTTCACCTATTGGAAGAAATTTATTTATTACTACTTTTTCTTGTTCAAGTGGTTTTTCTGGTTGGGTTGTTCCTGGATCTTCAACCGGTGTTTTTTCTTGGTCTTTTCCGCCAGATATTTGGCCACTATTATTTTGCTTATCTTTATCATTGCCCAAGTCTGGATCAGTTGTACTAGTGTCTTTGTTGCCTGGCGGCTTTTGGCTTCCAAGATTTTCACCTGGTAAATTAGTTTCATTAGCTTGAGATTGCTTAATTTCTGCTATTTTAGCAAGCAAATCATCTAATAAACTTATTTCTGCAGTAAGTAAATGTTTAACATTATCCTCTAATGAGGCAAAAGTACTTAAAGCAACATTTATGCTATTTTCATCTTCTAGGGTAATATTATCTTTATTTTTGCTTAAAACTACTGCATAAGCGGTTTTAAAATTATTTACTGCAATTTCGGATGGATCAGGCTGTGGCTGTGGAGCTGGTTGGTCTGGTTTTTGCGGTTTTTCAACACTCGCACATGATACAATTGCAAATGATGAAATTGCTACTAAATTTGTAGATATAAGTAAAAATTTACTTCGTTTCATTTATTATTCCTTTATTAAATTTTATATATTAATTATATAGATTAAATAGATATTAATAAAGGAATAAAGCCGGACAGAAAAGTTAACATGTAAATGTTAGCTTTTCTGTTACCATTCGTTGGTACCAACGAAGAATTTTTTTGAAAGGATAAATTATGTCAAGACATTTAAAGAAAGAAGAATTTGCAAAAATATATGAAGAATATCAAAAATCAGGTTTCCCAGGTGCTTTCCAAGCTATTTACCAAATATCACCAGAAACAAAAAACTTACAAAGAAATAGTGTAAAAGTTAGAATTAATAAAATAATTAAGTATTATAATTTAGGTATGGAAGACTTATTGCAGACAAAGAAAGGTGAAAGCCGCAAAAAAGGAAGCGGCAAACCTAAGACGAAAAGAGAACCAAATTGAGATATTTTTGATCGTGATGATTTGTTACAAATAGCTAAAAGATATTATGAAATTACCAACGAATTACCAAAAAGTAAGAAAGTTATTGAATCTAAAAGTTTTAGTATAAGTTATGTTAAGCTTGCAGAAGTTTTTGGCATTTCTAGACAAACAATTTCTAAAACTCAAAATATTAAAATTGCACAAAAACTCCCTAAATATAGTGATGTAATCGAAAAATCGTTCGCAGAAACAAAGTCAAGATATGGAAGGTTAAAACTAAGTGTTTACATATCTCAAAAATACAAAATAGATATAAACGAACGTTCATTAGGGAGATATATGAACCTTTTAGGCCTAAAATGTAAGCTTAGACAAAAATCAAAACGAAAAGAAATTAAAAATGTATCTTCACAAATTGATAACTTCGTAAATCGTGATTATAACGATCAAAACAATCGAAATATTTATGCAACTGATGTTTCATATATAAAAGCGCCAAAAGATGTGTTAGAATCACACGTTTATTTGTCTGCAATTTTGTCTCATAAAACTAAACAAATTATTGGTTTTAAATTATCAAAAAGTAATAATCTAGAACTAGTTTTAGACAATTTAAATTCATTAAAGCAATACAAATTCAAAAATTTTATCATTCACTCAGATCATGGATTTCAATATACACATCATCAATATATTAAAGAAGTTAAAAATCTTGGTGGTATTATTTCGTTATCAAGAGTCGGAAATTCTCTTGATAATCGAGAAATTGAATATTGGTTTGGAATCATTAAAACTGAATTATTAAATGATTTAGATTATTCAAAAATAACATTTAATGAACTTAATGATATGATACAAGAATATGTAATTTGGTACAATAATGACCGAATTCAATCAAACTTAAACTGAAAAACTCCACAGCAATTTGCTATGGAATTATAAATAACTAAAATGTTAAATTTTGCTGTCCATGTTTAGAATTTAATATATTTTTCTAAGAAAACTTTATGTTGTCTAACTAATTAATAAAAAATATCTTGCAAAGCAAGATATTTTGATTCAAAGAATTAATCCTCGTCTTTAGATTGTAAGTTTCTTCTCTTAATAATTTCATCAGAAATGTTTTTAGGTGTTTTTTCGTAGTGATCAAATTGCATTTGGTATGTTCCACGACCTGAAGTCATTGATCTAAGTTCTGTTGAATAACCAAACATTTCTGAAAGTGGAACCTGTGCTCTAACAACAACGGCTCCATCATTTCTTTGTTCTTGGTCATTAACAAGCCCTCTACGACGTGATAAATCACCAATTACATCTCCCATGTGATCTGATGGAACAACAACTGAAACATCCATAATTGGTTCAAGTAATACTGTTCCAATTTGGTCTTTAGCTTTAGTTAAAGCTTTAGAAGCTGCTATTTTATAAGCCATCTCTGAAGAGTCAACGTCGTGGTATGAACCATCAAATAAGGTAGCTTTAATATCAATCATTTGATATCCAGCTAAAATACCAACAGCCATTTTTTCTTCAAGACCTTTCTGAATTGATTTAATGTACTCTTTTGGAATTTTACCACCAACAATTTTATCAACGAATTCAAACCCACCATCTGGGTTAGGTTCAAACTTAATTCATACGTGACCATATTGACCTTTACCACCAGATTGTTTAATGTGTTTTCCTTCAACATCAGCTGTTTTGGTGATAGTCTCACGATATGAAACTTGTGGAGCTCCAACTTTAGCTTGAACACCAAATTCACGTTTTAGACGGTCGACAATAATGTAAAGGTGTAATTCGCCCATACCCGCAATAATTGTTTGACCTGTTTCATCGTCTGTATAAGTTCTAAATGTTGGATCTTCTGCTGCTAATTTTTGTAACCCTAATGAAAGTTTTTCAGTAGCAGCTTTTGATTCTGGTTCTAAAGCTTGTGAAATAACTGGCTCCGGGAAAACCATTTTTTCTAGTACAAGTTTTGGTGATTTTTCATCAATTAAAGTATCACCAGTTGTTGTGTATTTAAGTCCAACCGCTGCTGCAATATCTCCAGCACGACATTCATCAATTTCAACACGGCTGTTAGCATGCATTTGTAATACACGTCCAATACGTTCTTTTTCACCCTTAGTTGAGTTAAATACGTAGCTTCCTTTGTTTAATACCCCACGGTATACACGGAAGAAAGTTAATGAACCAACAAAAGGGTCGTTCATAACTTTAAATGCTAAAGCAGCAAAGTTTCCTTCATCGCTAGCTTCAACACTGACTTCATTTTCTCCTTCATGTGCTTTAATAGCAGGAATATCTAAAGGTGAAGGTAAATAATCAACAACCGCATCGATCATTTTCTTAACACCTTTGTTTTTAAATGAAGTTCCACAAACTACTGGGAAAAATTCAGAAGTTAAAGTTGCTTTTCTAATTGCAGCTTTAAAAGCATCAAGTTCTACTTCTTGTCCTTCTAAAACAGCCATCATTAATTCTTCATCAAAAGCGGCAACTGCTTCTAATAATTCTTGACGTTTAATTTCAACAATTTCTTCTAAGTCAGCAGGAATTGCTGTTGGGAATTCTTCTTCTTGAGGCTCCCCATTATATGTATAAGCTTGTCTTGTAACTAAATCAATAACCCCTTTAAAGTCTGATTCAGCTCCAATAGGTCATTGAATTGCTACTGCATTTCCACCTAATCTTTGTTTTACGGATGCAACAGAAGCAGCAAAATCAGCTCCTGCTTTATCCATTTTATTTACGTATACTATACGTGGAACTTTATAATTAGTCGCTTGTCTTCAAACTGTTTCAGTTTGAGGCTCAACACCTGATTGAGCATCTAAAACAGCAACTGCCCCATCTAAAACACGTAATGAACGTTCAACTTCAACTGTGAAATCAACGTGTCCAGGGGTATCGATAATATTAATTCTTTTACCTTTTCAAAAAGCAGTGGTTGCTGCTGAGGTAATAGTAATACCTCTTTCTTTTTCTTGTTCCATTCAGTCCATTTGTGAAACACCATCATGTGTTTCACCAATTTTATGTATTTTACCTGTATGAAATAAAATTCTTTCTGTTGTGGTAGTTTTACCTGCATCAATGTGGGCCATAATACCGATATTACGGTAATCTTTTAAATCATAATCTCTAGCCATAATATAAATTAATATTAACTAAAAGACTATCATCTGAAGTGTGCAAATGCACGGTTAGCTTCAGCCATTTTATGGGTGTCTTCACGTTTTTTAATTGCTCCACCAGTTTTCTTTGATGCATCGATGATTTCATTTGCTAAACGAATATCCATTGTTTTTTCGTTTCTTAATCTTGCATATTGCACTAATCATCTAAGTGCTAATGTTTGTTTTCTACGAGCAGGAACTTCGGTAGGCACTTGATAGTTTGTTCCACCGATTCTTCTGGTACGAATTTCTAGTTGTGGAGTAATGTTTTCAACTGCTTCTAAAAACACTTCCATTGGTTCTCTACTTGTTTTTTCTTTAATTAATTCAAATGCTGAATATAAAATATCTTGAGCAATTGATTTTTTTCCGTCAAGCATAATTTGGTTAATTAATTTTGTAACTACTACTGAGTTAAAAACTGGATCTGCAAGTACTTCACGGATTGGTGCTGATTTTTTTCTTGACATTTTGTCCTCCTTAATTTTATATTAAATTAATTAATAATTACACTTATATTATTTTGCTTTTTTAGTACCGTATAAACTACGACCTTGGTTACGTTTTGCAACACCAGCTGCATCTTGGGTTCCACGTACGATATGGTATCTAACCCCAGGTAAGTCTTTAACACGACCACCACGAATAAGCACAACAGAGTGTTCTTGTAAGTTGTGTCCTTCTCCTGGAATGTAAGCTGTAACTTCCATTTGGTTTGATAATCTAACACGAGCATATTTACGTAAAGCTGAGTTAGGTTTTTTAGGTGTCATTGTTGCAACACGGGTACATACACCACGCTTAAATGGTGAAGCCATTTTTTTAGCTTTTTTAATTAATGAGTTATATGTTAATGATAAGGCAGGCGCATTTTGCTTCTTAGTTTTAGAAACACGGCCATGATTAACTAACTGATTTGTCGTTGACATTGTGATTCCTTTCTTTATATATTTTAATTTGTTAATGTTGTCAATATAAATAAATATAATTTTACAAAGATAAAATTATGATTTTATTATACCATAACAACTGATCCTAGTGTATCATAAAAAAATTTTTTTAGGGCTGCATAATATACATAAAAGTTATTAAGTGTTAATATTTTTACATTAAAACTAAACAAAAATTAACATAAATATTAAATTTATTACTAAAGTATATTAGGAAATTAAATTTTATTATTCATTTTTTTAAATGCAAATAAAAAGTTAACATGTAGTAGTGTTAACTTTTTAGTATTATAAAATATTAGATATTGCTATCTTTGGGGATATTAAAAGTAAAGTTATAATTATCTAAAGAATCTAACTTATTAATAACTATATAATGTATTGTTGATGTTGTGCTTAACGCTTGACTAGCTACACCCCTACCTGACCCTTTTGCTTGAATTTCTACTAATTTATATTCAAGGTTTATGTTTTTATCAAGGATATTAACTTTTTTAATTCAATATCCAGAACCTTTTACAACCTCATTAATGCTTCCAGTGTGATAGTTCAAGCCGTTAACAACTAAAATAGTATTTTTACTAAAATCTGTATTTTTAAAAATATCTTTAATATCTTTGTATTTATCGGAAGCTAAGTCATCATTCGAATTAATTAAACTAAAAATCTTATTTTTATTTAATTTTATATTTTTTTCTTGTCATTTATCAATAACCTCTTTTCTGGCGTCTGATAGCTTTGCACTCTTTTCAGCTCTATCTTTTTCATCATAATTCGTTATAGGTTTATGATATTCATTATAAGCATCATTATGCTTTTTTATAACTTCGGCATGTTCATTTTTAAAAGCATCATCAAAAGAAGAGCTTTGAATTAATCTATTATAATCAACACTAGACCATAAAGCATTATCTATATGCACAGACCTGTTAGGATAATGAAATCTCACAAGTCTTTGTCCATCATCAGTTTTGGATTCAGAGGAGTAAGGATCACTTGTTAAATTAGAACATGAAATAGCAGATAGTGGAATGAGAGTTAAAGAAGGAATAATTAAAGAATAAAATAATCTTTTAAATTTAGTTTTTTGATCTTTTAATTGCATAAGTAAATGCTAAATCCCTTTTTATATCATTGTTATCATATCTTAAAAGATTGAAATTATAATATCCACTTTTTTGAGCTGTAAATTCTACTGTTTCTGTGTTTCTCTCACCTAAAATAGAAGATGTTAATAAATTGTTACTTGGATCGAAAACTTTCAAATCAAAATCAACTATATTTTGCTTATTCCTTACTTCTGCTAATCATGAAATATTTGCTCTAATTGTATCTCCTTTATTTAAATAAATGCTATGGTTTGCAGTGAATTTAGGTCCAGTTTTTTTATGGTATTTAAGATTTTTAACAGCTTGATCCACAAATTCAAACTGAGGTATTCCAAACCCTGTTTCATTAGTATAAACAGCATTTGTGTATCTTGGTTTTACAGATCCTGAAATTATTGCAGATTTAGCAATTATTGAATCATGTGCTAAGTTAAATCAATATGGATTTCTTTGAATGACCATTGATGTTAAAGCAGTAATGACCGGAGTTGAAAAACTTGTACCGCTTCCAGAAAAGAAATGATCGTCAGTTCTAATTGAAAAATTATAAGATCCACCAGATGTAACGGCGGTTATATAGTTTTTATCGCTACCTATTTGACTATAATTTGTTTTAGTTTGTAAATAGTCATTATTAATAGCACCAATAACTATACTATTTTTAGATAAAGCAATGCCTGCTAATGGTTCATAAGCCTCTATAAGTTTTCCATCTTTTTTCCAATCTTCAAAATTATTACCAGCTGATATGAAATTAACAAGTTCTGGGTTTGACTTAATTAATTCATCAAAATAATGTGAATCATTATTATATACTTGACTTTCCTCATTATTTTTTGGATCAAATACACCTCAACTGTTGTTTACTATTTTTACACCTTGTCCTAGGAAGAAATTCATTTCTCCAGCTAGTCCATTTCAACGTGTGTTTAATTCAACACTCCATAAAGTAGCAGTGGGATTTATCCCCTTTTGTCCAACTAAAATTTCACCCACATTATTAGCATGATTGCTATATGATTCTGTATAGAAAAATTCATTTCTCCAGTGAGCTCCATTTCCATATTTTTTGTTTCAGTAAAAAGGTGATAAATCATTATTAATTACACCTTCAGCCTCTAAAATACCAACTTTAATTGGGTTCTTATTTACGTATTCTTTGAAATGTGAAAAAATTGTGTCTTTTGAAAGTCCGACTAAATTATACAAATGGTAGTTGTCAGAACCCCTGTAATCAAAAGCAACTCCTAAATTAAATCTTGGATTGTTATCAGTGTTTATAGATGTGGTTGTAACTACACTTTCATTTTTACGTTTATTAATAAAATCTTGATGAGTATAATTGGTTTTAAAACCAAAAACACTTGAGACATCTTCGTCTTCAGTTCCATATTTATTTATTGCTTCTTTAAACTTATCATAGTCTTGCGAGCTAGTTATAGCTATAGAAATAGTTTTTAAAAAATCACCAATAATATAAACTAAATTTTCTTTCTTGGTTTTTAAATATTTTTCTGCTATAATTTTAATCTTGTCTTTGAGATCTGAATCTGTAGTACCTTTATAAATAATATCAAAGCGCTTAACTCCTACAGCTTTTTGAATACTCATTGCATCTTGAGAATTACTAATTATTGAACTATTGGTAATTTCGTAAAATTTTGAATTTTCATAAGTATTTAAATTGTTTATTAGAGTTTTGTTATTCTGTCCCATAATAACCATAGTTGTAGCAGAACTCATGGCTAAAATAGAAAAGAATAAATATTTAATTTTTTTTGGCTTCATAAGCCTCCTTAATTTTTAATACGATAAATTTACATAATAATTTGGGAATTACTTCCCGTAATAATATTAACATAAATTTATTTATACGTTAGCAAAAAAATTAAATGTTTTTTGGAAAAGTCACTTGCGAGATATTAACAAAATAATTGTCATTTAATTTTAACATAAATTTTACATAAAAAAATGTATGAGAAAACAGAAAACACAGCAGTGTTTTCTCGTCGGTTTTGCTTACTTTTGGCAAAAGTAAGGCCCCTTTGATTGCAATCAAAGGCGGGGGATTAAAAAAAATTTTAGGTTATCTTATATTGCCGGACAACTTGTCGATAGTTATTTATTTTTTCCATCATATAATCAATTTCTTGCTGAGAGTATTTATCTAAGCTTTTTCCTTTGGGAATGTAATACCTAATTAAGCGGTGCATATTTTCTATTGAACCTTTTTGTCATGAACTATATGGTTGGCATTTAAATAATCTTTCAGTTGGAATTACCTGGTGCAATAAGACATTTTCACTACCATTATCAACTGTTAAAGTTTTAATGTCTAAGTTATGTTTCTTGATTAGTTTTAGAAGAGTTTGTTTGATAGCTTTGGAGTTACGTTTTGAAAGCATAGCATAAGACATTCTGGTTTGCCGTTCAATTATGGTCACAATACAATATGTATCATTGATTTTACCAATAACGGTGTCTAATTCAAAATGGCCGTGTTCAGAGCGATCATTAATATAAGCTGGACGTTTTGAAATTTCTGTAGCATATTTTAATGTTTTAGGTTTGGTTTGTTTTTTCTTCCTTATGCCATATTTGCCTTCAGATTTTTTAACAATATGGTCAAAATCAAGGAAATAAGGGTATTTTTTAATTATTTTATAAATTGTACTAGGCGAAGGAGCAAATTCATCAGGAGATAATTTTTTAAAAGAATTCACAAGATAGGTAACTGATTTCTTAACTTCTTTTTGCTGCAAATTCTTTTTATTTCTATTTTTATTGTATGTATTAAGCTCACTATACCAATATTTTCTGTAGGCCTTTCATTTCTCTTTAATTGCATCACTTACAAAAAAGAGTCGCGAAAATGAATAACCTAATAAATGTTCGTATAGCTTAGTAAAATTAAGGGTTTTAACCCGCATTACTCTTTTTGAACACTTAGGGCAAACATAGCGATTTTGTTTATCTAAGCTAAGTGGTCTGCGATTTATAATAATTTTAATTTTGCTTTTTATACTTCGAATGTCTCTATCAAAAATCTTGGCTACTTCTTGGATTGAGAAGCCTTCAGCAAGTTCTTGTAAAATATTATAAAGTTGTTCTAGATCGATTTGATCTGATCGTAATTTTCGTTGTGCCCCAAGAGCTCCTTGCATTTTCAAGATAGTGTTGTAATTCTCTTCAATTTTAAAATGTTGATATTTATTTTCTTTTCGATATTTATCAAAAACACAAATATATTTTTCTAAATTTTTCATATAATTTTAAGGTCTCCTTTATTTTTTGAAAAATTATTAATACAACTATTTTATTACAAGGCAGACAAAAACAATGTCACATGCAAAAAACTTGCATGTGACATTTCCATTTAATACAAAAAAATTAAATTTTGCTAATAGTTTTTATATAGTATAATTATTATTAGACACTCTATTAAATAATATCGTGAATATACATAAACACAAGTAAAACTACTTGTGTTTTATAATTTTCAGTTTCATACTATACAGAAAATAACAAGATATTCAAAAATTATTTCCGCTAAATATTTATTTATATCTACTAATATCATATAAGTATTGAATATCTATGAATCACATAATCCTAATAATGATTTCTATATGTACATTCAAAATTCTAATACCTATCATAAAAGTTTTTAAAATAAAACTATATGCATGTAAATTGCATATAGTTTTTATATTATTTATTAAATTCGTAGCCTGTTGGAACTTTATTAATAGATTCAGGCATTAAGTTTGTTTTCATATTTGAATTTGGATATAGTTTAACTAAGGCTTCTCGGTATGAATTACTTTGATCTTTCCCGCCACCATAAACTAAATCATATTGTGGTAAGTTGTAGGTTCCATAAAGACCTTTATAGTCAAATCCATTTGAACGAATTGCAACCCCTGCTGAAGTAGTTGAAAATTGGAATACTGTAGTTAAAATACCCATGATTTCATTATTTTGATTTCTAATTGCTGAACCACTGGCTCCACCACCAACTTCAAAGTTTTTAAGTAGCATACCAATACCGCTGCTTACATATTCTTTTTTATCATCATGTGATTCTAAATATTTATCTCCCGATGAACGTGGAGCAACGATGAAGTTATCATATACACCAGGTTTATCTTTGAATTGTCTTAAGTTAAGCATATGAGATAACGTTCCACCTTTTTCAAGACGTTTAACGGTTCTTTCATCTGATTTATTAGGTGAAGATACATCATATCAAGTAGATGAAGCATTAGTTCACATAGTATGAGTTGATGCTAAAACGGCTTTTTGATCTGCATCAGTATATTCATTTAAATAAAAGTCTTCAAAACCTTGTTGACGAGCCTTTGGATATGAAACAACGTATAAATTATCATATGCTTTAGTTGCTTCAGGTGATCCAGGTTTGGCAAGTAATGGTTGGTTAATTTTATCAAAATCATTTACGTAATCGTATTTAGGAACTTTAAGTTTTAATTTATCATCTAAATTAGCATAATCATTAGTAAAGAATTTAGCAAAATCTTGTGGGGATTTTATTTCTTCACCAATTTTACGATCCTTATCTTCAAATTTAGTAAAGTCGATTTCAAAAACTGCAAAATCAATAAACTCCTCTTTATCTTTAACAGTATCATCTTTTGAAAGAGTATATGGACTAGTATTTAAAACATTACGGCCATCAAAGATATTTTTAAAGGCTTTTTTGTTAACATCTATTTTATTGAATTTATCTTCAATGCTTAAAACTTTTATAGCATTAAAGATGTGTTTTTGGTCAGTTCGCCCAAGTATATCCATACGGATGCTATCAAGTGTTTTTTCATTTCACCCATTTATAACATGGTAATTAGTTGCAAAATACCATTTAGTTGGATATGAATTATCATCTTTTTTCTCATAGTCTAAAATTCATGCTGTTCCGGCATTACCAACTTTAGATTTAGCTCTATTTTTGTAATTTTTAAATGATTCATAATCACGAACTGTTCTTTCATTAATATCATTCTTTAAACGAGTTAAGATATCTTGTGAAAAAGTTTTTTTAGAATCTACAGCATCATAAAGTTTCTGCCAATGTTCTTTAATAAATGGAGTATATTTAGTTTTATACATTTCCTCAGTTTTAGCAGGATCACCCCCGCCTTCTGCTTCCAACTTTGTAATAATATCTTTAAATACTGCAGCAATCACAGCTTCAGTATTCTTACCTGTTCTATTTGAAACCTTATCATCATCTAAACGCTTTTTAATTTCAGCAACTGCAGTTTTATCATCTAATAAATCTGCCATTTTATAAATATCAAATTCTACTGCTTCTAGAGCTTGTTCAAGTTTAATTTGAATTGCTTCATCATTAGTAAATATTGGTGCTCTAAAACTTAGTAAATATGACTGTAGTGCTGCTTCAGCATAATTATCATTAACTAATTTTCTCGGTAAACCTGTATTTCTTTGTGGACTTGGAGCAGAAGTCTTATAGTGGTCATATCAATGTATGGTGCTTCGTGGTCCCCTGGTCGGAACATCTAGACCAGATACATTTCCTGAAGCATCATATTTAGGAATAACAAACCCAAATTTGGATGCAGTATCATAATCAAGCATATTTAATTCTTTTGCTACTTTATTATATTTTTCTTTTGCTTCATTATTAGTTGTAAAATTTCTTTGGTAAGCATTAGAATCAAGTGCTCTTTGAATATTATTTAAATCATAATCATACTTTTGAACATTATTATATTCAACTGCATATTGAGTTTGAGTTGTTTCACGAGCTTTTTTCTCTTCTTCAGTTTCTAATCTACCTTGGCTATTATAACCATTTTCTTCTGCAAATCCAGTTAATTTATATTGTTTAGTTTCTCCATTGCCGAATTGTATAAAAGCAATTAATCCACTTCTATCATCAGCTAGTCGAACATTTAGTAAAGTTGAAAGAATTCTTTCATCTTTTGGAGCAAACCCAGAACGAGCATTTAAAGCTTGCGACATAGAAAGTTGAGAAAAATCTGTTATTCGTTGGCTAAAGGTAAACCCATTTGAAGTTTGCTGTTCAACTTCAAAATATAGTGTTCCTAAATCATTTAATGATTTAGAATTTACTTGTTGGGTAATTTCTTCTCTCGATAATGGAGGTTGTTGAACAGGAGGGGTAGGGTTTTGTTGTTTTAGTTCTACAATTTTAGAATTAAGTTGATCTAGTAATGTTTTTTCACTTGTTAAAGATGTTTTAATATTTGCATCTAAAGTATTATAAGCAGTTAATGCTGTTGTAACTTTTGGTTCATCAGCCACAACAACTGTTTCTTGAGTTTTGCTTAAAATGTCAGCATGGCTTTGTTTATAAGCAGCAACTGGATCAGAAGGGGTGGGTTTTGATTCTTGCCCACAACTTATAGCAACTACTGGAAATAAAATTCCACCACTTGCTAAGCTTAGTATCAATCTTTTTTTCATTTGTTTTTCTCCTTTAATTATACAATTTCAAATTCATCTTCAGTGCTGGTGTATCTTACGTTATAACCTGCATTTTTCAAGGTGTTGTAAAGGGCAACGGCCCCATCGGTAACAATGATTTGAGTTTGTCTGTTAAATGTACCATCTGAATATTCAATTAAAGTTGCTAAGTGTCTTAATCCGTCACTATTTAAGTTTTGAACGTTTTGTGTTGGACGAATTCTAATGCTTTTTGTATTTTTACCATTGCTAAAGGTAATTTTAGGTCTTGGTTCCATAGGTACAACTGGTTTTGCTAAGATATCATCAAATTGTGCTTCATTTAAATCAGTTGTATTAACTTCTCATACAGCACCATCATTGAATAGTTTAATTTTGTTTAGTTTACGTGTCGATTTTTGTTTGTTAGTAATATCATGAAATTCCATACCTCTTAAAGTTTTTATAGTTGGAATCCGTGAAAAATCAACACCCATAGGGTATGAATTTCCATCACTGCTACGATCAGGTTTTAATCCTGGTCCTCAAGCTCCTTGGAAAATTCTTTCATTATTTCTTGTTCAATAAGCCATTCTTAGTCCATTATTGATAATTGTTCAATCACCAAGTGTTTTGTAATCTTCTGCGTCAAATGCTAAATTATCAAAGGTAATCCGTGAGTAAAATGGAGGTTGGTTTGGATCAGTTGAGAATGTTGTGTTATAATCAGCCATATTAACTCATGCAACTTTATTTAAAGCTCATGGGTTAATTGATCAATCGTCAGCATTAACATTTAATCTATTATTTGATAATAATGAAAGTTCATCAATTTCCTTATCTTTAAGGTATTTTAAAGCAGATGTATTCTTAGACTCAAAGAATAGTTCTAATAATGGAAGTTTTTTAGGTAAGGCCGCAAAGATTTTATCCATGTTTTGATCAGCCCCTGATTTACCAATATTCATAATTCTATATCCGGTGATTTCTTTACCTTTGGCTTGTAAATCAGCGATTAATTTTTCGGCTTTTTTGTATGCATCTGGTTGTACAACATCAATTGTAACCACAACTGTTTTTTCACGGTCAGAACCTTCAACTTTTTCAATTCTAGTATATTCATTAATTGATATACCACGATCAGGAATATCTAAACCTTCAGATTTAAATTGTTCTGTAATATCACGTTTGTTTCAGTTATGGTATTTACCTAACAGCACATCTTCAGAACTTCTTCAATACCATGTGTTATTACCCATAACACGGTAAACTTGGTTGTTACGTTTATATTCAGCTTGAACAGTATTAACAACTGGTTCATGAGTTGATGATGTTCATTCACCATTTGCATTAACATAAACATCACCACCATATTCAGGAATAATATAACCATTTGCTAAACTATCTTTTTCAGTTTGAGATAGTTTAGTAATTTTTTTAGGATCAATATGCATTAAGATTAACATCTTACCTAGTTCTCTGGTTTCAGTGCCGATGCTTCTAGGTCATGTTAATGTCTCTTTCATATTTCATCACTTATCTAATTGTTCATCTGTAACTGAATCTAAAAGATATTGTTTAACATTTTCTTTCGAAGTTAAAAGCATATGGTATCTAAACCATAAATTACCAAAGTGTTCAGATACATTGCCATCCTTCGCAATTTGGGCTTGTTTTGCTTCGATATCTCTATCGTCTTGCAATGAACTAATATATGGAGTTGTATATGCTCCTATTTTTGTAGCCTTGCTTTGTGCAGCACCTGTACTCTTTGCAATATTTTCAGCAGTTAAGGCATTTTTTACATTAATAACATCAAAAGTAATTTCAGCATAATATGGAATCCGATTAGTTATTCCTTTTTCTACGTCCGATTGTTCATATTGACGTTTTGGAATTGTTTGAATATCTGCTTCAAATTCAATATCTTCAATTTTGATTTTGCGAGTTTCTCTAATAGGTTTTTCAGGTTCTGGTTCAGGAACTACTGTTGGAGGTATTTCCACATCTTTCTTTGGTGCATCTTCAATTGGATCAGATGCTGAAGGTGGTAAAACTTCTTGCTCCTTTTCTTTTTCTTTTTCTGGATCTTTAATAATTGGATTAAAAATAGTTTGTGGTGGTGTCTCTTCGACAGGTGGGGCCACTATTTTTTCTTCTTGTTTGGCTTTAGGTAAGTTATAATCAGTTGCACTAGTTTTTGAATTAGTTTGATCAACTTTTTCAGCTTGAAAATTTGGAGTAGCCTCCGTATCAATTCTAAATTTAAATGGCTCTGTTGTAGTTTGTGTTTGTGCAATAAGTGTTGTGGTAACACCAGTAAACACAAGTCCACTTGAACCAATCAATAAGAATAATTTTTGTTTACGTTTTAACATTATTTCTCCTTTATTACTTATTTATAAATCAAATATAATATAATTATATTATAAATTACAGATTTTTGGTTTTTTAATTACAAACATCTAAGGCTTTATAAATATCTTTTTAGTTACTTTTTTACTGGAACCAAACTGATTATAAAAAAATATGCGATAAATTTCGCATATTTTTGATTATAGTGAATTAAGTAAATCTGAGATTTTTTTAGCCGCAATTGCTCCGTCAGAAGCGGCAGTAACAATTTGGCGAATTTCTTTTTGACGAATGTCTCCGGCTGCAAAAATTCCTTTAACTTTAGTTTGCATGTTCTCATCTGTAATAATAAAACCACGCTCATCTAAAATATCTAAATCTTTAACAAAGGTTGTTGTTGCTTCCATTCCAATATAAGGGAAAAATGATGCAATTTCAATAGTTTGCTCAGCTCCGTCAATCAAGCTTTTAATAACTGCTTTTTCTAAGGAATTAGTACCAGTTAATAAAGAAATTTGTGATTCCTTAAAAATAGTTATATTTGAAGTTTTATATAGATCTTCAACGAGTTTTTTTTCAGCTGTAAAATCTTTTTCACGTATTACAAAATAAACATGTGAAGCTATTTTTGTTAAATAGGTTCCTTCTTCCACAGCTGAATTTCCTCCACCTAAAACTAATGCCGGAGAACCTTTAAATAAAGGACCATCGCAAATTGCGCAAAAACTAATTCCACGGTGTAAAAATTCATGATACCCATTTATAAAACTTGGCTCTCTGTTTTTCATTCCAGTTGAAATTAAAATAGTTTTTCCATATACTGAAGAACCATCCGCTAATTTAACTTCCTTGTCAAAATCACCGTGATTTACAATTTCAACAACTTCCCCGTATTTATATTGGGCACCAAAACTAGTAGCATGATCCATAAATTGAGTTGCTAATTCCCAACCATCAATAATTTCTGTACCAATTCAATTTTCTACTTTATTGGTTTGTGATAGTTTACCTCCTGGAGCACCTTTTTCAATAAATGCTACTTTTAAATTTGCTCTTGAAGCGTATAAAGCCGCATTTAAACCTGCAGGTCCACCACCAATAATCACTAAATCAAATGTTGTTTTTGTTTCCATTAATACCTACTTAAATACTGTATATGTTAATACTTTTTTGAAAATATTACTAAATGAACTAATGTTTACATATGCATAGTAATATTCAGGATTTTTATATTCATAATGTTTAAAAATTTTATATTTAACATTTGTGACGTATTTTACACGTGATCAGAAAGCAAAGTAAATGAAGATAAAACTTCCTGATAATGCGAATAATAGTGCCACAATAGAATAGAATAAATATGATTCTTGTCTTAGTGGTTCTAAGGCAAGCCGCACAACACCGTATCATAATAAATATAATCCGGCTGTTGCGCCTGGTTTAAATGTTCAAAATAAATTAAAAATTCATACGATGATTAAATACCCAACTAAGTTTGCTAAACCTTCATATAAGAATAATGGATATCTATAAGCCCCTTCTAATCCTAAAGAATCGGTATAAGCATCGGCAATATACATATTATCCGCAAAACTTTTACCAAAAATTATAGAGCTAGCTCCAGTTCAGTCAATTTTTCCATAAACCTCATGGTTTCCATAGTTCCCAAACCGCCCAACAAACTGCCCAACTAAAATAGTTGGAATAATAATAGAAGTTGCTTTACGTATATCAACAAGATGCCTCTTAGTATAAGCATAAGTCATATCGGCTATAATGGTGAAGAAAACTCCACCTTGGATACTAAGACCTCCATCTCATATGGCATACCAAGCGGACCCTTTAAAAGGTTCACTATCATATATAAGTTCCTCAAATACAAACCCAAGACGTGAACCAATAATCCCCATTGGTATGGTGATCAAGATAAGCCCGTATAAAACCTCAATATTCATTTTTTCCCTTCTTCAGAAGTAAAAAATGGTTAAGATAGCAGTTAAATATCCTAACATAATCATTAATGAATATGTATAGAATTGAAAAGAACCAATGGTAAATAAGATACTTGGGGTCCCTTCCCGAAATGCTACTTCAGGAACATAACTAGGTCCATTTAAATTATTCATTTTCTTTTAACCTCCTATTTTCTATTTCTTTAATTACATTTAAACCATCCCGCTTTGAAAGATAAAATCCAACAGCAGTTTCAATTAAAGATGCAGCTGAACCGCCTTCTTTAATTGGAATTTGAATTTTATGGATATATCTTCCAAAGATTGGATATTTTAAAAAATCTAAACCTAAGCGGTCAAATTCGTATTGTTTATCAGTTTTAACTAATTCAACAACTAAATCAATTACAGATGATTTGGCAACAGATTTAACTCCATAAATATGTTTTACATTAATCATCCCAATTCCGCGTACTTCAAGTAAATGTTCAGTGATTCTGGGGGAGCGACCTATAAAGATATTACCTCCATCACCAATTAAAACAGAATCATCACTAATAAACACATGTCCTCGTTGAATAAGTTCTAATACCGCTTCTGATTTACCAACCCCGCTATTACCAATAATTAAAACACCAGTTCCCCCAATTAAGACTAAACAAGCATGCACTTGTGTTTCATCTAAAAAGTGGTTATTAAGATATGACCCTACATTTGAAGTTAGTAATGAAGAACTCATTTTAACTTGACATACTGGTACTCCATATCTACTGGCAGATTCAATAATTCAATTTAAAGCTGGTTTGGCCACACCTCTTGATAAAATTACCAAAGGTGGTTGTAATTTAAAAACGTGATCAATAGCTCTAATTGATGCATTTTTTCCTATTTTTTGAAATCATAAAGATTCGCTAGTCCCCCAAGAAATAACATTATTTTTCAAGCGATCATAAGCTAAAAATGCAGCTAATTCCAAACCAACACGTTTAATAGCTGGTTGATAAATATAATTATAATTAATTTTAGTTGCAGGATCATTTAAAACCTTTCAACCAAAAAATTTAATTAATTCAGCAACGCTCACTTTCTTTTTCTTATTCATATGACCTCGATTTTTACAATATGTTATTATTATACAAGTTATTAATATTTATTTTTGATTTCGTGAAAATATTTTTTCAAGGAATTGACCGGTAAAACTATGAATATTTTTGGCCACCTGTTCAGGAGTTCCTGTAGCAACTATTTTACCACCATGAATTCCACCACCGGGGCCTAAATCAATTAAATGATCGCAAGATTTAATCACATCTAAATTATGTTCAATAACAACTACTGTGTCTCCGTTATCCACAATATGATTGAAAATTTCGATTAATTTTTTAATATCATGACTATGTAATCCAGTAGTTGGTTCATCTAAAACATAAATTGTTTTTCCAGTAGGTTTACGTTGTAAATGAGTTGCTAATTTAACCCTTTGCGCTTCGCCTCCAGATAATGTTGTTGAGATTTGCCCTAATTTAATATATCCTAAACCAACATTTTGTAAAAACATTAATTTTTCAATAATTTTAATTTTAGAATCAAAGAAAACGATTGCTTCATCCACGCTCATTTCTAAAACATCATTAATATTCTTTTCTTGATATTTAATTTCTAAGGTTTCTTTATCGTAACGTTTACTATCACATTGATCACATGTAATATATACGTTAGGTAAAAAATGCATTTCAATTACTAAAAAACCATCACCACTACATTTTTCACATCGTCCACCTGGAGTATTGAAACTAAATCTCCCTTTTGTGTAGCCTCTTATTCGTGATTCTTCAACATTAGCAAAAATTTCACGAATATCATCAAAAACACCAGTATATGTTGCTGGATTACTGCGCGGAGTTCTTCCGATTGGGCTTTGGTTTACTTGCACAATTTTATCAACATTGATTAATCCATCAATGTTTTTGAAATCAGCCTTTTTATGGCTTAATCCTTCAGCAATACCTTGCATTTGTTTATATCCATTAACTAAAATATCATTAATTAATGTGCTTTTGCCACTTCCAGACACACCAGTTACACCAACTAATTTTCCTAAAGGTATTGTAATATCAATGTTTTTTAAATTATTTTCTTTAGCTCCTTTAATAGTAATTGTTTTACCATTACCAGAACGTCTTGAAACAGGAATTGGTATTTCTCATTCACCAGATAAATATTTCCCTGTAATTGATCTTTCGCTAGAAATAATATCTTCAATACTTCCTTGACCAACTACTTCACCTCCTGATTCGCCAGCATGAGGTCCTATATCAATAATATGATCTGCGGCAAAAATAGTATCTTCATCATGTTCAACTACAATTAAAGTATTTCCTAAATCAACCATCTTTTTCATAGTTTCAATTAATCGCAAATTATCGCGCTGGTGCAAGCCAATCGAAGGTTCATCAAGCACATATAAAACACCACTTAAATTTGCACCAATTTGGGTTGCTAATCTAATGCGTTGTGCTTCTCCACCTGATAAAGTTTCAGCACTTCGATTTAAACTTAAATAATCCAAACCAACATTGTTTAAAAAAGTTAGACGATTAATAATTTCAGTTGTAATGATATTTGAGATTGTTTTACTATATTCATCAAGATTATTAACTAAATTTTCAAAAGTAATTAAAGCATCTGAAATTGATAATTTAGTCATTTGATAAATATTTTTATTATCAACTTTAACGCTTAAAGCAGCTTGATTTAACCTTGCTCCTTTACATACATTGCAAGTAACTGAACTCATATATTTTTTAAGATAGTCACGGCGGTGTTCAGAAGCAGTTTCAAAATACAATCTTTCAATTTTAGTTAATATTCCTTCGATAAATTGCTTTTTACGGTATTTATTATTAGATGAAGAAACTAACATATATTCGATTTCTACATCTGAACCATAAAGAATATATCTTAGTTTACCTTGTGGAATTTCATCAATTGGTGTATCTAGTGAAATTTCATAATGGTCTAATAAAGCTTTAAATTCTTGTCATTCTAAATTAGGAGTATTGATAAAGTTTTCAAAATATTTAATAGCTCCATTGCCAATAGTTTTTCATGATTCAGGAATTAAAGCATCAACAGATGCTCTTGTTTCAAAACCAAGACCCTTACAATTATCACACATCCCAAAAGGTGCATTAAATGAAAATAATCTTGTATCAATTTTAGAAATTGAGAAATCTTTGTGAATACATGAATGTAATTTAGAAAAATTGAAAATTTCTTTAGTTTCAACATTTTCAATTTTTATAATACCCTCACTTTTTTCAGTTGCTATATTTATAGCTTCTGAAATACGGTTGTAATTTGCTTCATTTAAAACTACCCGATCAATAACTAAGTCGATTGTATGTTTATGGTTTTTATCAAGTTCAATTTTATCCCGTAAACTTAAAATTTCTCCATTAATCTTTGCCCGTAAATAACCTTCATTTTTTAATTTTTCAAGTAAATTAATATGAGTTCCTTTATCGCGATCCACTAAAGGAGCATAAATAATTAACTTAGTTCCTTCTCCTAATTTATAAATTGAATTTAAAATATCTTTAGTAGTCTGGGATGTAATTTCTAAATTATGTTTAGGGCAATATGCTTTCCCAATGCGTGCATATAAAAGTCTAAAGTAATCATAAATTTCTGTAACAGTACCAACTGTTGAACGAGGATTATTATGAACAGTTTTTTGTTCGATAGCAATTGATGGATTTAATCCATCAATTTTTTCAACATTTGGTTTCTTGGTTCCGCCTAAAAAAGTTCTCGAATACGAACTTAGAGAATCAACATATCTGCGCTTACCTTCTTCATAAATTGTGTTAAAAGCTAATGAACTTTTGCCACTACCACTTAAACCAGTGAATACCACTAGTTTGTTTTTTGGAATTTCTAAAGAAATATTTTTTAAATTATTTTCTCTAGCACCAGCAATTATTATTTTGTCATTTGTTATACTCATTTATACTCCATATAAAATACTTTATATATTTTAACTTGTTTTTTAAAATTTAAAAATTACATGTTTAAATATCTTAGTTTCTTTTGTTATAATTAATGTATTATGAATCTTAGTAATACAGGACATTTAGCTTTCGCTATGTTTTTTATAGCATTAACAACATCATTAGGTATTTCAGTTACTAAATATCGTCTTTGGACTTTTAACGAAAGTGTTTATAAAGCAAACCAAAAAAATATGTTAAAAACATTGGCTTTTGCCACTATTTTACTGCTAATTGCTCTTGCTTACACTATTTTAATCCAACTAGAAATAATTACAGTAGGCGAATATTTAACAAACGATAAAGGAATTAGAATTGACAGTTCCGGCAGTGAATATAAGGTAATAACAAGTAGTGAATCGATTACTAGTTATATACTAGTTGTTGCGTGTTTAATAACAATTGGTTTAATAATTTATTATTTAACTCAAATTAAAGCAAAAGATGAAATTCGACCAGAAGAATTAATAGAATTTGCACAACAAGCAGTTATTGATTTTGATCAAGCCGAAAAAAGTTATTATGTCTTAAAGCAATCCCTTAGACGATATGGACCTGATAAAATCATTAATTTTGACAATTATATTTCAAATAGTACATTTATGCTTAGTTTTGGCAAGAAATTATTTTTCAAAACCCTTATCAAAAGAACAATTTATTTTGGTTTATCATTACCAAGTAAAATACCAACCTTTGATCAGCCCCAAACGCCTAAAAACATAATTATGGTTTATTTAATCTCTTCAGTAAAAGTAATTAATAAAACCAATAAAATCCAAATAACCGTAAAGGATCTTGCTGATCATTTAAAGGGGTTAACATTTTAAAAAAGTTATAATTTATAACTTTTTATTTTTTATATTTTGCCAAACTAAAAAAAGTTATATATAATATAAACAAGAAATAGGAGAATAGATGAAAGTAAATATTGCAATTGATGGCCCTAGTGGTGTAGGCAAATCCACAGTAGCAAAGGAATTAGCAAAAATCTTGGGCTATACTTTTATAAACAGCGGAAGCATCTATAGGGCAATTACTAAAAATGTTATTGATAAGGGTATTGATACTCGTGATGCACAAAATGTAATCAAAACCTTAGAAAACGGAATGATTAAATTACTAGAAAATGATAAAGTACAGCTATATGGAGTTGATGTTTCAACTAAACTAAGAGCAGATTATATTTCGCAAGTAACACCAAATATAGCTAAAATACCAGAAGTTCGTAATTATGTAGTGAATCAAATAAAAACCATTACAAATCAAAATAAAGGTTATATTATTGATGGTAGGGATACTACCTTTAAAATTATGCCTCATGCCGAAGTTAAAATTTTTCTATGAGCTTCCGCCGAAGAAAGAGCTCACCGTCGCATAGAACAAAACCGAGAGCTCATGTATAATGTTAATTTTAATGAAATCTTGTTAGATATTCAAAAACGTGATGAACAAGATATGAATCGTGAAATAGATCCTTTGCATAAAACTCATGATTCTACCTTTATAGATTGTACAAATTTAACACTCGAAGAATTACTTAATGTAATTTTAAAAATTGTAGAAAGTAAAACAATTAACTAATGAAAAATACAGTAGCAATAATTGGAAAACCAAATGTTGGTAAAAGCACTTTATTTAACCGTATTATAGGTAAAAAGATTTCAATTGTCTACGATGAACCAGGTGTAACCAGGGATCGCTTATACGAAACAATTTCATGATCTGGTGAACAAATAAAATTAATTGATACTGGTGGAATTGAAATTGAAAACAAACCATTTCAACAACAAATTCAAATTCAAGCTAAAATTGCAATTGAAGAAGCTGATGTAATTTTATTTATTTTTGATGGAAGAACTGAAATTTCAAATGATGAACTTTTCATCATGAATACTTTAAGAAAAAGTAACAAACCCATAATTGCCGTTGCCAATAAATTAGAAGCAAATCAAGATTTTGATTATGGTTGATATGCACTAGGTGTTGATGAAATCTTTCCTATTTCTGCATTACATGGTGAAGGTGTCGGTTCAGTTTTAGATGCTTGTATGAAGTATTTAGATTTTTCTGAACCTGATGATCAAGAATTATTTAGTCTAGCAATTATTGGTAAACCAAATGCTGGCAAAAGTTCACTTCTTAATAATTTAACAAATGAAAACCGTTCAATTGTGTCCGAAATACCCGGAACTACAAGAGATAGTGTTAAATCAATTGTAGATATCAATGGCACAAGCTATAGGGTTATTGATACAGCTGGAATTACAAAGAAATCTAAATTAGTCGAAAGTGTTGATCACTATGCTTTATTAAGGGCTATGAACTCTTTAATGGAATCAGATCTTTCACTTGTAGCAATTGATGCAACTCAGCCTGAAATCTCTCATTTTGACTCAAGAATAATTGGTTATGCTTTAGATCATAATAAACCAATTATTATTGTAATTAATAAATGAGACTTAATTAAAAAAGAAACTAATACAATGGCTCAATACGAAAAAAAACTGCGTGAAAAATTTCATTTCGTCCCTTGAGTACCAATTATATTTATTTCCGCTAAATACAACCAAAGAATAAATAAGCTTGCTGATAAACTAACCGAAGTTAGGGCAAACCTAGAAAGAGATATTAAACCTTCATTATTATCCACTCTTATTTTAGAAACCCAAAGCATTCAACCAGCACAGCCCTTTAATGGTGGACGCTTAAATATATATTACGCCCGTAAAGAACTTGCCAAAATTCCAACCTTTACCTTTTTTGTAAATAATAATAAGTTTGTTCATTTTTCTTATGAAAGATTTCTAGAAAATCAACTTAGACAATCATTTAATTTTGATGGTTGTCCAATTAAATTAAATTTCAAAAATAAGAATGGAATCGAATAAATAAAAAATATTTTTAAGTAAATTTTAAAAATATTATAAAATAATAAAAAATGTAGATAGAACAAGGAGCATATTATGCGTAAAATCGTAAGATTAAAAAATAAATTACGTCTTGAAAAAAGAAGACAAAAATTAGCTAAAGAACACGCTAGAGACGTAAGAAGACAACAAAGAAACGCTGAAACATCAGCTTAATGCCTAAAAAATAAAGCTCATAAATATGAATGAGCTTTATTTTTAGTTTGGGGTTTTTAAGCCCTAATATTAAGCATTTAAAATATATAAGATTATTAGTGAAGATTTATAATATATAAGTTTTTTGCATATTCTTAATCTTTTTAAGTATATTAGATATAAAGATTTTTCTGTTAAAATTGGTTTATTATATATTAAAGGAAACATTATGAATAAAATTGAGAAGTTAATTAAAGAATTATGTCCAGGTGGTGTTGAAAATAGACTGCTAAAAGAGTTGTGTTCAATAACAACAGGTAAATTGAAAACTGGGCAGAAAAATGAAAATGGCCAATATCCATTTTTTACATGTAACATGCAAACGTTTAAAATTGATAAATATGCTTTTGATACTGAGGCAATTATCATTAGTGGTAATGGTGTAAATGTTGGAAATATAAAATATTATGACGGTAAGTTTAACGCCGAACAAAGAACATATGTTTTATTTAATTTTAATGAAATATCTCCTAAATTTATAAAGTATTACTTATTAACTTACTTTAAACAATACATTTCAAATAAACAGATAAAAAATTCTGCAATACCATATATAACATTACCTATATTATGAAACTTTGAAATACCAACACCGCCCCGCGCGATCCAAGATGAAATTGTTAAAATTCTTGATAATTTCACAGAACTTACCACAGAACTTACCACAGAACTTACCACAGAACTCAAATACCGTAAGCAACAATATGAGTATTATCGCGATAAATTATTAACTTTTGATGATTCAAAAGTTAACGTTGAGTATAAAAGAATTGATGAATTATTCAAATTAAGCAGGGGAATTGTTATCTCTAAGAATTATATTAGAGATAACCCAGGAGAATATCCAGTATATTCATCACAAACTGAAAATAATGGTGAACTTGGTAAAATTAATACGTACCAATACGATGGGCAGTATATTACATGGACTACAGACGGAGCACATGCTGGAACTGTATTTTATCGTAATGGGAAATTTAATATTACTAATATTTGTGGATTATTAGATCTTAAAACAAATGATAATATAAAATACCTATATTATGCATTATCCATCCGTACAAAAGAACATGTAAATATCGGAATGGGTAATCCCAAACTAATGAGTAATGTCATGGCCGGTATTCAAATTCCCCTTCCGCCTCTTCCAGTCCAAAACCGCATTGCAGAAGTCTTAGACAACTTTGAGCAAATTTGTCATGATCTCAAAATTGGATTGCCTTCTGAAATATCTTTAAGACAAAAACAATATAAATATTATAGAGATCTCTTATTATCATTTAATATTAATGATATTGAGAGAGAGAGAGAAGATAATTCAGGATTAACCAAATTATTTGAATATGTCTTTGGTTTTGAACTCGTTAGTTTTGGGTATGGGGTTAAATACCAAAAACTTAGTGATGTTGCAAAAGTATCAAAAGGAAAGCAGCTTAATAAAACTTTATTAAGTACAAGCGGATATCCAGTTATAAATGGTGGTGTAAATCCTACTGGTTATTGACATGAATATAATTTTAATAAAAATAAAATCACTATAGCTCAAGGTGGATCAGCAGGGTTTGTTCAATGACAAAACTCAAAGTTTTGAGCAGGTGCACATTTATACGTAATCCAAGAATGTAGTGATATTCTTAATTATAAATATTTATATTATGTAATTAAGAATAATCAAGATAAGTTAATGGAAGCAAAATATGGTACAACTATTCCATCCTTATCGATGGAAGTTGTCAATAATCTTATTATTCCTATCCCACCCCTTCAACTCCAAAACAAAATAGTTGAAATATTAGATAATTTCTCGGACTTAACAAATGATTTGACTAAAGGCTTACCAGCTGAAATAGCTTTAAGACAAAAACAATATGAATATTATAGAGATAGATTGTTAGGTTTTAAAGAAGCAAAATAGCAACAAACTAATTGTTGTTGCTATTTTAATTAATTCTTATATTTTGTTTGAATTATTTTAATTTAAATTTGAATATTTAATACATAAATAATATTTTTAGCAAAGTAGTAAAGTTCACATGAAAATATTAACTTATTTCTTTAATTTAGTACAATATACTTTTTAACAAATCCAGCTTATTAAAAGCTGGTTTTGTTATTTATAGGGAATAATATGCACATGGGTATGGAAAACTACTTGCCCAGCACTTTTTCCAGTATTTACTTGTAATTTAAAGCCTGAACAATTGTATTCTTGAATATAGTTATTAGCTAATTTACGAGCCATTAACATTAGATATACATAATCTTCTTCATTATTTTTTAAAATATTCTCATCAGTTACTTTAGGAACAACTAGAAAGTGACCTGGTTGCACAGGATTAATATCATAAAAAGCAATTATTCTTTCATCCTCATAAACAATATTCGCAGGTATTTTTCTTTCGATAATTTGAGTAAAAATACTCTTATTCTGCATATTTTAATCCTTGAATAGCTTTTTTAAGATTTTCATCTTCAACTGTTAATTTAATTTTATTTCCAAGCTTAACAAAAGCGTCTACAGCTTGTTCAAATAAATTATTATCATAATCATATAATGCGGTAGTTAATTTAATTAAATCTTTAATTAAATAGGTGCCTTCTAAGGTTAATTTTTTAACATTAATCGTTGGTTTTTCACTACGTTCTTCTTGCTTAGGATTTTCAATTTCATAATCCTTGCCTAGAGGCAATAACCAACTAACATAGGTTACTAAAATAGAGTTGCTCCCACTTGTAATTGGTAAAGCTTCAACTAATGTTTCATCGTCATTAACTTTAATTAAGGTTTTTTTAGAATAATCATAAAATCCGTTAGCTAGTGTTTCAGTTGTATTATTCTTTAATGCATTTAATTCAAAATTAAAATTTAATGAAGAAGCCTCTAAGCCTTTATAACCGCCAATTTTACGTTCATATTCCCTATTAGAAAATAAAACATCATCATTAGCTACTTCTTTTGCATCAAATGATTTAAGAGATATAGCAGTATAATCGGCAATTTTATTGATTGTTTTTACAGATGAAGTAAATAAATCATTTTCACTAGTACTTGAATGTGTTCAAGTTTGGGTAAGTCTTTTATTTACTAAATAATCAATTAAAATGAAGTTATTTAGATCATAATCATCTTTTCTTGATTGATACTGGCTTGCATACACTTTTTCTAAATCTTCTTTTTTAGAAATTGTTAGATATTTATTAACTAATAAATTTTGTTCAACAGTTAATTTAACCTTTGATTCTTTAATATTATAAAGAATCAAGAATTGTTCCATTGTTATATTTGGATAATATGAATTAAGCAAACTTTTTAAATCATTATATTGAGTTTGATTAATTAAACCTTTAGATAATAAATCACTAATTTGTTTTGGAAGATATTTAGTATCTTTTTGGAATTGATTTTTTAAAAATGTTTTATAAGCTTGGAAGGCATCTTCTTTATATTTAGGATTATTAATATTTTCAGATTCTGAAACACTATATAAAGATTTTAAGGTGTTATCTAGCCATAAAGATTGCACAACATCTTTAACATTCTGACCTGAAAATAATTTATCTTGAGCTATTTTTTTATCAGTATTAACATCCCGCCCACAAGCTACAGCTACAACAGGAATAAATCCAAGAGTTGAAAAAGTTAATAATTTTTTAAGTGCTTTCATTAGTTATTTCCTTTCTCAAAATACTTTTGAAATTCTTGTTCAGCTAACTCAAAAGCATTTTTAGAGTTATTTAGTTCTACTGATGCTTTGTCAGATCCTAAATAAGCAACTCTAACTACTCCATCTACATTTTTAAAGTTAAGATTTGTGAGTGAATTAACTTTGTCTTTAATATATGTATCAATTTTTTCATATAAAGTTAATTCATTTTTTAATTTAAGACCATTTCTAACTGATGATACTTCATCTTTCAATTTACTAATCAATTCATTGGTATATATGTTATTATCATGATTTTTCTGTGTTAATAACCAACTTACAAATTCAAGGTCATTTAATTTATCCAATACTAATAATTCTTTTGATTTGTATGCATTTAATTTTTCATCAAATTTGAAGTATGAAGCATTTCCACCAGCAATATTAACTAAATCATTAGTAATATATTCTTTAAACTTCCCAATTTTATCAAGATGCTCATTTGCAAAGATTGCTATTCCACCAGGAGTTAAAATTAAAGATTGTTCTTGTTTATCTTTAATTTTATAAACTAAAGAATTATATGTATTGCTATTAACTTTAATAGCAAAAACATCACTATATTTTGTTTTAATAACATCATTAAATTGTTCACTAGTTAATTGTGCAAAGTAACGATCAATTAATAAGTTTGCTTCTTCCAATTTATTAGAAATTAAGTTGAACCTATCATTTTGATTACCTTCACTTGCATTTGTTGCTAAATCCTGTGCTTCTTTAATCAAATTAGCAATTTCTTGTTCAACATTAGGGTTAAAACCACTAGGCATACTAAATACTTGTTTTAAATCAATTTCTTTAAAATTATTTGAGTTTTTAAGTAAATTATTTGCAATTGTCCCAAATGAAAGATCAATATTATTATTGATTAAGTCGCTCATACTTGAAGTTCCTAAGAAACCTAAAGAACTATCTGAAGTTAGCGTTAATGCACTTAAATATGTTTTATATCTTGAAGTTTCTTCTTTAAAGGCATCTAATGTTTGGTCTTTATTGGTATAAAGTCCATATTCACTTGGTTTTTTAAAATTAAGTAATAAATCAATATTTTGACTTACTTTTATATTAGAATTTCCGTCCTTTAAAACTGAATATTTCAGATTATTAATATATTTTTGACGAGCAGTTGTATCTGTTAAACTAAAACCAAATCTAGAATCAGAATTAACAACGCCAGGTAATAAAACTGAAGTTGGAATTAAAACATTGTTATTATTAAAGTAATTTCTAATTACATTATCAGCAGGGATTAAATCAGTAATATATGATTTAGTTTGAAAAAGTGTCGCTTGAGTTGGATTGCTGGGTTGAATAAAGTAATTTACACCTTCTTTAAAGTGTGGAAATACTTTATCACCTTGGTTAAATAAAACAACTGCTTGGTTATTTGCGTCTTTTACAGGATTTCCATTAGCATCAATTTTATAAATTGTTTTCTTAGCTGTTTTATTAATAAAATCTAAGCTTACGGTTTTTACTTCTACTTCGGAATATCTAAGCGCAGTTGATTCAATTTCTTTAAATGTTAAATATTCAATTGCATCTTCTTCACTAGTACTCTTTCCATACTCATCAGTTAATAATCTTTCTTTATAAACATTTTCTCATGTTGAATATCCATACGTTGTTTTTAAATTATTTTTAAGATCGTTAATTTTCTTTTTCTGATTTTCTTTAATTTTGTCTAGTGAACTAAGTTCAATTGATAAATTTGCATTTTCATTATTGCTAAGTGAACTATTAACAATTTCTTGGTATTGTTTTGAAGCTAAAACTTCCTTTTCATACATGTAGAAAATAACTTTTTTATAAGTATCATCAAATTGTTTTGAATAGTCTGTGTCGTTTGTTTGTAATTTTTTTGTTAAATCACCAATTGAAATATTTAAATTATTATTAAAAACAAAAGCATTCTCGCTATCTTTTTTTGGTTCAATATAATTTACTTTTGTAGTATTGATAACTAAGGGAACTGTAATACCAGTTATAATCATAGTTGCTAAAGAACCCAAAATTGTATAATTGATTCAATTACGTTTTGTCTTTCTGCTTAATTTTTTATTTTTTTCATCAAAATTATCATTTAACTCTGATAAACGTTCAAAAAATGATCTTTGTCTTTTTGCCATTTGTTCTCCTATCTTAAAATTTGGCATTTTATTATTAAGCCACTTTTTTTATAAATTATAACAAAAAATAATTATAAAAGTGCACGTTTATAATTATAATTATAAACATGAAAACAAGGATTTTTTTAGACACTCTTAGTGCCTTTGATTTATTATCTAAAAAACATAAATTTGTTTACTCGCTTTTTTCTAAAACAATTAATAGTTTGGCCTTAAACCAAAATACTTCACAGCCATATGAAGTAGTCATAAATCTAGAAACCTTAACTACACTATTATTTCTAGAAAATAATGTTTTAATTGGAAACCGCAGTTATGCGGCAGAAAACACCATGCCGTATATTGCCTTAAATAATGAAAAAATTTATTTAAATTTATTAATAAAAACAACCAAATCTAATTATAACTTGGTTGTTAACACAAAGTATAACAAAAAAATTGAATGTAACTTATTTAAATTAATTAATAAGTTATATTCACCAAATCCTGATTTATTAATTCTTTTATATTTTGATTCAAATGAAGGATTAACAAAAATAAAAAAAGTTATAAATGTTAATCCAGATTATTATTCAGTTATCGAAGTTGCTGGAAAGCAATTTCCATACATTGAAGAATGAAAAAAAATATAAAAAAAACAGCGGCTTCCTATTTTCACCTTTAGGCTATCGTCGGCGTAAAGAGGCTTAACTACTGAGTTCGGAATGGTATCAGGTGATCCCTCTTGCTTTAACCACTGATAATAGTATAACACAAAAAAATAAAAGTCAAAATATTTTTTATTTTTTTTGGAATGTGTTTTTTGGAAAAGTCACATGCGAGATATTAACAAAATAAACGTCTTTTAATTTTAACATAATTTTTACATAAAAAATATATGAAAAAAACAGAAAACGCGACAGTTTTTTTTATAGTGAACCCCGTAAGTTAGACCAAATTAATTGGCAAAACTTAGGGGTTCACTATAAACTTTAATTACATTTTAAAATTCAAAAGATCGAAATATAATTATGGTCACAAGCAGCATTACAGCTTTTCCATTGAATTTAAACCAGTTGAAGCTAAATATAAAATTAGATGAGTTAACAAGGGATAAAGTTAGCTCAAATAGCCCTAAAATTTATATTACATTTAAGGAAATGATATTCTTACAACGGGAACAGTCTAATGAAAATCATACTTTAAATCAGATGCCTAAAAAGAGAAAAAATAAAAGCAACAGGTAATTTAGTCCATACCTTTGTCGAAGTCAAATTCTTTAGCTCTAGTGCAGAGAATAATTCATATAAAAAATGCTTGGGTAGTTCCAAGCATTTTTACTTAAAATATAAATTATGGATGTTGTTTTTTAAATACTTCTTTATATCATTTAACAAATTTATCCTTAAATGAAAGAAGTGTTTCATCTTCTTTTCTTCATATTGTTTTATATTCTATAACATGATTTTTATTAACTAAGAAAACTTCCCACTTTATCGGTTCCATTTCAAGTGCGTCCATATGTCAAACTGATTCAGGGATTAGTTCATGACCACTAATTGAAGTTATATATGTTTTATTATTTTGGTATATTGGTATTATATAGCCAGCACCTTGTAAATATTTATAAGGGCTTACAGTAGTTATAACTATATTATAGTTATCTAAAATATTATAAGCATCTTTATTTTCTAAATATAATTCTTCAAAAAGTTTTTTAATTTTTTGATCATCAAAAAACTCATTAAAAGGATTTAATTCTTTAAATCTGTTGATAATATAAGTGTCAAATTCCTCTTTCGAAGTTATTATATATGAATCTTGAGCTAAAAAATTCTGAGGGCTTTTTGGTTGCAATGATTTATCTAAAAAATTCTCATTAAAAGTATCTAAATATTTTAAATGGTATTCATTTTTTAAATATGATTCGTCTTCTCGTAATCATTCTTTAGGGGCAAAGACTGCAATGTTGGTAAACTTTTGATATGTAGGATAAATAACTTTGTATATTTCTTTTATTTCGTTAATGAGTTCTTCTTCGGTTGGTTCTTTTGGTTTTTCTATCTTATCATTTAATGTTGGTTTATCAATATTTCGCTTTGTATTATTCTTTTTTTTATCTCCCACAAGATTTTGATTTAAATTTGGATCTTGTTTAGGTACTGGTTCATCTTTGTCTTCCTTTATTTCTATTGGTTTAGTAGTTTCTTTAATTGTACCTTGTTCCTTTGTATTGCATGCATATGTAAATAAAGGTGTTAAAATTAGGCTAAATAACAAAATTTTCTTAATAATCTTCATTTTCTGTTTCAAAACCAGGATTTAATAATAATTTAAGCTCATAATTATTAGTACTTAAATTATCATATCAATCTTTTATAACAATTTGTTTTAAAGTTTTAGGAACAAAAAAGCAGATAACCCAGAAAAACTTATAAAAAGTCAAAAGAATGATTTTAAATTCTTTAGCATAAAAATCTCCTTATTAAATTTATCTAAAAATATATTTAATTGTTTAAATAGCATTAAAAATTCTATATATAAATTATAACATAATTTAAAAAAGTGTTAATTAATGTGGTCAAATTATGACCTATCTTTTTCACAATAAATAAACACCAAATACTCAAAAAATACTTTAGTTAAAGAAAATGATGTTAAACAAGAAATAGTGCGTCATTTTGTAACTGGTAAAAAAGGGGGCACCACTTTATCTAGTTTACTTGCTTATGATAATTCTAAACAAGATTGGTGAAAAGTTGGTACTAGTACTAAAATTAATGGTAATAGTAAGAATGATAACAGTAGTAACGCTAATACTGTTACCTATCATTTAGTTGAAAGAAATTCAAATGAAACTGCTTCAAATGCTACTTATGAACAATCGCGCATTAAAGCTGTTGCTACAATGACTTTAATTGATGCTGATTCTACTAGCACTAGTGGTTCAAACCATGTTGATCAAAATCCTGAAACGATTCAAAACCTTAAAGTAGATAAAGAAAGATCAGGTAAAAATTTTGATAAATAAAAACTTGGAACATATTTGACAGATGGTGATATAGGTGAAGCTAAGAGAATCGAACAATGAGAACATGTTGGCTTAGATCTTGATAATAAATTAGTCTTTTATAAAACTAATAATTCAACACAATCACAAAGTGATTCTACCAACAACACAGAAGCAGTTGAAGCAGAATGATCAAAAGTAGAAGTTTATTTAAGAACATCTGGGTCACAAAAGAATTTTGGATTAAATTATAATCATACAATTCCTAAACAATTTAAACTTTTTTATTCTCAAGATGGAGAACAATGAACCCCAGTATCAAATCAATCACATCAACATTACTATGACTTTGTCCAAATTAATTCATTTGATTTACCTAGCGGTTATCTAAATATAGAAGATAATTCTATACCAAGTGGTTCAAGAACCTTTACTAATAATGATAAAGATAAATTTTTTATTCATATTGCAAACAATGTTTCAGCTTTTGCCATTGAATTTAAACCAGTTAAAGCTAAATATATGAAAGTTGAATGAGTTAGTGCAAGAAATGAATTAACCAAAGAAAATGTTAGTCAAAATCGACATGCAAATGGTAGATATTTTAAAAATAATGATAATCTGCAAGTTGGTTCAACTGAATGACAATCATACTTTAAATCAAATGCACCAGAAGAGAAAAAATCAAAAGTAACAGGTGATTTAGACCATGCATTTGTCGAAGTTAAATTCTTTAGTCCTAGCGCTGAGCATAATCCATATAAAAAATATTTGGGTAGTTCCAAACATTTTTTCCTTAAATTATAAATTATTGATATTGCTTTTTAAATACTTCTTTATATCATTTAACAAACTTATCTCTAAATGAAAGAAGTGTTTCATTTTCTTTTCGTAATATTATGCTGTATTTTACAGCATGTTTCTTTTTTACTAAGTAAACTTCTCATTTTACAGAAGGAGCAGGATCATATACATCAGTTTGGTGATAATGTATAAAAGTTTCATGATGACCTGTTATTAATGTTATGTTAGTTCTATTATTATCATATATTGGGATTATATAACCAGCTCCATCAGAAAACCTATCCCTACGTACAGTAGTTATAACTACATTATAGTTATCTAAAATATTATAAACATCTTTATTATCTAAATATAATTCTTCAAAAAGTTTTTTAATCTTTTCAGCATCATTATAATCACTAAATTGGTTTAACTCTTTAAATCTATTTATTATATACATATTAAAATCATCTTTTGAAGTTATCATATATGAATCTTTAGCTAAATAATTTTCAGGATTTTTTGGTTGCAATGATTTATCTAAAAAATTCTCATTGAAAGTATCTAAATCTTTTTGTTTATATTCTATTTTTAGTGTATATTGATCTTCTTTTAATCATTCTTTAGGGGCAAAGACTGCAATTTTAGTAAACTTTTTATATACTGGATAAATAATTTTGTATATTTCTTTTATTTGACTAATTAATTCTTCTTCAGTTCATTGTTTTAGTTTTTCTATCTTATCATTTGATGTTGGTTTAGCAATATTTTGATTTGAATTTTTATTTTCTTTATCTGCCACAATATTTTGCTTTAAATTTGGTTCTTGTGTAGCTACTGGTTCATCTTTGTCTTGCTTTATTTCTATTGGTTTAGTAGGTTCTTTAGTTCTACCTTGTTCCTTTGCATTACATGCAAAGGTGAATAAAGGTGTTAAAATTGAGCTACATAACAAAATTTTCTTAATAATCTTCATTTTGAGTTTCAAAACCAGGATTTAATAATAATTTAAGTTCATAATCATTATTAACTGGTATATTTACTACTTGATTATTTTCAGATAAAGCAGCTGCTATACCTTGTCCACGAATCTCAAACTTATTAGTACTTAAATTATCATATCAATCTATAGTGAACCCCACAAGTTGGACCAAATCAATTGGTAAAACTTAGGGGGTTTTTATTATGAAGTTAAAATTAGAAGATAAACTAAAGATTATAAAACTATATAAAACTGGTAAGAGTAGCAAACAAATTGCCGAAATTTTTAATGTTAATATGCGTACAATTCAGTTTATAAAGCGTTTGTACAACCTCAACGGATTAGAAATATTTACAGAAAGAAATAAACGACGAAACTTCAGTCCTAGTTTTAAATTACAAATTATTAAGCAAGTATTAAATGGTAAACCCATCCGCTCTTTGGAAGCAGAACTATTAATTAATACTGGAATAATTAATTCATGAGTGAAAAAATTTAAATTATTTGGGTATAATGGTCTTATAAATAAAAAGAAAGGTAAAATACCAATGACCATGCCAAAGAATAATAATCCAAAACAAGATAAAACATTATCTAGAATTAAAGAACTCGAAGAAAGAAATGCCCAGCTTGAAATGGAGGTGGACCTCTTAAAAAAATTGAGAGCCTTGGTTCAACAAAGGACAGAGCAACCAAACAAGAAAAAGCAAAAGTAATATTTGAATCAAGGCATAAATATAAATTAAGATTAATGCTAGAATTTTTCCAATTAGCAAAATCAACATACTTTTATATTGTTCAAAGTTTTTCAAAAAATGATAAAGATTTTGATTTAAAACAAGTAATAACGAATATTTTTAATGAGAATAAATCCCGTTATGGATATCGAAGAATTTGTTTAGAACTAAGAAATAGAGGTTATATTATTAACCATAAAAGGGTTAAAAGATTGATGAAATTACTTAATTTATTTGGTTTACAGCCAAAATCAAAATATAAATCATATAAAGGTGAAATTGGAAAAATTTGTAATAACTTACTCCTTACAAGGATTGTTGACAAAAAGAATCATAACACTTATTATGAGCGAAATTTCAAAACTACAAAATTGAATCAAACTTGAAGCACTGATGTTTCTGAATTCAAAATAGCAAGTGGAAAACTATATTTATCACCAATTATAGATGTACATAACCGCGAAGTTGTTTCATACACAATTTCAAAAAGTCCTAATTTTCAACAAGTGAATCAAATGCTAAATAAAGCTTTTAAAAAGTATAAAAATCTTAATGGATTAATTTTACATTCTGACCAGGGATGGCAATATCAAATGAAACAATATCGTGACAAATTAAGTAAAAGAGGTATTAAACAAAGTATGTCGCGAAAGGGAAATTGCTATGATAATTGTGTTATTGAAATATTTTTTGGAACCATGAAAAACGAAATGTTTTATGGTCATGAAAAAGAATTCAAAACTCTAGAAGACTTAGAAAAAGCAATGCGCAAGTATATAAATTATTACAACAAAAAACGAATTATTACAAAATTAAAAGGACTGACACCTTTAGGATATAGGCATCAATCCTTAAATTAATTTTAGTCCAATTTTATGGGTTCACTATAATCCCTTTTATAACAATTTGTTTTAAAGTTTTAGGAACAAAGAAAGCAGATAACCCAGAAAAACTTATAAAAAGTCGAAAGAATGATTTTAAATTCTTTAGCATAAAAATCTCCTTATTAAATTTATCTAAAAATATATTTAATTGTTTAAATAACATTAAAAATTCTATATATAAATTATAACATAATTTAAAGTGTTAATTAATGTTGGTAAATATACGAACCTATCTTTTTCACAATAATTAAATATCAAATACTCAAAAAATACTTTAGTTAATGAAAATGGTGTTAAACAGGAAATAGTAAATCATTTTGTAACTAGTAAAAGAGAAGCACCACTTTATCTAGTTTAACTGCTTATCATAATTCTAAACAATAAAAAAATTTTTTAAACCTGTAGAGGAATAATCAAACTACAAAATCAAAAAAACCTAATCTGATTTAAATAGATTAGGTTTTAAAATATTATGTTTTCTTATTAGGGAGATATACATCATTGTATCACTTTTTTATATCCTCAAAGCTATTATATATTCGCTTTGTTACAGTTATATCCTTTGGTAGTAAAATTACTTTTCAAACAACAGGCCCACCTCATCCACTAGTCCATACTGGTTCTTTATTAATATCACGAATTTGAAATACAAAAAACATGTTGTTCAATTCCATTTTTATTAAGTTATGTTCTTCAGTATATGGAAAAATATAAATATCAAATTTTTGAAGAATATTAAAAACATCTTTGTTTTTTAAATAAAGTTTCTCAAAAAGTTCTTTTATCTCAAGTTCATCTTGGAAATTTTCAAAACTTGGTACTTTTTTAGCATTGCTAATAATATAGTTGTTAAAATTTTCTTTCGTGCTTATTTTTATAAATTACGGGCTAACAAAATCATTGTCTATAAAAAATTTGCTATTTATTTTATTCTCAATACGTGCTGATGAAGATTTTTCACTATTACTATTAATTCTAGTTGTTTTTGGGGGCAGAAAAGCACTTTCAGTTACATAGTTTGCTTCTTCCTTGGCTAGTTCTTTGGATATTTTTTTGTGTTCTTCTTCGTTTATTTTTTTAGTAACTATACTGTCAACATCATTCTCGTTAAGTGTCCAAGGTTTTTCGTTCCAAGGTTTTTCATCTTCTTTAGGATCTAAAATATAATTAGGTGGGTAATCAATTTTTTTCTGTGAACAAGAAAATACTAATAAAGGTACTAATAAAATGGATGATAAAATTAATTTTTTTAGTTTCATAACACATCCTTTCTTATATTTATAATTATTAAGAAAACTAATTTGTAAAATAAATATTAATAATATTCCTAAATTATTGATAGTTGAATATCAGTTTTCTCAAAATATTATACATTATTTTTTGAAAGCTGTTTTATGATTTTTAGCCGAAATAAAAGATATTATAAAAGCAAAAATATTCGCAATTAATGCGAATATTTTAATTTATTTAGTGTCCCTAGGGCCATCTCCAAATCAACCCCAGAAATTTGGCATTTTAACTTCTTGTGTTTTATTATTATAAGTTACTTTAATGATTGCTTTAGTAGGATCAAATAGACTACTAAATTCAACGTAAAATCCTAGTTTATCACCATTAACTAATTTCATACCATTTTTAACATAAGCCTTAAATTTAACTTGGTTTGCGACTCCATTAACTGGTTCTAATTTATCATTATTGATTTTATATTTCATAGTAGTTTTTGGGGTATCTGGGTGTGATAGTTCGATTGTTACCTCTTTGCCATTATGATCATTTTGATTGGTTGATCTACCTGTACTACTTACAACACTTTTGTCAAATGAAACATATTTATTTCAAGTTCCTCTTCTCCAAATTTCATTTTCTTGTCATTTGGTAAGTGTAACATCACCAGTTTTTCTATTTTTACCAGCAACATCAAAATATGATCCATTTCTATACCCTGTAAATGACATAACAATTCTTGTTTTTGAAGGGTCTCATCTTTTTCCTAATAATAGTTGGAAAGTTATGTAACCTAATTCATCATCTGATTTATATGTGCTAGTATATAAACTTATATCACTCTTATTTGATCCAAGGTTTGAAATAAGACTTGCTTTATTTTTTTCAATTACATATGAAACATTTCCAGTACTTTGCCCTTCTTGTTGAATTGTCATATTTAAGTAAAGTTTTCTACTTAGATTTTCTGAAAACTTATGGTTATTTGGTATAACTACCTGGTATAAAGGTAAATTAGGAACTAATCCTAAGTGTTGTGAATGAGGAAGAATATCTAAGTATTCTTTTGTAGCTTGTAATGTTACAAAAGGTTTACCAGTTACAGCATTAATATGTATATTTGATGAAGCATTTCTAGTATTTACTTTTTTCTCATCTAATGGGATAAAAGCAAAATCTTTTACGGCAGATTCAAAAGGTTTTTTAACTTTTGGTTTATAAGTTTCTACACTAGCTGCTAATTTTAATAATTCTTCGTGGCTCATTTTGTCTAAAGCAGTTTGTTTTACAACGTTGCGGCTTGTTGGTTTAATGGTAATTTCTCTACCACCAAGACCAATTTCAAATTTAAAATTTGCTGCTGTTCAAGCATATTCACCAGAAAATTTAACATCTAGTGAATATGTCTTTGTAGCTTCATTAAATTTTCCATTTTCAAGCCTAGCACCAGTTGCTTTAAAACTAGTTGTAACTTCTTCAACTTTATTTGTGTATCCTAAATACATTACATTATCTCCACCACTTATATTAGGGTGCTCTAATGTAAAACTAATAAATGAATACATTGATGTAAGGTCATTTATTTCATTATCTTTTAATGCAAAACTAACATTTACTACATGGTATTTTTTACCATTTTCTGTAACAGTTTTATCAAAATATGCAGTATCATTACTTTTATTTGTATTAGCACTTAATCCAATAATAGGCAGTGCTACTAATGAAGTAGATAACAAAGCAAAAGCCTTTTTAAAACTTTTTTTCATAATTTTAGCTCCTTTTGGTAAAGTTAAATTGAAGCTTTACCAAAGTAATTATACTAAATATACAAGAAAAATAATTTAACCCTTGAGCCCTTTATACTGTTATTTCCAGTAAAAATATTGTTGTGTTTTTAATTGAAAAACAAAAAAAGTATTCAAAACTGAATACTTTTAGTTTATATTTTTGGTTGCTACTTGGCTAATTTTTTGCTATACTTTTGTTTAAATCATTTGGTTTGCTTTAGTTTATGAAGTGTTAATGCTTGTCCTATTTGTCATAAACCACCAAATAATCAGTAAACTTGAACTCCGGCACTAAACAAGACTGTAATACCCGTAAAAATAATCATCATATACTTTTGGGTTTTTTCTGATTTTTTCAAGGCTTGTTTTTCCGTAATAGTCATAGAAATGTTATTTTTCTTCCGGTTCAACCATTGAGGTATAAGTTGTGAAATTAATTGTACCACAATTGCAGCAACTAAAATCCATATATATACAAAGTTACCACTAGTTACTTTTTGTCATGATACAGATGAGAAGTTAATTCCAAGCCAGAATGTTTCTTTAAGTTCTGGAATAGCTTGAATTACCCGCCACATCGCGAGGAATACTGGCATTGACAGGAAGATGTTAGCAAATTGATCAAGTGGATTAATATTATATTTGCTATATAAAGCTTGAAGCTCTTGACTTTTTTTCATCTTCATGGCCTTATTATTTTCAAACCCCATGTATTTAGCTTCAATAGCTGCTTTTTTATTTCTTAACCCTTCTTGTACTGATTGCATAATTGTGGATTTAAATGAAAGAGCTAGCACAAGTAAACGAGTAAAGATAACTGCAATTAAAATAGCAATGATTGATGACCAACCATCCATATCCGGCATTGCTTGTCTTAATGATTGAACAACAACAGATAAAGGATAGACTAATAAACCATAAAATGGACCATATGTTCATGCTTGGCCTCATGTATAAATCGGCTGAACAGCATAATCACCGCCTAATAAAATATTAGTTTGCAATTTAGCTTCGCCTTGCGGAGCATTCTTATTATATTCTGCAATGAATTCTTCTATCGTATATTTATTTTCGTCATATTTATTAGTAGATGAAGTAATTAATTCAGAAACTCTTGCTTTATATGCATTCCCTGAAACACGTGTTGGAACAATACCAAATTGCATTAATCAAGCATAAATTATTTCATGGTAAGCATTTATAATTGCATACTCTTCTTGGGTTATTTTAAATAACTCTTCATTATTATTTTGTATTTTTGTATCTTTATTTTCAATTCTAGATACTAAGAATCTATAATAGTCATTAAATGAATTAAAGGTTTGTTTATATTCTTGTTGAGCTACAGTGTTTAATCTTTGTAATAATTTACTATCTTTCCCAAATGTATATGCATAGAAGAATTGTAAAACATCTCTTGCAAATGCACGGTTAAGTAAACTCCTTGTTTGATCAGTTGCGCCAGTAATAGAGTCTAATGCTTCTTTTGAAACATAATCTACTTTCTGTAATCCTGAAATAAATGAAACTGCAACTTTCCCATTTTCATCTACTTCATTATATCTTCTAGTTATTTCAGAACCAGCAGAATTTGTAGTTTTAATTTCTTTTTGCTTTAAGGCTAAAAATGGGGAATTTTGATCAGGAAGGTAACTAAAAATTAAAATTTGATTTTCATCTAAACTAGGATCATGTAAATATTGATATTTAAGTTCGCTTTCACTTCTGAATAAACTCTTATTATCTTTCTGAATAATATTAGATTCATTATCTATTTTTAAATAACCTAGTTTTGTTAAATCTTCACTTTTAATACCTTCAGCTCCAATACTAGTCATGAAAATTCCGTGTTTTCCATAAACACCTTTGTTGTCAGTAGTTTGTTTACTAAGGTTTTTTAAAGTATCTTTATTATCAACCAATACGTTGACATCAGCATCTTGTTGTAAGACATCCAAACTTAAGTTTATACTTTTATCTTTAACAGTTTCACCATTAGCATCGATGTAAGTTGAAGTGTTAGTTACATTTTTAGGTTTAAAAGTATTAAGTTTTGGTGCAATATCTTCAGGACGGCGGTAAAACTCGATACTATTACCTACATTTGATGAAGTTTTTAAAACAAAGGACTGCACGCAGCCTGTTATAGTAATAGAAAAAGCAAATAAGTAAAGAATGATTTTGACAATTTTTCAAATTTTCTTTGTTAATTCACTTCTTCTTTTTTGTGGATCATTTTCTAAATTAGAAAAATAACTAAATTGCGGTGTTTTTTTCATAATTCCTTAATTTTTTAAAAAGTATTTGTGTAGCTAACTTTTTATCATTGTAGCTAATTTCACAAAACTTTTTACGAGCAATAATTATTATATGATACTTAAGGTCAAAAACGTTTAGTTCTCTTAAGATCGACTTTAATTGCCGTTTATAAAAATTACGACCAACAGAACCCTCAAATTTTTTTGGGATGGTAATACCAATTTTACATTCAGTTGATTTTTGATAATAAATAATTAATGTATCATTAGAAATATATTTTTTAGAATTAATTATTTTTTCAAAATCTCAATTTTTGCTGAGTCGGAATTTCTTTTTCATAATTTAACAATATTATTTGTTATCTGAAACTGTAAGTCTTTTTCTACCTTTAGCTCTACGACTAGCTAATACTTTTCTACCATTAACAGACTTCATTCTAGCTCTAAATCCATGAACTTTTGCATGTTTACGTTTATTAGGTTGGTAAGTTCTTTTGCTCATTTTGCCTCCTTATAAATTAAAATAAATTGATATATACGTAATATAAGCGTGTTTATATTATACAATAAAAATATTTTTTATGTCAAGTATTTTTTACGACTATAAAAGACGACATTTTAACCCTTTTTAGATAAAAAACAAACCTGGTGGTTTGTTTTTTGATTTTTATAATTTACTTTTAATTTCTGTAACTAAATCTTCAAGTTGTCCTTTAACTGATTCAACATATTCTTGTGGACTTTGACTAGCAATACTTGTAACTTTGGTTCCTAAGATATCAAATGAATTAACACTTTTTGCTCCTAAAAATCCAAAAGTTCCTTTTAATCATTTAATATGATCACCTCATGTATATGTTCCATAGCCTGCGCCCTGTGAAGCAACTACTAATACATTAAGTTTGTTTAATAATCCAATTGGCATTGCTGATGTTGCACCTTCATAAGTAAATGTTTTACCAGCAACTGCAATAGCATCAATAAAGTTTTTAACTGTGTTAGTTGGTGCAAAATTAATCATAGACATTGAGATAACTAATAAGTCAGTTTCCTTAAGTTCTTTAATCCATTTATCGCTTTCTATATCATTTCAATATGTTTTAAAGTTTTGTTCAGTTAACATTGTCTTAGCAAATTCAGTTTGATTTAAATCAATTCTTTTGACAGAATATTTTTCATTTGCAAATAATGATTCAATATGATTCATTGTTGCAGTTGAATATGATGTTTCACTTGTATTAAGTGCACCATCTAATAATAAAATTTTTAGCATTTTTTCTCCTTCGTTGAAATTTTGTAACTAAATTATACATTATTTATTATAATTAAAAGAGAAAGCGAGAAAAATGCTAGATTTAAAAAATATTTTAAAAAATTCTGAGAAAGTTAAAGCAAGTTTGCAAAGCAGAAACTTTGACCTTGCAATATTTGATGATTTACTAAATAAAGCACAAGGCCGTGGAAATCTTATGTTCCAAGCGCAAAATAAAAAAAGTGAATTAACTAAATTATCAAAGTTATTTGGACAATATAAAAATCAACCTGATAAACTATCTGAATTAAAAAAGCAAATTGATGATGTAAAAATTCAAGAAGTAGCCTTAACTAAAAAATCTGATGATTTAAATAATGAGATACAATCTCTTTTAGCACAGATTCCAAATCTCCCTTTGGAATCTGTGCCTGTTGGTGAAGACGAAACAAACAATATAGTTTTAAAAGAATATTCAACATTAGGGAGGGGATTAGTTGCTGGTACATTGCCACACTACGAAATTGCTAAAAAACTTGATATCATTGATATTGAAAGAGCTGTAAAATTATCAGGTTCAAGGTATGTTATTTACAAAAATCAAGGGGCTAAATTAGTGCGCGCATTAATTAATTTTATGCTAGATTTACACGAAACTAAAGGGTACCAAGAATTTACAACACCCGTTATAGTTAATCATAATATTTTATTTGGTACTGGTCAATTACCCAAATTTGAAGAAGATTTATATAAATTAGACAATTCACAATATTTAATACCAACAGCAGAAGCAACTTTAACAAACATTTATAACAATGAGGTAATAGATTTATCAAAACCATTTAAAGCAACAGCTTATACTGAATGTTTTAGATCAGAAGCAGGAAGTTCAGGACGAGATACCAAAGGAATTTTACGCCAACACCAATTTAAAAAAGTTGAATTAGTTAAAGTAACTAATTCACAAACTGCGACTAGTGAGTTTGAGCAAATGGTCTTAGATGCACAAGATGTATTAACAAAACTAGAAATACCACACCGTTTATTACAATTATGTACTGGCGATCTTGGTTTTTCAGCAAGAAAAACAATTGATTTAGAACTATGATTGCCTTCTGAACAAAAATACCGTGAGGTTTCGAGTGTGAGCTATATGGGAGATTTTCAGGCTCGCCGTGCTATGATTCGTTTTAAAAATAATCAGGGGCAAAATGAATATGCTCACACAATGAATGGTTCAGCCATGGCTGTTGACCGTCTTATTGCAGCTATTTTAGAAATCTATCAAAACTACGATGGTTCTATTACAATTCCTAAAGTTTTAGTACCATATATGAATGGCTTAGAGGTAATTAAATAATGAAAAAAATATTTGCATTTGATTTAGATGGGACATTATTAACAAAACAAAATTATGTTCACCCAGAAACTATTGAAGCTTTAAAGTTAGTTAAAGAACAAGGTCACTATAATGTTGTGGCTACTGGGCGTGGCTTGTCAAATATAATGCCACTTTTTAAAAATAATGATTTGTCTCCGATTGATTTTTTGATTTGCTCAAATGGTGCGATGATTCATGACCCAAAAACCGGAAAAAACGAAATAATTCAAAGTATTAAACCGGAAGTTATGGAAATTATTTATAATATTTTTATTGAAACTAAATCAATCTTATTGCGTGTTGATACAATAGATAAAAATCAAACTTTAATTCATGATGAATATATGAGTGAATGAGCAACAAAAACTCACGTACAAAGTGATACATATTATGCTCCTTCAACAAAACAAGAAGTTTGAGACAATATTTATAAACCAGGTACAATAATTACGCAAATTGCTTTGCGTAACGATATTCATAAAGCAGCAGATGTTACTAATCAATTAACCGCCGCTTTAAAAGAAAGTGGTTGTGAAGTATATTTAACAAATTCAATTTATTCAGATATCAACGGAATTAATGTGTCAAAATGAAATACCTTAAAATATTTAGCAAATTCATTAAATGTGGATATTCAAAATATTGTAGCATTTGGAGATAGCGGAAATGATGTATCAATGATCCAAAACGTAGGTTATGGGCTTGCAATGGGTAATGCTACTTTAGATGCTAAAGCAGTCGCTAAAGAAGTAATTGGTGATCATAATACCGGTGCCATAGGACAATTTATCAAAAAATATTTACAAAAAGATCTTTAAACAACTTTTAAAGATCTTTTTTAATATATAATATTAACATGAACAAACCTGAAATAATTTTTATTGATTTAGACGGAACAACATTAGACGGACCAGGTGTTAAATTCTGAGAACGAATGCCTACTGAATATACAATTAATGTAATAAATAAATTGCAAAAACAACTCCCAGTTGTTGTTTCAACTGGAAGAGGTGTAAATCAAAAGACACAAAGCATTGTATCACTGCTTGGTAATAATAGTTATATAGCTTGAAATGGGGCAAAAATTGTTGAAGATGGTAAGGTTATTGCTAGTTTTCCGGTCGAACAAGAAGTAGCCCAAGAACTCTTTGATGATATTAAAAAGAACAAATATTTTGTTGTTTTTAATTCTTCAAAAGAACATGCATTTGTTAAAAATAATTTTTATAAATTTTGAATGGGCTTTGGCAAGGAACAAGCTAAACAATATTCAGAATATAAAAATGATTTTGAGATCTTCAAGGCACTCGTTTGGTCAATTTCAAAATCAAAAATCAGAAAACTTGCTCTTGAATGAGGCCAAAAATATAAAGGAAAATTAGAAGTTACTCTTAGTGGTTCAAATAATATTTTAGAAATTACCAAAATCAATGTTTCAAAAGGTGATGCAGAAGTAGCATATTGCAAACTAAAGGGAATAGATCCTCAAAACGCCATCCACTTTGGTGATAGCGGAAATGATGCTTCAACCAAAAACAAAGTTGGTAAATTAATTGCTATGGCTAATTCAACAGATGAATTAAAAGAAATAGCAGATCAAGTATTACCGCTAACTTGTGCTGAATCTGGGTTAGCGAAGTATTTAGAGGAAAACTATTTAAAATAAACTACATATAATATTTTACTTACCTGTATAAAATACAGGTTTTTCTTTATTTATTGTAAAATAATTACAATAAATAAATGTGAGGTTTTATGCATAAAAAGAAACAGCTAGTTTTAATGGGCCCTTTAGTAACATTGCTACCAGTTATAGTAATGAGTTGTAGTAGTGCTCAAATACTTGAAAAAGAAGATAAAGAAAAAGATCCTAATTATCAAAAGATAATTAGTTTTTTCAATAATCAAAATAGAAAACAGTTAAATATATTACAAAATAATATTACACAAACAAAAGAACCTATTTAAGCTAATAAAGCTGATATTCTAATAAATTTTGCAACTGAGTATCTCAATATCTGAGATACTAAAATTGAAAGCCTTTATTCAGATATTGATCTTAACAATGAAAACTTTAATTCAATTAAAACAAAACTCCAAAAATATGACAAGATTATTAATACAACCTCATTAAACTTAAATAATTTAACTCATGAATTACTAGAAGAAATTAAACAAACTCATTCTGATATTCAAGCATACAATGAATTAGTGATTGAGAAAAACAAAGAATTAGATAAGTTCGTAAACGAAGCGAAGAAACTTAATCTTAGTAATAAAGTTGTTAAAGACTTTTTAAATTCTGCAATTTATAAATTATTTAATTTAAATAAAGAAATTAAGAATCCTTTGGAGTTGATTAAACAAATTGATAATAATATTACAAAACTAAATAAGTTATTTACATTTGCATTTAGTTTAAATAACGAACCTTTAATTACACAATTAAATAAAGCAAAAATATTTCTTGAGGAAAACCTGTCAATAAATAATCTATCTTCCTATAATAAAGGATTGGAAAATAACTTTACTTCATTAACTAATTACATTATTGAAAATAATCTAATAGCACATGATGTAAAGAATGCTAAAGATGAGTTATTTAAAACTGTTGAATCTTCAAATATTTCAACTCTGGATAAACAATCCTTAATATATAAGATTCAAAATATTTATAACTTAGAGGGTATTTATCAATTCCAGGCAAAACTAAATCACCTTGAAACAAACCAAGTTGTTGAACTAAGAAATTCTTTAATTCAAGCAATAGAAGAAACGCAGTTAACAAAAAACAATAAAGATAATTTAAAAGATTTACTTAATACTTATAGTTTTAAATCATTAAATACCTTTAACAAAGAATTTACTAAATTCCTCCAAATATTTGCACAAGTTAATAATAAACTAACGAGCATTGAAACATATATTAAAAATGAATATCAAGGTTCACAAAAACTAGTTTTAGATTATTACAAAGAAAAAGCAAAATATAATAAATTATTTATAGGTGACTTATTAGATAAAATCTCGCTAGTTTCAATGCAATCAAATATTAAATCTTTTGAAACTTTATTACAAACTTATCAAACTCTTTATACTAATCTAAAACAAAACGAGGAGCAAGATTCGAAAACACTACTAGACTACTTCAAAGATGATGCAGGTGAAAAACTAAAATTTGAATATGATGAATTGGGTAAAAAATACGACCTTGAAAAATATTCATATTCAGCATCATATACTTTTGAAAATACAAAGTTATTCTTTGATGTGCATGATAATGAATATATTGATTATCAAATTACAAACCTAGAATTAGACCCAAGAAATTGAAATACTTTAAATGTGCAAGTTAAAGTAATATTAAAACCTAATCCAGGCATAAACTACACTTATAAGTTCTCCAAAACATTCGCTAGAGATGTTACTCAATACATTGACAAAATTAACCTTTGACACATTGATGAGAATTTTAATGTAAATTATGATAATTTAAAAGAATTAAAAGAAAGTGATTTTCTAAGCTTAAGTTTTCAAAATAAACTTTCATACTTTAAACCTAAATCAAGAAGAATTTCAAAATTTTTTACTTATCAATTTCTTGATGATTTTGAATATAGAAATGGACAATTATATGTAACATTAAGAGTTTTATTTAATAACCAAATAATAAGAGAAATAAAACGGCCAACACTGCATAAAGTAGACTTTTGAAATAATCAAGGAGCATACCAAAATTATCTTGATGAAATACATAAAGCAAAGATCTTTGAAATCCTTGAAGCAACTTCAGCAACATTTTTTAATTCATTAAAATTTAAACCAAATATCAAAACCACTCATGAAATATACCTTGCTTCTGATGCAATTAAAGCATTGAATGATTCATATATTTTGCCTAAATTTGGTAAATATGAATTATTTATTAAAGATGTTATTAATATTAATGATTGAAACGGAACAGCACAATTAATTCTCTGATACAAAAAAGATGGAGTTGAAGTGCCGATTGATGATAATCAAGATATTTATAAAAACCCTATTAAAATTAACAATTTCAAATTACTTAACTTCTTTGACTTAAAACCTAAAGGTGAAATCTTTACTGCAGAAGACTTTAAAGATGCAACAATACCAGATCAAAATATTATTAATTTAATTAACACAGTTAATGAATCGAACTTTACTCCAAGGCTTACTTCATCAACTAAAGTGGAACCTGATTTTAGACTTATCAATGTTCAAGATTTAATTGACCAAAAAGCATTTGTACACATGGAATATTTAATGTTGATTAATAATACAGGCACAGATAATAAAGGCGTAAATCACGATGATAAAGCATATGTTCCATTAGATAACAAATATTATGATAAAGATATAGAGGTTAATGCAACAAATATAAGCACATTGCGGGGGGATTATTTCCCAGTTTGATATGATGTAAAACGTGTTGGTAAGCGTGGTATGTCATTTAAACTTGGATGAATTAAGAAAACTGATCAATCAATTAGATACACTAACGAGCAAGAATATACCTTAATAAACTTAGTAAATGACTATCAACAACACCACTACCCAGAAATCATGGTTAACAATATTAAATTAAGTGATTTAGATATTAACTATGAAACCTTAAAAACTAAAACAGCAGATGAATGAGCAAGAGATTTAAATGGCCTTGAACAAGTAATCAAATTGAAAGTTAATGAAAATAATGAAATTCAATACAAAAACTTCTCTTTACCAGCTTCAATATTTAAAATAAATTCTATAAAACGTATTTCTGGTGACCAAGCATACATTAGTTTTAAAGTGCAAGATAAAAGCAATAAATGAATTCAAGGTAATACGTGATACAAAATAAAAGGATTTGCTTTAAGTCAAACAAATAATTTATACGAAAGTTTTACATGAAAAAATACTAACTTAAAACAAATCCAAGACTCACTTACTTCAATTACTCGAGATCGAGTAATTGAACCAATGTGAGATGATTTATTATGAGATATTAATACTCGTACTAATATTGCATCATGAACCTTTAAACGTAAGTATCTCGAGCAAACCCTACTTAAACTAAATGCTAGAAATAGAAATATTAAATTTATTATACATGCTAATTCTTTAATTAATGATGATCAAAGAAATCAGCGGATTCGTAATACAGAAAATGCCATTGCCATTAACATTAATTTAGATAATTTAATTGCTTCTAAAACTATTAAATATCTTAAAGAAGCTAAAACTAATACAGAAGATACCTTTAAATATATAGTAAGTCTCACCTGAAATGAAACAACTGGCATTGAATTCAAAATCTATATCGAAGATAATTCATATAAAATCATTATTGATGAACCTGAATCTCAAATTAATTTCAAAGAAACATTTGAAAAACACCGGGCATTTTTAATATTACCTGCTGCCGTAAGCGCAAGCATTCAATATACAAATGATGAAGAATTAGAAGATTTTGGAACATATCAAAACCGCTTTGATTATAATCATATGGAATATAATCAATTCAACCAACCTATTACCATTTTCTCAGATTGAGAATATTTAGCCAACCGTGATGTCTATCAACCAAACCAAAATGTATCCTTCAAATTACATGAAGGATACAAAATGGATGCGGAATACATGCGCCTTGAAGAGTGGCTTAACTGAGATGTTGTGGAAAATGCATATTTGAGGTCAGTAAAAGTTAATGTATTTAATAGAACAGGGGGGGTCTCCTTATTAGCTAAGGCCAATAAGGATCCTGATGACTTTACTTTTTTATTTGCCACAAATTCACATGTTGAAAATATAATCCCTGAGGCTGCTGCTGCAAAGTCATGAAGTGATATTATCGATCAAAACTTCCTAAAGGAAGCAAAAAATCGTCATTATCATTTTAGTTATTTACTAAATGGTAATGACTTAGAACGTAGCCAAAATATTTGAGCAACACATGGGTTTACCTATAATAATCCATCTATAATATGAGTAACTGACGAACAAGCATCAAAAGATGGTAAAACCATTAGGCAACCACATGATATTATTGTTTATTCAATAGATGTATTAGAAAAAATAAAAATTGCTAGAAGTAAAGGGTTAATGGACCAGGTATTACGATTTGAAAGACTTATAAAACAAGCAAATTTAGAAATTGATATTCCTTCTAAATTTAGAATTCCTTCTGTGCCTATGATTTGGGATGCTGCGAATATTGGTTTTCCTTTTAATAAATTTTCTGCTTCCATTACGCGAAGACCAAAGTGAATTAAAGACAACCAATTTGCAGTTGGATGAAGAAATTATTATTCACATATTTATAGAGGTCAAGGTTCTTCAGGATCAGCTTTATACATTTCTAAAAATGGTAGTTTTAATTATTTTGGTCTTTTAACTGCTGGAAGTAGTGAATATTATGGTGATTCAACTTTTTCTATAGCTTATAGTTATGATTTAAGAGATTACAATTTTTTTGGTGTTAATTATGACCGTGAGCATCCTCTTTCATTACAAAATTATCGATCATTAGCCTCACAACTCTTCAAGGCTTATTTATATAATCCTAACACTTATGATATGCCATGGTTTTTAAAAGAATTAAAAGAAGGAAATTAAAATATAATTTACAGTAAAAAGCACCACAAAATATTTTGTGGTGCTTTGAATTAATTTTCCCAGTTTATGTTTTTAGGATGAATTGGGTTTGGGTTATTTCTTTCGTTTTGAATTTTTCCGTCCTTGACTGTAATAATTTTAGAAGCTATTTTATCAATTTTTGGGTTATGGGTAACCATAACAATGGTGGTGCCATATTTTTTGTTAATATCATATAAATAACTTAAAACTAATTGAGTAGTTTTTTCGTCAAGGGCACCTGTTGGTTCGTCAGCAAAGATAATAGGAGAATTTTTTGCAATTGCTCTCAAAATAGAAATTCTTTGCTGCTGTCCACCTGACATTTGTGCTGGATATTTGTATTTAACATCATCCATATCAAACTCAGTGAATAAGGCATGTAAATCAAGTTTTTTTTCTTTATTTTTTTGTAAATATCCACCAGTTTCAACATTATCATAACCAGATAAATTTTGTAGTAAATTGTAGTTTTGGAAGATAAAACTAACATTTTCGCGCCTAAATAAAGTTAATTTAAGGTCACTTAAATAAGGTAAGTTTGTATCACAAACGATAACGTTCCCTTTTGATGGCCTATCTAAAGCTGAAATTAAGTTTAGCAAAGTGCTTTTACCACTACCTGATTTACCATAAATCATAACAAAGTCACCTCTATTAATTGTTAAAGAAATATTCTTTAAAACCCTGGTAACGATATTTCCTGATAAATAATATTTACTTACGTCTTTAACCTCAATTATTGCATTCTCACTATTTTTTAGGTCTTTGTTTTCGTCAGTTAAACGCTTATTTTTCGCTGCTTTAAACAATTTTTTAGCTATATAACGATCAACAATAACTCTTTTGCTACCTTGATCTACATCTAAAATATCAAAGATATTTTTATATGTTATCTTTACATCACTGTTTTTACTTAAAATAGCAATTTGTTCATCATTTGTTTGATCGTTATTAATTTGTGGTTCTTTTTTCTTAAAAAATGCCATTTTACTTCTCCTTTAATAGATCTATAGCTTTAATTTTGTTTAAATTAATTCATGCTGCAGCTGAAGTTAACCCAAATACCCCAGAAACAACTGTAATTGTTAGAAGCAGATTAAATCAAGATATAGTTAACGGGATTGATAAGGATACACTAGTTGCTAAAAAGATTCCAAAAATTGAAATAATACCATAAGCAATTGGAAAGGCCAAAATTAATGAAATAATTATAAATGGTACATATATACCAAAAAACATTTTAATTTTTTCTTTATTAGAATACCCTAAGATACTTCAAATTGCTATATTTCGTTCATTTTCATTAATTAAAATTGTTGAAACAATAATTAAGATAATGATTGATAATATAAAACTAAATGCTGAAATAATCGTTAGAATAATCTGAACTGTTTTTCCGATTGATAAAGCAAAACTAATCTCAATTGTTTTAGATTCAACAGTGTATGAGCTTGGTATTGCTAATTGTTCATTGAATAATTTAGCAAATTCTTTAATATGTAAATCTGGTGCTTCTTTTGCTTCATTATAAACAGTTATAAAGTTATCTCTTTCTGGGTTGTAATTAGGATTTAAAAATTTAACTATTTCATCATTACTTGCCCCAAGTTGTTTCATAACTCCCTCAACAGGTAAATTAGGATTAACGGTAAAGTTTCCAAATATAGCATCAAAGAAATCTTTTTTCTCTCTAATACCAGTGTTATCAATATTAAAACTTTCAATAGCACCGAAAAACCCAGAAGGTGAGTATAATCCAGTTGATAACATTAATTGAATTGGTAGTTGATCTTTAGATAAGATACCATTAAACTTGTAGTGATGTTCATTAAGCCCTTCAGGCAGTGAGTCCTCTGTTTTAGATAATTTATCTTTATATAAAGCATCAAAACCTATAATTTGATCAGCAGCAGCTTTTGGAATTATAAATTCATTGTTAATAAAAGTTGGATTAATTCCATAAACATAAAACTTATAAGTCTTATTTAGATCTTTCTCAGTATTTAAATATGAATCTCTTCCCAATTTTTCTTCAATATTTTTAGTTAGTCGATTAACCTTATTTTTAATAGTTAATTCTAATATATCACCCTTACTTAAATTATATTTACTTTTAACCACATTATTAATAATTAAAGGTATTGCTTTTGAGCTATCTGATCCTTCAGATTTATATTGATTATCAATTGCGCTAAGCAAATTTTCTCCACTTTCAGAATATATGTTTATTTGATTTGAATTACTTTGGTAACCATAAATCTTTATATCATTTTCTTTATAGTTTGATTCTAAATATGTGTATGTTTCATTTGTTGTGTTATTAAAGACTATTCCGTTAAATAACACAAAGTAATCTCTGACTTCAGTATTTATATCCATTCATTTATATCCATTAACTAGAAATTGACGGTATTGATCTCTATATGCAGTAGTTGTAATATTTTTATGTTCTCATTGTTTTTCAACATCATTATAAGCAACATAATAAAACTTACCATCAATAATATTGTCTTTATTAGGTATATATTGGAAGAATGCCCTTACTCCATTTTCTAAGGTTTTATTAATATCAATAGTATTTGTATTTACTTGTTTGCCGTTTTTATCGGTTTCCATTACAAACGCAACACCTTCTTGGTGTTTCATTAAATTAAATCCAACATTATCTCTCAATTGTAAAATACGTGATTTTTGACTATCAGGTAAGGAATTATAAATAACTTGGAATGGATCAATTGAAACACTTGACTCAATTTTTATATTAACAGAAAATTGAGTAATTACATGAGGATGGAAGTCACTAGGATTTCCATTTTTTGCTTTTCCAGTGTCTGGATCATTTAAATTTACCGCACTGGACGCACCAGGTTTAAAATAATCAGGTTGATATTGGTTTAGTTCTCTTATATCACCTACAGGCACATATAATGTATTTTCTAAATCCTTTGCTAAAGCAGGGTTATATAACCCTCCTTGGGTTGTAGGGGTAACTAAATCAAGTTTGTAATTATATTTTCGGTTACTATAAGTTTTCTCAACTGCTGTTTCAAAAGTACCAAATGTTGAAATACCAATTATTGTGGTAATACTAGATAAAACAACTGTAATACCAAATGAAAAGAGTTTTCAAAAACTATTATAAATTAAAGAAATACCAAATTTTGTTGTTACTTTCTTATTTCGAGTTTTATGCAATAGTTTATTGTAAAACTCACTAATACTTAAGCTTGTAATTCCTGACATTAAATCAATAGCTTTATATCTTAAAGAACGAAGTGCAACTAAAACGATTAATAAACTCATTCCAAAAAGTGGTAAAGCTAAACTTGTGATTAATGATACAGGTTCAAAGGTCAGTGTTTCAATTGGTATAACTCAATAATTACTTAAAATTTGCAATCCATATCCTGTTAATAAAAATCCTGTAATATATCCAAGTAGCCCACCTGTAAATATTGTAAAGATTGCAAAAATACATAATGAAAGCGAGATTTGCAGTGGTGTATATCCTTGTGCAATTAAAATACCAATAACTTTATTTTTATTAGAAATATACCTTTTAATAATAAATGTGGTTGATATTGAAACTAGAGTAATTAATATAATTAAAATAAAGTTTGAAGTGGTCGAAACTGAGTTGATTAATTTTTCTATAGTTCCAATTCTTAAACTACGTTCAGGATTAATTGGATCTAGTTCATTATATAAGAAAGTTCTTTGTAAACTAGCAACATCATTTATTTGGTTTTGAACATATTTTTCAATTTCTAATTTTAATTCATTTAATGATGATGAATTAAGGGTCGGATTTTGTTTTAAAGTTAAATATTCTTTAACAACGGTTCCGCGGTACGACTGTCTAATACGATCAAACCCACTATTATTTACATATACAACAGCTTGATCTTTTGTGTTAACTTGTAGATTATTTTCATCTAAAACAGGATAAAAATAATCAAATGTGATATCTTCTCCAATAATAATGAATTTAGTTCCGTTAATATTAATTAAATATCTTTCATCTAGAGTTTTTAATAAAGCTTCTGCTTCTATAGCATCGTCAGGAATTTTTCCGCTATAAATCTCTTTGTTATTTTGATTTAAGAAAGCATAATTAACTTTTGCAATGTACGATTCAGGCCTATTAAAAGTTAGTACATTGTTAACTGGCGTTAATCCAGTAATTGAATTAATGGACGCAAATAAAATACTACTTAAATCCATTCCAAAGAATGAATATTTTTCTGGATCCTCTGCAACTAAATCAGATAACTTAGTGAAAATATTATTGTCAATTGCTATTTTTAAAGTATAGTCACTTTCTAAATATGGTGAAATACGTCCCGATGAATCAAATTTACTTAAAAACGATATAAAATTATCACGATTTTTAACCAAGTTTTCAAAGTTAACTAATTTATTATAAATAAACGATGCAATATTTGAATCAACAGTTGCATCTTCATTTGAAGCAACCGAATTAGTAAATGTTCAAACTAGTAATTGTGGAAACATTCTTCTTAAAATATTGTTTAATAATACATCTGAGATACCTAAAGCATCTAATGAAAATCTTTTATAATCAGTAATTAATGTTTTAGTTAATGTTTTTAAGTTATTTTTAAATGCTGGGTTATTTAAAAATGTATTTATAAAAATACTAATATATGATGATAAAGGATTGGAATGTTCGAAAACTCCCCCAGTTTGTATCACAAAATCTTTATTAGTTGCTGCTATATATGAAAAGTTTTGTGTTATTAAATAACTGTTTTGTTCAATAAATTTTTCAAAATCAGGATAATCATTTACTAATTTTCGTAAATATGTATTCGCATATCCTGAATTTTCTTTTCTAAAGAAATATTCGTTCATGGAAGTAGTGTTTGCTAATGATCTGGTAACACCAAAACCAGTTTCTTGATATCCTGCAATATTTAATACACCTGATTGGAATAAATCAAATGAATTAAATGAATCAATTATTTCTTGTTTATTTCCAATTTCTAATAATGCATTTGCAAAAGATAAATTACGGGCATGATCTTCAGTATTATTGAAAATTTCTAACCATAGTCTAATTAAAGGCAATACATCTGTAAGATAGTTAAATTCACTATATTTAGCAGGTGTTAGCTGTGATAATATTCTAGTAATGATAATATTAAAGAAATTTGAACTACTTTTAGGTTGTAAATTGATAAACCATGATGTTAAATTTCCAAATGATTCACGCACTTTGCTATCACTTGGTTCATTAGTTATTTCCATTGAATCAAGGATTATTTTTCATTCTTTTGCTTTTTGTAAAACTTGTTCTTTTTGATTATTTAAATCATTAAGGTTATTTAATTCAAAAAATTCTTTTAAAACATTTTTATGTACATTTTGTAAAAGTTCTTTTGTTAATAAATCTTTATTCGCAGTTATTTGATCTACAAGGCGTTTGACCAATTGCAAAGTGGTCAAACTAGCATTTAGTTGATTCTTTGAATTTGTATTTGAAGAAAGTCTTGAACTTGCTGTATCAATGGGTGCTAATAACCCAATTAAATCAAAGAAATCCAATTTATCAGGATCTTTGTCAGGTATTGATAAATATTGACCATCAGAAATTTTTATATTTGTTCCTTTTGATGATAAATTAAGCATCTTAATAATTTCATCCTTGACTCGTCGATCTGATCCAGGGATACTGAACATGCTTTTAATTATTGCATAAGTTATTTTTTTAGAATCTAAATTAGTTATCAAAATATTTTTCTTTGATTCAACATCAGTACCCAAAAGTTTATTAAATAAAACTTGTGTAACTGTTGTAGCCTCTAATTCTATTTCCTCTTTTAAAGTATTTAAAAAGATTTTATGATCAAAGTTATTTATTAAAAACTTAATGCCGTTAATTAGGTTTTGATATTTTTTATTGGTGTCATTTTCTTTAGCATTAATTTGTGGCAATAATTCTTTAACTCCAAATGGCAAAATATCTAAAATACCTTGTAATGGATTATTTGGATTATCTCAGTCTGTTAAATAATTTATATCCAGGTTATCAAGTAACCTAATAAGAGCATCTTTTAAAATTGGATATTCAATTCCATTTAAAACGGCTAAAAGAATATCATAAATACTTAAACCACGTTTATAAATTTGACCATTTAATTTATGTTCTTTATTATAATCAGTATTAAAGAAATGATTTGTATATCCGAAAATCTTTTTAAAGTTTATTGCAGAAAATATATCTCTTAAAATAATTAAGAATTCATCTAAGTTCTTAGATGCTTTCATCATCGAACTTAAAGTGTCATAATTAACAATCTTATCACCAGATAATAAAGCAATAAACGAAAATAAGTTATCAATATTTTTTGCTAAATAATTGTTCTTTTCTTCTTGTGTATTAAAATTAGACAATAAACCTAATACTTTATTAAAAACATTGTTAATTATTATCTTTATATAATCACCTTGCGGGTGGTTAGAAACTTCATATAATCCATCTAAAATAATCTTAGGTAAAACGCTATAGTTTATTGATCCTGAAGAAAAAATTTGTGCAAAGTTATTTTTATCAAATGATTTCTTTAATGAACTCATTAAAACCAATAACTGTTCTTCGTTGATAAACCCTTTTTTATATAAATCGGTATTAATAATGCTTTTTCATAGTTTATTAATACCATAATCTAAGGAATTTTCATTTAAAGCCTGGTTAACTACTTCAACATCAGGTCCTCTAAATTCAAAAGGAACAAATACTGTATGATTAAAATCAGGAACCTCCATAACAAAAGTATTTTTAGGTAAATATGATTTTAATGTTAATTTATTAGAACTAAGTCAATTATACATTTGCCCATTTGGTACTATTCCGTTCCGATCAATATTTAATTCAACATTTTTTCATGAAACTATTTGGTTTTGTTCATTATAAAAGGGTTTTAAAATTACAAATTTACTATCGTTTGATAGTAACATAACACCAAGATCAGCAAAAACATTGTATTCGTTATCTGGTAATGTTTTATTATTTTTATAATTTGTTAACTTATAGATTTTTGTCCTTGGTATATCAGTTACCTGACCTGATTGTGAATCAGTAAATTGAACTCTATTATATTCATAATCTAATTTAATATATTCTTCTGAAGGTATAATATTTGATAAGGCTTGGGTTAATATAGCACTAGAAACATATGGGTTAAGTTCTTTAGCCACAAAGTAATTGGTTAAATCACTTGATTCTTTATTTAAAGTTGGGTATAAATCTTCATTAATCAATTTATTAATATTGTTTTGTATTCCGTAAATTGTTTTATTTTGATCACCTACATTAACAAAATGATAAACTTTTTTACCCTCTCCATCATTAAATGAATCAACAGTTATAGATTGCCTAATACCAATATTTTCTTTTGATACTTTTCTTTCTAAATATCTGTAAATATTTTGTTTTGTGATTTCAAGTGCACCAGACCTGATTTTAAGCAAAGTATCACTAGCTATATTACGGTTAGTTAAATTTAAATAATTTTTATTATCTATCAAGGTATATCCTTCTATTTGTGCTATACCTTGATATCCATCATATGCAAATTTACTATAATCAATGCCTCTTGGTTGAATTTGATTTTCACCTAATTTTAACAAAGTATTTTGAACTTCTTCATAAGATAGTAAATTTTTCTCTTCGTTTTTAGTTTCTATTTCTCCGAGAATAGAAAGGTTATTTTGATTTATATACGGAATATATTCGTTAACTATGGTTTTTTCTCAAAATGAGAATTTTGCATAGTCTTGGGGTATATTTCCAAATTGCGTAATCAAATTATCCATGAAGCTTTTATATGTTCCGCTTCATTTGTTTTTGGTTTCCCCAACATAAGTTGTTTCATATAACTTACGTTCAAAATAAGTTATTTTATTTCTTTGGTAAGCCCAGTTAAGTGGAATATTATATAACTTATCATTTTCAAAAGTTATTTTCCCATTATATTCAACTTCGATATCTTTATTATTAAATAAATTGTCATATGCAAAACTTCTTAATAATTCTTTTGAATATAAATCAGTAAAATCATCACCATCAGTGTAATTAATTAAGACTGGTTTAATTTCTTTATTAATTACATAAACATAATTGTTATTATTATTTAATGGAGTTAATCCTAATAATTTTGCTAATTGATCGCCTGAGATTTTAACAACACCTTTGTTAGCTTCCCAATCTCTACCTTGTAATATGTCAAAAGTCATTAAGTTGTTTTCAGGATTTATATATAAAGTACTTAATTGTGAAACATAAATATCATTCTTTTCACTATTATAAATATATGCAATATCCTTAAATTTATATACTTTATCAAATCTAAAACGATTTTCTTTAGCAACAGATGTTTTAGCTATTTCTTGTTTATAATTATCTCCTTCTTTTACGTATGTTTGAAAAGTAATTGGTCTTTTTAACTTAAAATATTTTTGATTTTGCGAATAATCAAGTGCAAACAATTCACCTTGTTGATTATCACCATTTGAACTATTATATAAATCAAGAAAATCTGAACGACTAATATATCTGTTTTGATATTCCTGTTGGTCAATAAAATAACTTAAGGGCAAGTATTGTTCGGTTATTTTATTGAAGTTTAAAATATTACTTGTTTCTAAGTAATTTTTAGTTAAATATTTAATTGGTTTATTGTAATCAGGAGAATCGTCTTCCCTGCTTAAACCATTAATAAAATATCCATTATTATAAGTATTACCATTAATAGGTAAATTTAAATCTACTGTTATATCATGGGCTTTAGATTGATTTTGATATTTTTCATATTGGATCTGCATAGTTTTTGTACTACCATGTAGAAATGTGAAAATTCCAGATGTAAGGAATATTAAAATAGTCAGTCCTCCAACTATTATTTTATTTTTAAATAATGATCTTCATACTTCTTTAAATAAATTTCGCATATCTTGCCTCCTTTATAAATTGAATATAAAAATTTTATTTATATTATATAAAATAATTAAAATAAAATAATATTTATAATTTTTGATAATGAAATGATTTTTAGTTTTTAATAACTAAATAAAACATCTTGCAAAGTTGTGGGTTCACTTGCGTAATTAATAGTTATTGAGTACTCTTTATACCGCTAGAAATAGTAATAAAGAAAAACAAAAAAACTAACACAAATGTTAGTTTTTTTTGTTTATAAAAGATTTTATCAAGTATTTTATTGTTCTTGTGTGTTAGGTTCTTCAACCGATTCTGCTTGAATTTCTTCTTTTGGTTTGTCTTCAGTTAGAGAAATTAAAGAATCTAAATCAATTGGTTTATTTTCTTTTTTAACTTCTTCTTGTTTAGGTGGAAGTTTTAAGTTTTTAGCAATGTATTCGATTTCCTCAGAAATAATTGTTTCTTTTTCTAAAAGTAATGTCTTAATTAATTCAAGTAATTCTTTATTTTCGTTAATTACTTTAAGGGCAATTTCTTTAGCTTCTAAAATAATTTTACGAACTTCTAATTCAATTTCGTGACTAATTTGGTTAGAAATTGATGAACTAGTAGCTAAAGTTTTACCTAAAAATGGAGACCCAGATTCTTCTTGATATTTAATAGGTCCTAAGTCACTCATACCAAATTCAGTAACCATTCTGCGTGCAATAGAGGTAGCTTTATTTATGTCGTCAGATGCTCCAGTAGAAACATTATCGGCACCATAAATAATTTCTTCAGCAGCTCTACCACCCATGAAACTAGCAATAGATGCTAACAATTCTTTCTTAGAATAGTTGTACTTTTCTTCTTCAGGCATCATTAAGTTGTATCCACCAGCTTGACCACGAGGGATAATAGTAATTTTTTGAACCTTGTTTCCGCCTGGAATTCTAATTCCAACTACTGCATGACCTGCTTCATGATAAGCAACCATTGTTAATTCACGTTTTGTAATAGTTCTTGATTTTTTAGCTGGACCTGACATTACACGGTCAATCGCTTCATCAATAATTTCTAATGTTATAACATCAGATCTTTCACGAACACCTAATAAAACAGATTCATTAATAACGTTTTCTAATTGAGCACCTGAGAAACCAGGTGTTCTTTTTGCAACATTAGAGAATTGAACATCGCTTGAAAATCTTTTTCCTTTTGCATGTAATTTTAAGATTTCTTCTCTTTCTTTAACATCTGGTAATCCAACCGTAATAACACGATCAAAACGACCTGGTCTTGTTAAAGCGGGGTCTAAGACATCTGTACGGTTAGTTGCAGCAACGAACAAAAGACCTGAATTTTCTTTAATACCATCCATTTCAACCAATAGTTGGTTTAAAGTTTGCTCTCTTTCATCATGCCCACCTCCAATACCGCTACCTCTTGTTCTACCAATTGCATCAAGCTCATCAATAAACACAATTGCTGGTGCATTCTTTCTAGCTTCAGAAATTACACTTCTAACTCTTCTTGCACCCATACCAACAAACAACTCAACAAAGTTAGATGCTGATACAAAGTAAAATGGTACATTAGCTTCACCCGCAGTAGCTTTAGCTAATAAAGTTTTACCAGTTCCAGGAGGACCACCAAGCAAAATACCTCTTGGCATCCTTGCTCCTGCTTCTTCATATCTTTTTGGATTTTTAAGATAATCAACAATTTCTTTAATTTCTTCAATTGATTCCTTATTGCCAGCAACATCTTTAAATTTCTTATCGGATTTAATGATTTGTGCCGGTGATTTTTCGCCAAACATTCCGCCTTGTCCATTCATCATTTTGCTTTGTCCTCTGTAAACAAAGTAAATAACAAATAAAAATAATGCTGTAGGAATTAATGATATAAGTATTGATGTAAAAATACTTTGTTCTGGAGTTTTAACTGACCAAACTTGCCCAAGTTGCGTTGAATTATTTGCATTATTAGTGAATAAAACTGCTTTTCTCATTACATCTTGGTAATTATTTATTAAAGTATAAACTTCATTTATTTTCCCATATGTAACAGCACTTTCAGTTTTATCACCATTAGTTAAAACAGTGTTAATTGTGTTTTTAAATGGATCATAGACAATTGATACAAAATAGTTCTTGTCTTCAGTGTCGCTAGCAGCTGCTTCTAATCTAAGAATTAATTGACTTATACTTAATTCATTTCCAGTTGTTCTTCTAGTTAATACATAATAAAGAACAATACCTAGAACTAATAAAATTAATATAGTTATTCAGATTATTATTTTTTTATTTTTCATACCTTCCTTTCTGTAACAAATATATTAAGTATATTATAAAATAAATTTAAAAGTTATTGTTTTATTTTTAATAAATTCCCTTTTTGTTTTTTCAGATAAAAATTATCATTCAATTTATATGAATTTGTTCTTTTTTTACTTAAAATAAAACTAACAATGTTTTCTATTTTATCATTAGATAATTTTATATTTTCATAATTACTATTTATAAACTTATAAACCAAGTCTTTTTTGTTTTTCAAATGTAAAAATATATCTTGGGAGAATTTTTTATTTTCTCAACATTTATATTCGTTTAATATTTTTTTATTTTTAAAACTCAAAAATAAGTTTTTGATTAATATTTGTGATAAAAAACATATTTTTTTTAACTTACTTTTTTTGTTATTTTCAATTCTTATTTTATTCCTGGTGTATTTTGGAACATCATTTGTATAATCTTTTTGAAATGGTATCTTATTTTTAATTACTTTTTTAAGAATAGTGTTTTTAAAATATTTAAAGAGCAAGGGCCTAAAGATATTCATACCTTTATAATGGTTAATCTTACGAATTCCATAATATTCAACATCACGGTTTGAAGAAAGTTGAAAAATTGCAGTTTCTAAAAAATCGTCAAGATTGTGCCCAGTTAATAAAATATTACAATTTTTTTCTTTATATATTTTTTCAAAAAATGCATATCTTTGGTCCCGTGCCCAAGTTTGAAAATTTCCTTTTTTATAATCTAGTTTATTTAGTGATAAACCAAAAAAAGGAATATCATATTTTTGACAAAAAATATTAACAATATTATAATCAACATTGCTATCAAAACGTTGATTATAATTAACACAAGCTACTAGTATGTTTTTATAATTTTTAAATTTATTTAATAAAAACATACTATCAGGGCCTCCGCTTACAGCAATAAGAATTTTATTATTTTTTAGGTTTAGTTTTGTTTTTAGCATTAAATTTATTCATTACAGTATAAATATCATTGAAACCAAATAATATAGCAGCATCTGCACTTTTTTCTAAAACAATATTTAATTCCTTTATTTCATGCTCGGTAAATTTTCCTAAAACAAAATGTTTTAGTTCACCTTCAAAAGGTGAACTTATTCCAATTTTAAGGCGTTTGAAATCTTCTTTATTGAGATGTTGAATGATATTTTTAACACCGTTATGACTTCCTCCACTTCCTCCAACTTTTATAGTTGCTTTACCAATTTCAATATCTTTTTCATCGTGAATTACCATAATATCATCAGAATTTATTTTGTAGAAATTTGCCAGGTCTCGAACAAATTCTCCTGATAAATTCATGTAAGTTAAAGGCCTTGCGATAATTAAATCCTCAACTTTTTTATATTCACCTTTAAATCTATTTATATCTAAGGTAATCCCTAATTTTTCACATATTCGATCAATTGCTAAAAATCCAGCATTATGTCTTGTGTATTTATATTCAATTCCGGGGTTTCCTAATCCAACTATTAATTTCATCTTACTCCTTTAACATCCAACTTAAGTTTGTAATAATATTTCTTGGCTTTAAAAATTCTTTTAAAAAAATTGTTGAATAAATTTTATTTGTATGTGCAAAGATAACTAATTCTTTTATAGCCCTAGAAGTAGCCGTATAGACAAGTTTTTTATATAGCATTTTTTGGTGAGCTGGGTGCACAACAAAAATACAGCAATTAATTTCACTTCCTTGAAATTTGTGTGCAGTAACCGCATAAGCTAATTTAACTTCATTTTTAAATTCATCTTTAGAATAAATAATTATTTTTTCATCATATCTAACATGAATCTCTTCTTTGTTGTTTGCGGAATTTTTTATAAATTTTTCAATATATCCAATATCGCCATTTGAAATACCTTCATCATATCTATTGACTAATTGAATTACTTTATCATTTAATTTAAATTTATATTCTAATTCATTTATTTTATATTTATATATTACTTCTGAATCTCTATTATACACATTTTGAATTTGTTCATTAATTTTATCAATACCAAAAAAACCTTTATACATTGGACAAATGATAATCACATTATTTAAATCATATTTATTTACTTTTTCTACAAATAAACCACTTAAATCATTTAGGTAATCGTTATATACATTTAATGAAACACTATTTTTAGTTAATTTAGTTCCTTGATAATTACAAAAATCTGTATATATAATTTCTTTTGTTTTTTGATTTAATTCAGTAATTTTTACACTCAAATTATTTTTTAAGTAATCTTTAAAACTAGTATCAGAATTTAACTTTTCAAAATCGCCAAGAGAATTAATAAAGTTTGTATAATCAATGATTTCTTGACTTTCAGCCCTAAAATTCTCTTCTAAATAAGTTGCTGAAATTTTCTGCGAATCAATTAAATCATGTAGTATGTTGCCTGGACCAATTGCAGGCAATTGGTTAACATCTCCAAGTAAGATTAGTTTTTGCAAGTTTTGACATACTGATAAAAGTAAATAAAAAATATTTAAGTTAACCATACTAAATTCATCAATTATTAAACATTTTATATCATTAAAATCTTCAATACTTTTTGTAACTTTTTCATCATCAGTTGGAATACTTAAAAAACTATGTATTGTTTTTGTAACAAACCCATGTTTTTTCGATAAATTAGCACAAACTCTCCCGGTGGGTCCAAGTATCATAAAATCTTTTCCAAGTTTAAATTTAGATTTTTTTAAAGTATCATGCAAATGTTTAATGATATTGCTTTTCCCGGTACCTGGGGCACCTGTTATGATACTAATATTATTGTTTAAAGATTCGTAATAAGCTTCTTTTTGTTTGTCGGATAAATAATTTAAATCTTTTTTTGGCAAAATTTTTAATTTGAGTGGTTCTACATCTTTTATTTTATTAATCCAGAAGGTCACCATATTCTCTTTATCATAAATAGTTTTTCGGCAAATCAAATTATCAACAGATAAAATTACCCCTTTATTAATCATATCCTTTAAAAATTCTTCAATAACTATATGATCATATAAATTAGAAGTTTTTTGTAATAACTCAATAACTTCGCTTGAAAATAAAAAAGTTGAATTATTTTCTTCCAAAAAGGCCATTGAGTAGTTTAAATATGCTTCCAATCTTTCGTATGAATTAGTCTGATATCCTAATGCTAAAGCAAAAGTATCTACATCATGTAAATTTAATTTATTAATTAAAAACAAATTATAAGGATTATTAACTTTGTAATGAGTTAATAAATCTTTAACATTAGAATTTAAATACTTAATTTTTTCATATAAATTTTGAATTTTATTTAATTCAAAAAAGAACAACTCTTCATCAACGACATTATTTACATCAATTAATTGATTTATTTTATCTTTATGTTCCTCATAAATATTTTTTATCATTTCTTTTTGTTTAGTTGACAAAAAACTAGCAAAATCTTCGTTGGTTAAATCACCATTCTTTACGTTTCTATAAAAATCTATAAAACCAATATAAGTTTTAATTTTGTCGATTGCAACAAACCCCACTTTTGGGGTTTGTTTTAAGTATCTGTATAACTCTGTTTCGCGATCAACTGTTTTAGGTCTAGTATAAAAATTAACCAAAACATAATTATTATTTTGGCTTTTAATCGATTTTGTAACAATAAAATCGTAACTTTCAAAAAGTTTTGGTATATTTTTTGAAGCATAAACGACTATTTTTTCTTTTTTATCTGTTTCACACATTAACAGGGCTCATAATTGGCCAGGACTACTTTTTAATACTTTAATAGGTGTAGCAACATAGTGTTCTTCATTGGTCTTTAGTTGGTAATTACTCATATATTTAATAAATTATAAAATAATTTTTAATAATTAGAAATTCACAAATATTTCACAGAGTTATCCACATTTTAATAACTTGTTAGTAAAGATGTGAATTAAAATTACTTATTAACAAGTTATTTTTAAATATTTTATTTATAAAATAAAAAATATTATAAAATTTAAAAATATGATAGGAGTTAATGAAACAAACTGAGATGTTGATAAAAATATTAGGACGAAACAATTAAGAGAATTTTTGTCAAACGAAGTAAAAGACAATATGATTTATAAAACTTTTTTTAATGATGTAGAAATTTTAGATATACAATCGCAAGAAGTTTTACTAAGTTTTAAAAATTACAATAAAAATTCAGAGCAAATTTATTTGAATCTTTATAAAGAAAGTCTTGATAAGTCAGTAGAGCAAGTATTTGGCAAATTTATAAAATATAAAATTGTTATAGAAAAAGACCATAAAAAAACTGAACAATCATTAGACCAAATAATTGAGCAACCAAAGCAAACTAAAAACTATTTTCAAAATGATTATTCAGATAAATCAACGTTCGAGAATTATTTAAAGGGCGGATTTAATAAAGAAGCTGTTGATATTGGAACAAGCATATCAAAACTTAGTGTAGATTTTAATATCTTTTTTTTATCTGGACCTTCAGGTGGTGGAAAAACCCATTTATTACAAGCTATCGGCAAAAAAATAGAAGAAAGTGGTAAAAAATCAATATATATAACTCCTTTAATTTTTAATAAAAAAATACTTACGGCTATCCAGGATAATAAAACGAATAATATAACTAAATTAATTAACTATATAACTAATGCTGACATTGTTCTTTTTGATGATTTTCATATCTTTGGCGAAGGTCAAAAAAAACAAACCAAGAATTTTATTTACCAAATAATCGAAGCCCGTATGCAAAAAGATGTTCCTACAATTATTTCATCAGAAAAAGAATTAAAAGAATTGAAGCTTCAGTTTGAAGATCGCTTGTATACTAGACTTGAATCAGGTTTTATAAGTAAAATCAGCAAGCCCGCCGAAAATGAAATTGATAATATATTAAATTTTTTATTAGAAAAAAACAACATTGATCCAAAAATAATTGACAAAGAGTCTAAATTATTTGTTGTTAAAGAATTCGGGGGTTCAATAAGATCTTTGTTGGGCGCTATAACAAAGATAAAATATTACAATGATGATCTTATAAAAACTGATTATGTATTTAGCGTTATTAAAAAAATCTTTAAAGAAAGGTTTAAGGAAATAGCGGAACTAACACCCGATGTGATTATCAAGAAAGTTTCAGCATACTATAAGATCAGTGTTAAAGAAATTATGGGGAAAACTAGAAAGAAAGAGATCGTTATTGCCAGGCATATTGCTATTATTTTAATGGATGATATATTGAATATGTCTTCAACTGAAATTGGACGCTACTTAAATAAAGATCATACTACAATTTTGAATGCTTTGAAAAAAAAGAAAAATGAAGAAATATATTCTTCCATTAAACTTGTGTTAAACCAAATAAAAAGCGAGATATACACAACTAAATAAAAGTTATTCACAATTTTAATTTTGCAAAAAAGTGTTTTTTTTACAAAATAAATATGTATTTTTGATATTTTTTTGTATTTACCCCAAAAAGCACAAAATATAATAATATTAATATTGGAGGTTAAA